>NZ_JBEPKW010000013.1:0-101893 GCF_040544855.1 Novosphingobium sp. 1529
CGGGACCGGCTACGGGCTACGCCCTGCGCCGGTCCCGACACACCGGATTCTCATCTTGATTGTCGCGCTTTCTCATCCAGATCGTCGCGCGACAGATGCGCGTGACGGCGCACCTGGTTTGGCAGGAAGAGGGTTTTGCCCGCGGCGCTTCGGAAGAAGATCTCGAGCGTCTGATTGCCCAGCGGAAGGATTTTGCAAGCCCGCACGTCCATACCGACTTCGTGAAATGCTGGATCGACGGTGCGCCACTGCCGCCCCATTTCACCGAGGCGCCGCTGGTCGATGGTCAGATCGACCCGAGCCGTATCCAGATATCGGAAGAAGACCTGACCGCCGCGCTGGTTCGTTATGACCGCGAGGGTGTTCTGCTCAAGATGCATTGTGCCGGGGAAGGGGCGATCAGAACCGCGCTCAATGCTATCGAGAAGCTGCGCAAAACCGATGGTGCCAGCATGCGCCCACAGGAAATTGCCCACTGCACATTCATTCATCCCGACGATCGCCCGCGCTTTGCTCAGTTGAATGTCATCGCCGAGTTCTCGCCGGCAATCTGGCACCTCAAGACACCCGAATTCGCGGTGCTGGATACGGGCTACACCTTTGCCACGATGCACGGTCTTGGCACCCACATGACCGTCGGTTCAGATTGGATCATCACCGAAAACCCCAATCTTTTCCCCGCTTTGCAAGGCATGCTGGAAAGAGGCTCGGAATCTGTTTCGCTGGAAACCGCACTCGAGATGATGACCCTGTCCGGTGCGCGTGCAGTCGGACTGGATCACAAGATCGGCACTCTTGCGGCGGGAAAATCGGCCGACTTCATCATCCTCGATCGAAATCTGTTCGAGATACCCACCGATCAGGTCGGGGATACCAAGGTACTTGTTACAGTGTTTGAGGGAAGAATCGTATATAGAGATTTGGAGGTCGTAAGCTGTGTCTGAAAAAGATCTTGATAAATTCAGAGTTGTACTGCGAAAAAAGTATGACCTGCACTGCAAGTGCTTTCAAGACCGTAATCCAGAACCTCTTTTTGATAAGTTTTTCACTAAAGATGCTCTCTGGGCGGCTCAAGGCTATCCCGAGCTCAATGGTTCAGCAGAAATGCGGCCGTTCTTCGAGGTGGTAACCAGGAATTACCTTGTCGCGATCGAACCGGTGAAGACGTTTGTTTGCGGGGATGCGGGATGGGATTTTGTCAATTATCCGGTGATGCCGCGCGATAATGACGAAAAACCATGGACGTTTAGGGTCCTGTTTTGCTGGATTCGCCGTGATGGCCAATGGCGTGTCAATTCAATCGTGTCTTTCCAAGCAAATGAGCTCAATTAAATCCAAATATAAAAATTAGATTTTAATTTAAAATAAATTGAAATGGGGGATTGAAAAATGAGCAAATCAAAATTTCTATCTATATTGCTGGCAACGACAATGGGGGGCAGCGCGGCGATCGCTCAGTCGGTTCCGGCTCAAGACAGCGGTGCATCCGGTGCAGCCGAGACCGCGCCGTCGGGCGAAATCGTGGTCACCGCGCAGAGGCGCAGTGAATCGGTCCAGCAAGTGCCTATCAGCATTACGGCGCTAGGCCGCGAAAGTCTGGATTCGCGGGGCGTGCGCAATATGCAGGATCTCTCGCGCTTTGCGCCAGGCGTGAACTTCTCGGCCTACAATACCAGGTCTAGCAGCAACACTGACATCGCCATTCGCGGCGTAAGTTCAACCTCAGGTGCCGGAACTACCGGCGTCTATATCGACGATACCCCGATCCAGATACGCAGCCTGGGCTATAGTGGTGGCAATGCGTACCCGCAAATCTTCGACCTGGAGCGCGTGGAAGTGCTGCGAGGGCCGCAGGGCACGCTGTTTGGCGCTGGGTCCGAAGGCGGCACCATCCGCTTCATCCTGCCGCAACCAAGCATGGATAAGTTCAGCGCTTATGCCCGGGGCGAAATCGCTACTACCAAGGCGGGTGGGCTAAGCTACGAAGAGGGCCTGTCGCTCGGCGGTCCGCTGGTGACTGACAAGATCGGATTCCGCGTGTCGATTTCGCACCGGCGCGATGGCGGATATGTCGATCGAGTGAACTATCGCACCGGTGCGGTGCAAGACAAGAACGCCAACCGCAGCGATGTCATCGTAGCCAGAGCCGCGCTGACCTTCAAACCCACCGATAGTCTTACAATCACGCCGGCGGTGTTTTTCCAGAAGACGGTCAAGAATGACGGCGATGCGTATTGGGTGCAACTGTCAGATCCAGCGGTTGGTCGGTTCAACAGCGGCAACGCGATCGCCTCGCCGAACCGTGACCGGTTCACGCTTCCTTCCTTGAAGATCGAGGCAGACCTCGGGTCGGTCACTGCAATTTCGAGCACGGCATACCTTGATCGTCAGCAACGTGCCACCAGCGACTACACCAGCCTCGACAGCGCCCTGTTCGTCGGCAATCCCTACTATCCCGACGGCGCGGTGAGCCCGTCTGACTACGTCAACACCCAGAAATCGTTCACGCAGGAAGTGCGCCTGCAGTCGAATGGCCCGGCCGACAGCCGCCTTACTTGGGTAATTGGCGGTTTCTACCAGCACAGCAAGCAGATCGCTTATCAGAATGTTCCCGCCGCATTCCTGCCCAGCTTTTTCGAAGCGCAGACCGGGCTGAACTTTGCGTCGATTTTCGGAACCGGATTGGTGAATGGGGATTCCATCTACGTCCAAGATCCCTACCAGGCGATCGACAAGCAACTTGCGGCGTTTGGGCAGGTGGATTTCAAGGTAACCCCAAAGCTCAAGATTGTCGCCGGCCTGCGCTGGGCCCATACCGAGTTCAATGGCACCTCCACCAAGTATGGTCCGGTTGTCGGCAGTGCTATGCCGTTGACCAGTTCCGGGGCAATCAGCGGCAACCCGTTCACACCCAAATTCAGTCTGGTTTATAACTTCGACCGGGAAAATAATGTCTATCTAACTGCGTCGAAGGGTTTCCGTATCGGCGGCTACAATCCGCGCGTGCCGAACACCTGCAGGTCAGATCTCGCGTCACTGGGCCTGGACACCAATCCAGTCACGTTCGAATCGGATTCGGTCTGGAACTATGAACTGGGTGCAAAGAATACGTTCGCCGGCGGTCGACTGCGCGTTAATAGCAGTGTCTACCAGATCGACTGGAAGAATATTCAGCAGACGGTTCTGTTGCCGGCCTGTGCCGACAACTTCGTGGCGAACCTGGGGTCGGCGCGCATTCGTGGTGGTGATATCCAGATCGAGGCGCGTCCGGTCGACCATCTTGTGCTGAGCCTAGCGGCGGCCTACACCCACGCCGAGTTCCGCAATACGGTCTATGCCAGTGCGGCCGGAGCTAACCAGGCTCTCGCCGTCAGTTCTGCGGGCGATCGCCTGCCGGGATCGCCATGGCAGGTGACCGCATCCGGGCAATACGATTTCGAAGTGGCCGGGGCGCAATCGTACGCTCGGATCGATTACCAGTACCAATCGGGTGACCCTCGCAACGTTGCAGGAAACAATCCGCAGGACGTGAGCTATGATCCGGCCTACTACGGCCTGCCGGAATATCATCTTGCTAACGTGCGTCTCGGAACGCGTCTTTCCGGCATTGATGTGTCGGTATTCGCCAACAATGTCTTCAACAACAACAAGGCGTTGTCTCTGGCGCATGAATCGCGGACCTCGTCGCTGTTCCGGTCGGTCACGTTCCGGCCGCGTACCATCGGCCTGACTCTCTCCTACAGGTATTGATCGACATGGCGATCCCCATCCTTCTCCTCACTGGCTATCTTGGCTCGGGCAAGACGACTTTGCTGTCGCAATTGTTGAGGGACCCGGCGTTCGCGCGCACGGCCCTGCTGGTCAACGAGGTAGGAGAGATAGGGATCGACCAACTCGTTCTGGCAGAGTCTGAAGGGACGGAACCTGTCGTGCTGCTCGATGGCGGCTGCGTGTGTTGCAGCATTCGCGGCGATCTTGGCATGGCACTGCGAAATCTTTCACTGCGCGCCGAGCGCGGCGATATTCCGCAGTTCGAGCGGGTGGTGATTGAGACGACAGGCATTGCCAGGCCAGTTTCGATCATTCGCTTGCTCAGCTGCGATGCCTGGATCAGGCAGACCTTCTTCCTGCATTCGGTGATCAGTTGCGTTGATGGCGTGTTCGGCCCTTTGACCCTGCAAAGCTCGTTGGAGGCGCGTGAACAAGCGATTGCGGCAGACCGGATCGTGGTGACCAAATCGGATATCGCTGACGAAGGATCGTGGAGTTGCACGCTTGACAGCATCAGCCAACTCAATCCGCTGGCCGAGTTGTTGTTCGTGACCCAGGGCGCATGCGAGGCGGCGGTGTTCCTTGCGCCCGCGCCGATCCCATTCCAGCCCGTGCTGGAGCGCCTCGGGCGAAAAGGCGACACTCAGGATGGACACGCGCTTCCGGTTTCGACGGCATCAATAACCATCCAAGAGACCAGATCGTGGGGGGAAATCGCGATGGCGCTCGACCGGGTGGCGAAGCAATATTCTGGTGCTTTGCTGCGGACCAAAGGCGTTTGTCGGATCGCGGAGATCGACCGGCCCATCTTGGTTCAGGGTGTGCGCGATGTTTTCTCACCGCCACTTGCCATGCGTAACTGGGCAGCCGGTGAAAGGTGCACGACGATCGTGTTCATTGCCGAGAACGATGCTGCGAGCGCCATTCGAGCGGATTTCCTCGCCGCGCTGACCTAGAGCAAATTCTGACCCGAAATACGCACCGCTCAGGATGTTTTGCGGATCGCACTCGGACTCGTGCCGAACGCATTGCGAAACGCCCGTGAAAAATGAGCGGCATCGTTGAAACCGACACTGAAGGCGATGTCTGTGATGGTGCGCCCGTCGTGTCGTTGCAGGCGTTGGTGGGCGACTTCCAACCGTAGCTGCCAGAGCCAGTGCTGGGGTGTCATACCAGTGTCTTCGAACAATCTATAGAGCTTCCTGCGCGAGACGGCGCAGGCTCTGGCCATGACCTCGGGGGTGATCTGGGCCAATGCCAGATTTTCAATGGCCCATTCGCGCAGTCTTTCCAATTTGCTGCAAGCCGCTGGTTGGGATTGCTGGAATCCGCCATTGTTCTGGTAACGGTCAAGCATCTTGAATACGATGCCTGAAAGAATATCCATGTCTGTCTGGTCGAAATCAGCTTTGACTGCCAACATTGAGGACAGATAAGATGACAAGATGAGCCCGAAGCCATCGGAGCCATTAATCCGACGTGCGATCACGGCATCGGAAGGCAGGTTGATATTGTTCAAATGGCGTCTTGGAAAGCCGTAGGACACGAGCGTTCCATGGCCATTGAACTCGAAGTCACAGGGGCCGATGGGATCAATGAGCGTCATATCGCATGGGCGCATATCCACCGATCGCCCGGCGTGGTTGACGGTCGATCTGCCATCGAGTTGATGGACGAGAAAGATGTTCTCATGCCAGCGTTCCGCAAGGCCTGCGCGCTTGCGGGTCCAAGCAAACGAGCGTCCCGCAGCGACGCCCACCTCGAAGGGGCCGAAGCGCGGCTTGGCAAACCGCGCGCAATAGTGGGCAGCGCGCGCTGTTGCTGTGTGCTGTCCATATTCGGCTGAGAGTGCCGCTTCGAATTCCGACAGACCGGCTGACGATCCGTCGTTCGCTACGGCGATGCTGCTGCCGAAATCGGTGGGCTGGGTGGTGTCTCCGCTGCGATGTCTGTGCGCCATGTGAGCTTCCGACTGCGAAACTTGATTGCAGTATGACCGACTGGTTGGTTAATTCAACAGTTGGTGTTCGGATCGCGGCCGTTCGATATACTTTTTTGGCACGCTCACCCAATGCCTGGCAGCGCGGACACAGCGTGCCCGAAGGGGGTGGCGTAGTGCGGTGTCACCGCAGCCGCAGGGCGCGATTTGGCGCAGTGTTGCACAAGAAATGGGAGCAGCGATGAGCACAGCCTTTTTCTCTGACGAACTGACATTCTGGCACAGCACTGGGGTGCAGGCGTTGTTCCTCCCGATCGGTCGCTGGGTGCAGCCTCCGGCAGGGTCGGTTGGCGCGGACACCCCGGAATCGAAGCGTCGTATACTCAACCTCCTCAAGGCGTCCGATCTTGCAACGAAGGTCGCGTTTCCCTCGTCGTCGCCCGCCATTATGGAGGATTTGCTGCGGGTCCATCCACGCCGCTACCTTGACGCTTTCAAGACGGCCAGTGATGCCGGCGGAGGCGATCTGGGAGACTTGGCACCGTTCAGCCAAGGCGGCTTCGAAATTGCGCAAGTTTCTGCCGGGCTTGCCAAATCTGCGACGCGGGCAGTGCTGAACGGCGAGTTCGACAATGCCTATGCGCTATGTCGCCCTGCCGGTCACCACTGCCTGGCCGACCGTCCGATGGGGTTTTGTCTCTTGGCCAACATTCCAATCGCCATCGAGGCTGCCAAGGCGGAATTCGGCGTGGAGCGTGTCGCGGTAGTGGACTGGGACGTTCACCACGGCAATGGCACGCAATCGATCTATTACGACCGCTCTGACGTGCTCACAATCTCGGTCCACCAGGACCGCTGCTTTCCGCCTGGCTACAGCGGCGCGGAGGACCGTGGCGAAGGCAAGGGAACGGGGTACAACCTCAACATTCCGCTGCCTGCCGGCAGCGGCCACGAAACCTATCTTCATGCCTTCCGCAAGATCGTCGTCCCCGCGTTGGAAAAGTATAGCCCCGACCTGATCATCGTCGCTAGTGGACTGGACGCAAATGCTGTCGACCCGCTCGCGCGAATGCTGCTGCACAGTGCCAGCTATCGAGAACTGACGGCGTTGATGATGGATGCGGCAGCGCGTCTGTGCGGCGGACGGTTGGTGGCGGTCCACGAAGGCGGCTATGCCGAAGCCTATGTTCCCTATTGCGGCGTTGCCATCTTGGAGGCCATGACGGGCCATCGCAGCAATGTCATCGATCCGGAGCTCGACTTTTTTTCGGCATGGCAGCCGGATGACCGCATGATCGCCTTCCACAAGGAATTGCTCGCAGAATTGCAGCAGCATTTCGGCTTGGCGTAGGGCGCGGCCCCGTTCAGCCAAGCTTGGTGAGGCGGCGCGGGCGATCAAGTCGCGCCACGCCGCCATTACCATTCATGTGAACCAGAGCGGATTCTGGTCAGCGGTGATTTAACTCAATCTGGTCAAAACGCCTTTGACCCGCCCAGCGTTGCCGGGATGTTACTTCAAGCCCTGCAGGTAGGCGATGATTGCTGCGCGCTTGCTCGGGTCTTTCTCGCCAAAGAATGACATCTTGGTGCCCTTCACGGCGCTTTGCGGCGCCGTGATGAAAGCGTCCAGCGTCTTGGCATTCCACGTGATGCCGCTTGCGGCCATCGCCGCGGAATAGGTGTAGCCCGGGCGCTTGCCCGCCTTGGCACCATAGACCTTGTTCAGGTTCGGGCCGATCGTGGGTTTCTGGCCAGCAGCAACCACGTGGCATGCCTTGCACTGGTTGAATGCAGCAGGGGCGGCCGGAGTGGCAGCTTGGGCTTGAACGGCGGTGCTGGAAACCAGGCCGCTGACAACTGCCAAGGCAGCAGTGTGAATTTTGGTCGATCGCATTTCAGGTTCTCCGTAGGTAGTCATTTGCTGCGCGGGAACGCGGCAACCAGTCTCGCCCGCGTTCCCTGAACATCGGCCAACTTGGTTGTTCGGTATCTGGCAACTTCATCGGCAGTGAACATTGCAAAGGTGCCGGCCTTTTGCCCGCCGAACTGCGCGACGATCAGGTTGAGTACATCGGCAAGATCCCCGTCGCTCAACTTGGAGTTCGCAGACCCAGGCACCTGAACCAGGAAAGCGCGACCGCCCGGTACGGCAAGAAATTGTGAAACCTCGCCTTTCAAAGCCGGCACCCGCCCGGGCATGCCGGCGCCATCGGGCAGGTGGCATCCTTGGCATTCGAGCATGTAGTTCACTTGCGGTCGCCGCCCGTTGGTGCCCGGGGCAGCCGGATACCCGGATGCCGGCGCGAAAACTATCGCCGCGATCAATGTGGTAATCGCTATGCCAGTCACGATCCGCGTGTTCATGACCGTTGGCCTCAGGCCGCACCAAGCACGACAGCGGTGGAGCAGTTGTAAACCACCCCGACCTGTGTACCGAGGCACCAATTGATATCGTTGGAACTCGCCGGCATATACACTGGGGTGTCTCGCTCGTTGCGCGTGCATTGGCACCGACCGCACGCCGATTTGCCGCAACAATCGTTATAGGAAATCACGTAGTCCTTCTGGTCGACTGGGTTCCTGCAAGTGCCAACCCAGGTGATCGGCGATGGCTCGGTGCCCGGAGGACAGGTGGAAGTCGATCCGCCGCAGCATGAGCACAGGAAGCCGTCGATCGCACAATAGCGCCAATAGTCACACGATTGCGGGTCGCCGGATTCGCCCGGTTGCTTGGCATTGGCGCGGGAAACGGGCAGCAAGGGCAACGCCGAGAGGGCGCCAATGGTGGAGATGCGGCCGAGAAAGCTGCGGCGCGACACATTGCGGGCCGAAGAACGGGACATCTTTTCAAAAATGCGATCAAATCTGGTCACTGTGCGAACTCCTCGACTCCGTTTGCGGAATGGCGTTGGGCAGCCAGATATTCCTGGATCGAACCGGCGCCGAGGCGCTGCGCCTCGAACAAGCTTTCGACATGCTCACTGTTATTGACGAGGCCCTTGGCAATGATCTTGCCGTCGCTGCCGACCAGCACGGCGTAAGGCAGCTTGGACACCCCCATCTGGCGGCCCAGTTCCATCGACAGGACGAGCGGGTAATCGTGCAACTTTTCCTGGCTGACCATCCGCCGTTGCAGCGGCTCATCTCCGTCGCTGGCCAGCACCAACCGGGTTGTCTTGCGGAATTGCCCGGCAACGCCCAGGATACTGGGTAGGACTGCCTTGCAGGTGGGGCACGTGGGCGACAGGAAGAACAAGAGCGTCGCTCGACCGTCGGGTGCATGGCCGCCGATGCTGACGGTCTCGCCGTCCAGCCCGGCATAGCTTGCCGCGGGCACGTTGTCACCGGGGCGCAGTCCACCCGAAAGCGTAAGGGCGCCTGCCGCCGGAAGGCGTTCGTGCAGGACGCCGATTTGGCGCAGCATGCCGAGCATCATGGCAGCCATGACCAGCATCAGCACCCATTGCAGGGCAACAGCGTAGACAAGGAGTTGGTTCATCGCGGGCTGCCCTTCAAGATCGCGCGGTTCTTCTCGTACTGCGCGAAGGACGAATAGAGGACGAGTATGGTAACCGCAGCCGCCACGGCGTAAGCCAGATCGGCGATGTGCAGCACGCGGCTGTTGGCGCCGCCGTGGGCCAGGACCAAAGCCGCGAAGGCAAGTGCGAGATTGCGCACCACGAGCGATCTGCTGATTGGCGTGTCTGCCTTGGAAAAGCCTGCGCAGCCGCAGCCCAGCGTTGTGCGCCCGCGAACAAGATTGATTGCCATCGCTGCCGCATAGGCGGTAAGCAGGGCGCTAGCGAGGGTGAGGGCGGCAACGCGCGGAACCCCGAGCGGAAAGGGCGAAACCATCGAGCCCGAAAGGACCAAACCCGTGCCCAGTTCGGCGCCGGTCAGAATGGCCGCCACTGGCATGACCAAGGCCATCGGCACCAACATGTAGCTGTCTATTGCCGCTGCGAATTGCTGGTACCTTGCCAGCTTGGCCGCGGCAGACACCAGAAACAGGCCGGCAAATGCCAGTTCCCCCGTGAGAAGGGCCCAGCTGTCAATCATGGCCCGTGTCCACAGGGGCCGGCTGCAGCACAGTGATCGAATAGCCGATGCCGCCAACTTCGCGGCGGACCTTGCCCGTATCCACGTCACGGATCTTGAGCGGCGTTTCACCGAGATTGGCGGTATAGAGCAGCGGGGCCGCGTCTTGGCTGACGGCGACAGAAGTGGCGCCGCCGTTCAGATCCATCCGGCGCAACAGCTTGCCCTCCGATGCCTTGTAGACCCAGAGTTCCGTGCCGGCATCCTTGTGTGAATTGGCATCGCCCTGGTGCATCAGCACGAACAGCGTATCGGTGGGCTGGTGATAGGCGGCGGTCTGCTGCCCACCCGGCCGCCAATGGCCGGGGACCGACTGGACCAGTGGCCACTTGCGCAGCACAGTGGGCTTGCCCTGGGCCTCGCCGACGACGAAGACCTGACCGTCACGCGAAAAGAACAGCCAGTTGCTGCCGGTCCAGACTCCCTTCTCGGTCACGGGGTCGTCAGTCGGGAACAGCTGCTGGGTGGCCGGTTGCAACGAAATATTGCCCTGGGCATCAAGCGTTCCGGGCTGGGTCGATCCATCCGAGCACAGCAGGAAAAACCTGGTGGCCGAAAACGGAAAGGTCAGGCCGCAGCCAGGCGTTGCGAACTCGCCGGTGACTTTGCGGCTTTCCATGTCGAGCACGGTCAGGGACTGCTCCGGCGTGAAGTTGTATACCAAGGCAAAGTGGCCGCCGGGCATCATCCGGTTCGTCGCCAGGAATGGCATGCCGTTGTACCGTTTCGGCGGCAGCGCCACTTCCGTGCCAGGGGCCAGATCAGTCATCTTGTAGAATGTGGCGACATCGTTGCGCTCGCCCCGCGTGTGGCGTGAGAAGTAGGTCGCCGGAACGGCGAAATACTTGCCCGAGGGGTGAAGAAGCAGCGACCCATGGCCATAGCCGGCGCTAATCATGCCCAGCACGCGACCGCTATCGCCATCGACCAGATAGGCGCGCCCGTCCGTCATATGGTCGAAGGCGATTTCGTTCACCCACACCCAGTGGGGCGCCATGGTTTCCGGAAGGCTTTCAACGGCAAGTTGCTCCGGCTCGAGTTCGGCTCGAGCCGGCGCATTCCAGGCCAGGACACAGGCAAGTGTCAGCAGACTTTTCTTGAACATCAATTGCTCCAGAACGAGACGACGTTGCAGACGGCAGAAATGGGCCGCTGTCCGGCGAGGTTTTATTGGGTGGCCTGGAAGCTGCCCAAGACATAGATGTCGCCGGCGCAGACCCAGCGACCAGAGACCTTCGTCCACAGGAACAGGATGGCGAACGAGAAGGGCTTTTCGCTGCTGGAACTGTCCTTGGGGGTTACGTAAAAGGTCGCCCAGTCCCAGCCGGCACTGCCATTTACATACGTGTTGTAAGGTACAACCTTGACGTTATACTGCGGAACGATCTTGTTGTACGTTTCAGTGAACGCGGCGCGGCCTTGTTCGACTTTGCCTTCGGGCGTCACAGAAAGGGCGTTGTTGGCGTAGAAGCGCTTCACGATCGGATCGGCTGCGCCTTGGGCAAAGGCCTGCTCCTTCAGCGTATAGAGGGCCTGTGTTGCCTTGCGGAATGCCTCAAGTTCCGCTTTGGACGGTGCCGGGATGTCGCCCATCGTTGCGAAGGATGTGGTCGTTTCGGTTGCAGCCGTTGGCGGGGCCTTAGCAGGGCGCGCATGGGCGGCAGGAACAACGATGGCAGAAAGGCCTGCCGCGAGCAGCGAAAGACCGACCTTTGGTGAAATGGTCATTGGATTGGCTCCTGATCGGGAAAGTTTTTAGTCGGCCAGTGCCAGCATCTGCTTGGCTGCGCGCTCGCCTTGTTCGACGGCGGTTTCCCACATCTGCGCGCCCGACAATTCGGAATGACTGAAGGCGATGCGATGGAAAGGTTCGCGCAGAATTTCCATCGGTGGCTTCTTGCCGTCCTTGCCGAAATAGAAGCCCGGATAGCCGCACATATATGCGTGACCCTGCCGATTGGCGATGATCCCTGCGATGTCGCGATCGGCGTCAAAGCCGTAAGGTGCAAACATCTTGGTGAACTGGGCGCGAATCTGGCTCTCGATATCGGCGAACGTCATGCCGAACAGTTGCATTCGGCCCGCGGTGCATTGATCGGGGAACGGCACGCCGGGATTGAGGAACGGGATGTATTGCGTCAGCACTACCGGCTTGTTCGGGTCGAGTGGCTGGGTCTCCTTGCCATCGAGCACGAGATTGCGGCGCAGACTGGTCCACCAGCCCAGCCCTTCGAACCAGCGGACCGCCGCAACGCCGAGGTTTTCCAGGAACTTCCAATTTCGCAGTGCGACGTTGAGCGTAAGGATCGGCGCATGCTGAAAGGCGTTCATCGCCTCGCGATAGGCCGGGCTGACGTCGTGGCAGATGTGCTTGTTGGCATGTTGCTGCCCTGCGCAGATCACCCGGCGCCCACGCACGGATTGTAGCTTGCCGCCCTTTTCGTAGGTGACGCGCACGATTTTGGCCGTGGGTGCCTTGCCTTCATGGACGACTGAAAAGACCGTGGAACTGAGCCGCATACGATACTTGTCGCCTGGGCGATCCAGCGCGTCCCAGTTCACCTTGCTGTACTGCAGCCCGTAAAGTGTATCTTCGCCATCCAGCGCTTCGGGCTTGGCCAGCTTGAGGAAGCGCTTGGCCTGATAGGTGTTCCCCCCCGGGAACGTGGCAAGATAGATTGCATCGGTGGGATCAGCGCCACCATTGAGATAGCGCGAATAGGCGTTCACACCCGGCATCATGTAGTTCCAGGCAGAATAGGCAGAGATAATGTCCGAGCCCAGCGCACAGCCCATCGCCGCCATGATCGGATCCAGGTATGCGCAGACATCGTCGATCAGATCGGCTGGCACGTTGGCGACATTGAGCAGGAAGTCGCGATAGGACATGGAATCCAGCCACTGTGCCCAGTCATCGCGGCGCGGCGGGGTGCGGAACAATTCGAGGTCGACCAGCGCTTTCTTGAGGCGGTCCGAGATCGGCGCCTTGGCAAAACCGTCGCGCCACGGGTTCTTCACCATGCCATGGCCTTCGTAGTAGAAGGCGGTGTCCGCGCGCTCCCAGGCGATATGCATGGGGGACCACATGTCCTCTGGGATCAGAATGTCTTTGGTGAGGTTCTGCGGCTTCTGGTGGGTGAACGTCGTGGGGAAGCCCAATTCCTTGATGAACGGGGTGGGGAAGCCGGATTCGATCGCCTTGGCGAACGGCACCACGATCCCGGTCGAGCCTTGCGGGGCAGTGAGGCGATAGCCGTCCACCTCGAAATCGTTCTGCTTGGCTTCACCGCCGAAGATTTCGTGCTGATCGAGCACCAGGATGCGGGCGTCGGGGCGCTCGTGGGTAAACACATACGCGGCCGTCAGGCCCGAAATGCCGGCGCCCACGATGATCAGGTCATAGACATCGTCGACGACCGGAGCATTGGCGATCCGCTTGTCGAGCGAGCCATTGCGGATTTCGCCGTGGGCCGCGTTGACCACCTTGTGGGTGTTACCGTTCTTGCCCGCATAGTCGCCGATGCCGCCTGGACCGGTCCAGTCAGGGCCCAAGCCGGTCATCGGCAGCGCCTTGTTTTGCGCGGATGCCGACACCTGCATAGCGGGCGCACTGGCCGAAAGCAGTGCCGCACCAGAGCCAATCAGAGTGCTTCCGACGAAATCGCGGCGGGTGATGTCCGGCCACTGGGCGGTGGGGCGCTTGGCCGGCTTGGCATCCTTGTCACGCATGGAACGACACCTTTCGAGATCAGAATTTGTATGAGATGGAAGCGCCGATCCATCGCGGCGTAGCGAAGGTCTGCTGTCCGAGGCCGAGGGCGCCGGAGAGGTCGAGGTTGTAGACGCGGTACCATTTGTCGGTGAGGTTGTTGACGAAGGCGGCGATTTCCCAGTGTGTGTCGCGGGTCTTGAAGGCGACGCGGGCATTGCCGACGACGCGCTGCGGTTCGCGATCGATGGGTGCGTTGAAGGTGGAGAAGTACTGGACGTCGTCGTATTTCCAGTCGGTCTGGAGCGAGATGTCGCCTGGTCCGACGGGGAATTGGTACTGGATGCGCCCGCCGATGCTCCAGCGCGGTGCCTGGGGCATGACTCGGTCTGTAACGCGCCCTGCGGGCAGGGTGATGTTGCGCACCTTGGTATCGAGGTAGGTGAGGAAGGCCTGCAGCGAGAGGCCGGAGAGTGGGTGGGCACCGAGTTCGAGTTCGACGCCGTTGATGCGGGCCGGGCGGTTGGTGATGAACTGGGAGAGGCCGACGATTGTGTAGGCCTGGTAGTTCTTGTAGTCGTTGTGGATGATCGAGCCGTTGAAAGTCATGCCCGGCAGGGGCTGGGTCTTGAAGCCGGCCTCGTAGTTGGTGAGGACTTCCTGGCCATAGGGCAGGGTGCTGGGATCGAAGCCGGGGAAGGCCTGGACGCCGAAGCCGCCGCTTTTGGTGCCGCGGTTGACGCCGGCATAGAGCAGGACGTTGTTGGCGGGGCGGATGTCGAACTGGGCCTTGAGCGAATAGTTGCCGAAGGTCTCGCGGGCGAGCGCGGGGTAGAGCGTGGGGTTGAAGGCCTGGGTGCCCTGGTTGTTCCCGGCGCCGTCAAAGGCAGTGAGAGCGAAGTTGTAATCCTTCCAGTCCCAGCTGTAGCGCGCGCCGAGGATGAAGTGGACCAGCGGCGAGAATTCGTACTCGCCCTGGCCGAACACGGCGAGGCTTTCGGTATTCTGGCGCCCGCCGTAATGGGTCACGAGATTGAGTGACTGGGCCAGGTCGGCGACATAGGCGTTGTCGGTGCGGATTTTCATGCCATAGGCGCCGACCAGCCACTGCAGGCGGGAGGTCTTGCCCGAGAGGTGCAGTTCCTGGGAGAGCTGGTAGAGATCCTGGGCGGTGGTATAGTTGAAGGCCGAGGTCGGCCCGATGTCCGAGTCCTCGCCGTAGTTCTTCTTGAGCTTCTGGTAGTCGGTGATCGAGACGAGGTCGACGTCGCCGATCTTCTGCTCGTAGCGCAGCGTGGCGCTCCAGTAGGTGCGGTCGAAGCGCGGGTCGGTGTTGGACGAAATGGTGAAGGGGTTGCCGTCGGCATCGCGATACCCCACCGCGTCGCAGCCGTTGCAGGTGCCCCAGAAGTTCTGATTGGCCGGCAGGGCATAGCCCAGGCCATCGGCGTTGACGCCGAGCGCGACGTGGCTGTAGGCGCCCGAGCTGCGCTCGTGATCGTTGCGCAGGTATTGCACCTTGAGGCGCAAGGTGCCCTGTTCGCCGACATCGCTCTCGATCTGGAAGCGGCCGCCGTAGAACTTGCTGCCGCCGCGGTTGGGGCCGATATCATTCTTGATGTAGCCGCCGTGATAGTTGCTGGTGAACGCCAGGCGGGCGCGGACATGATCGCTCAGCGGGCCGCTGACCGCGCCTTCGGTGGCGACCTGGCCATAGCTGCCGATGGTCAGCGTGCCGAAGCCCTCGAACTGGCGGGTCGGCTTGGCAGTGACGATCTGGACCAGGCCACCGGTAGCATTGCGACCGAACAGGGTGCCCTGCGGCCCGCGCAGGATCTCCACGCGCTGGAGATCGAAGGTCTGCCCGCTGATCGCGCCGAGCGCACCGACATAGACTTCGTCGTTGTAGAAGGCGATCGGTGCTTCCTGGGAATCGGCAAAGTCGTTTTGCGAGACGCCGCGGATATTGAAGACGGTGATCGTGGGGCTGTACTGGTTGACCTGGAGGCTGGGGACCTGGCCGGCCAGGGCAGTCACGTCCTGGCGGCCGACCGATGCCAGCGCGGCCCCGCCCAGGGCGGTGACGGCCAGGCTGGTGTTCTGGACCGACTGCTCGCGCTTTTGCGCGGTGACGACGATCTCGCCGCTATCGCCGGCATGGGCGGCCACAGCGTCTGGCGCCGCCTGGGCAAGGGCTGGTGCCGCGATGAAACCGGAAGCCAGAAGGGCGCTCGACAGGCGCCGGGAACGGATTGCCATTACCAACATGAAATCCCCCATGGACGGCCGTTGAGGCCTTTTCTAAATTGTCCGACCGGTCGGATAACGCCAGACTGTCGTCGATTTGTAAAGAGCCAAAATGCTGCTATCCACCCTCCACCACCGCATATCATACGCCAAAACCCGACTGTAGTCGAAATTTGGCGCTGAGGGGCCTATGACTGAGAAGAAAATGCAATCGCGGGGGCGGCAGCGTCGGCGCGAATTGCTCGAAACGGCGCGCGCACTCCTGAAAGAGCGCGAAATGCAGAAGCTGACACTGCCTGACATCGCCAGCGCGGCCGGAATCCCCCGCGCTTCGGCCTACCACTTTTTTGCCGATGTCCAGGACGTGTTTCACGCTGTAGCCGAGGCGGTGGAAGCGGAATTGCTGGCGTACCAGGAAGCCGTCGCCAAGGTGGAAGCCAGCGATTGGCGCCAGATCGTCGCTGCCTATGTCCGAAGCGGTGCAGAATTCTTCCGCCAGAATTATGATGCAGCCCAGTTGCTGATCGGGCCACATACCCCTGCCATCGTCAAGCTCAGCGACCGTAAAAGCGACGTCCTTCTCGCTAATCAGTTACTGGGAATGGTTTCTGATCGCTTTGTCATTCCAGAGATAAATGATCCTGAAGGAAAATTTTACCACGCAATCGAAATAGCTGATCTATTTTTCGGCCTTTCAGTGATGAGATGTGGAGAAATTTCGGATGAATACGAAAATGAAGCAGTGAGTGCGTCGATCGCCTACCTTTCCATTTATATCCCTCCCGTACTGATGTCGCTATCCCGGCCGACGTAAGGCGCTGCTGCCTAGCCGACGATGCGAATCGGGGCTGAGGGATTGGCCGCGAGCACGATTTGACCTCTGTTGCCACGCTGCTAAAGCCGTGGCGACTGGCAGTGGAGGAGAACGCATGGCTCGGACGCAAGCGGCGGATTATCAAGAACGGCGCGAAACGATCATCAACAAGGCAGCCGAGCTGTTTGCATCGAAGGGTTTTCTGGGCACGTCGGTGATGGACATCGCACGCGCATGCGATGCATCGAAATCTTTGCTGTATCACTACTTCCCGTCCAAGGAGGACGTCCTTCAAGGGGTCATGTCGTCGCACATTGATCGGCTGATCGACAATCTGGAGGACGTGCAGGCAGCACCGGGCACCAGCGAGGCAAAGCTCGATCGGCTGATCAAGGCATTCATGGCTGATTACGTGGGGGCGGCCGCACACCAGTCTGTGCTACTGGATGAGTTGGACAATCTGCCCACGGATGCCCGCCGGGAAATCATTGCCAAGCAGCGCCGCATCGTCGATGCGGTACAGGCCTGGCTGGTCGATATCCATCCGCAACTGAAAAACGAGCACGGCAAGGCACGCGCTTTGACCATGCTGTTGTTCGGGATGATCAACTGGACTGGCAACTGGTACGATCCAGCCGGGCCGATCTCCCCGGACGAGATCTCCCGGCTGGCGGTGACAATGGTCAAGCGCGCCGTCGTGGCGGATTGACCAGTGCAATGATGTTCGCATGAATGGCTGCCGCGGCCGTGACGCCGTGGCAGCAGGGCGCGATCAGCGTCCGGTCCACACAGCAGCGCGTTTTTCCTTGAACGCGCGAATGCCCTCGGCCTTGTCTGCACTGCCCAATAGCGCAAGGTAGATTTCGCGTTCACGGTGCAGATGCGCTTGTTCGGTAAGCGCGGTGGCCAGCTTGATGCTGGCCTTGGCCGCCCGGATGGCGACCGGCGCGCGTGCGGCGATCGTGGTCGCCAATCCGAGTGCCCGTTCCAACGCCTGGCCCGTTTCCGTTACCAGCGCAATGAGCCCACAATCGCGCGCGTCCTGCGCGGTGATCGGCGCTCCGGTTAGCACCATCAGCATGGCCAACTGCTGACCGATGCGGCGGGGCAGCGTGACCGTACCGCCTGCGCCGGGCATGATCGCCAGATTGGTTTCTGGCTGTCCGAAGCGCGCGTCTTTGCCCGCAACGATGATATCGCAGCACATCGCCAGCTCACAGCCGGCGCCGAGGCACCAGCCCTCGACCGCTGCCAGCAACGGCTTGGTAAAGCCCCTAATCTCCTGCCAGGCGAGGAAGCGAGGACTTTCCACATCGTCTTCGCTCGAAGCCTGGGCCAGTTCGTCGATGTCGGCGCCGGCCGCGAACACCGTCTCGTTTCCCGTCACCACGACCGCCCCCACGCTGGGATCTGCCGTGGCGGTGTTCAACGCCGCGACCAGCGCCATAAGCACTGGCGTGGAGAGCGCATTGCGCCTTTCGGGCCGATTAAGGCGCACGAGCAGGACGCCGTCGGAGGAACGCTCTGTGATGACCAGTGGTGCTTCATCAGGCATCGTAATCAAGCTCTACATCGTCGCTGAGCGGGATGGCCTGACAGGTGAGGATATAGCCCTGTTCCACTTCCTTTTCGGTCAGCCCGAAATTCTGGAACATTTCTACCTCGCCGGCGACCACCCGCGCGCGACAAGTCGCGCAGACACCGGCCTTGCACGCGAACGGCGCGGGCAAGCCGGCGGCGCGGGCATTTTCCAAAATTGAACCGTTTTCTGCCTTGTAGGCGATCGTGCGGCGCCGGCCGTCGATCGAAACGCGCATTGTGCGGCCTTCGGCCTGCCGTTCCAATTCCCTAACGGCTTGCCGCTGGGCGTCGCTCATATCGGCTGCCGTAAAGCGTTCGACCAAGACCCGGTCGGCCGGAACGCCCGCTTTAGCAAGGCCCTGCTCCACCGCATCCATCATGGCGCCCGGCCCACACACGAACGCTGCATCGAGCGACGCAGGATCTACCAGCAGGGAAAGGATTTCATCGATCTTGGCAGCATCGATCCGGCCGTTGAGAATGTCGAAATCGCCTTCCTCGGCGGTCAGGAAATGGTGGACCGCGAGGCGCCCGAGGAAACGGTCCTTCAATGCTGCGAGCTGCTCGAGAAAGATGACATCCTGCGTGTTGCGATTGCCGTAAAACAACAGAAAGCGGCTGTGCGGCTCCATTGTCAGTGCGGTTTTCAACAACGACATAATCGGCGTGATCCCCGATCCTGCGGCAAACCCGACGTAGGTCCCCGTACGCGACGGATCGAACGTCCAGGTGAAACTGCCGTGCGGCGCCATGACTTCGATCTTGTCACCGGCGCTGAGCGTGGCGTTGGCCCAAGTCGAGAAACGACCGCCCTGGACTTGCTTGATCGCAACACGCAGTTCGCCATCGGTCGGTGCCGAGCAAATCGAATAACTGCGGCGCACGTCCTCGCCGTCAATCACGGCGCGCAGGGTCAGGTGCTGGCCCGGCGTGAAGCGGAATGCGTTGGCAAGCTCGTCCGGCAGTGCCAGCCTCATCGAAATCGCCTCAGACGTCTCGCGTCTGACCTCGGCAACTTCGAGCGTGTGAAACGAAGAGGACATGCGAACTCCTAATGGCACTTGAAGTTGTCGAAGGGTTCAAGGCAGTTCCGGCACCGCCACAGCGCCTTGCAGGGCGTCGATCCGAACCGCGAGACCTCTTCGGTTTCACTTGATCCGCAGCGTGGGCATTCCACCGGTTGCGGGCTGCGTAGCGATGCCGATCCCGCACCGCGCGGGGGAGGGGCGATGCCGTAGGCTTTCAGCCTTTCCCGCCCGGCATCGGTGATCATGTCGGTGGACCAGGCCGGCGAAAGAACCAGCCTGATACCGACATCGTGCAATCCGGCAGCGTCCAGCGCCTGCCTTACGGAAAGCTGGATCGCCGCCGTGGCAGGACACCCGGAATACGTTGGCGTGAGATTGACGTGAACGTCTCCGTCGCACGTGCCCACGCCTTGCACGATCCCGAGGTCAACCACCGAAACGCCCGGTATCTCGGGGTCGGGCACGTCTGCCAGGATGCCCATCAACCTGTCATGGAACGCGCGGTCCATCCGATCAGGGACGGTCATACCACCAATCCTACCAGACAGCTTCGGGATGGGCGCGCGGCAGCACCTGCATGGTGGCCAGCATCGTCGAGAGATGTTCGGTATGGAGTCCCGATCGACCGCCGGTGAGCGGGCGGCCAACCCGCGGCGCGGCAACGCGCGCCAAGCCCAGCGTTTCCGCAACGATCGCCTCAAAGCGGGCGCGGATCGCTTCAGGGTCTGGCAGGATCCCCTGTTGGACTAGCAGCTGGGCGCTGTCCCCCCAGACAAACAAGTCATCCACAAAACGGTACATCCAGTCGAGGCCATCGACGATGCGCGCGTGGCTTTCCGCGGTTCCGTCGCCTAGTCGCACGACCCAGTCGCGCGCATAATCCAGGTGATAGCGCGTTTCCTTGGTGGCCTTGGCAGCGATTTCCGCGAGGCGCGCGTCGGCCGACGTGGTCAACATGTCGAACACCACGCTGCTATAGGCTGAGAACAGCAGCTGGCGGATCATCGTACGGCCAAAGTCACCGTTCGGCTGCTCGACCAGCATGGCATTGCGAAAGTCACCGGCATCGCGATGGAATGCGAGGCGATCGCCATTGCGTCCTGCGCCTTCAATCTCGCCGGCATATTCCAGCAGCATCGTGGCCTGGCCCAGCAGGTCCAGCCCGATGTTGGAAAGGCTGAGGTCAACCTCGATGGTAGGGGCATGCCCTGACCATTCGCATAACCGCTGGGCCAGGATCAGGCAGTCATCGCCCAGAAGCAGCGCCGCATGGAAGAGAGCATCGTTCATAGTCGCCCTCACATGTGCTTTACGGGTTCGGGAAGATCATAGAACGTCGGGTGCCGATAGATCTTGTCGACCGCCGGCTCGAACAGTTCTTCGGCCTGGGCCGGATCAGAAGCGTGAATGTCGCTCGATCGAACGACCCACAGGCTTACGCCCTCCATGCGCCGGGTGTAGGTGTCGCGGGCGTGGCGCACAGCGATCTGTGCGTCTGGCGCGTGGATGGAGCCCGCATGGCGATGCTCCAGCCCGCCACGGGCTCGCACGAAGACCTCCCACAGAGGCCAATCACTCGACATTGTTCAACTCTCCCACCGGGCGTAGTAGTTGGATTCCAATCATGCTGCGGCGCGGACCGAATGCTTCGCCGCGTAAGCGTCGGCTGCGGCCCGCACCCAGGCTCCATCGTCCCATGCCTTGCGGCGGGCAGACAGACGCTCCTTGGCCACGGGTCCTTCACCGCGCACGACCGCGTAAAATTCCTCCCAGTCGATCACACCGTAATCGTAGTGTCCGCGTTCCTCGTTCCAGCGCAGATCGGGATCGGGCACGGTCAGGCCCAGCAGTTCGGCCTGGGGAACGGTGGCGTCGACAAATTTCTGGCGCAGTTCGTCATTGGTTTCACGCTTGATCCGCCAACGGATCGACTGCGCCGAGTTGGGCGAATTATCGTCGGGCGGGCCGAACATCATAAGCGAGGGCCACCACCAGCGATTGAGAGCATCCTGCGCCATCGATTTCTGTTCGGGCGTACCATTGACCATGGTGAGGAGCAGGTCATAGCCTTGGCGCTGGTGGAAGCTTTCTTCCTTGCAGACCCGGACCATCGCGCGGGCATAGGGACCGTATGACGTGCGCTGCAGCGGGACCTGGTTCATGATCGCAGCGCCATCAACCAGCCAGCCGATCGCGCCGATATCCGCCCAATTCAATGTGGGGTAATTGAAGATCGTCGAATACTTCGCCTTGCCGGCGTGCAGCGCGTCGATCATTTCCTCGCGGCTGGTGCCCAGCGTTTCTGCGGCGCAGTAGAGGTAGAGGCCGTGACCACCCTCATCCTGGATCTTGGCAAGCAGGATCGCCTTGCGCTTGAGGCTGGGGGCACGCGTCAGCCAGTTGCCTTCGGGCAGCATGCCGACGATCTCGCTGTGCGCATGTTGCGAGATCTGCCGCACCAGTGTGCGGCGATAGGCATCGGGCATCCAGTCCTTGGGCTCGATAAATTCATCGGCCGCCACGCGCGCTTCAAAGGCAGCGACCAGCGCGGGGTCTTCCATGGTGGCAACGGCGACCTGCGGCTTCCCGAGCTCTGTCGTATACATCTTGCATCTCCCCAATCACGGTGATGGGTTATAATTAATCGACCGGACGGTCAACTAAAATCTGCGCTTTTGGGCAATCACACTGCCTCGATGGCGAGGGCTATCCCCTGGCCAACACCGATACACATCGTGCAAAGCGCGCGGCGCGCCCCGGAATCTGCGAGTTGCTGTGTCGCGGAGAGGATCAGGCGAGCGCCGGACATGCCGAGCGGGTGGCCCAGCGCAATGGCGCCACCGTTGGGATTGACGTGGTCGGCATCGTCAGGAAGCCCCAGTTGGCGCAGTACCGCCAGCCCCTGGCTGGCAAAGGCTTCGTTGAGCTCGACCACATCGAAATCGGCGATCCGCAGGCCCAGCCGCTCCATCAGCTTGAGACTGGCCGGGGCAGGGCCGATACCCATGATCCGCGGGGGCACACCGGCCACCGCGCAACCCAGGATGCGCGCGCGTGGCGTGAGGCCGAACCGCGCGACCGCGTCGCCGCTGGCGACGACGATGGCAGCCGCGCCATCATTGACCCCGCTGGCATTGCCGGCCGTTACGGTGCCGTCTGGACTAACGATCGGGCGCAAGCGGGCGAGCGCTTCGAGCGAAGTCTCGCGCGGATGCTCGTCCTTGTCGACAAGAACGGCTTCGCCCTTGCGCGCCGGCACGCTGACGGCCACGATTTCCTTGGCAAGCCGGCCATTGGCCTGCGCACGCGACGCGCGCCGCTGGCTTTCGACCGCGAACCGGTCCTGATCTTCGCGACTGATACCGAACTGATCGGCGACGTTCTCGGCCGTCTCCGGCATTGAATCGACGCCGTATTCGGCCTTGAGTCGGGCATTGATGAACCGCCAGCCGATCGTCGTGTCGAACACTGCATTGCTGCGGGAAAATGCACTCTCTGCCTTCGGCATCACGAACGGCGCACGCGACATCGATTCCACGCCGCCGGCGATGTAGAGGTGGCCGTCTCCCGCCTTGATCGAGCGCGCGGCAAAGCTGACCGCATCCATGCCGGAGCCGCACAGGCGGTTGAGCGTCGTGCCGGGGGCGCTTTCGCCCAAGCCGGCCAGCAAGGCGGCCATGCGCGCGACGTTGCGATTGTCTTCTCCGGCTTGGTTGGCGCAACCCATGATCACGTCGTCGATGTGATCAACAATAGCAGGGGTGCGCTCGGCCAGCGCGCGTAGCGGCACAGCAAGAAGATCGTCGGGCCGCACCGCCGCCAGACTGCCACCGTAGCGGCCCACGGGTGTGCGAACAGCATCGCAGATAAATGCATCTGTCATGGGATCATCCTTCGATTAGCGGTCCGCCCACTTCGCGGGACTGACCCTGGAAAGTCGCGATGACCCGGCCATCCTCGGCCGTGATCACCACATTGCACACGCCGCTTCTGCCTTGCCGCGCAACCATCTGCGCCTCGGCTATCAGCGTCTCGCCGACACGGGCCGGCGCGAGATAGACGATCGACGCGGCTTGGCCGACGGTGCGCACATTGTGGCTGTTGCAGGCATAAGCAAACGCCGAATCGGCCAGCGCGAATGTCATCCCGCCGTGAACCGTGCCATGACCATTGGTCATATCCGGCCTGATCTGCATGGCGACGCGCGCATATCCGTCCGCGACATCGAGAATTTGCAGGTTCCAGGCGCCGCCGGTTCCTTCTGCGGAGAAAAGCGCCTCGGCGATCGCGCGGGGATCGGTCATGGGTGCGATCCGTGACGCGCGGCCGCCAGGCCGCGGGAGGGCGTGTAGAGTGGATCGCCGCTGGCCAGTGCGATGTTGCCAAGCACATGGTCGAGCCGATCGAGCCCGGTGCGCCGTGCCCATTCCAGCGGCCCCTCGGGGTGATTGGCGCCAAGACGCATGGCCGTGTCGATGCCCTCGGCTTCGGCGACGTCATCTGCCACCGCGTCGAACGCTGCATTGGCGAGTTGTGCCAGTGTGCGCAGGACGAGCTGACCCGGCCGATCCGAAATCGAAACGACGGTGATATTCGCGTTGCGGAACAGCGCGGCCAAGGTGGCAAGCGCCTTGTTGTCGCGCGCGGTGATCCCCAGCGCCGTGGCGGTATGCGGGTCACGCTGGGCATCGATCAGTGCGTCCAGGCCTGGGCGCTGCGCCAACGTGCGTCCGTCGCCAAGGCTGACCGTCAAACTGCCGATCTGTAGGGTTTCGTCGTCGAGGTGAGGATCCACGGAGGTCTTCACGCCAACAGCCGCTAGGCGCGCGAGCAGCGGGCCAAGCTGCGATGCGGCGGAATGCCGGATGAGGGGGAGCGACCGTGTGACATCACCGCCAGCGTGGACCGCTGCATCGCCTGACGTGGCCGTTTGCGCCGGATAGTCGAAAAAGCCGCGACCGGTCTTGCGGCCCAAGGCTCCGCTTTCGACCAGCGCCGCCTGTACTGCGCTGGGGCGGAAGCGAGTCT
Source organism: Novosphingobium sp. 1529 (assembly GCF_040544855.1). NCBI lineage: Bacteria > Pseudomonadati > Pseudomonadota > Alphaproteobacteria > Sphingomonadales > Sphingomonadaceae > Novosphingobium > Novosphingobium sp. 1529. Next base: position 24,216 of record NZ_JBEPKW010000013.1, read on the forward strand.
TTCCATCATACGCGGCATGGACAGAGCAGGCGACCGCGTAGTTGATGTCGTGACCGATCAGGTCAGAGAGCGCGAGCGGGCCCATGCGGAACCCGCCAGCCTGCTCCAGCAGCCGATCGACGGCGTGTGGCGCCTCCCCCTCGCCGACAGCGGTGAACCCTTCGGCGTAATAGGGCCGCGCCACACGGTTGACGATGAACCCCGGCACGTCGCGGACCACCACGGGGTGCTTGCCCCAGCTTCGCATCAGGGCGCAGAGCCGGTCCAGCAGGGCCGGCGCACTGGCATCAGAGCCGACGACTTCGACCAGTTTCATGGCTGGCACCGGGTTGAAGAAATGCAGGCCGACAAAACGCTCCGGATGGCGCAGCGGCTGCGCCAGCGCGGTGATCGAGAGCGATGATGTGTTGCTGGCGATTACGGCATCAGGGGCGAGCACCGATTCGAGACGTTTGAACAGTGCCTCTTTCGCAGTGACGTCCTCCACGATCGCCTCGATGGCGAGCAAGGCGCCCGATGCGGCAGCGACATCGTCTGTCCAGGTGATATTTGCGGCAATCGTTTCTGCGGCTTGCGGGGTAACACGCCCGCGTTCGACCTGGCCGGCCAAGAGTTTGGCGATCGTGGCGCGGGATCGCTCGAGGGCAGGCCCGTGTCCGTCAATGAGAATGGTGGGATGCCCCGCAGCGGCCGCGATGAACGCGATGCCAGAGCCCATGGTGCCCGCCCCGATCACGGCGACGGGGTGTTCGTTCGCTGTCGTCATGGCGATCTGCGTAGCGTGAAAAATATCGCTTGCCAATAATTGTCCGACCGGGCAGCTTATTAAAAGATCAAAAAACGGCTTACGTGGGGAGACGGCCCTTGGCCTACGAGACGATCACCTTCGAGGTTGCCGACGGCGTTGGCTGCCTGACCTTGAACAGGCCGGACCGGCTCAACAGCTTCAATGTCTTGATGCACCGGGAAGTGGCTGAAGTGCTGGCTGGTGCGGCTACCGACGATGGCGTCCGTGCGATTCTTTTGACCGGCGCGGGCCGCGGCTTCTGCGCTGGTCAAGACCTGTCCGATCGTGCCGTGGCACCGGGCGGTGCACCCGTCGATCTGGGCGAATCGGTCGAGGCCTTCTACGCGCCACTGGTTGAGCGCCTGACCGGCATGGCAAAGCCGGTGGTGTGCGCAGTCAACGGCGTGGCCGCCGGAGCGGGGGCCAATATCGCCTTCGCGTGCGATATCGTAATTGCCGCGCGCAGCGCCAAGTTCATCCAGTCGTTCGCCAACATCGGGCTCATCCCCGATACCGGGGGCACCTGGATCCTGCCGCGCCTCGCCGGGCAGGCGCGTGCCTTGGGGTTGGCGCTGACAGGCGAGCCATTGCCGGCGGAAAAGGCCGAGGCGTGGGGCATGATCTGGAAATGCGTCGATGACGAGCACCTCGCCGACGAGGGCTTCGCGTTGGCAAAGCGGCTCGCGGCAGGACCGACACGCGGCCTCGCCGCAACCAAGCGGGCCTTGCGGGCTTCCTTCGAGCGGACCTTGACCGAATCGCTCACGCTCGAGCGCGATCTGATGCGCGTGCTGGGCTTCAGCGCTGATTACCGGGAGGGGGTTTCGGCCTTCATGGAAAAGCGCGCGCCACGTTTCATCGGACGGTGAACCGTCTACGTTCGGAGTTACCATGACCAGGATTCTCGAAAACTACGTCGCCGATGCATGGGTGCGCGGTGCACGCGCTGACCGGCCGGTGGTCAGCGCAATCAGCGGCAACACCGTCGCGCTTGTCGGCAGCGATGGCCTCGATTTCGCTGCCATACTGGACCATGCTCGCACCATCGGCGGAAAAGGCCTGCGGGCGATGACGTTTCACCAGCGGGCCTTGATGGTCAAGCAGCTTGCCCAGGCGATCATGGCGCGGAAGGAAGAGCTCTATGCCCTTTCCGCCGAGACGGGCGCCACCCGCACGGATAGCTGGGTCGATATCGAGGGCGGCGCGGGAACCTTGTTCACCATGTCGTCCAAGGCGCGCAAGGAACTGCCTGATGACATTGTCCTGACCGACGGTGATTTCGAGCCAATCGGCAAAGCCGGCACGTTCATCGGCCAGCACATCTATACCTCGCTCCAGGGCGCGGCGGTTCTGATCAACGCGTTCAATTTCCCGGTATGGGGCATGCTGGAAAAGCTGGGTCCCGCGCTTGTTGCCGGCGTACCGGTCATCGTCAAGCCGGCCACTGCCACCGCGCAGGTGGCCGAGCAAACCGTGCGTATCATGATCGACGCGGGCTGCCTGCCGGCCGGCGCGTTGCAACTGATCGTCGGCGAGGTTGGTGATCTGTTCGACCATCTCACTTGCCAGGATGTCGTCTCGTTCACCGGATCGGCGGCCACGGCGAGCAAGCTGAAGAACCATCCGGTTATCGGCCGTGAATCTGTGCGCTTCGTTGCCGAGCAGGATTCTATCAACGCCTCGGTGCTGGGCCCCGATGCCACGCCCGATGCGCCGGAATTCGACCTCTTCGTCAAGGAAGTGGTGCGCGAAATGACAGTCAAGGCAGGCCAGAAGTGCACGGCTATCCGCCGCGCTTTTGCGCCGCGCGCGCTGATCGACGCGGTCGAGACAGCCCTCAAGGCGCGGCTGGCCAATGTCGTGGTCGGCGATCCGGCGATCGAAGGCGTCACCATGGGGGCGCTGGTCAGTGCGCGACAGGTCGATGACGTGCGCCGCAGTGCACGCGCCATTGCAGGTGAGGCGGACCTGGTGTTCGGCATTATCGACAGTGTCGAGGCGCGTGCCGACAATCCGGCGGCCGGCGCATTCATCTCGCCGCTGCTGTTCCGCCACGATACGCCATGGGCCGCGCAGGTAGTGCACGATGTCGAAGCCTTCGGCCCAGTGGCGACGATCATGCCTTACGATGATCTCGACGATGCCGTGGCCCTGGCAAACCGTGGCAAGGGATCGCTGGCGATTTCGCTGTTCACCCACGATCCCGATGTCGCGCGTGCATTCGTGCTGGGTGCTGGTGCCTATCACGGACGCCTGGTCATCATCGACCGCGACAGTGCGCGCGAATCGACCGGGCATGGTTCACCCTTGCCCATGCTGATCCACGGCGGCCCAGGCCGTGCTGGCGGTGGTGAGGAAATGGGCGGCGTGCGTGGCGTCAAGCACTTCATGCAGCGCAGCGCTGTTCAGGGTAGCCCGCGCAGCCTGTCGCGTGTGGCGGGCAAGTGGCTACCCGGCGCGCCGCGTCCCCAGGGCGATGTCCATCCGTTCCGCAAACGCTATGGCGAACTGGAGCCCGGCTACAGCCTGCAGACCGAATCGCGCACCATCACGCTCGAAGACATCGAGCATTTCGCCCATTTCACCGGCGATCTGTTCTATGCCCACATGGACGAGGTGGCTGCGGCCGCCAGCCCGATCTTCGGCGGCCGCGTCGCCCACGGGTATCTGATCCTTTCCTTCGCCGCCGGGCTGTTCGTGGATGCCGCGCCGGGGCCGGTACTGGCCAATTTCGGCCTCGAGAACCTGCGTTTCGTCAAGCCAGTCAAGCCGGGCGAGAGCATCAAGGTGGTGCTGACCGTCAAGTCCAAGTCGCCCCGTACACCGGAAATGGGCGAGGTGCGCTGGGCCGTTACCGTGACGAATTCGGAAGACGAAGTCGTTGCTTCCTATGAACTCCTGACGATGAATGCGATCTGATGGCACGCGTAGATGAAAACGAGCTGCTCGCCAACGAGCGCCTGGACCTTGCGCAACTGCGCGCCCTGCAACTCGATCGCCTGAAGCAGAGCTTGCGTCACACCTGGAATGGCAATCTTGCCTACCGGCGCAAGTGCGAAGCGGCTGGCGTCACCCCTGATGACCTTGTTGCGCTGGAGGACCTTTCGCGGTTTCCATTCGTGGGCAAGGCAGATCTGCGCGAATGCTATCCCTTTGGCTTCTTTGCGTTGCCGATTGAGGAAGTTTCGCGCGTTCACGCGTCATCAGGGACGACGGGCAAGCCGACGGTGGTAGGCTATACCGAGCAGGATATCGTAACCTGGTCGGGCCTTGTCGCGCGATCGATCCACGCCGCTGGCGGCAGACCGGGCATGAAGGTCCACGTCGCCTATGGCTATGGGCTCTTCACCGGCGGGCTTGGCGCCCATTACGGCGCCGAAGCGCTGGGCTGCACCGTCATTCCCATGTCGGGTGGGCAGACTGAAAAGCAGATCCAGATGATCCAGGATTTCCAGCCTGACATCATCATGGTCACGCCCAGCTACATGCTGACGCTGATCGATGAAATGAAGGCACGCGGGATTGACCCGGCGCAAACCTCGCTCAAGACCGGGATTTTTGGGGCTGAGCCGTGGACCGACGCCATGCGCCGCGAGATCGAGCGCAGCGCCGGGCTACGCGCTGTCGACATCTATGGTCTTTCCGAAGTCATGGGGCCGGGTGTGGCGCAGGAATACGCCCATACGCAGGACGGTCCGACGATCTGGGAAGACCATTTCTATCCCGAGATCATCGATCCGGACACGGGTGAAGTGCTGCCCGACGGGGAGGAAGGCGAACTTGTCTTCACCTCGCTGACCAAGCAGGCCATGCCGATCATCCGCTACCGCACGCGCGACATCACGCGGCTGCTGCCCGGATCAGTCGGCCCAATGCGCCGCATGGCGAAGATCACCGGCCGTTCGGACGACATGCTGATCATTCGTGGGGTCAACGTCTTCCCCAGCCAGATCGAGGAACAGATTCTCAAGGTCCCGGTGCTCGCCCCGCATTTCCAGATCGAGATCAATCGCCCCGGTCGCCTCGACGTCGTCATGCTGCACGTCGAACCGCGGGCGCGTGTCGACGAGGCGCAGCAGCAGGCAGCCGTCGTCGAATTGGCTCACCATATCAAAACCATGATTGGGATCTCGACCAAGATTCGGATGTGCAAGCCAGGTTCGATCGCTCGCTTTGAGGGCAAGGCTGCCCGCGTTATCGACAACCGCAGCCGGGCTTGAGGGCGCAAGCCTGCATGGGAGAGAGAGAAAATGTCAGTGAAACTTGTCGCGGTCTATCATACGCCCGGCGATCCAGCCGCGTTTGAGGAGCATTATCGCGGCGTCCATGCCCCGCTGGTTCGGCGCGTGCCGGGCCTGGTAAATCTGCGCATCACCCGCATCACCACGCGGCTGATGGGAGAGGGCGACATCCATATGATCGCTGAAATGGTTTTTGCCGATCGTGCGGCCTTTGACGCGGCCATGGCCTCGCCGGAAAACCGCGTGGCCGGCAAGGACCTGGCCAATTTCGCGGATGGGAAGGTCACGCTGTTCGTGGCCGAGGACTGAAAGGCAAGACAATGTGGGATTGGAACACGCTCTTCATCGAGGGGCAGGACATTTCTGCGGAAAACGCCGCAACGCTCGACGTGATCAGCCCGGCCAACGGCAAGATCGTGGGGCGGGTCGGGGCGGCATCGGCGCAAGACGTGGATCGCGCTGTGGTTGCGGCACGCTGCGCGTTTGAATCTGGTCCTTGGCCGGCGATGAGCGGCGCGCAGCGCGGCGCGCTGCTGCTCAAGCTCGCGGAACTGGTGGAACGCGAGGCCCAGGCATTGGGCGACATGGATGCCCATTCCATCGGCCGCCCCGCGATCGAGACGCAGATGCTTGACCTGCCCAATGCCATTGCCACGTTCCGGTACTACGCCGGATGGGCGGACAAGCTGGAAGGTCGCGTCGTGCCGACAGCGGGCTACTTCGGCCGCCAGACGCATTCTTTCGTGACGCGCGAACCGGTCGGTGTCATCGGCATGATCGTGCCTTGGAACACGCCGCTGATGATCCTGGCGTGGAAGCTGGCGCCTGCGCTTGCCGTTGGCTGCACGTGCGTGATCAAGCCGGCAGAGCAGACGCCGTTTTCAGCGCTGCGCTTGGCCCAGTTGGTTCGCGAGGCTGGCTTTCCCGATGGTGTGGTCAATGTCGTGCCTGGGTTGGGCGGCATTGCCGGATCTGCGCTCAGCGAGCATCCCGATGTCGACAAGATCAGTTTCACCGGCAGTCCTGAAACCGGCGCCGTGATCATGCGGGCGGCTACCGGGAACTTCAAGCGCGTCGCGCTCGAACTGGGCGGTAAGTCACCGCAGATTCTTTGTGAAGATGCCGATCTCGATGCTGCGGTCCAGGGGTGCGCGATGGGCCTGTTCTTCAACCAGGGCCAGGTCTGCGCAGCAGGCACGCGCATCCTTGTGCATCGCAGCCTTGTCGCCCGGTTCACCGAAGCCTTTGCCGCTGCAGCGGGTGCGGTAACGGTGGGCGATCCCACGAGTGGTCAGGTCCAGATGGGATCGCTGGCCGGGAAGGGTCAATTCGAACGCGTCGATCGCTATGTGCAGGGTGGTCTTGCAGCCGGTGCCCGCATGGTGACGGGGGGCGCGTTCGCGCAGGACCAGGGCTATTTCTACCGCCCGACGGTGTTCGATTCAGTCACCGACGATATGGCCATCGTCAGTGAGGAAATCTTTGGCCCGGTGGGGTGCATCATCCCCTTCGACAGTGACGAAGAAGCGATCGCCCGCGCTAACGGGACCAAGTATGGTCTCGCCGCTACGCTCTGGACAAAGGACGTGTCGCGCGCACTCGGTCTTGCCAAGCAAGTTCGCGCCGGCGCGGTATCCGTCAACGGCTGGGCCACGATTGATCCGGCGTTGCCGTGGGGCGGCTTCAAGACCAGCGGCATAGGCCGGGAACTCGGCATCAGCGGGATTGAGGCCTGCACCGAGGAAAAGGTGACCACGCTCGTCCTCTGACGGGGGAGAAGCGGCGTTTCACGCGGGGACGGAGAAATCCGTCCCCGCTATTTTTGTGCAAAAAAGCCGCTGCGGCACGCAACTGGTGGACCCAATGTCTCCTGGTCGTGTGCCGCAGCGGCTTGCTGCAAACAAATGCCGGCAGCGCGCCTACAGCAGCGCGTCAGCCAGGAGCATTGTCCGCTCGATGAAATAGTCCTTCATTTCACGCGCCGTTTCTGTTTCCGAACGGGTGTGCACCCACCCTAGGTACGTGGTGCTGCGCAGGAACAGGAACACCTCGATCATGCGCAAATCAGCATCGCTCAGCGGCAGGACAGACGCATAACCAGCGATCATATTATCCCGCAAAACGTGGAAATTCGGCGTGCCGATGTGAAAATAGAGCGCCGTCGCGATCTCGAACATATACCAGCCAAAGCCGCAATCGTCGAAATCAATCAGATGCAGCCTGCCATCGTTGACGATGATGTTCTCGGGGACAAAGTCTGCGTGGATCAGGCCAAAGTTTTCGGTCGACCTGCCGTAGCGCTCCATCTCGAGCCGGCTTTCTTCGACGGCCCGGAGGATCTTGGCGCGGTGAAACGGGGTCAGGCCGTCGAGTTCGAGGAATGGGCCCCAGAACGGTTGTGGACCGATCAGGCCTTCATGGTCCCAGGCATGGCGGGTAAAGCCTGCCGGGAGAGGCCACGCTTTGGTTCGCTGATGCAAGCGCGCAGCCAGGATGCCGACTGCGTGGTAAAGCGCGCCCTGCTGTTCGGGTGTGCCGTCAAGGCCCAGTTCGATCGAGCCGATCGGTTTGCCATTCAGCCAGCCCAGCATGTCGACTTGGCGTGGCTGTGGCAAATCAGGTGTCGCTACAAGCGCGAATTCTTCGCCGCCCGTGGTCAGCAGGATGTCGGGTACACCCAGGCCTGCCTCTGCCAAGCAGCGCACCCATTGCAATTCGGACCGTAGGGAGGCATCGCTGTGATAGTCCAAGCGGTGAACGCGCAGGGCGATCTTGGTCACCCCATCGCGCATGGCGGAAAAGACCGCATTCTCGCGGTACTTGATCAGCGTAAGATCGCTGTAGGTGCCCGGCCAGTGGTCCAGCGCCGCCTGCGCGAGGGCGTAGAGCGCGCGTTCTTGCGCAACCGGGTCGATCAATTGCATGTCGGACATCGGTGTGCCTTTCAAAGTTCGGCGAAGGCGCGGTCGAGCGCGGCAATCAGGGTGTCGGCGTGCTCGCGCCGGAAAGTGAGCGGCGGCCGCATTTTTAGAACGTTGCCTTCGGGCCCGATGCGGCTCACCAGCACGCCCAGATTGACCATCGTGTTGATCAGCGTCTTGGTTTCTGCAGCGGCAGCGACGCCATCGCGGAGCAGTTCGATGCCGAAAAACAGGCCACGACCGCGAACATGCGCTGCCAACTCGTGCCGGTCCTGAAGGTATTCCAGTCCCTTGCGGATATAGCTGCCCAGATCGTGCGCGTTTTGCAGCAGGCCTTCATCATCGATCACGTCGAGTACGGCGAGCCCTACCGCAGCAGATACGGGGTTGCCGCCGAAGGTGTTGAAATACATCGACTGCGCGCAGAACGGATCGGCGATATCGGGGCGCGTCACCAGTGCGGCCATCGGATGCCCATTGCCGATAGGCTTGCCCATCGTGACGATGTCGGGGGTGAAGGCATAATGCTGGTGCCCCCAGAACGCATCGCCCATGCGGGCAAAGCCGGGCTGCACTTCATCGGCAATGACAAGGCCACCGGCCTCGCGTACCAGCTTGACCACCGCTTCGAGATACCCTTGCGGAACCACAGGGAGGCCTTCGGTCGAAAATAGCGTATCGACCAACAGCGCGGCAACGCCAAAGCCAGCAGCATCGAGCGACGCGATCGCTTCCTGGACCTGCGCCAAATGCTGGCGCAGCAGCTCTTCTTCGCTGAGCGGTGATCGCAGCATGTCGGGGATGCTGATCGTTCGCCCATAGTCGGGAAACGGCTCGGCCTGTGGAATGCCCGTGGTCAACTCAGCCAGGATCGTGCTGTGGCCGTGGTAGTTGCAGTCGGTGACGATGATCCCCCGTTTGCCGGTCGTGCGCCGGGCAATGCGGATCGCCAGCTCGTTCGCTTCGGTCCCCGTACAGACGAACATGGCGCGCGACAGTTCGGGCGCGAACTTTGACGTCAGGCGCTCTGCATAATCGAGGACGCGCTCGTTTAGATAGCGGGTGTGGACATTGAGCGTCGCGGCCTGCTGCGACAGCGCCGCCACGACGCGGGGGTGGCAATGGCCGACTTGCGGGACATTGTTGTAGACATCGAGATACTTCTTGCCGTCGGCATCGTAGAGCCACACGTCTTCGCCACGCACCATGTGCAGGGGGGTATCGTAGAACAGCAGGCTATGCTCGCCAAGCACGCGGCGCCGGCGTTCGAGAACAGTTTCAGATGCCATGGTGATATGCCTTGTCGATTTGCCCGTTCAGGAGGGAGAGCGCAGCAGCGCATGGCGCTGGCGACGTACGCGCCAGGCCATGGCTAGGCCGCAGAGCCCCATCACGGCGGCGAGGGTGGGAAGAATTCGGCTGCTCTGCACCGCGCTGGCCACCAGCACCAGCACGGCCAGTACCAGGACCGTGGCTGCGACCGGGATGCCGCAGGGCACGCGAAAGGCGACGGGCCGCTCGTGCAAGCGCCTGCGCAGGACGATGAATGCCGCCAGCGTCGTCACGTACGTCAGGCTGAGCATGAGGACGACGCCCACCAGGACTATATCGGCCGGCAGTATCGAAACGGGAATGCCGATTGCGGCGATCGCCAGCACCGCCACGTAAGGCGCGCCATGGCGATTGGTCGCCGACAGGAATACCGGCAGGAAGCCGGCGCGCGCGATCGAATAGAGTTGGCGCGATGCCGAAAAGAGTAGCGAAAAGAACGTCGCGGCCAGGCCGGTGATAGCGCCGATACCTACGATCTTCATCATCAGCGCCTTGCCATAGACGTGCGGCGCCTGGGCCATCGCGGCATAGAGCGGATCGCTGGCCCCGGCGACCACACTGACGCCTGCACCGCCCGGACCGAGCAAGAGAACCGTGTTTGACGTGACGAACAACACTGCGATCGCGCTCATCAGCCCTTTGGGCATCGCGACATGGGGGTCGCGCGTCTCTTCCGACGCGGTGGCCGCCTGTTCCACGCCCAGAAACAGCCACACGGCAAAGGGGATGCAACTGAACACGCCTGCTGCGCTCAACCCAGGGCTGCCCGCGGGCAGCAGATGCGCCACATTGAACGACGGTAGCATCGAGGCGCCGAACAGCAGGAGCGAGAGGGTGGCAATCGCGCCTACGGCCAGCGTGATCCATAGCGCTTCGCCCACGCCATACAGGTGGATTGCTACGATCAGCGTGAACAGCGTGAGCTTGACCGGCCAGCCCCCCAGGCCAGAGACCGAATGGACGTACGAAGCAACGAAATTGCTGGCGACGCCCGTGCCCAACGCTAGTGCCAGGAATACCGAAAAGCCAACGAGCGCGCCAACCATCTGTCCGAACGCGGTCTCACAATAGATCTGGAGCCCACCAGCACCAGGCAGGGTACTGGACAGCTCCGCCACGCAAAGGGCCAACCCGATATAGAGTATGGCCACGGCAAAGGTGGCAACGAACATGTTGCTCCACCCGAACGCCAAGCCGAAGTTCCAGCCGGAAAACTGGCCGGCGATCACGATGGCCACGCCAAGGCCCGCGATCGATTTCCAGCCTAGGCGATCGGTTTGAAGCGACACATCGTTTCCCTTGAAAAAAGTGGATCAGCCCCGAAGCGTGGGTACGCAGACTGCCGAAGCTCCGCCATCGGCGGTAACGTAAGTACCGTTCACGAAGGCGGAACGGGGCGAGGCGAGATAGCAGCATAAGCTGGCAATCTCTTCGGCCTTGGCTGCGCGGCGTGCCGGTACGTCCGCCGACATCAGGGCATAGGCCTGTGCCAAGGTGATCCCATCGCGGTCGGCCACGACCTGCATCTCGGAATCCGCCATCGGCGTCTCCACCCATCCAGGGCAGACAGCGTTGGCCCGAATGCCCTCAGCGCCGTAATCCACCGCGATAGACCGGGCGAGGCCGATGATCGCATGCTTGGCAACGACGTATGCTGCGGATTGCGGGATAGCCTGAAGCCCGGCAAGCGAGGACAGGAACACGAAGGCGCCGCCGCCCCGCGCGATCATCGTGGGAATGCATTCGCGCGCTGTCACGAAGGCTGTATCAAGATTGGTACTCAACTGCTCGCGCCAGACCGCGTCGCTGGTGTCGCCGACGCGGCCCACATCGACCGTTCCAGCGCAGGCGACGACGCTATCAAGACCGCCAAACCGTGCAGTGGCGAGAGCGACGGCGGAGCGGACGCTTTCTCCGCGGGCCGCGTCGCCTTCCACCACCACGGCACGATCGCCATGTGGCGCCGCGATAGCCTCCAGCGGTGCGCGCCGACGGCCCATCAGCACCACGTTGGCGCCTGCCCCGATTGCGCTCGCCACAACAGCGGCGCCGATGCCGGTTCCCGCGCCGGTCACGAGCATGGTGGTGTTTGCAAGCATCGTCGCGTTCCTTTCGAGATCAGAATTTGTATGAGATGGAAGCGCCGATCCATCGCGGCGTAGCGAAGGTCTGCTGTCCGAGGCCGAGGGCGCCGGAGAGGTCGAGGTTGTAGACGCGGTACCATTTGTCGGTGAGGTTGTTGACGAAGGCGGCGATTTCCCAGTGTGTGTCGCGGGTCTTGAAGGCGACGCGGGCATTGCCGACGACGCGCTGCGGTTCGCGATCGATGGGTGCGTTGAAGGTGGAGAAGTACTGGACGTCGTCGTATTTCCAGTCGGTCTGGAGCGAGATGTCGCCTGGTCCGACGGGGAATTGGTACTGGATGCGCCCGCCGATGCTCCAGCGCGGTGCCTGGGGCATGACTCGGTCTGTAACGCGCCCTGCGGGCAGGGTGATGTTGCGCACCTTGGTATCGAGGTAGGTGAGGAAGGCCTGCAGCGAGAGGCCGGAGAGTGGGTGGGCACCGAGTTCGAGTTCGACGCCGTTGATGCGGGCCGGGCGGTTGGTGATGAACTGGGAGAGGCCGACGATGGTGAAGGCCTGGTAGTTCTTGTAGTCGTAGTGGAAGATCGAGCCGTTGAAAGTCATGCCCGGCAGGGGCTGGGTCTTGAAGCCGGCCTCGTAGTTGGTGAGGACTTCCTGGCCATAGGGCAGGGTGCTGGGATCGAAGCCGGGGAAGGCCTGGACGCCGAAGCCGCCGCTTTTGGTGCCGCGGTTGACGCCGGCATAGAGCAGGACGTTGTTGGCGGGGCGGATGTCGAACTGGGCCTTGAGCGAATAGTTGCCGAAGGTCTCGCGGGCGAGCGCGGGGTAGAGCGTGGGGTTGAAGGCCTGGGTGCCCTGGTTGTTCCCGGCGCCGTCAAAGGCAGTGAGAGCGAAGTTGTAATCCTTCCAGTCCCAGCTGTAGCGCGCGCCGAGGATGAAGTGGACCAGCGGCGAGAATTCGTACTCGCCCTGGCCGAACACGGCGAGGCTTTCGGTATTCTGGCGCCCGCCGTAATGGGTCACGAGATTGAGTGACTGGGCCAGGTCGGCGACATAGGCGTTGTCGGTGCGGATTTTCATGCCATAGGCGCCGACCAGCCACTGCAGGCGGGAGGTCTTGCCCGAGAGGTGCAGTTCCTGGGAGAGCTGGTAGAGATCCTGGGCGGTGGTATAGTTGAAGGCCGAGGTCGGCCCGATGTCCGAGTCCTCGCCGTAGTTCTTCTTGAGCTTCTGGTAGTCGGTGATCGAGACGAGGTCGACGTCGCCGATCTTCTGCTCGTAGCGCAGCGTGGCGCTCCAGTAGGTGCGGTCGAAGCGCGGGTCGGTGTTGGACGAAATGGTGAAGGGGTTGCCGTCGGCATCGCGATACCCCACCGCGTCGCAGCCGTTGCAGGTGCCCCAGAAGTTCTGATTGGCCGGCAGGGCATAGCCCAGGCCATCGGCGTTGACGCCGAGCGCGACGTGGCTGTAGGCGCCCGAGCTGCGCTCGTGATCGTTGCGCAGGTATTGCACCTTGAGGCGCAAGGTGCCCTGTTCGCCGACATCGCTCTCGATCTGGAAGCGGCCGCCGTAGAACTTGCTGCCGCCGCGGTTGGGGCCGATATCATTCTTGATGTAGCCGCCGTGATAGTTGCTGGTGAACGCCAGGCGGGCGCGGACATGATCGCTCAGCGGGCCGCTGACCGCGCCTTCGGTGGCGACCTGGCCATAGCTGCCGATGGTCAGCGTGCCGAAGCCCTCGAACTGGCGGGTCGGCTTGGCAGTGACGATCTGGACCAGGCCACCGGTAGCATTGCGACCGAACAGGGTGCCCTGCGGCCCGCGCAGGATCTCCACGCGCTGGAGATCGAAGGTCTGCCCGCTGATCGCGCCGAGCGCACCGACATAGACTTCGTCGTTGTAGAAGGCGATCGGTGCTTCCTGGGAATCGGCAAAGTCGTTTTGCGAGACGCCGCGGATATTGAAGACGGTGATCGTGGGGCTGTACTGGTTGACCTGGAGGCTGGGGACCTGGCCGGCCAGGGCAGTCACGTCCTGGCGGCCGACCGATGCCAGCGCGGCCCCGCCCAGGGCGGTGACGGCCAGGCTGGTGTTCTGGACCGACTGCTCGCGCTTTTGCGCGGTGACGACGATCTCGCCGCTATCGCCGGCATGGGCGGCCACAGCGTCTGGCGCCGCCTGGGCAAGGGCTGGTGCCGCGATGAAACCGGAAGCCAGAAGGGCGCTCGACAGGCGCCGGGAACGGATTGCCATTACCAACATGAAATCCCCCATGGACGGCCGTTGAGGCCTTTTCTAAATTGTCCGACCGGTCGGATAACGCCAGACTGTCGTCGATTTGTAAAGAGCCAAAATGCTGCTATCCACCCTCCACCACCGCATATCATACGCCAAAACCCGACTGTAGTCGAAATTTGGCGCGGTGGAGATCGCGCGCTATCGCTGCATCGGTCGCAGCTTGCAGGGGTGGTACGTGCCGATGACGGGCGCTGCGCGCCTCGCGCAGAAGGGCGTGGCCGATGGCATGGGAGCGGTTAGAACGGCGCTATTCCAAGCCTTTTTCGCGATGGCAAAGCGCCTGCTTCACTTATGAAGACGCCTCCGTCGCTACGGCAAGCGCAGGACAGGAGGCGAAGGACAGTCAAGAATGGCCTGCAAGCACGACCGCTTGCTGGAACAGGGAGCCGGCGCGCCCAGGCAAAGCGATTCGCCTGTCGTGCTTACAGAAATTGCCGTGCTTACAGAAATTGCGCGTGCCCACGCGGGTATTGCGTTCAGGCGCTGTTGCCCTAGTCTGGGCGGCCCAGCACCACGTCGAACAGGCACTTCCACTGGCCGGCGGCATCTTTTCGCCAGATCAGCAGCAGTCGCTGCCTGGTGACGTGGCGCGTCGTGCCCGGGCCGGGCGCGTTGATAGCGCTGTGCCCAACAACAAATCCGATCTCGCCGTCGCGTGACAGACCCGACCTCTCCGGGGTGAAATCCACATGGAAGCCAGGGCTTTTCGTCAAGTACGCAATGCTCTGTGCGACTTCGGCCGGGCCGAACCAGATTGGCCCCGCCGGGCCCATCACCGCCGCGTCGTCGCTGAACGTGGCTGCGGCAGTCGCATAATCGCCCCGATTGATAGCGGCCAGCCACTCCGCTGTCGCCTGGCCGGCTGGATCTGCGTCGGGAGCGGCTGCCATCGCCAGCGTCGATGCCACAAGGCAGCCGCCGAAAGCCAGCAAACCCGCTGTGACGTGGCGCAGGCCTGCGACTGCGATGTCAGTTCTTTGCGCGTTCATATACCAGTTTCCCGCCGAAGAAGGTCATGTCCACGTTGGTTTTGGCGATGGTGTCTGCCGGAATTTTGAACAGGTTTTTGTCGAGCACGACGAAGTCAGCAAGCTTGCCGACCGAGATCGAACCTGTGCGCTGATCGATCCCCAGCGCCTTGGCCGAATTGAGCGTGTAGAAGCGGATCATCGTTCCAACGTCGACAGCCTGTTCCGGCCAGAGAGCGCCAGGCGCCGCGCCGGTGGGATTGCGCCGCGTGACCATTCCCTGCATTCCGTCCCACAGGTCGGAGAATTCGCCAGGTAGCGTCTTCCAGTCGGTCCCACCCGCCACCAGTACCCCGTGCGCAACGAACGTGCGGAACGGCCAGTAGTGGTCTGCGCGTTCCTTGCCGATCACTGCCTCGGTGCCAGTCAGGATCGGCCCCGGGTACCACACCGTGGGCGAGGCATCGATTGCCGCATGCAATTGGCGCACGCGGTCGATATCACTTCCGGCGATATACCCGGCATGGGCCAGCGTGTGGATCGGCCCGCCAGCCCCGTTGGCCTTGCGCGCGGCGGCGATGGCATCAAGCGCCATGCGGACCGAGCCATCCCCAGCGACGTGCATCTTGACCGAGATCCCCCGTGCATCAAGGGCGGTGACCAGTTGCGCCAACCGTTCGGCAGACATTTTTGTGGTGCCGCGAAAATCCGCGCCGTGGGCGGCGTCCGGCAAGTAGGGTTCGAGAAATTCCGCCGTATGGCTGACCATCACGCCATCCACGAAAATCTTTGCGAAATTCATGCTGAGGGTGGCGGAATTGATCTCGGCACGATGACTGTAAATCTCATCGATGTCTGGCTTGTCGGGATCGATCAGCATCGAAAGCGCGGCATGGGCGGTCAGGGTGCCGCGCTGATCCAGCGCCTTGTAGGCGCGCGCATCGGAGAAATGGCTGTTGCCGAAGACGACACCGGCATCGTCGAACCCCGTCACGCCCCGGGAATTGAGATAGCGCACCCCAACCTGCAGCGCGTCTGCTTCCTGTTCGACATCCGTTTTTGTAACAAGCGCGGGAACATGCCTTTCCACAAGGCTGGTGGCACTTTCAAGCAGCAGGCCATTGAGCGCCCCAGTGCCAGGATCGCGGCCGATCTTGCCATTCTCCGGATCGGGCGTAGTGGCGCTGATCCCGGCAATCGCCAGTGCCCTGGAATTGACCCAGCGATCGTGAATGCTGTCATTGCGCAGCATCACGGGATGATCGCCGCTCGCCTGGTCGAGCAGTGCGAGCGACTTTGCATCGGCGAGGCGGCCATAGAGGCCGCTGCCCCAGCTTTGGCCAAGGATCCATTCGCCCGCCGGAACCTTGGCTGCACAAGCCCGCACGCTGGCGATGACCGCGTCAAAATCACCGTAGGCAGAAAAGACGCAGTTGTAGATCTGGAGCTCGGCAGCTGCGGTGGACAGGTGAACGTGGCCATCGATCAGGCCGGGCATTACCATGCGCTGCTGAAGATCAACCACGTGCGTCTTTGCGCCGGTGAAGCGGGCGATGTCGCGGTCGGTGCCCAGCGCAATGATGCGACCGTCCTTTACCGCCAAGGCCTGTGCCCATTTGCGCTCCGGTTCGACGAGGTAGATCGCACCATTGCGCAGGACAAGGTCGGCCGCCTGAGGGGCGGGCACAGGGGCTTTTGCCGCAACCAGGCTGGGCGCGCCGAGCGCAGTGGCGGCCATTGCAAGTGTCAAGCGTCGTATCGAATGGCGCACATTCTTCATGGTCTGGTCCTGCATCTGGTGTGTCGGATGATGCGCAATGCGGCAGGCCATGCCGTCAGTACCGCGCCGTGGCAGTCAGGCCGATCGTTCTGGGGCGGAAGCCGGAGAAGCGGGTGAGCGGCGAGCCGACCAGATTCTGGCCATCGAGCGCGGTCTTGGTATCGAACAGGTTGTCGGCAAACACTGAGAGGTCGAATGCGCTCATCTTCACGCCGGCACGCACCGTCACGAAATGGGTTTCCGGCGCACCATAGTAGAATGGCACGAAGTTCAGGCCGTTGGCGGGATTACGCTGCGCAACGCGATCGGATTCGCGGCTGGCATACTGGTAGTCGATGCGGCCATAGGCTTCGTTCCGTTCCGACAGAGCGAACCGGTATTCGGCATTGATGGCGATGCGCCAGGGTGAACCCTGCAGTCGGTCGCCCGCAGAAACGGCCGAGGCGCCGATCTGCGGAGCAGCGGCATAGACCGTGTCCTTGAATTCACCATTGGTGTAGCCGACCGACGCGCCCAGGTTCAGGCCATCGAACGGCGTGAATGCGGCTTGCAGGTCGAAACCCTTGTTCTCCGCACGCCCAAGATTGGCGATGAAGCCGCCGCCGCAGGTTGAAAGCGTGACGAACTGCTGAATATTGTTCCACTTAACGTAAAACAGGCTGGCATTGAGCGTAAGCCGGCGATCAGCGGTCTGATTCTTGCTGCCAACCTCATAACTCCACACCGAGTCAGACTGGTAGGTGGTAGGGTTGATTCCGCCCAGGCCTAGCGCATTGAGCTGCGCCTGGCAGGGCGACAATTGGCGCGCGTTGGAGCCGCCGACGCGGAAACCCTTGGCTGCCGAGGCATAGACGGAATTCGAAGGGCTGAATCGATACTCCAGGCCGAACTTCGGCGTAACCGGCGAATCGCTTTGCTTGCCGGAATCCGTAAACGGCACCCCGCCGAAAGGACCGCCGACGCTCGTCAGGAACGAGAACTTGGCAGAGGCCACGCGCAAACCCACCGTAGCGGTCAGCTTGTCGAGAATGTCGAAATCAACCTGGCCAAATCCTGCGATCTGCTTGTCGACGGTCTTGAACGGATCCTGATAGTAGATCAGCCCACCGGGCAGGACGGGAATGCCGAACACGGCGGAAAACGGCAATCCGGTCGCGGCCTGGAATTCGCTTTCAAGCGTAGGATCGCGCACGAACTGCGTCGCGTTCTGCTTGGAATTCTGGTAGAATGCGCCGAGCACCCAGCGCAGGCGCTGACCGCTTGCGGTCGATTGCAGGCGCACTTCCTGCGTGAAGCTGCGCTGGCTGTTGTGGAACATCGAGGGTGCCGCGGCACCTGCAGGCGGGATGGGGTTTCCGAACACGATCGCGCGCTGCAACTGCGTATAGTCGGCCACGATGTCCTGATCACGGTGAAGGTAGGAACTGACGGAAATCAGGCCGATCTTGTCGCTCAGGTCGATGGTTGCCGAAAGCGAAGGGACATAGAACCTGTCGGTCGTCGGCGCGGCGATCTCGTTGCCGTTGATGAACTTGCCTTGCGACGGATCGGACAGGATATTCCAATAGGCCGAGGTATCATCGCTATGCTGGCGCTGATAATAGATCGATGCGGTCAACTTGACCGTTTCGGCAGGGGCCAGCGTGAGGGCAAACCGGCCAGCGAAGGTATCGCCGGTATTCGCATCGGGCTTGATGATCGCGCCGGTGCGTGGATTGGCGCGATCGACCCAACCGGCGGACTGGCGCGTCCACGCGCTGGCGCGAAAGCCGATCTTGTCCTCCACCAGCGCTGCGCCATAGGCGGCGCCCATTTCGAACCCGACACCGCCGCCCTTAACCGAGTTCACTTCGGCGCGGCCATAGGCAGATTCGCCCGACAGCGGCGGTTGTGGCGTGATGAAGCGGATCGTGCCGCCCTGGGATCCTGCGCCGAACAGCGTGCCCTGCGGCCCGCGCAGCACTTCCACTCGCTCGAGGTCAAAGGTTTCCGGGAAGGGCGATCCCCCGGCGTAGCCAACGCGACGCGACTGGATCGGCACATCGTCCAGATAGATCCCCGTGGTGCTTGCGCCGCCGTTGGAGCGGATACCGCGGATCGAGATGTTGGTCAGGTTCTGTGGCCCACCACGGTTGAAATCCAGCCCCGGAGTCAGACGCACCACATCCTGGATGTCGCGTACGCCCTGCCGGTCCAGGGTCTGCTGGGTGTAGGCGCTGATGCTGATCGGCACCTTCTGGATGCTTTCGCTGCGCCGTTGTGCAGTAACCACGATTTCGCCCGGCGCGCCGGAGGTTGCGGCGGTGGTCGTCTGTCCTGGTGATGACTGGCCTGCGCTATCGGTGTTTGCCGGCTGCGCCAAGGCACCGCTTGCCGGCATTGCGGCTGAAGCGCTGCCGAGCAAAATGGTGAAGAGCCGCTTGCGAGTGAACATCAGTACCCCCCTCATTGCTTTATGCAATCTCTGTTGCTTGCAGGCGTTGGTCGCGACTGCTGGGGCAAAAATGCGGGGCGTTGCTGGCGCAAGTCAATGTGACGGAAATGAACTGCAGCTCTCGGCAAGGGGTAGTTGAACGAACGGAATCACAAAATAAAAAGTCTCAATATCAATTGCCTAATAAACTCATCTTAGCATGGGTTGAGCCCTGAAGTGACGGTGGTAGCGCTTTTGGTGGCACTCACGTGCAACAGATTGGCAGCGAGGTCCTAGCCGCAGTTGCGTTGCACCGGGGGGCTTGCCCGACCCGCACTGATGTCACATTCTGCAGCAGCAACATTGCAACGGGATTGGGTGACGCATGGCAAGTCGGTATGCCGTGGAAAGCAGCGTCCTGGACCTGGAACGGCCCCGGGTGCTCAGCATCGAGCAACGCATATTAAAGCGGTTCGGGCCGGTGGGGGTGCGCCCAGTGGGCGTGGGCAAGCCGGCATACGGCGTGGAGTGGCGAAAATCCTGCATGGGTTTGGCCTTCACGGCTCATCTGAACGGAATCAAGATCGAACGGCAGGCGGGCGCGCTGAATGCGCACTGGGGTGATATGGTGTTCCTGGTCCAGCAGAAAGCCGGAACTGCCTTTTGCCGTGAGGCCGGAATGGAATTTCGGGCGCAACCTGGCGAGATCGTCATCGTCGATCCTTCGCTCAAGAGCTCGTTGGAAAGCGATGGCCTGTGCCGCTTCATGGCGCTCGGCATCCCACGGCACGTGGTGGAGACTCTGGAGAATCGTGGTCTCAACCCGCTGCACAACGTGATCAGAAAGGGATCGGGCGTCAGTAGCTTGCTGGCAGGTACGATCGATCTGTTGCTCAAGCCGGCCGAACCCGATCACTTCACGGCGAGAACGGCCTATCAGGTTCTGTCCGATCTGCTGTCAGCCTCATTGGAGCTGCAGCAGCAGAGTTCGCTCGATTGCGAAAGGCAGTTGCTCGAGGAAATGCGCAATTGGGTTATGGCGCATGTTGGCGTCACCCGGGTTGGCGTCCACGAGATTGCGCGCGAATTCGCCTTTTCCGATCGCTCACTCTACCGCCTGTTTGCGCGCAATGGGACCACGCCGGATCGCTGGCTGTGGTCGTGCCGGCTCGATGTTGCCCGCAAACGCCTGGCCCGGCCCATTGCCAACATCACGCAGATCGCGTTCGAGACCGGCTTCAAGGATGTCTCCCATTTCTCACGGATGTTCCGCAAGACATATGGAACGACACCCAGCGATTTCAGAGCACGCTGCCAGGTCCCGCTTTTATGAGCCGGATGTCCGCCTGGCGGGCTAAGACCAGACATTGGCAGGTTGGAGCAAGCACGAGCTGACGTTGCCACTTATGATCGCAGGCAGACAATTGCTGGACGATCCAAAGCTATGACGAGATACAAAGTGGAACCGCTCCATCCGCCCGCCTTGCATTTCGTGGCCGAATTGTGCGCAGCAATCGGTCATCGGGCCATGGTGGAGCAAGATGGCCCAGTGCTGCGTGAGTTCACCCCGGTCAGTGGAGGCACGTTGATCGGGCCGAACATCGAGGCGAGCGTGCAACCTGGTGGTGGCGACTGGTCTACCAATATCGATGGCATCTTTCGGCTCGATGCGCGCTATCCCGTTCTCACGAACGATGGTGTCGTGATCGAGGTGTACAACCGCGGAGTTGGCCATTCCGATGAAGCGATCTTCGAGGAGATCACGGCCAAAGGCGGCGCTAGCCTGGATCAAACATACTTTCGGACTCTTCCGCAATTTTTCACAAGTAGTGAAAAGTATAAATGGCTTTCAACCAAGGCTCATATTGGAGTCGGTCGCTTCGTTGGGTCGGAAATAATCATTCACTTTTATGAGATTGGTTGAACAAATGTCGCTTGAAATTCCCGCTCTGGATCCGGATATTGCGTATCACGCTACACGTTTCGATGAGGTCATGGGTAAACCGGGATTGACGACGGCTCAATTTCGCGAGCTCTATTGCCAATTGCTGGCCGATCAGGGTGAGCCTCTTGCACGCGCAGTCACCACGGATCTGGCCATTCCAACGCGGCATGGCGAAATGGCCGCGCGGTTGTATAGCCCTGCCACCGCTGCTGCGGTGCCGCTCGTCCTCTATATGCACGGCGGAGGGTTCATGGTGGGCGACCTCGATTGCCTGGACAAGATCATGCACGAGTTCAGCTTGGGAACGGAGATGGCGTTTCTTTCGCTCGACTATGCCCTGGCGCCCGAACATACCTATCCTGTCGCGTTGGAGCAGTGCGAAGATGCGTTGGTCTGGGCCTTGAAGAATGTCGACGCATTGGGGGTCTGCGCACGCGTCGCTTTCGCGGGGGATTCGGCGGGAGGTAACCTCGCCGCACTCATGGCACAGCGACACCATGCTTTGCTTGGCGATACGCTTTTTTGGCAGGGCCTGATCAATCCGGTGCTCGATTTTCCCGGCGTGACCGCTGCGCAAAAGCTTTCACACCGCCAGTTCGGCGCCGGCCCCATCCTCAACATCGACGTCATGAAATCGTTCAACCAGGCTTATTTCCCCGATGAAGAGGCGATGATTGCGGCAAGTCCCTTGCGTTTCAGTGATGACATGTCCGGCCTGCCACCCGCATTCATCGCGGCAGCGCAGTGCGACCCGCTGCGCGACGATTCTGCGGAATATGCCGCGCTACTGCGCAGCGCAGGCGTGCTGGTCACGCACAAAGTCTATCCAGGCATGTGTCATAATTTCATGACGCTTGCCCATCGCAGCAAGGTCGCAGCCGGAATGCTGGATGACTTCGTGCGATTCGCCAAGCTGGAACGCACGAAAGCTTTAGCAAAAAGCGCCGCTCCCGCATCACGGTGACGCACCCGGCCCATCACCATGACGCTTGCCGGGAAACTCTAACCCGGGGGGGCAGGTAACAGAGTCGGATCGCGATCTATCCACGCGATGCTCTGCCGAGCGCTCCAACCGGTGGTGGATGGAGACAGCTTTTAGGATGCTGAACATCGGCTCGCTTGATCAGCCGGAACGACATCGTATTGCCGAGGCCCAGGCGGCGTTTTACCTCGTCGATCTTGAGCAGCCGATCGCATTCCTCCGACGACCGCGTCATTTTGACGTCTCGCGCGCAAGGGCTTCGCGGGCACGGAGGAAGCCGCGATCGCTGTCCAGAAAGGCAGATAATATGGCCGGGATCAGCTCGGCGACAGGCTCCTCGCGGCCATAGGTGTCCGCGTAGATCCGGGCATAATCGGTCAGGGCAAGGTGCAGGTCGGGCATGACCATGATGGTCAGTTTCACCGGTGTGCGCTCGGGGATGCGGGCCAGCTTGAGTTCGGGCATCGAAGGCCTCCTATGGCTTCCAGGGTGCCAGGATCAGATCACGATGCACGACAAGCCGGATGGGGGCTCCTGGACGTATCGTGATCGTGGGTTGGATTTGCAGATTGCGCGACGTGAGCTGGTCACCGGCGCGCGAAACATTCTGTTGCGTCGATTCCCGGATCGCCTGGACGAGATCGCTTTCGCCGGTGAATGTCAGGTTAGCACCCACCCCGAGCATGGTGGAGACCGCCACACCCTTGAGCAGCGACCACGTGTGGTGATCGACTTTGTCCGAGAGGCCCGCATAGCCTGACGGATCGGTTGCCGGCACATTGTCGATCCGGACCGAACTGCCGTCCGGCATGACGATCCGCTGCCAGACCACGAGCGCGCGGCTCTGCCCAAACGCCACAACCGAATCATAGCTGCCGATCAGCCGTGCCCCCTGCGGAATGAGCAGGATACGCCCCGTGGCGCTGTCATAAGTGTTCTCGGTAACCTGCGCGGTGACCAGCGCCGGCAGGTCGGAGCGCAAGCCGGTTATCAAGCTCGCTGCAATCACGCTGCCGGCCGACAGGGTGTATGGTGATGGCGGTGGCGTCAGGACATGCGGGTTGATGTCGCCACGCGGATCGAGGCTCCCGACGAACGCTTCCTTGCGTCCCTGCGCATTGGGATCGGTGACCGGATCGAGCGCCAGTTTCGACGGACTGGGTTGGGTGCTCTCGGTGGCAGGTACGCTTGGCGTCGTTGCCTGTGGAGCAGGGGCTGATTGCCGGTTCTGCACCAGCAAGCCGGACTCGCGCGCGGCTTTCACTTCGGCGAGCCGCCGCTCGCGCTCGGCGGCCTCGGCCTGCTGGCGTTGCTGGTCGCTCGGATTGACGTCGGCCGCCAGTTGTTGCTGGCGATCGAGGATCGGTTTGCCGAGATCACCAGGCAGCGGTGGCCCTAGCCGTGGCACATCGCCGTAGGTTGCCGGCAAGCCGTTGAGCGTGTCGCTGGCATGGTGCTGGTCGGGTTGCGACATCTCCTCCTGCCCCGAGGCGCCGTGGAACAGGCGTGGCTTGAGCGCCAGCCAGGTCACCGTCACGAGGCTGATCGATCCCACCGCCGCGATGGCGATGATGACGCTGCGCTTGAACCGGATCGCGCGCGGCGGTCGCGAACGCAGTGCGAGGCTCTCGGGATCGAGCTTGGCAGGCGATGTCGTCGCCGCCTCGCTCACGACGGCCTCCGCAGGCTGGTCGCTTCACCGGTCCGGCTGATCCGCACCACATCCTGATGCTTGAGCCCGAGGCGCAGCTCTGCCGCATCGAAGAGCCGGTCGACGATGTAATAGCGACCCTGCACACGATAGTTGACCAGTTGGGCGTTGCCCTTGGGGTCGACCAGGAACAGCGGCGGTGCCTCGCTTTCGCCGAGGCTGGCTGGGAACTCGATGAACGTCTGGCGTCCGTCATCGAACGCGCGCAGCGGCCGCCACCCAGGCTTGTCGCCCGTGATCGCATAACCGAAATGCAACTGGTCGACGGACAACCCCGAAGCCACCGACTGCGTCGCGCGGGCCGCTTCGGCCGCAGCCTTGAGCGCGATCAGCGCGTCCTGCGGATAAGTCCAGGATAGCGCCGACATGGCGGTGCGCGCCGTGCTGGTGAGTGACAGATGATAGGTCCGGCGATCGGTTGTCACGACGATGTTGGTGGCGAGCCCGGCCGTGAAGGGCTTCACCAAGACGTGCGTGCGTTTGGCTTCGCCCGAATTGCTGCCACTTCCGCCGGACGTGGTGTCGCCGATCACCCAGCGCACGGTGTCACCTGCCGCCACCGCCACCAGCGTTTCGCCAGGCTGGAGCGCGATGTCGGTGACTTGTCCCGGCGCGGTCAGCACGTGGTAGATCACGCCATCGCTGTAGGGAAAGACCTGAGCCGCATTGAGATAGCCGCCGGTTGCCGGCTCGAGCGTCGCGGCGCGATTGGCGGCGCGGACACGCCGTTCGGCTGGGGAAGGGGAGATATGCCGACGACGCGGTGCCGGCTTGATAGCTTTCGGTGGTGGCGAGACGACGGGGGCACCTGGCAGCGTCGCCACCGCTGCCGTCTGCACCGCTGGCTTGGCCGGCAAGGACGGGGCGCTCGCCGCGGTATGGGGCGGCGTGGGAGCCGCGACGGCCACGGCCGTTGCCGCGAGAAAGGCGATTTTCATGGCTGGGTCTCCTGATTTGTTGCGCCGAGGGTGGGATCGAGTGGTGATCCGGCGGGAATGCTGGCGGGCGGCGGAAGCGCCGTGCGTGCTGGCGCGACGGCGGTTGGCGTCGCTGGTGACGAACCGGTGGGCTCGAGCTCGCGGCTCCAGTCGATGGCGTCGACATAGATGCCGAGAGGGTTCTTCCGCAGCGTATCGGCGCTTGTCGGCGGTACCATCTGCACGGTCAGGATCGCGGTCCAATGCGAGCTTCCGGCCTGGGCGCCGCGCTCGTAAGCGGTCTCGACCCACTTGATCTGGAACGACTTGTCCGAGGCGCGCACAACGCTGGTGACCTGCACCGAGACGGTGCGCTCGCCGATATGAGCGAACGGATCGGCGGCGCGGGCGTAATCGCCAAGGAATAGGCTCCCGCGCTTCGTCGTGAAATCATACGCGGAAAGCCAGTCCTGCCGCATCAGCACCGGATCGAGCGAGACCGACCGGACATGCTCGATGAACCGGGAAAGGAACCAGGCCACCTGGCTGTCGGTCGGCTGGTAATCCTTGTCGGCGGGCTGGACCGCGCGCGCTTCACCCAGCTTGTCGACCTCGACCACATAGGGCACGATACGGCTTTGCAGCGACTGCCAGAGCAGGCCGCCCGACAGCACGGTGGCAAGTCCCAGGCAGCCAAAAGCCATCAGCCGCCAGTTGCGGGCCTGGACGCGGGCCGCGCCGATGCGTTCATCCCAGAGCTGGCCAGCCCGTTGATAGGGTGTCTCGGGCTCGGGGTTATGGCCGTATCGCTGCACGGCGCGCCGGAACAAGTTCGAATGCGAAAGCATCGGGATCAGTCCTCCCTTTCCTTGATGTCGGGGGTTGCGCCGTGTCCGCCACGATCGCCCGATTGGATGGCGTGCAGGGCGGTCTGGCGGTGGTGGCGGGTGCTCTGTTGGGCTTGCATCGCGCGCGCCCAACCGGGCATGACCGATGCGTTGTCCGAGGTTTCCGCGGCGGTGGAAGCCGTCTGCCCGGTCATCGCGTTGAACGCGGCCCGGCGGCCGGACTCGGCGGCCTCGCCCAGACCGAGCGCGGCGGAGAGGCGCGACCGCGCGGCACCGGCCGCAGCGCTTGCCATGCCGCCGATCCCGGCGCCGACGCTGGACGAGCCGGCGCCCTGCTGCCCGAGGCTGTAGGCGGTCGAGGCGGCCGACCCCATCGCCGTGCCGGCCCGCACGGCGCCAAGGCCGGCTGCGGCGAGACCGCGCGCCGCGCCGGCCACCCCTGCGCCGCCGAGATACAGGGCTCCGCCTGCGCCAAGTGCGGTACCGAACGCGGCGCCCGCGCCCAGCTGCGGCGCACCGGCGACCAAGCCCGATGCGATACTGGGGCCAAAGATGCCAAGCCCGAGCAGAGCCAGGCTGGCCAGCACCAGGCTCATGGCCTGGCCGATGTCGGGTTCCTGGCCATGCAGCGCGGTGGTGAACTGGGTGAAGTAGTTCGAGCCGATGCCGACGATGACCGCGAGCACCATGACCTTGATGCCCGAGGACACCACATTGCCCAGGACGCGTTCGGCGAGAAAGCTGGTGCGGTTCCACAGCGCGAAAGGCACGAGGATGAAGCCGGCGAGGCTCGTCAGTTTGAACTCGAGGATCGTGACGAACATCTGCACGGCGAGGATGAAGAAGGCGAGGATCACGATTAGCCAGGCGACCAGCAGCACGACTATCGTCAGGAAATTGTCGAAGAACGTCGTGAAGCCGAGGTACTGGTTGACCTGCTGCAGCAGCGGCCAGGCGGCGGAGAAGCCGGTCCCGGCAAGGCGGCCGGGCTTGAGCAGATCGGCAGCGGTGATCGTCCCACCGCCAGCGGTCACGCCGGCCTGGGCGAACGAGCGGAAGATCACGTCCGATAGCGTCGAGAAGCTGTTGATGATGAACGCGAAAGCGCCGATGTAGAGGATCTTGCGGATCAGCCGGCCGAGCACGTTGTCTTCGCCGCCCAGCGCCCAGAACAACCCGGCCAGCGTGACGTCGAGCGCGATCAGCGTGCGCGTCAGAAAGCTGACATCGCCGCCCAGGAGCCCGAACCCGCTGTCGATATAGCGGATGAAGGCCGCCATGAACTGGTCGATGATGTTGAGGTCGCCCATGTGCTTCGCGTCCTGATGCTGGCTTCAAAAAGGTGCCGCGGGACCCAGTCTTGGGGAGCGGGAACCGGATCCCGCGGCGACGGCGGCGAGAGGTGCGCGGTATCGCCGCCGCCCTGGCCGGCCGTGCCTAGTGGGGGGTATAGGCACGGCCGGAGCCGAGGAATTTCGCCGAGGCGCTCCGGGCATCGCTGCGCGACTGGGTCTGGTTCGCCCGCTCGATCGCCTCGGCGCGATATTGCGCTGCCATCAGCGTCTGGATCTGGAATTGCTGCTTGGCGACCAAGGCGAGAAGCTGGTTGGTCGCCTGGCTGGCCTGCAGCGCCCCTTCGGCGCCTTGGCTGCGCGCGACGATGCCGGTCAGCGTCGCCTGGTCGGCGGCGATATTCTCGACGACCTGGGACTGCACGGCCATGGTCTGCGCGAAGGCCGCGCGTGCGGTGTCCATCCGCGCCCGGGCGCTTTGCACCTGCTGGCTGGTGGTCAGGCTTTGCGCGGAGCTGTCGGGGTAGAGCGAGCGGAATTGCTGGTCGAGGCTGGCGACCTTGAACTGGATGCCCTGCGCCTGGCCCATCAACTGGTCGATCTGTTGCATGGTCTGCTGGAGCGCCTGCAACTCGGGGAAGCTGATCGTCGTCAGGTTTTTGGCTTGGTTGGTAAGGCTCTGCGCCTGGTTCTGCAGCATGCGGATCTGGTTGTTGATCTGCTCGAGCGTGCGCGCGGCAGTGAGGATGTTCTGGCTGTAGTTCGAGGGATCGAACACGGTCCATTGCGCCCGGGCCGGCTCGCTTGGCGCGAGTGTGACGAAGCCGAGCGCAGCGATAATGGTGCTGCCGAGTGCGCCAGCGATGAGTGGTTTCTTGAAAGACAGCGTTCTGGTCATGGTCATTCTCCGGGGGCTGGAGTTCGGGAAGGGGTGGATTGGGCGCCGGGAAACGCGCCGATCAGGTCGGCCGACCAGGCCAGATCGACAGAGCGCAGGAAGTGGCCAGCGAAGCCCTCCGTGCCGTGTTCGGCGAGAAGGGCGTCGATGCGCTTCTGGCTGGCGGGATCGGACGCGCCGCAGAGCGCCAGTGCGATCGGACCCAGGCCGAGTTCGAACAAGCGGTTGCCGCGCGCCGATTGCAGATAATAATGTCGCTTGGGGGTGGCCCGGCTGACCACCTCGATCTGCCGGTCGTTGAGGCCGAACCGCTCGTAGGCGGCGCGCGACTGCGGTTCGATGGCGCGGTCGTTGGGCAGCAATATCCGCTGCGGGCAGCTTTCTATGATGGCGGGCGCTATGCTGCTATCGGCGATGTCGGCCAGGCTCTGCGTCGCGAAGAGCACCGCCACGTTCTTCTTGCGCAGGGTCTTGAGCCATTCGCGGATGCGGGCGGCAAACAGCGGATGGTCGAGGAAGATCCAGGCCTCGTCGAGGATGAGCAGGGTTGGTCGCCCGTCGAAGCGTTCCTCGAGCCGGTGAAAGAGATAGGTCAGCACCGGCGCGACAGCTGCGCCCATGCCCAGCAGCATCTCGGTCTCGAAGCATTGCACGTCGGCAAACGCAAGCCGTTGCTCGGCGGCATCGAGCAGCGCGCCGTATGGTCCCTCCAGCGTATAGGGCTGGAGTGCGACACGCAGCGCGTTCGACTGGAGCAGGAGGGCAAGCCCGGTCATGGTCCGCTCCTCGCGCGGCGCCGAGGCGAGGCTGCCCAATGCCGTCCACAGCGCGTCCTTCACGGCAGGATCGACGGCGACACGCTCGTGTTCGAGTAGAGCGGCGATCCATTGTGCTGCCCAGGCCCGTTCGGCCAGGTCGTCGATGCCGGCGAGTGGCTGGAAGGCGAGCGCCTGCCCGTCGGTTTCGATGCTGCCGAGCGCATGATGCGCACCGCCCATCGCCAGCACCGCCGCGCGGGCCGAATTGCCCTTGTCGAAAATGTAGACCTGCGCGCCGCGATAGCGCCGGAACTGCAGCGCGATCAGGCTGAGCAGTACCGACTTGCCCGCGCCAGTCGGCCCAACCACCATCATGTGGCCGACATCGTCGACATGGGTCGAGAGGCGAAACGGTGTCGATCCAGCCGTCTTGGCCAGCAGCAGGGGTGGGCCGGCAAGGTGACGGTTGCTGTCCGGTCCGGCCCAGACCGCCGAGAGCGGCATGAGATGGGCGAGGTTCAAGGTATGGACGAGCGGCTGCCGCACGTTCGCGTAGACTTGTCCCGGGAGCGACGAGAGCCATGCCTCGACCGCATTCACGCCCTCACGAATGCAGGTGAAGCCGAGACCGTTGACGATGCGCTCGACGCAGCGGACTTTCTCTTCGACAGCGCCCAGTTGCTCGTCGGTGACCGTGATCGTGGTGGTGAGATAGCCGAAAGCGACATGATCGCCGCCCAGGGCCTGCAGCGCCGCGTCGGCATCGGCGACCTTGTTGTCGGCGTCGCTGTCGAGCAGCTGCGCGGGGCTGTTGTAGAGCACTTCGCGCAGCAACGCGGTGATCGATTTGCGCTTGTTGAACCACTGCCGGCGCAGGCTCGTCAGGGTCCTGGTCGCGAGCGTCTTGTCGAGGGCAAGGAAGCGGGTGACCCAGCGATAACCGAAGTCCTGGTGATTGAGCGCGTCGAGAATGCCCGGGCGGCTCATGGTGGGAAAGCCGAGGATGGTCAGGGTTCGCACATGCAGATTGCCAAGCCGCGGCGCGAGGCCGCCCGTGAGCGGCGTGTCGGCGAGCAGGCCGTCAAGGTACATCGGTGTGTCGGGCGCACGCACCGGGTGCTGTCGATCCGAGATGGTGCCGTGCAGGAAAGTCAGCGTGGCGTCGTCGTCCAGCGGGTGAACATCGGCCATGAACCCGGACAGCAGGTCGCACAGGCGATCGGTTTCGGCGATGAAGTGCGCGAGGGCGCCGCGCCAGTCACGCTCCTTCTCAGCTTCGGGACGTTCGACGAGCGACCGCCCGGCGCTGTCCTGCGCGTCACCAGGTGGCAGCCACGTGAGGCTGAGATGGTAGCGGCTCTCAAAATGCGTGCCTTCGGCCTCGAAAGCCGCGCGCCGTTCCGCGTCCACCAGCCAGCTTGCGGCATCGGGGAAATCGCTGTGCGGGTAGGCGCAGCTTTCGCAGCGCTCGGCCTCGAAGAACAGGGCCCAGCCGCTGCCCAGCCGCTTCAGGGCATTGTTGGCCCTGGCGCAGGCTGCGACGAGCTCGGCTTCCGTCGCGGACTCGAGATCGGGCCCGCGGAATGCGAGCACGCGCAGGAAGCTGCCATCCTTGTTGAGGACGACGCCAGGTGCCACCAGCGCGGCCCAGGGCAGATGGTCAGCAAGGCGCTCCGCGCGGTCGCGATATTCCCGCAGGCTCAGCATGCCAGATAGCCCTTCTGGACAAGATGGCGGATAAGGACAGGGGCGAAGCTCGGGTCGCGGCGCGCGGCCATGACCGCGACGCTGTGCCCGACCGCCCAGAGGGCGAGGCCGGCAAGCCATTGCTGGAGACCCAGGCCGATCGCTGCCGCCAGCGTGCCGTTGACGATCGCTATCCCGCGCGGCGCGCCGCCGAGCAGCAGGGGACTGCCCAGGGCGCTATGGATCGGCACTTCGAAGCCGGCGATATGCGCGGTGCTGGCGGGGTTCGGGGCGATCATGCGATGAGCGCTCCGCCGCCGAAGCTGAAGAAGGAGAGAAAGAAGCTGGACGCGGCAAACGCGATCGACAGCCCGAACACGATCTGGATGAGGCGGCGAAATCCGCCGGCTGTCTCGCCGAAGGCCAGAGTCAGGCCCGTGACGATGATGATGATTACCGCCACGATCTTGGCCACCGGGCCTTGTACGGATTCCAGCAACTTCTCGAGCGGTTCTTCCCACGGCATGCCCGAGCCGGCCGCCTGGACTTGGCCGGCCAGCGTCAGTGCGAGCGCGGTGCACGCGGCACGCAGGCCATGGGTGCGTACTTGGGAAAGTGTCATGGTCATGTCTCCTGGGTTGGGGGGATGTTGAGCTCGGTGAGTTCGTAGAGTCCGGTCGCGGGCGAGAGGCCGGTAACTTCCGCGACGGTCGCGACGCGGCGGTCGATGCCGCGGCCGGCGATGAACACGATGACATCGATCGCTTCGGCAATAAGCGGGCGCGGAACGGTGATCACCGCCTCCTGGCACAGCTGTTCCAGGCGGGTGAGCGCGGCTGCCGCGCTGTTGGCGTGGATCGTCGCCACCCCGCCGGGATGTCCCGTGTTCCAGGCCTTGAGCATGTCGAGCGCCTCGGGGCCGCGGACTTCGCCCACGACGATCCGATCGGGCCGTAGGCGCAGCGTCGATCGGACCAGGTCGCTCATCGTGACGTGTGGCGGGCGGGTGCGCAGGGCGACCGTATCGGGCAGAGGGCACTGGAGCTCGCGCGTGTCCTCGATCAGGATGACACGGGCATCGCGCCCGGCCTGGCCCGGCGCCATCTCGGCGAGCAGCGCGTTGGCCAGCGTGGTCTTGCCCGAGCTGGTGCCGCCGGCGACAAGGATATTGCGGCGCGCGGTCACCGCCGCGCGAAGGGCATCGGCAACCGCCGTGCTCATCATGCCGTCCGCGACATAGTCGGCGAGGGTATGGAGGCGCCGCGCCGGCTTGCGGATCGCGAAGCAGGGCGCGGGCGACACCGGCGGCAGGACGCCTTCGAAGCGTTCGCCGGCGCGTCCTTCGCCATGGGGCGGCAATTCGGCCGAGATGATCGGCCAGTCGCTGTGGACTTCGGCCCGGGCGTGGCTGGCCACCAGGCGGATGATGCGCTCGACCTGATCGCGGGGCAGCTGCCGGCCCGTGTCCGTGCGCCCTTCGCCAAGCCGGTCAAGGCGCAGAGCGCCATCGGGATTGACCATGATCTCCACGACCGTGGGATCGGTCATGGCATCGGCAATGTCGGCACCCAGAGCAGTAACGAGCATGCGCCTGCGGCGCTGGGCAGACAGGCTTTCTGTCATGGCTGCTCGTCCGTTATCGGCTGGAGCGTGCGGCGTCCGGTGGCAACCTGGCGGCGAACCTGGTGCACGAAGGCCTCGAAGCGCCTGGCCGCCAGCGCCCGGCCAGCCTGGTCGTCTTCGGCCAGCGGTGCCTGGATGGAGAGCTCGAAGCGGATGAACAGGGCGAGCGCCTCGAGGACGACGTGGGTGTCGCGCTCGATCCGCCCGATCGCCAGGCTCATCCGGTCCAGCCGGATCGCGAAGCGATCTTCCAGTTCGGAGGCACCGCGCCGATCGAGCCAGGCCGTGACGGCATCGGCTAGGATCGCGGACTTGGATGTCCCCGGCCTGGTGGCAAGTGCCTCGAGCCGCTCGCTCAGCGGCGCGGGCAGGAACAGCTGGTGGCGGACCTTGGGCGCCATGGTCAGAAATCCAGCCGCAGGTCATCGGGCCGGGCGCTGCCGGCATCGAGACCGTAGACGGTGCGCGCGGCACCCATGGTCTGCACGCGGTCCAGGGCGTGGCGCTCGACAGTGCCGTCACCATCGTCATCACCCAGGCCGAGGGGATCGACCGGCTCCGGCGCCGGCGGAGATGCCGGCGCGATCTCGGGCGCCGGATGGCGGGCTTGCTCCAGGCCGCCATCTTCGGCGGGGGCCTGCGCATCGGCTACGATGGCCAGGCGCTCGTCGGCCCCTCGCACCTGTCCGGCCCAGGGGTTGCCGCGGGCCGGCGGAAGGTCGGGAGAGCCGGCTTGGTCCAGCGCTGGTGCGGCAAGTACCCGCTCGGAAAACGCCTGATCCTCATAATAGCGCAGCTTCCTGGCACGGATCGGCGGATGCCCCGAAACCAGCACCAGTTCGTCCGCCGGACTGAGCTGCATCACTTCGCCAGGCGTCAGCAGGGCGCGCGCCGTCTCCTGGCGGCTGACCATGACATGGGCCAGCCAGGGGGCAAGGCGATGGCCGGCATAATTGCGCATCGCGCGCTGTTCGGTCGCCGTCCCGAGCGCGTCCGAAATGCGCTTGGCAGTGCGCTCGTCGTTGCTGGCAAAGGCGATGCGGACATGGCAGTTGTCGAGAATGGCGTTGTGCTCGCCATAGGCCTTCTCGATCTGGTTGAGGCTCTGGGCGATCAGGAACGCGCGGACGCCATAGCCGGCGAGAAAAGCCAGGCTGGTCTCGAAGAAATCGAGGCGGCCCAATGCAGGGAATTCGTCGAGCATCATCAGCAGGCGGTGCCGCTTGGTATCGCCGCAGTGGTTCGGCTCGCAGGCGTGCAGCGTCTCCGTCAGACGTCGCCCGATCTGGTTGAGGATCAGGCGGATGAGCGGCTTGGTCCGGCTGATGTCGGACGGGGGCACGACGAGGTAGAGCGAGACGGGATGGGGCGCTTGCGTCAGATCGGCGATCCGCCAGTCGCTGGCCGACGTGACCGCGGCGATGGTGGGATCGCGGTAGAGGCCGAGGAACGACATGGCGGTCGAGAGCACACCCGAGCGCTCGTTCTCGCTCTTGTTGAGCAGTTCGCGCGCGGCGGAGGCCACGACCGGATGAACCGCAGGCGCCTCTTCGCTGCCCAGGTGATTGGTGGTCATCATACGGCGAAGAGTTGCTTTAAACGGACGCTGGGGATCGGACAGGAACGTCGCCACCCGCGCCAGCGTCTTTTCTTCCTCGGCATAAAGGACGTGAAGGATCGCACCGACCAGCAGGGCATGGCTGGTCTTCTCCCAATGGCTGCGCCGTTCGAGCGCGCCTTCCGGATCGACCAGAATATCCGCGATATTCTGGACGTCGCGCACTTCGTCTCGGCCGCGGCGCACTTCCAGGAGCGGGTTGTAGCGCGCCGAGCGCGCATCGGTCGGGTTGAACAGCAGGCAATGGGAGAAACGCGACCGCCAGCCGGCCGTGAGCTCCCAGTTCTCGCCCTTGATGTCGTGGACAATGGCCGAGCCGGTCCACGACAGCAGGGTCGGCACGACCAGGCCCACGCCCTTGCCCGAGCGGGTGGGGGCGAACGCCATCACATGTTCGGGGCCATCGTGGCGCAGGTAGTGGTCACCGACGCGGCCGAGCGCCACGCCCTTGCCGCCCAGCAGCCCGGCCTTGGCAATATCCTTGAGGCCGGCCCAGCGCGCCGAGCCATAGGTCGTGACGCTGCCCGACTGGCGCGCGCGCCACAGCGACCCGAACACGGCTGCGCCGCAGCCGAGGAATCCGCCCGTGGCCGCCAAGGCCCCCGCCTTGTCGAAGATCGCCGGGGCGTAGGCGTCGTAGGAAAACCACCATGGGAAGATCGACCAGGGGTGATAGATCGGTGTGCCGAGCAGCTCGAACCAGGGATGCCCGAGTTCGGATTGGTAGAGCAGCCGGGCGGCGGCCCATTGCGTGGCCGTCCACATGCTCGCGACGACGATCGCGAAGACGACAAGAATCTGGCCGATGAGCAGTTTGGTCGGGGTCATGCGTGCCTCCGACCGCACCCGAGATTCTCAAGGGCGCGGTCAGGGCTGAGGATCACACGGGTCGGCTGCCAGGGTGAGATGCTGGCTGGGGTCGCGAGCCTGCTCGCCGATGTCCGTCGCGACCTGGGTGCGGCGTCGCCATCGGCGAGGGGTGCGCCAAGACTTGCGTGGCGCAGATGATTGCGTATCATGGGCAGCGGAGGCGTTGATCGCCGGCACCCGCCTTCCTCCTGTTCTGCCAGGCATCACTACATCTGACCCGGTGGTCGGATGGCAGGGGTTCTTTCGAAGACCTCGCGCGTCGCTCAGCTATCGCCAACTCCGGATTGTCCCGGGGCGCGATGCCTGCTGGCCCGTCGAGGTCTCGCGTTTCCATGCCAATGCGACATGCCCGGGCGCTTGCCGGCGAACGCCGACTTGCGGCGCCGGCCGCCGAGCCGGACTCCGGGACCGCTCCGGATGCAGAGCAGGGGGGCGATGCCGGCCGGATCGACGGGCTTTACCGCACCGAAGCGCCGCGCCTCGCGCGCTTCTTTCGCCGCCGGCTGGGCGAGGGGGACGAGGCGCCCGATCTGGTCCAGGAGGCTTTCACCCGGCTTGCCGCTTTCATGGCGCGCGAAACCCTTGCCCATCCCGCGCCCTATCTGCAGCGCATTGCCCGCAACCTGCTGTTCGAGCGAAGCCGGCGCTGCGCGCGCCGCATGGCGGCTTCCCACATTCCCATCGAGGCGGCTGGCGAGATCGCCGTGCCAGCGTCGCAGGAGGACGATCTTGCCCACGCCGATGTCATGGCGCGCTACGCGGCGGCGGTGCAGAGCCTGCCCGAGCGAACCCGCGCGGCCTTTCTGCTTCACCGCCTCGAAGAGCTGACCTATCGCGAAATCGCCGAGCGGCTCGGCATCAGCATTCCGACCGTCCAGTATCATGTCGGGCGGGCGCTGGCCCACATCTCCACGGCTCTTGAAAGCGAATGACCCAGATCGATCGACTGCGGATGCGCGAATTGCGCGAAGATGCGGCCATGTGGTTCGCGCTCATGCGCGGACCCGAGGCCGAAGCGCAGCGTGCGCATTTCGAGACCTGGCTCCTGGCCGATCCGGCGCATCGCCAGGCCTACAACCATGTCAGCGAAGTGTTCAGCCTCGGAAAAGGGCTCAAGCCATCATCCGCTGCGCCCGATCCTGGCAAGGCCGCCCGGCGTCTCGGCACGGCGAAGCTGGGGCGGATCATCGGCAGCCCGCTCCTCGTGCTGGTCCTCTGCGTCATTGCCGTGCCCATGGTGATCGCGCTGACCACCAGCGCCATGCGCGCCATCGGGCCGCGCCATCCGTTGATCGCGGCGAGCGGGCCTGCAGCGCCGGGCAGTGAGGCGACCAGTCTCGTTACGGCACCTGGCGATGTGCGCGAATTCCGTCTTGCCGACGGGTCGCGGGTGATCCTCGATGCCGACAGCCGCGTGCAGGTGGCCCTCTCGGCGCAGCGGCGCGATCTGGCTCTGCTCCGCGGGCGCGCGCGCTTCTTTGTCGCGCACGAGCCGCGTCCTTTCGTCGTGACCGCCGGCGGAGGTTCGATCCTCGCCCGCGGCACGATCTTCGACGTGGCACTGCGCGGCGCGGCCGGTGCCAGTGTCGATCTCATCGAAGGCGTGGTCGACGTTCGCCAGCCGCCTGCCGTCGGCACCACGGCCGCATCGTCCCGGAGCGGCGGTGCGGTCATCCGGCTCAGCGCCGGCCATGGCCTCGCGATCGGCGGCGTTGGTGACAGCGCGCCGCACGTTACGCCTCTGGCCCGCACGGATTGGCCGAGCGCGTTGCGCGATTTCACCGACGTGCCCTTGCGCGAGCTTATCGCGGAAGCCAATCGCTACGCCGCCAGGCCGATCGACCTGGCCGACCCAGCGCTGGGCGATCTGCGCGTCTCGGGTACGTTCCGCATCCGCGAGCCGGACCGGCTCGCCGGCAACCTTGCCGCCCTGCTCGATCTGTCGCTCGAGGAAAGCCCGTCCGCCATTGTGCTCGCCCACCGGTGCACGCGCGGCGCAAAAAATTCCTGCCCACCCTCATAAATTCCGCCGGGCCGGCATGGATACCCCCGAACGGCCTGTAATGGCACCAGGGGGGTATCCATGAAACACCAGAGATCGAATGCATTCTTGCTTGCGGCGAGCCTGTGGGCGCTGGCCGTTCCTGCCGCGGCCCAGGAAGCGCGCCAGCAGCTGCACGTGCCCGCGCAAAGCCTCGGCGATGCGTTGCGCGCGCTGGGCAGCGCATCCCGGCGCGAGATCATTTTTACGCCCGAGGTCGTCGCCGGCAAGACGTCCAGCCCGATCGATGGTGCCTACACGTTCCGCGAGGCGCTCGACCTCCTGCTCGCGGGCAGTGGCCTTGTCACCGTGGAACGCGACGGGAGTGTCCTTGTCGTGGGGCGATCGCAGGCGCCGCAAGCGGTAGCGGACCACGCGGGGGAGGTTGGCGCAATCGTGGTGACCGGCTCGCGCATCCGGGGCGCCCCGCCGGCCTCGCCGGTCATCACGCTCAGCAGCACCGACATCGCCCAGGCCGGCCAGAGCGATCTCGGCGAAGCGGTTCGCACCCTGCCGCAAAGCTTTGCCGGAGGACAGAATCCGGGGGTCGCGCCGGGCGCGCCGGGGAGCAACAACAACCAGAACTCGGCCTCGAGCATCAATCTGCGCGGGCTCGGACCCGATGCCACGCTGACTCTGCTCAACGGCCATCGCTTGGCCTATGGTTCGTTCACCCAGGCGATCGACGTCAACGCGATCCCGCTGGCCGCGGTCGAGCGCATCGAGATCGTCGCCGACGGCGCCTCGGCAATCTATGGTTCGGACGCGGTCGGCGGCGTTGCCAACAT
The DNA here is from genome assembly GCF_040544855.1 of Novosphingobium sp. 1529. Lineage (NCBI taxonomy): Bacteria > Pseudomonadati > Pseudomonadota > Alphaproteobacteria > Sphingomonadales > Sphingomonadaceae > Novosphingobium > Novosphingobium sp. 1529. Next base: position 61,018 of record NZ_JBEPKW010000013.1, read on the forward strand.
CATCTTGCGCAAGGACTATGACGGGGTTTCCACCACGGCGCGGGTTGGCGGCGCGACCGATGGCGGCGACACGCAGCAGCAGTACAGCCTCGTGGCCGGAACCACCTGGAACGGCGGCGGTCTCATCGCGACGTACGACTTCGAGAAGGATACCGCGATTACGGCGCGACAGCGCAGCTTTACCCAGTACATGCCGGGCAATACCACGCTGCTGCCCGGCCTGACGCGGCACAGTGCCGTGCTGAGCCTCCACCAGGCCCTGGCGCCCGACCTGACATTCAGCATCGATGGACTCTACAACTGGCGGCGCTCGGCCACGGTCCTGCAGGTCCCCGGCAGCTCGCGCTATACAACCGAGCCGACCAACCAGTCGTTCTCGATCGCGCCGTCGCTGACGTTCGCCGCATCGCCTTCGCTTACCTTTGCCCTGAGCGGTGTCTACGGCGAGGATCATACCGACACCAGGCAGTTCACCATCACGGCGGCCGGTGCGGTCAGCGCCTACCCCTACTGTTACTGCAATTCGGTGAAGTCGCTGGAAGCAAGCGCGCAGGGCGACCTTTTCGACCTCCCGGCGGGCGCAATCCGCTTTGCTGCCGGGGCCGGTTATCGCGGTAACGGTTACCTCAACCGCTCCGTCAGCTTGCCTGCCCCGATCGACGCCCATCAGGACAGCTACTATGGCTTTGGCGAGATCTACGTCCCGCTGGTGGCGCCCGGGCAAGCGATCACTGCCATCCACCGCCTGTCGCTGAGCGGTGCCCTGCGCTACGAGAGATATCCGGGGATCGACGCGGTGCTGACGCCCAAGCTGGGTGCGATCTACGCGCCGAGCCCGGATATCGATGTCAAGGCATCCTGGGGCAAGTCCTTCAAGGCGGCCACGCTCTACCAGCAATACCAGCCGCAATATGCCTTTCTCTATGCCGCAACGACGCTCGGCGGCACGGGCTACCCTGCCGATGCCACGGTGCTGCTCATCAACGGCGGCAATCGTGCACTCAAGCCCGAGCGCGCCACCTCCTGGTCGGTGACCGCAACGGCGCATCCGCGCGCCGTGCCCGGGCTGCAGGTGGAAGGCAGCTATTTCGAGATATCCTATCGCGACAGGGTGGCCCAGCCGTTCCAGGGGACCGACTTCTACACGGCGCTCAGTGGTCAGACGCTCGCCCGCTTCGTCGATCCCTATCCTTCAGCTGCCGAGCAGGCCGCGCTGATCGCGGCAGCGCCGGTGCCGCTCTACAACTACTCCGGTCTCGCCTATGAACCCAGCGCTGTCGTCGCTTCTGTCTACAACGCCTTCTTCAATGTCGCCCGCCAGAAGATCCGGGGTGTCGATGTCACGGCGCGCTACGAGGCGGACCTTGGCGCGGATGAAAAGCTGGTGTTCAACGGTTCGGCGTCCTGGCTGCAATCGCGCCAGCAGCTCGACCCGTCGCTACCGGTGACCGAACTGGCCGGGACGATCTTCAACCCACCGCACTGGCGGGGGCGCGCCGGCGCGACATGGACGCGCCACTCGCTGAGCGCGTCGGCCTTCGCCAATTACACCGGCCCTGTCCAGGATACCCGCAGCAGTCCGTCTGTCGCAGTCGCATCGCAGACGACGTTCGATCTCGCGCTGGTCTATCGCGCATCCCCGCAAGGGCCGATCCCGGGACTGGGCTTTGCGCTCGCGGTGCGCAACCTGTTCAACGCCAAGCCCGCCTATGCCCGGGCCGTGGCCGACTATTATGTCAGCTACGATTCCACCAACCAGTCCGCGATCGGGCGCTTCATCAGCGTTTCGCTGACCAAGGACTGGTAGGCGATGACCGACCCTTCTCCTTTGCGCGAGGGATCAGACCGTTTCCGCGGCCCAGCTTTGGGCCAGCGGGCGCAGTCCCATGAAAGAAGGGCCACGCTGCACGCGGCGCTGGGCGGCCTTGCGCTTGGTCTCGCACTGGTCCCGCGACCCTGCTGGGCCAGCCAGGCACCCTGTGACCTGATGCCGCCCGCGCCGACTTCGACGCCCGCCGGGACGCAGCGGGCCATCACTGCGCTCGACCTCGTGCGGCTGCGCGATTTCGGGGGCATGCAGTTCGATGCCTATCCTGGCCCCCCAGCCGCGCTGTCACCCGATGGCCGGCATATCGCGCTGCAACTCCGCCGTGGCGATCCCGTCGCCAATCGCTATTGCACCGGCATCCTGGTCAAGGACATGGACAGCCCTGCGCCGGCGCGGCGCATTGCCGATGGCGGCGAAGTGCTCAAGCTGTCCTTCGACAAGTATGGCTTTGCCGGACTGGTGACGGGAGCACCCGTGCCCCCGGTGCTGCGCTGGTCGCCCGATGGTGGCCGGCTCGCTTTCACCAAGGCGATCGGCGGCGTGATGCAGCTGTTCGTGATCGGAGCCGATGGGGCGGACGAAACGCAGGTGACCCATTCCGGCGTGTCGATCGACGATTTCCAGTGGCTGCCCGGCGGCGAAGCGATCGTCTATCGCAGCCGCGACGCCCTGCTCGCCGCGGAAAGGCAGATCGACGCCGAGGGACTGCACGGTTGGCGCTATGACGGACGCTTCTGGCCGCTGGCCGGGGGCCGGCCGCACCCGCCATCGCCGGTTCCCAGCCGCATCGAGGTGATCGGGCTGGCCGAGCGCAGCCTGCGCCCGGCGACGGAGCGCGAGCGCCTGATGCTCGACCCGGCGGGCACCCCCGGCTGGCCCGATGGCGCCACGCAAGTCGTGCTGCTCGGCACGGGGGACGATCGTGCCTGGCTGGCGCCTGTCGAGCCCAACGCCTTTTTCACGCCCGACGCCCTGCATGTCATGGTCGACGGCCATGAATTGCCTTGTCCGCAAGCGCTTTGCACCGACGTCGTCGCGCTGTGGAAACGCGATGCCCACACGATCCTTTTCCTGCGCCGCCAAGGCGTCGCGCGCAGCGAGACGGCGCTGCTGCGCTGGGATCTGGGCAAAGGCGCGCCGCAGCTGCTGCACCAGACCACCGACCCATGGCTCGGTTGTCAGCTCGGCCCGCGCGAATTGGTCTGCACGGCGGAAGCTGCCACGGTGCCCCGCCAAGTGATCGGCATCGATCCGGAAACCGGCCAGGTCCGCATGATCTACGATCCCAATCCCGAATTCGCGGCGATCCGGCTTGGCCAGCCAGAGCGGCTGGTCTGGCGCAACGCCTTCGGGATCGACACGTTTGCCGACCTGGTCCTTCCCGCCGCATATCGTCCGGGCCATCCCGTGCCGCTCATCGTCGTGCAGTATGATTCGCGCGGCTTCCTGCGCGGCGGGACCGCCGACGAATTTCCGATCCAGCTGTTCGCAGCCAGGGGGTTCGCTGTCCTCAGTTTCACCCGGCCACCGTGGTATGCCCTGCGCGACAAACCGCGCGACTTGTTCGGCTTCCTCCAGGCCAATCAGAAGGACTGGTCGGACCGCCGCAGTGTCCAGTCCTCGCTGCAGATCGTCGTCGAGGGCCTGATCGCGCGCGGCATCGCCGATCCTGCCCGCATCGGCATCACCGGACAAAGCGACGGCGCCTCGACCGCGACGTTCGCCCTCATCCATTCGCGGCTGTTCAAGGCTGCCGCGCTCAGCACCTGCTGCGAGGACCCGGCGATGATGGCCAGTCTTGGGCCGGGGTTCGAGGACTGGTACGCCAAATCGGGCTATCCCAGGTTCAACGCGGATCGGCCCGACTTCTGGAAGCAGGGATCCCTGGCGCCCAATCTTGGCGAAATGCCGCCCATCCCCTTGCTGATCCAGGCGGGGGAAGAGGAGTTTCGCCTGGCTTTGCCGACCTATGCGGCCGTGAAGAATGCCGGCTGGCCGGCCGAGATGTACGTTTTTCCCGGGGAAGCCCATGTGAAGGTCCAGCCTGCGCACCGGCTCGCGGTCTATGAGCGCAACCTCGCCTGGTTCGAGCGCTGGCTCAAACCAGATGGAGCGGCAGCGCCATGACTTTGCGCGGCGTCAGCTCCGCCGCGCCGCCAACCACGCCTCGACATCGACGAGCCGCATGATCCGCACATAAGTGTGATCCGCTGCCACCGGCGGCCTGGCCAGAGCGGCCTCGAGCGCCTGGCGGTCGACGATTCCCTGCGCGCAGAGTTCGCCGTCGAGCAGCATGGACCGGATCTGGGCCAGATTGTCGAGATAGAGGCTGCGCACCAGACCGGTAAACCCGCCTTTCGACGCGCGCTCGACAATCCTTGCGGGGAGCGTTTTAGCATAGGCGCGACGGATGATCGCGCGGTTGATGCCGCCCTCATACCAGAGCCAGGTCGGCTGGCGCAGGCAGGCTTCCAGCACCGGCTGCGCCAGGAGCGGATAGACGATCGGCAAACCGCCTGCACTGTCGAGATAATCGACCAGAGCGAGGCCGCGCATGATCGCTGCGACATGCTCGCGCTTACCAACGGGCAGGTCGGCGAATTCGGCAAACCATGGGTGGGCCGGATGCGATCTGTGCGTCTCGAGCAGTGCGGGGGCAAGCAGGCGCTCGTCGCGTAGCCAGGTCCAGGCCTGGCGGCGGCGCAAAAGTTTCGCCAGCGATCGCCGCGCGATCAGGAACGGCGAGCATTCGGTCACGGCAGCGACGTCCATCACCGTGCGCCAATATCCCGCGCCAAGGCCTTGCGCAGCCAGCCGGTCGCTGGCGGGCGTGGCCGAGCGCAGGAAGCAGAAGACATTGTCGCCGCCACTGCCATAGGCGAACGCCCTGGCGCCGACATCGTCGGCAAGTGCCAGGGCATGCCTGACCAGGCTCTGCGTGAAGGCGCGCGCCGACGGTCGCGGGCGCTCCGCGGCTTCCGAGACGGACAAGCTGACGTCGGTCGGAGAAAGTTGCAGTGCATGCAATTGAAGATCAAAATGCCGGCATACGTCGCCGGCAAAGGCGCGCTCGTCGCCACTGCCGCTGCCGCTGATCATCGTGACGGCATGGCGCAGGCCGGGGAGCGTGGCGGCGAGCACCGAGGAGTCGAGCCCGCCGCTCAGTGTCAGGGCCAGAGGCCCGCTATGGTGCGACCATGCCTGGCACGCATTGTCCACCGCCCGCGTGACCTCGTCCTGCGCCACTTCGGACGAGGGCACGGCTGCCGCGTCGATGAACTTGGCCGGGCTCCACAGCGCGTGCTGGGAGATTCCTGGCGGTCCGATGCGCAGGATCTCACCTGGCAGGACCTCCGCGATATCGCGCAGCGCGCTCGCCCGCCCCACCAGGTCCGGGTAGAGCAGCTCGTCGGCAACGACCGCCCAGTTGATGGCCTCGGCCCGGCCGGTCAGGGCCTCGATGAACGGCACGTGCGAGGCGATGACCAATTCGTCGCCCCAGCGCCGGTAGTAGCAGGGACAGCGCGCCGACGGATCGCGATAGACAAAGACCTCGCCGGTTGCTGCGCTGCTGGTCCAGGCCACGAAAGCGCCCCAGCGCGCTTCGATCGCCTCGAGAAAGTGAGCGGGAGCGGCGTTGCGATCGATGGTCCCGACGAACGGGGAGCCGCTGGGCGCGCGGGAGAAAGTGGGTCCCACCACGTGGGTTGCTGCGGGAAAGCCGTTGAGGGTTTCGGCTGGACCGGCAGCGTAGAGGACGTGCCTGGTCGCTGCGGCACAAGGTGACAGGCCCAGTTGCGATGCGACGTTGCGTGACGCCGCTCGGGCCGGACCTGGCCGGTCCTGTCCGAGCAGGACCACGCCCAGATAGCGCGCGAAGCTCATAGCTGCAGGATCGGGGTGAAGCAGGCGACGCGCTCGTGGGTATCGCCGAGAATGGCATCGGCGCTCTGCACCCAGCAATGCGCTTCGAACGGATCGAGCCGAACGCCGAGCACCATGCGGCAGGCGATCCCGCGCGCGCGCAGGAAGTGCAGCAGCGCGATCGAATCGGGCAGGCAGGTTCCTTGGGCGGGTATAAGCTGCCGCGCCCGGACGAACAGGGCGGTCTGGATCGCTTCGCTGTCTGGCGGTCGGTATGGCGATGGTCGGGCCTGGAGGCGCCGGATCCACGCCACCAGCACACGCAGGGGAATCATGCGGACCGCGAGCCGCGCGATGACGATCCGGGCCAGCGCCGTCCCCATGGCCCATGGCGCGCGACGTCGCGCGTTGATGCCGCGCGGCGGCAGGTCGCGTTCGGGCACGCCAAGGATGGTTGGCGCCACCGGGCGGCTGAAATCCGCATCGCAAAGGCCGATCCTGGCGAGCCTCTCGAACCGATCAGCCGGTCCGTCGCCATGGGCGCTGCCGCTTCGAAGAACGTGCAAGGCCTCGACCAGAGGCGGTGACAAGTGCAGATAGGTGTCGCGCGCAATGTCGATGACGACGACCCGCGCGCCGACCTGGCACCAGGCAATCTCCGGACGGGCCATGGGGCATTCTCGCTTCCGGCAGGCGGGCGTCGGCGGTGGCCGGCCGCGTCATGCGCAGTGGGACAAGGCTTGGCGCATCCGGTGAGGGATGCGCCAAGCGGTCGCTCAGTCGTCGAGGATGCCGGCATGGCCCTGACCGGCGGGCAGATCCACCTGGCCACCGGCGATGCCCTTGGTTTCGACGCTCACGGCGCCGAGTTCGACCACGTCGTCATGACGCTCTTTGCTGGTACGTTCCATTTCGTCTTCTCCTTTTTGCTGCCCTGATGCAGCTCAGGAAAAGTATGATGACGCCGGTTCAGGCGCGAACTTATATTGTCCCAGATTGAGAGTCGGTCGGCGGAAATGGGAGGTACTATTGCCGATCGGTGCCGCCCTATCTCGCGCTTTGCCCGCGATACGATCGCTAAACATGTCCTGATGGTATCATCTTGTGCAGTGTTGGGCTCAGCCGAATGCGCTTGCGGTGATAGCGCGCCATCGCCCGGTGCGCCGCGCTCACAGCCTCGCCTTCGATCGTGACCATGAGCTGCGACAGCTCGTCGCGAAGACCGGGCAGCAGGTGATGCTCCAGCGCCCAGGCGCGGGCGAGGGCTTGCGACGCGGCGGTGAGCGCGTCCTCGAGTTCCGTATTGCCGGCGTCCGATGCCAGAATGGCGAAGAGGGCGCTGGTCGCGCTGGCGAGCTGGTCAGGCCGACCCAGGTCGCGCCGGAGCGCGCCGATACGCGCCTTTGCCGGCTGGGAGATGCCGGTGCCCAGCCCAAGCTGCACCAGTTGGCCATGCCATTGGTAAAGGGTTGCCAGCCGCGCGGCGCCGAGCGGCCGAACGCGGAAGCCACCCCCTGGCAGCAGGTCGACGAACCGCTCTCCAACCAGCCGATTGAGAGCATCGCGGACAGGGGTCGCGCTGGTGCCGAATGCGTCGGTGAGCTGGCCGAGCTTGAGCACCTGGCCGGGCAGCAATGTGCCTTCGACGATCTCGTGTCGCACACGCCGATAGACGTGATCGGCCGTCGCAGACTCGGGGGCCATCATGCTGCTCCTTTGCGGATCACGATGCATCGGTGTTCTGTCTCGCGATCAGGCTGCCACCTGGCGGGCGCCTGCCACCGTCTCGCGCCCAGGTTCTTCCGGTCATGCCTGCTGCGCCGCTGATTTGCCGGCATGGAATTGCGACCGCGTGCTACGGCGTCATACCGGTCGGGTCCTGTCGGCCGATTCCGCTCCAGATCTGCAGCAACTGGTCGAGCAGCCGGCATGTCTTCTCCCGGCCTTCCGGTGTCAGGCGGACGCGCCGGTAGCGGTTGTCGCGCCGGGTCGCGCTGCCATCGCTGTCCGGGGCCGCGCCGCGACGGCTGCTCACCAGGCCGCATCGCTCCAATTCGCCGATCTTGCGATGTGCTGTCGACGGCGCGGCCTGCAACGCGAGGCACAGGGTCCAGGCGTGGAGCGCACGATCTTCGCATTCGGCGAGATAGAGCTCCGCCAGCATGTCGAGGCGCAGGGTCGCGGCGAACCCGTTCCCAAAGCAGGCACCGGTGGCCTCGCGCATCCTGGCAAGGATGCGACATGCCTCGGCCCGTCTGGCTGCGCCCGACGATCCGCTCAACGCGGCCATGTCCACGCCTCGTGCCTTGGCCGGCCAGGTTGCGTCCCGTCCCCGGACGCTACCGGATCGGATCGGACGCGGTTGTGCAATCCGCGCTTCACTGTCGCGGCGCGGTAGCGTCCAAGGACGACGAGCCCTGCCATCCCGCATCCGTGGTCGCTTGCGGATCGACTGTGCCACGACGGCTGCGCCGATGGTGGCGCTCCGTCCCGATGACGAGCAGCAACAGCATCGGGTAGGCGAGCTTGCCGAGGATGAACCAATAGGCGAGCGGCAGGATATCGGTCGCGAAGGCGCGCGATGCGTGGGCGCCAAGCGCCAGGCACTGGATCGCCGCGATCCATAGTGGCCAGAAGCGGTTCGCGGTGAGCGCGATGAAGAACAACACGGCAAAGAGCGCCGTGTCGATCCAGACCAGCTGCCACTGCACGGTGCGGAACGGCAGCGGCGCCTTCAGGTCCGTCAGGCTTGTCGCGATGGCTGCCAGCAGCATGGCCACCGCCGCACAGCGTTCGGGCGCGCCGCCACGCCAGGCGGCATGGATCGTGACCGCCGCGATCAGGAGGAGGAACGCGATGATCTCGGTCATCGGGGGCTCGCAAGGTCGGCACCACGCTCGCTCATCCGCTTCCCCCCGATGGCATCCCGAGCGTCGCACGCGCGGGGGGCTTGAGGACGTCGCCAAACGCATTCACGTCGATTCCCAGCTTGCGCCCCAGCGCTTCCAGCATGCGGTGGGCTTCGGCAATATGCCCGAGCGCATTCGAGGTCTGCAGCTGGGCATGGCTGATGGCGGTGAGAACCTGATGGCCGGCGAGGGGAGACAGATTGCCCCCGACTTGCGCGAGGATGGCCGAGGTCGACAGTTCGCCGCCTTTCGCGAACAGCGCCTGGAGCAGCTTCTCATAGGCGTGAAGGTCGCCTGCCAGGGCGGCAATGCTCGGTGCCGGGCCCGGTGCCGGTTTGCACTGGCCGGCCTCAGGCTTCCGCAAGAAGCCGGGAGAGGACTTCGAGCCCGACGGCGAGCATGCCGAAACTTGCGGCGCCGGCGAGGACGATGAGGATGAACCAGAACAAGCGGTGGATAGGTCCGAGGTCATTGCGCTGTGCTCCCTTGTAGCGGAAGGGCAGCAGGACTTGCCATTCGCCGACCTGCAACCCTGGGTCGGGCAGTGGGGGATCGTCCAGGCTGGCTGCTACCCCCGGAGTTTCGCCCTCGATTTTCCCGGGGGTCGTCCCATCGCGGCCGCCGTAGAGCAGTTCGGCGGCACGACGGCGGTTCGGCGCCCCCAGGATCGCCACCGCTTCGGCGATGTAGGAATCCACCGTGCCGACGCCGATGCCCAGCGCGATGGCGATTTCCTTGGACGTCCGCAGGTGAAAGACATGCCACAGGCATTCGCGGTGCCGTGGAGAAAGGCGAAGTGCGAGCGTGTCCACGGCGTCCGTCATTGCGGCGGCCTTGGCATGTCCGGCCGGAGACGATGACAAGCGAGGGTCTGCGCAGGCGCGGCGATGCGCCTTCCAGGCGTCTTGTCAGATGTCGTTCGCACCTGCTTTGCACCTCCTCCCGCCCGTCTGCGCGCAAGCGGTTTGCGGTATCTTTGGCAACCAAACCAATCCCTTGCCGCGAAGGACGAACACCATCGCGAGCCGATGACGGATCGGGGAATTGCCCTTTTCCAACCCGCTTCCGCCGCCGCGCAAGGCCAGCAGCACCCGACAGTCAAAGTCGCGCGCCAAAAAGTGGCAAGCTCGGGATGAGATGAGCCGAGGACTCTTCCCCTTCCAACGCTGTGGATGATTCGGGCGCGGTCGGTCGGCTCGAACCGCTCCGTAGCGACATGGCGGCCCGGACGCGCGAGTCATGGGATCGGGACGGATTGCACTGTCATTTGCTTAGCCCCCGGCATGCGACGGGAGCGCGGTCGGTATCGCCGTGATCGGCCGCCGCAGCCAGCCCGTGGGGAAATGCCCCACGATCTTCGGGGGGTGACGCACGCGGGCCTCAGGGACGATGAGCGCATGCGGCGCGGGGCGTGCTGGGCGATGCGACCGGCATCCATGGCGGACCTTGTGCGCGTCATCACGGCAAAGGGGGGCGCATGCTCGGGCTGGCTGCAAGCCTGTTCTTCGCGATGGATGCCGGCGTCCTGCCGGTACCGCCGCCCTGCGCGTCTCGCGCGCGCCTGATTGCGCGGTCGCGGGCTCTGCCTGGCCCACGACCATGAGCGGCAGCGTCTTGGCGCAGCGCATCGCGGCTTTGTCACGTCGCGGGCGCGCCGGGCTTGCCTGGGAAGTCTTGCGACGCGACCCGGCGTATCGCGCCGCCTGGCACAGTGCGATGGGGCCGTCGCGTGGCTTGGCCGGTGGGATCGACCGATCGGTCGCTGCGCCCGGGACCACCCTGGCCCGTCGCTGGGGGCTGCACTTTTGCTGCTGATCCGGGGGCGGATTCTACCCAGGTCGTGCCGGTCTGGTCGGTCGAGGCGGACCCTTGCGTCCTGCGCGCTCGGATCGTGTCACAGGAGTCGAGCGCGTCGTTGCTGTTCGACGCCCGGGCCCGCAGCGCGCGGCGCGTTGCGGACGCGGCAGGGGAGCACATCGCTTTCGACTGTGAAGGCGATGTCGCCCGCATCGATCTCGTCGCGGGACACCTGCCCACGCGCCCCGTGTTGCTTGGTTTCGAGATCGTCGCCGACGCCCGGCTTGGGCGGCAGCTCGCCGCCCTGCGCCGTATCTATCTTCCGGCCAGAGCCTGCCCGCAGCCGCAGCGCCTGCGCCGCCAGCACCTGGCGCTGCTCGCCGCCGATGCCCGTGCTTCGGGTGCGAGCCTGCGCGAGATTGCCGAGCTAGTCCTGGGGCCGGGCGACTGGCCCGGGGCCGGCGAGCACCGCAAGTCGCTGGCCCGCCGGCTGGTGGCGGCCGGGTCTGCTCTCTGTGCCGGCGGGCCAGCCGTGATCCTGCAATCCTGGCCTGAGGGAAGCCCATGACGGGTAGGCAGCAACCTGACGCACGCCATGTGCCGGGGCGCTTGGCAGGCCTGCGTCGGGAAAAGGCCAGGGCCATGCCTTCGTTTGTCGCGGGAAGGCAGAGTGCAAGGCCGCCGGGCTTCTTTGGCGGGGGTACATCGGCAAGGCGGCATCAACAGGGCCGCGTCAACGGGGCCAAATCAGCAGGGCCACATCCACAGGGGCGGGGGCGCCTCGCGGCATGGCCGCGACCGCGCTCCAGGGCTCACCGGGTTCGCCCCCGAGCCCCCTGGCGGGTCTCGGCCGTACGGTGGCGATCGCTGGCGCACGATCATGGACGCCGCGCGATCCGCGCGGCGGCGTTGTTCGCTTTGCCTCTCCAGGCGCGGCGGAGGTGGCCGGCGCTCCCGCCTAGGCCCGTCGCGGCCAGGGACAACCCCGCCCGCTGCGCTTTGCGCGGGGTGCTCCACGTCCGTTCCGCCCTGACGGTGTCCCTGTCCGCTGCAGCCGGGCCTCTTGGTCGCGTTTCGCCGCCCACCCCCGCCTTCGCGGGGAGGCTTCGTGCCTTTTTCAGGGTGGTTGGAAAGGAACGGTCATGCCGAGATCATCGCACCACAATGCGGCCCGCAAGGATCGCAGCGACAACAGGGACGAACGCGCCAGCCTCTATGACGAAGTGACCGCGCGCATTGTCGCGGAACTGGAGGCGGGGCGCTTTCCGTGGGTCCAGCCCTGGGCCAAGGCCGAACAGGCGGGGCTGGGCATCGGGCCCGGCTTGCCGCGCAATGCCGTGACGGCCCGGCCCTATTCTGGCGTCAACATTCTCATCCTGTGGTGCGCCGTCATCGCCAGCGGCTGGCCTTCGCAAGGCTGGCTGACCTTTCGGCAGGCGCGCGAGGCGGGGGGCTGCGTGCGCAAGGGCGAGCGCGGCGTGAGCGTGGTCTATGCCGACCGCTTCACCCCCAAGGCCGAAGCCGAACGCGCGGCGCGCGATGGCGACGAGGCCCAGGCGGTTCCCTTCCTCAAGCGCTTTACCGTGTTCAACGTCGCCCAGTGCGATGGCCTTCCCGCCGGCCTTGGCGGCGATCCCCTGCCATTGCCCGAGTGCGACATCCCGCCCCTGGCCCAATCGGTGATCGCGGCATCGGGCGTCGATTTCCGGGTGGGTGGGGACACAGCCTTCTATGCGCCCGATGCCGACCTCGTCGTCGTGCCGCCGCAGGCCGCCTTCTTCGAGCCGGTCAACTGGCACAGGACCGCCTTTCACGAACTGTGCCACGCGACCGGGCATGCCAAGCGGCTGAACCGCGACCTGACCAACCGCTTCGGCAGCAAGGACTATGCCCGCGAGGAACTCATTGCCGAAATGGGTTCGGCGTTCCTCTGCGCGGCGCTCGGCATTGTCCCGACGGTCCGGCATGCCGATTATCTCGGCGCCTGGCTCGACGTCCTGCGCGAGGACAACCGCGCCATCTTCCGCGCCGCCAGCGCCGCTTCCAAGGCGGCCGACTGGCTGTTGTCCCGCCATCATGCCGCCGCGCGCGCCCGGGAAGACGAAAGGATCGCGGCATGATCCTGCTGCCCGATGATCTGCGCGCGGTGCTGCGCGCCAACGCCATGTGCCATGACGCCGCCCTGCGCGACGGGCTTGCCGAACCCGATTTCCGGCCCGTGCTCAAGCTGTTCAACCCGATGGGCGCAGCGACATGGCTGGCGACCGAACTGGACGAGGATGGCGATACGCTGTTCGGCCTTGCCGATCTCGGCTTCGGTTGCCCGGAACTCGGTTCCTTCAGCCTTGCGGAAATCGCATCCGTGCGGCTGCCCTTTGGCCTCGCCATCGAACGCGATTGCGCATTTGCGACCGCGCACCCGCTCTCGGTGTGGGCCGCCTGGGCGCGCCGTTCCGGCTCGATCCTTGGCGCCCAGGCGATGCTCTGGCGCCTCGGCCCGGATGCGGACGAGGCACCGGCGGCGCCCGAGCTTCCCCCGTCCTGACGGGGGATGACCCACGGCGGCGCACCGCGCCGCCATCCCCGTGCCGGTCCCGCCACAAACTTGGCAAATCGCGTGACCAGCACCTTGTGCAAGAAAGGTGATGACCCATGAAACTCGACCATATCCCGCTCGACAAGCTCTACGTCGACAAGACCAACATGCGCTTTGGCCGCAAGGCCCCCGATGTCTCCGACCTCCTGCCGACCATCCGCGCGCGCGGCGTCATCCAGACGCTGCTGGTCCGCCCGCCCGATCCGGATGGCCGCTGCGGCATCGTTGCCGGCAGCCGCCGCTTTCACGCCAGCCGCATCGTCGCGGACGAACGGCGGGAAGCCGGTGACATCGATCCCGATGCACTGCTCCTGCCGTGCGCGATTCTCGAGGAAGGCGATGATGCCGCCGCCATCGAGGCCTCGATGATCGAGAACATGGCCCGGCTCGATGCCGACGAAGTGCAGCAATGGGAAAGCTTCGCCCGGCTGGTCAGGGAAGGGCGGAGTGCCGCCGAGATTGCCCTGACGTTCGGCTTGCCCGAACTCTCCGTCCGGCGCGTCCTCGCGCTCGGCAACCTGCTCCCGCGCATCCGCGAGCTCTACCGCGCCGAGCGTATCGACCGCGTCACGGTGCGACACCTGACGCTGGCCAGCAAGAGCCAGCAAAAGGCCTGGTTGGCGCTGTTCGACGATGCGCATGCCCATGTGCCCATAGGCCATCAGGTGAAAGCCTGGCTGTTCGGCGGCCAGTCGATTCCGGTGCGCTTCGCGTTGTTCGACCTGGCTGATTTCGGCGGCGCGACCATTGCCGATCTGTTCGGTGAGGATCGCTACTTCACCGACCCCGATGCGTTCTGGGCCGCGCAGCATGCGGCGATTGCTGCCGCGCGCGATGCCTATCGCGCCGCAGGCTGGGCCGATGTCGTCGTGATCCCGCCCACCGAGCACTTCCACGCCTGGGAATACGAGAAGGCCGCGAAGCGCAAGGGCGGGCGGGTCTACATCGATGTGCGCGCCACCGGCGAAGTCACGTTCCACGAGGGCTATTTGACCCGGGCCGAAGCCCGCCGGATCGCGCGTGGCGGAGCGGCCCTCTCGCCCGAGGCGCCCAAGCCGTCCCGTCCCGAACTGACCTCCACGCTCCAGACTTATGTCGACCTGCACCGCCATGCGGCGGTGCGGGCCGCGCTCATCGGCCAGCCCGGCCTGGCCCTGCGCCTCATGGTCGCCCACGCCATCGTCGGTTCGCCGCTGTGGAGCGTTCGGCCCGAGCCGCAGGCAACGCGCCATGATGCCGTGCGCGAAAGCATTGCAAGCGCTCGCGCCGAAGCGGTGTTTGGCGCCGAGCGGCGGGTGGTTCTCGACACGCTGGGCCTTGCCGCCGAAGAACCGACCGTCACCGGCGGGAACGGCGATGACTATGGCGTGGCCGGGCTGTTCCTGCGTCTGGTCGCCCTGCCGGACGCGGCGGTGATGCGCGTCCTGCCCATCGTCATGGGCGAAACCCTCGCGGCCGGTTCGGCGGCGGTCGAGGCCGTGGGCGGCGAGCTCGGCATCGCCATGGCCGACTGGTGGCAGGCCGATGACGCCTTCTTCGCGCTGCTGCGCGACCGGGACGTCTTGGGCCGGATCACGGCAGAAGTGTCCGGCGAGGTGGTTGCCGCTGCCAACGCGCGCGAGCAGGCAAAGACGCTCAGGCAGATCATCGCCGACCATCTCATCGGCGCGCAAGGCCGGGACAAAGTCGCGCGCTGGGTGCCGCGCTGGATGCAGTTCCCGCCTTCGGCCTATACCGAGCGGGGCGGCGTCGGCACCTTGGCCGCCCATGCCCGGGTCGTCGCCGCGCGCTGCATGGACCACGGCGATGGTTCGGCAGAGCCGGAGGCGGATGGAAAACAGCCGCTGCCCGAAGCGGCGTGATAGGTGCGGGCGGGAGGCATCCCGCCCGCCTTTCCCCTACCGGAAATTTGCGCCGCGCGGCCTCGCCCAGAGGGCTCGGCCGCGCGGCTATGATGTGTTCGCACCCGCGCTGGATCAGCCGGTGCCGGCGCCTTATGCTGGACCGACGGCGCTGGCGACGGGCGCGCGCGAGGGCACGGGAGAGCGGCGATGAAGCGGACGGACACCACGGAAATCGCGATGCGGATCGTGATCGACCGGCCCGTGCCCGGCGTGCTGCACAGTCTGCAATCCAAAGATGGCCATCCGCTGGACGCCGCACAGTCCAGCGATGGAGAAGCGCTTGCGTTCGACTTCGCCGTGCGCGTCGGACCCGGCCCCAGGTTCTTTGGCGATCAGGTGCGCGCCGAAGGGCCCATCCGACGCTTCGTCTATGTGCGCGTGGGCCAGGCGGCCGGCGATCCTGCCTCGCCCTGGTCGCGCCGGATGAAGATCGACATCCACGATATCGCGCCGGAACTGCTCGCGCGCGCGGAGCAAGGCGGGATCATCGTTTCCACCGTCTGTGGCACCGGCAAGGATGGCAGCCCCGCTTGCGCCACCGTCCCCGTGCTGCACCGGGAGATTGTCGCGCGCTAGGCTACCGAAACCGGCCGCACGCAGCGCCGGGCAGCGTTCCCCGACGGGCCTGTCCTGCACAGGGATGGGCTGCGCGATCGTGCCAGCAGGCGGGTCCCTTTTCGCCTGGCCAATGCCGCCCCGGGCCTCTCCTCATGGCTGGTCTGGCGGCGTGCGCGCCTTGTCCGTGCAACGGCTTCGCCCCGGTTTCTTCCCCGCCCTGTCGGGCTCCTCGCGGGCCAAGAAACAGGGGCTTTGCCGTCCTGCGCTGGCGCTGCGGCCGTCCCGGTGCACGGCGGCGCGACGCCGCCCGATCGACCGCCATCGAGGCCGCATCGGGCGGCACTCGGATACGCGAAAAAGGAGACATACCATGGCACAGATCGGCAGCTTCACCCGCACCGAGGACGGCGTCTACAACGGGGAAATCCGCACCCTGACCCTGCGCGCCAAGGCCACGATTCGGCCGGTCGAGCGCGACCACGACAAGGCCCCCGACCACCGCGTCAGCGCCGGTGGCGTCGAATTCGGGGCGGGCTGGACCAAGACCGCGCGCGAGACGGGCACCGACTATCTCAGCCTCAAGCTCGACGACCCTTCGCTTCCCGCGCCAATCTACGCGACGCTGACCCCAGGCGAAGGCGGCGCTTTCAGGCTCATCTGGTCGCGCTGAGCCCAGCGGTCCCCGCGCCGGACGCGGCGCGGGGATGCGGCGGCCCCTGTGTCGAAAACGCAGGGGCCGATTGCGACACTCCCCGCGCGGTGTCGGTCCCCGCATCCTCGATATCGCGAACCGGCTGTTCCGGCTCGCATCGATCGAAGGATTGCGACCCATGACAGAAGACGACCAGATCGCCCGGGCAGCGCGCGCCAAGCGCGGCTCGCCGTTCCTCAACACCGAGCAGGCGGCGGCCTACCTCAAGATTTCCGCGCTGCTGCTGCGGCGCATGCGCCGCAACGGCACCGGGCCGGTGTTTCGCCGCCATTGCCGCTACGTCCAGTACCACATCGACGATCTCGATGCCTGGTCGCGCGCGCAGAGCTCGCGGGGACTGTCGCAGTGAGCGGGCGTCGCAACGCGGCGCCGGATGCCCCCCTGCTCGCCTGGGGCGAGGCGCTTCGCGCGCGCAAGCAAGCGCGCCGGCGGCTTTGCCGCCGCCTGTTTGTGCTGGGTCTGGGGAGCGGACTGGTCGTGGGATCGGCCCTGCTCCCGCCCGTGCCGCGTCTCGTCTGGAACACCAGCGCGAGCGCTCCGGTCGGGCTCTACTGGGTCAGTCCCGGTACCCCCGCTGCAACCGGCGACATGGTGGTGGCGCGCGTGCCCGAACCGTTCCGCACGCTCGCTGCGACCCGGCGCTATCTGCCCCGCAACGTCCCGCTCGTGAAGCGTGTCGCGGCCGAGGCGGGCGATAGGGTCTGCGCGCGCGGTGACCAAGTCTTCGTCAATGGCAGGCCGGTCGCCACGCGCCGGCAACGCGATGCCTTGGGCCGGGTTCTGCCATGGTGGCAGGGCTGTCGCATGCTGCGGCGTGAGCAGGTCTTGCTGGTGATGGACAGCGCGGATTCGTTCGACGGGCGCTATTTCGGGGTGAGCCAGGGCGTCGATCTCATCGGTAAGGCGTGGCTGCTGTGGCGGCGCTAAGATGGGCCCTGGCCGTTCTGGCATTGACGCCGCCGAGCTGGGTAGACGCCGAGCCAGTCGGCCAGGAGGTCGCGCCCACCGTCCTCGCCTGGCGGCCCTACACGCGCGAAGCCTCGCGGCGTTTCGGGGTGCCCCTGGCCTGGATCGAGCGGGTGATACAGGCGGAAAGCCGGGGCCGCACCGTCCAGGGCGGCCGCCCGATCCGCTCGCGGGCCGGGGCCATCGGGCTCATGCAACTGATGCCCGCCACCTGGTCCGCCATGCGCGCGCGGCTCGGGCTTGGCCCCGATCCCGACGACCCGCGCGACAACATCCTTGCCGGTACGTTCTTTCTTCACCTGCTCTACGACCGCTTCGGCTATCCCGGGCTCTTCGCGGCCTACAATGCGGGACCGGCGCGCTATGCCGCCTATCTGGCGGGCGGTACGCGCTTGCCGCCCGAAACCATCGGCTATCTCGCCACTGTCGCACCACACACGCAAGGGATGGGGCAGGGCTCGGCAACGGCACGGCCTTCGGACAGCCTCTTCGCCATCCGCCGGCTCGCGGCATCGCTGCCTGCCAGGGGCGCCGCGACACCGTCCCAATCTGCGCTCTTTGTCGCCCTGTCGCAGGGGCAATGACCGGCGCGTGGTGGAGCGGGGGGCAGGTGCATCTCGAGAATTTGCGATGACCCTGCGTGCAGGTGCGGCGCGGGTGCTGTTTCGTCCTTCTCGTTTGCACAGCCCCCGAAATTACTGCCCCAGAACTGCGCCGTTCCGCCAGTTGTCGTCGTTGTTTTGCGCTGGCGGGAGGGGCGCTTGTTCGGCAGCTGCCTGCGTTTTGTGCTTGGCAAAGCGGCGTTTTCCCGCGATTCTGTACCCATGAAGACCGACCTCGATCATCTGCCTGCGAGCAAGCAGCGCGACCTGGACCGCGTGGTCCAGATCCTGTTCGAGGAGTTCGCCGCCGCACACGAGAATGCCACCGCACGGCGGCGCCGGGGGCGTATTCTCAAGGTCATTCTCTGCGGCAGCCATGCACGCGGCGGCTGGGTGGATGAGCCCCATACCGCCAAAGGCTATGTCTCGGACTTCGATCTGCTGGTGATCGTCAACCAGAAGGAACTGACCGACCGCGCCGCCCACTGGACCGCTGCCGACCAGCGACTTATCGAGGAGAAGATCGCGGGAACGCTGCGCACGCCCGCCAATTTCGTGGTCCATACCTGGCAGGAAGTGGGTGATGGCCTCGCCCATGGGCGCTACTTCTTCATGGACATTGCCCGCGATGGCGTCCTGCTGTTCGAGGCCGATGACAGGCCCTTGCCCGAGCCCAAGCCCAAGACACCCGAACAGGCCCTTGCCATGGCGCAGGAATACTTCGATGAGTGGTCGCCGGCAGCAAACAAGCGTTTCAACATCGCGCGGTTCGATATTGAGCAGGGCTATCTAAAAGAGGCAGCATTCGACCTGCATCAGTCGGCGGAATTCCTCTATCATTGCGTCTTGCTAGTCCGCACCTTCTATACCCCACACAACCACAATCTTGCCTTCCTGCGCGCGCAGGCCGAGGGGTTGGACATACGCCTCGTTGATGCTTGGCCGCGCGATACACGGCGCGAGCGGGCATTGTTCGAGAAGCTCAAAGACGCCTACGTCAAGGCCCGCTACTCCAAGCACTACAGCATCTCGAAAGAAGATTTGCTGTGGCTCGCAGGCCGGGTCGAGAAGCTGGGACAACTCGTGCAGGAAGTTTGCCAGGAGCGGTTGGCGCTGCTCGCGTCTGAGGTCCGCCAAGCCGGCTAAATCGTTACGCGGGGGAGTGATCCTCCGCTGCGTTGTCGGGGACTCATTACGCGTGCTCATGCGCCTCAGCGAAGAGCGTCACTTGCGGTGGTTGCTCGTCTTCAGCCTGGGCACCCAGCTGCAGAGTTTGCGTCTCGCAGGATAGCGTGATCCAAGCGATGTGCCCGTCCAGATCGAGTGCTTCGCCCAACCCGTAAGGGGCGATCCTGATCGTCACCGCACCCTCGCTGACGATGCCGAAATGGCACGCATGGCTGCCCGGAATCCAGCGCCCAAGCACCAATGTTCCATCTGAAAACGCCAGCGAAAACCCTGCAACAATCCTGCTTGCCGACACGTCCAAGACCGTCTCGATGTCCCCCGACAATTGCAGGCGGTGTCCCGCTTTGGCTTCGATCCGGATGGCCATAGACCGGTCCTCATGGCGACTCATCTAACCAGGCTTGCATAGAACGTGTCGCGAACATCGGGAAGCGCGATGATGGTCGAAGAGAGTGTGGCGGAGAGAGGTCGGCAGGAAAAAGGGCTATGGCAAGATAAAGGCCCCTATCTCGCGATGGGGTCTAAGCTGTTGTCTGCACGTCGTTTTGTTTGGAGATAGGCTGGGCTTGCGCCATCCGACCGCCTCCGGTTGCGAGATGCATGGCCAAGAAAGTGTGTCGTTGCAGGCACTTGCCGCGAGACAGGCGTGGAGGCCCTTGCAGCCTCGCGCGCGCCACCCCTGATTGCTGGTTCCGGCAGGAATATCCAGCATCGAGGAAGCGGCAATGGACGACGGGTTCGACGTTTGGCTGGGTCACATCGGCAAGGAACGGCCCATGCGCCATGACCTGCGCCGGGCGGTCAACCAGGCCGGCGAGTCGCGGCTGGCGAAGGGGCAGACCAAGCCCCGCTTCACTGGCGCCCGGACCGGGCGCGGCGTCGCTGCCGGACGGATGCTTGCGGGTGCGCCGCGTCAGGTGGGCGCGGGCACCCGCCGCGTGGTGGTGAAAGCCCGCTTCGTGAAGCTTGCCGGCAAGGGGCTGAAAGCGGCAAGTGCACACCTGGCCTACCTGAAGCGCGACGGCACCGCCCGCGAAGGCGAGCGCGGCACGCTGTACGGCCCTGATAGCGACCACGCCGACGGCAAGGCCTTCCTCGAACGCGGGGCTGGTGACCGCCACCAGTTCCGCTTCATTGTCGCGCCCGAGGACGGCGAGCAATATGCGGATCTGAAGCCGGTGACGCGGCGGCTGATGGAGCAGATGGAGAAGGACCTTGGCACCCGCCTCGACTGGGTGGCGGTCGATCACTTCAATACCGGCCATCCCCATACCCATATCGTCGTGCGCGGCGTCGATAAGGACGGCAAAAACCTCGTCATCGCCCGCGACTACATCAGCCAGGGCATCGCTGCGCGTGCCTCGGAAATTGTCAGCCGCGATCTCGGGCCCCGTACCGAGCTCGAGATCGCCACCGCCAACGCGCGTGAGGTGACGCAGGAACGATTCACCCGCATCGACCGCCGCCTGTTGCGCGACATCGACGAGCAGGGTCTGGCTTCGGCCTGGCATGCCGACCCGGCCGAGCAAGCCTTGCGCGCGGCGCGTCTTGGCATGCTGCACGCGATGGGCCTGGCGGAGAAGGAAGGCAAAGGCCTCTACCGCCTCGATGACAACCTGGAAGCCACGCTACGCGCCATGGGCAAGCGGGGCGACATCATCGCCACCATGCACGAGCGGCTGCGCAGCCATCCCGAGGTGTTGCCGCAGGACTATGCGGTCTACGCCCCTGCCGCGCGTCAAGCCATCGTTGGTCGCGTGCTCGACCGGGGGCTCGCCGACGAGCATGGCGATCGCCATTACCTGATCGTCGAGGCGACCGATGGACGCACGCACTTCGTCGATCTCGGGCACGATCTGGCAGATGGGGCGATGAAGGATCGGCTGGTCCGGGTTTCTCCAGCAGCGGTGGAGGTGCGGCCTGCCGACAAGGCCATCGCCGACGTCGCGGGCGCGAACGGTGGGCGTTACAGCGTGGACCTTCACCTGGCGCATGATCCTTCCGCTACCGATCGCTTTGCCCAGGCCCACGTGCGCCGTCTCGAAGCCCTGCGCCGCGATGGCGCGGCTGTGCAGCGCGAACCCAATGGCACATGGATGGTTGGCCCGGATTACCTCAGCGAAGCGCTGCACCATGAAGAGCGGCAAGCGCTCCGGCGCCCGGCCACCATCGCGGTGCTGACCGATCGGCCGCTCGAACAGCTGGTCCATCACGATGGCGAGACCTGGCTCGACCGCCAGTGCGTCGCGACCAACCCGGAGCGGTTGCAGGGGCGCATCGGCACCACGATGGGCCAGTCGCTGCAGCAGCGACGGCAATGGCTGATTGAGCAGGGCCTCGCGGCCCAAGAAGGGGATACGATCCGCTATCGCGCCAACTTGCTGGCGACGCTCCGCCAGCGCGAACTGAACCGCGTCGGAGCCCAGCTCTCGCAGGAGCTTGGGCTGGAGTTCACGCTCGTGCGGGGCAACCATGTCGAAGGCACCTATCGTCGCGCCGTCGACGTGGCCGGCGCGAAGTATGCCGTGATCGCCAAATCACGCGAGTTCACGCTGGTCCCGTGGCGGCCGGTACTGGAGAAGCAACTGGGCCGTCAGGTCACCGGGACCATCGAGCGCGGCGGCGGCATCGACTGGACCTTCGGACGGCACCGGTCGGGGCCGCAGATCGGGTGACGCAACCAAAGCACGCCGGGGATACCGGAGAGGCTCTGTTGCCAAGTCCATTCGCCGCGCATCATCGGCGGCATGCAAACCCGCAAGACCCGCCACCAGTTCTACTTGCCCGACCATCTTTCGGCGCGGCTCGATGCCATGGCGGCAGAGCCAGGGGCGTCGAAGACAACGATCCTGAGCGCGGCGCTCGGCGCGTGGTTCCAGCGAGCCGACGATGAACAGACCGGCGCACAATTCGGCAAGGCGCTTTCCCGGCAGGTGCGCGCCGTCGAGCGGCTCGAGCAACGGCTCGATTACCTGACCGAAGTGCTGGGCCTGTTCGTGCGGCACCAGCTGACGCTGACCGCGCACCATCCCGCCTTCGATGCCGAGACCCAGCGCCTGGGCCAGCGCCGCTACGACCAGTTCGTCCGGACGGCAGGCCAATTGGCTGCGCGAAAGGCCAAACCGAAGGCCGAGGCCGCCCCATCCGACAGCCAGGAGAACGAGCCATGAGCATTCCCTTCGGGCAGGCCAAGCCCGAGCCCTACAGAACCGAGCCGCTGACGGTCCGAATTCCCGAGGCGTGCCGCCTCACCGGCATCGGCCGTTCGAAGCTCTACGAGCTCATTACCGACGGCAGCATCGAGATCGTCAAGGTCGGCGGCATGACGCTTATCCCCTTCGAGAGCCTGAAGCGGCTGATTGCCGATGCTCGAGAAGGAGGTCGGCTATGAGCATCCATCCCATCTTGCTGCGGGCTTTGCTGACCGCGATCGTCGCGGAAATCAGCGATGAGCAGCGCGAGGCGCTCGCCTCCGCCACAACGACTGCCAGGATTGCGGCGGAAGATCGCCTTGTAGATGACCTCATGGCCGCGATGGCGATCGCGGATGGCGGCGGGGGGCAGACGGGCGTCGAGTCTGCGGCAGTTAAAGTCCATTCCGCTTCATAGCGGCTGTCCTGCTCCGGTTGCGCTTAGCACGGGAGTCTGCCCCAGATTACCCTTGCTGAAACCCTTTCGGGCGTAAGTCCCAACGGCAGATGTTGCGGACGATCCGGAAAGTCCCCTCTGGGACGCGGATTGACCCGAACCGACCTTCGTTCATCGGCTCAAACATCGGCGCCAGGATGCCCAGGGCGGCGGACGGTCCGGAACGGCAGCTTGAAGCGCGCGAAACAGGATAGCCGCCATTCGGATACGCAAAAGCCCAGGGGACAGCACACGACCAGAATGCGAAGTTCGGCACCGGCAGATCCCGACCAACTGAAGCCGTTTCCCGGCGTGCGTGAACGGCATTCCTCCCGGAAGCCGCCAAAGCCATCCAATTCAGCGGTTCGGCAGCAGTGCGCATCTTTCGGTCTTTCAGGCCAGACCCCACGCGCCGCCGGCAAAGTATCGCGGGGCCGAACAAGCCTGCCGGAGGCGCCGCTGCAATCGCAGCAGCACCTATTCGGCGCGGTCGATCGCCGCAGAAGGTGCTGCGAGGCTCTGGATCTGCCACAGAGTCAGGAACAACGCGGCGATCACCGGGCCGACGACGAAACCGTTGAAGCCCATCAACTCGAACCCACCCAGCGTCGCCACCAGCACCAGATAGTCCGGCATCCGCGCCTCGCGACCGACCAGGATCGGGCGGACCACGTTGTCGACGCTGCTGACGATGAAGAACCCGCAAAGGAACAGGACCGCGCCCTGCCAGATCGCGCCGGTCGCGAACAGGTAGAGGGTTACCGGTACCCAGATCAGCCCCGTGCCGATCGCCGGGAACAACGAGAACACGCCCATCGCCACGCCCCACAGCAAGGCACCGGGAAGACCCAGCGCCCAGAACACCAGCCCACCCGTCGCGCCCTGCAGGATGGCGACGATCAGGCTGCCCTTGATCGTCGCGCGGATCACCGCAAGGAACTTGGCGGCAAGCATCGCTCGCTGGTCCGGCGCCAGCGGGATCGCGCTTTCAATCCGCGGGGCCAGCCTGCGCCCGTCGCGCAGCAGGAAGAAGGTAATGTAGAGCATCACGCCCAGCGACAGGAAGAAGGCGAAGGCATCCTGGCCGATACCCAGCATCTGCGCCGCGACGGGCTTGATGCTGTTCGCCAGGCCTTGTCCGATTCTCGTCTGGATCCCGACCACATCGCTCAGTCCCAGATCAGCCAGCCATGTCTGCACCCATGCCGGCAGGCGCGCCTCTGTTTCGACGAACATCCGCGCCAGATCGATCTCGCCGCTATGCAGTCGCGCGTAGAAAGCTGTCGCCTCGCGGAGCAGTGCGCCGCCGAGCAGCAGCGCCGGGCCGACAACAACGAGGGTGATGACGCACAGCGTTGCGAGGGCGGCTAGATTTTGGCGTTGCGGCATTGCCCGCAACAGGCGGCGGTTTAGCGGATCGAACAGCACCGCGGCGATGATCGCCCATAGAATTGCACCGGAAAACGGGGCGATGAGCCAGAAGAAGATGAGTGTGATCGCGCCGACCAACGCGATGAGGAAGAACCGCGAGGGGGCGGCGCCGGGATGCAAAGGTGCCGTCATTGCGCGCGTTCGGGCGTGGGGGCGAAGGCCGGCGCCTTGCCGGCGATCGCCCGTCGGACCAGCGGCTTGCACCCTTCGAGCAGGACGAGCAGCACGACGCCCAGGCCTGCCGCCAGCCCCATGTCATCCCAGGCGATCGATCCGAACGTCAGCAGCGACTGCGCCCATGGCAGGAACAGGATCGCTGCCGCCACCGCAACGATCGCGGCGACGACGTACCGCAGCGCCGCGTTGTGGCGAACCAGCGCATCGCGCAGCGAGGCATTGAACGACCGGTTCACGAGGATCAGCGCAACGATCTCGGCGACCAGCGCAAAGAAGACCAGCGCGCGCAACTCGGGCTCGGGCATCCCCGAGTGATGCTCCACGAGCAGCATGATCGCGACCATCCCGAAGGCAAGCCCGCCCTGGAATACACTCCAGACGATCATCGGTAGCGAGAACAGCGCCTCGGCCGGATCGCGCGGCGGACGTCGCATGGTGTCTGCCTCCTCGCGTTCGGCTTCGAACACCAGCGCACAGACCGGATCGATCACCATTTCGAGGAGCGCGATGTGGATCGGCCCGAACAGGATCGGCAACCCCAGGAACAGCGGCAGCAGCGCCAGTCCCGCGATCGGCACATGGACCGCGAAGATGAAGGCCATCGCCTTGCGGATATTGTCGTAGATCCGCCGCCCGAGCCGAACCGCCTGCACGATCGAGCCGAAATTATCGTCGATCAGCACAATCGCGGCGGCCTCGCGCGCGACATCGGTGCCGCGCTTGCCCATCGCGACGCCGATATCAGCCGCCTTGAGCGACGGGGCGTCGTTCACGCCGTCGCCTGTCATCGCGACGACCTCGCCCGTTGCCTTCAGCGCCTGGACGATGCGCAGCTTCTGTTCGGGCATGATCCGGGCGAAGACGGTGATGGTTGGTAGGCGCGCTGCCAGCGCGGCATCGTCGAGCTGTGCCAGTTCGTCCCCGGTGAGCACGGCGCCCGCGGCGATCCCTGCCTGCGTCGCGATCGAGCGGGCGGTTGCGGCATAATCGCCGGTGATCATCACCACGCGAATGCCCGCGCGCCGGCATTCGGCGACGGCAGCCGGCACGCTGGCGCGAAGAGGATCGGCCAACCCTACGAGCCCGGTTAGCGCATAGGCATAGTCCTGCTGCGTTTCTGCCCAGTTACGGTCCGGCGGGGTTGCCGTTGCGACGGCCAGCACGCGCATGCCGCGCACCGCCATCGCCTCGACGGCAGCGGTGAGCGCGGCGCTTTGGTCGGAGGGTAATCGACAGAGGCGGGCAATCGCTTCCGGCGCGCCCTTCGCCGAAAGGGTGAGAGCGTCTCCATTTTCCCAGACATTCGACATCGCCAGCAACTCGGGCCGCAGGGCATAGGCGTGCGTGACAGACCCGGTCGGCACCGGGATGGCAGCCACCGCCGACCGAGCCTGGTGGATCGCGATCTCCATCGGATCGGACGGTTCGACCGCGCTGGCGAGCGCCGCCGTGGTCAACAGAGGGTGATATGCATCGGGAAGCGGCACGTCCGGTGCCAGCGCGAACGTATCGCCCGACGGCAGCCAGAGCGTGGCGAGTGCCATGCGGTTCTCGGTCAGCGTGCCCGTCTTGTCGGTGCACAAAATCGTCGCCGAGCCAAGCGTTTCAATGGCTGTCGAGCGCCGGGTCAGTACCCCGGCCTTGCCGATCCGCCATGCGCCCATCGCCAGGAACACCGTCAGCACGACGGGAAATTCTTCGGGCAGCATCGACATGCCGATGGCGATTCCCGCCAACACCGCCTCGATCCAGCCACCGCGCAGCACGCCGTAGAGCAGCACGACCAGCAGCGCGACTGCGCCGCCGCCGATCCCGCACCAGGTGACGATCCGGGTTGTTTCGCGTTGGAGGCGCGGCGTCTGGGTATCCATCGTCGCGAGAGACTGTCCGATGCGGCCCATCGCACTGTGCGGCCCGGTGGCCGTCACGCGTGCGATGCCGCTCCCTCGGGCGACGAGCGTGCCGGCGTAGACAAAGGGCTGGTCCTCGCCGCCTGCACTGGCGGGCGCTTCGGCGCCAGGTTCACGCGCGACTACCTTGCCGACGGGCAGAGATTCTCCGGTCAGCAGCGACTCGTCGGCCTGGAGATCAGCGGCTTCGACCAGCACCGCATCGGCGGCGATCCGATCGCCTTGTTCCAGCACCAGCAGATCGTCGCGCACCACCTCCCGCCCCGGAATGTGTTGGCGCGCTCCGTCGCGGATCACCAGCGCCCGCGGCGCGGCGAGACCTCGCAGCGCCTCGAGTACATGTTCGGTGCGCGCCTCTTGGATCACGGTGACGACGATAGAGAAGGTGGCAAATGCCAGCAGGATCACTGCCTCGGTGCGATTGCCGAGAAGCAAATAGGCAATCCCGCCGAGAAGCAGCAGCGCGAGCATGGGTTCGCGCAGTACCTCCAGCGCAATTCGCAGCGCCGAGCGCCGATCGGGGCGGGGGAACTCGTTGGCGCCCTCCTCCGCGAGCCGGTCAGCCGCGCCCTTGGTGGAAAGTCCGTTACACTGGGCGGCTTCGGTCATAGCTCCAAGGTCTCGCAATCGAAAATCCGGGGGCGGCGGAGCAGTTTTGAACCAGTCCGAGGAAGGCTGGGAGCGGTCGAGGAGAGCAGACTAACAGACTTCACGCTCGCCCAAGCAGCTTTTCGAAGATCTTTCGGTGCTGTCGCTATCCAAGGTTGAGGGAGAGTCGTGGAAAGTGCGCCGGCCCTGGCATGCGCAGGCAGAGCTTCGCCGCGGCGGTCGAAATGCACAGCGGCCATCCGCAGACTGAAGCAGCCTAGGCGGCGTGGACAAATTTGAGCCAGTATCTGGCGGTGGCGAGATAGACCATTCCGAGGAAACTATTGGCAAGCTGGTCGTAGCGGGTTGCGATGGCGCGGTTGATCTTGAGTTGTCCGAACATGCGCTCGATGCGGTTGCGCAGCTTGTAGAGCGTCCGATCATGCCCGATTTTCACGCGGCGGTTTGACCGGCCAGGGATGACGGCCTCGATTTCCCGTTTGGCAAGGTCGGCACGGATTGCGTCGGCGTCGTAGCCCTTGTCGGCGAGCAAAGCGTCGGGTGCGCGCTCGGGTAGGCCGATCAAGGCGTCATAGGCCTTGCAATCTGCCGCCTCACCGACTGTCAGATGGAAGGCGAGCGGTCGTCCGAGCGCATCAGCCAAGCAGTGAAGTTTACTGGTGAACCCGCCCCGCGAGCGACCAAGAGCGCGTCGATGAGTCCCCCTTTTCCGCCCGCTGCCGAGACGTGGGCGCGAACGGTGGTACTGTCGATGCTGTAGTGACCGCTGTCCGCCATGATCTCAGCCAGCGTGACTGCCACGGTCTCCCAGACCCCGGCTTCGCTCCATCGCCTGAACCTGCGACAGATGGTGTTCCAGCTACCATATTTTGGCGGCACGTCGCGCCACGGAGCGCCGCAGCGGAGCCGCCAGAGGATGCCGTTGATGATTGAACGGTTCTGCTCGGGCGGCCTGCCGCGACCACGGTTCTCAGGTTCAATCGGCAGCAAGCCTTTCAAAATGCGCCATTCCGCCTCACTCAGGTCACCCCTGCTCAAGCCTGCCTCCAAAAAGCAGCCTTGAATCAACCCGCTCGGCTCGCGTCAAGCTTCCTCCGCGCACATGACGCTCGAAGTCCGCCTACTTGCGGGAATCAGGGTTTGATGCTCAATTTTGAACCATGAGCATTTCTGCAATCAACGCCGATGTCTTCGTCTCCGAAGTACTGAACAGCGCACAAGTATGGGGCATCAAGGATAGGGATGGCTTCCCGACCTCGACAAACGCGTCCGGCGAAACCGCAATGCCCTTTTGGTCGTCGGAAAATCGGGCCATGTCGATCATCAAAAGCGTCCCCGCGTACTGCGACTTCACCCCGGAGCCGATCTCGTTACCGACGTTCGTCGAACGGTGGCTACCCGGCTTGCAAAAGGACGGCCTCTATTGTGGGCTTAATTGGACCGGCGCACGCGCAACAGGATATGATCTATCTCCGGCTGATCTGATGGCCCGACTGGAGGCGGCCCAAAGAAAATCCTAATCCCGCGCAACAGCGAATTTGCCCACGCCGCCTAATCCACCCGCAAACGCGGCGATGCGTGGACCGAGTTTTATCCTCCTGCCACCACGACGACAGGGGCACCAAGCATGGCGGCTATCCCCCACCTGAAGACGCTCGCGCACAGCGCAGTCCACCTGACGCAGGAACCGCGTGCCGACGAGGACGCCCACAACAAGCTCGTGGAGATCTACTGTGTCACACTGCTCATGGCGTCAGACACCAGGGTCCTTCTCGACCATGGAGCCACTGGACCAGATCGATCAGGTGCCAACGCACGACGCCATGGACTGCCGGGAACGGGCCGCGCTCGACAATATCGACTAATGCCTGGCGCTGAGCATTGTTAAGTCGTGAACGGGCCCCGAGTGCCTTTCCATCAAGCAAGCCGTCGGGACCACGGGCATTGAACCGGAGCACCCAGCCCCGCCAAACTGAAGTCCGACACCACCGATAGAGCCAGAAGGCGGCGCGCTGGGTTCGCGTGCTTGGTCGTCCGCGCCAATCGGCGCAGTGACGCACCGTCAAAATCGTCCCGTAAACCAATCGCTGTCCCCATGGTGCCGATCTCCAATCTGCCGGCGCCATTGAGTCAGATTTCCGCGGTCTTGGGCATCCTCCGTGAGTCAGTCACCGCGCGGTGTGGTATAACTCCTCTCCACACCTAAAATGCGATTGACTCGCAATATCGTTTTTGCATAGGAGGCCCCGCCGTGATGAAGAGGGGGTTCCATGACGCATAAATTCTTCCTGCCGTTCTTGTCCGCTACGATGCTGACAGGAGGTGCTGCTTGTTCTGTTGCCTCTGCGCAGGAGGTCGAACAGACAGCGGATAAGAGGCGTGTCGATGAGGAGATCATCGTCGCCGGCCTCAAGCCCGATGAGGGCCAGAACAGGATCGGCGAGAATGGCGCGATGGGCTCGAAAGTCTTACTTGACACGCCCTATTCCCTGACCGTCGTCGATGCAGAGGACATTGCCCGGCGGCAGGCCAACAGCATCGCGCAGATCTTTGCCAACGATCCGTCTGTTTTCTCCTCGGCACCGGCGGGATCGACCAACTGGTGGGGTACTCAGATTCGCGGGCTAGGCGTGCGCAACTATTATATCGATGATGTACCGTTGCTGCTGTACTGGGGCGGCGACTTCCCGCTGGAGCCGATCGAAAGCGTCACTGCGTTGAAGGGCCTGACCGGCTTCATGTACGGCTTCGGCGCCCCGGGCGGTGTGATCAGCTATCGCACCAAGCGGCCGACCAGCGAGCCGATGCTGACGACCGAGATCGGCTATCGCACCAACAGCGTCTTTTATGCCCGGGCTGATGTGGGTGGCCCGCTCACCCGCGACGGCAGACTTGGCTATCGGGTCAATTTGGGCGGAGAAAAGGGGACCGCATATAACCAGGCCGGGGTGAACCGGCTGGTCGGGTCGCTGGCGCTGGACTATGCGATCAATCCCAACCTCAAATGGCACGCTACCGCGACATATGAGGACAGCAATCTTCAGCACGAGCCGTTCCAGTTCTACTGGGCAGACTATGTCGGGAGCGAATTGCCCCGCCCGACCTATGATTATTCTAAGCTCAACGTCGACAATAGCTATTACAAGGCGCGGACGCTGGCCACAGCCACCGGGTTCGACTGGGCGTTTGCCGATGGCTGGTCCGCACGGCTGACCTATGGCTACACGAGCAAATTCCATCGCTCGAACAAGATGTTCGTCTATATGCGCAATCAAGCTGGCGACTATGATGGCTATGCCTATAATTTTGCCGAGCTGGACAAGAACCATTTCGTGCAAGCGATAATGCAGGGCAACGTCGTGACGGGCCCGATCCGGCATGAGATCGTGGCTGGGGCATCCTTCCAGCTCATGGACAGCGCCTTTGGCTATAGCGACAAGGATTATTACTGGGGCAACGACTTCAATGGTAACATCTACCAGGATCAACCGTTTCGTGTGACGCGTCCGATCAGCTTCGGAACCGATGGCTGGCCGACACGGGAGCGGCAGGAGGCCTTGTTCCTGAGTGACACGCTGCATATTGGCGAGAATCTCCAGGCGATGCTCGGTGTGCGCCATACGCAATACAGGCTGTTTGATCTGGACGGGGATCCGTCGGTCGATTCCGGTTATCGGACAACGGCGGTGACGCCGACGCTCGCACTGATCTACAAACCCGCGCCCTATGTCTCGGTCTATGGCAGCTATGTCGAGGCGATGGAGCCGGGCAGCCGGGTCGGGGGCGAATATGCCAATGCGGGCGAGGTGCTGAAAGCGACGCTCAGCCGTCAATATGAAGTCGGTGCCAAATATGAGCATCAGCGGTTGAGCCTGACGTTGGCAGGTTTTCGGATCGAGCGCGCCGCCACGATCGATCGCATCGTCGATGGCGCGCGCCGGCTGACGCAGGACGGCCTGACGCTGTACAAGGGGGGCGAGGCGATCGGGAGCTATCGGCTCAGCGACGATCTCAAGCTGGGGGCGGGCGTGGTTTATCTCGATTCGAGCATTCGTAATGTGTCAGCCGGCAACGAGGATCTGCGCGGCAACGTGCCGGCAGGCGCGGCCAGATGGCAACTCACCAGCAATGCCGAATATCATGTTCCCGCCATTCCCGGCCTCAGCCTGCACGGCAATGTCCGCCATACCGGCAAAGCACCCACCAATGACAGCAACAGCCTCTACGTTCCCGCCTATACTACGGCGAACGCGGGCTTCCAGTTCGACACGCTGCTCGATGGACGCAAGGTGACTTTCACCGGCAACGTCAACAATCTGTTCAACGCCAAATACTGGACCCAGACCAACATTGGCGAGGGCATAAACGGGACCCTGAGCGTCCGCCTGTCATGGTGACGAGGCAAGATGGCGCCGACGGTGGGCCGGCTGAACGGCAGCCTAGCCCAATTTTGAACTTGGAACCTGCCGCTCCACAATCGGCTCAACCTAACTTGTTCCAAGGCATAGCGACGCCGAACGCGTGAACGTCGGCTTCTGCCTCGAGCCGACGTTCATCGGTCCACGTGGGCAGGGAAGAAACGTCCCCGGTCAAATTTTTCGTCCCTTGCCGCAGCGGGTGAATGAACGGCAGAATCGATGATCTCAAAAGCGGGTAGGAACGTCCGGGTTTGCGGCGATCGCGGCAGGCAGCAAGGCGACGCTCAAATCGGCGGCTCGCGACCAAAGTCGGACTTCCGCAGATCTTCCAGTGAGGACGGCTTTTGACCAACTCTGCCGTTCGATAAGCGGCTTGGGAAGGGCAGCAATTTTCCCAAGCGCGTTAAAATGGCCCCTCGCGGGACGCGAGGAGCCATCGAGTCAGATTTCGGTGTTTTCGGCTAAGGTGAGCGCGTCTTCCACGTCGATCCCGAGATAGCGCACCGTATTCTCGATCTTGCTATGACCGAGGAGGATCTGGACGGCGCGAAGGTTGCCGGTTGCCCGGTAGATTATTGATGCCTTCGTCCGGCGAAGTGAGTGCGTGCCGTACTCGTTTCGCATCAGACCGACCCCTGTCACCCATTCATCGACGAGCCTGGCATACTGTCGGGTGCTGAGATGCCCATTATGATCAACCCTGCTCGGAAAGACATAGTCGTCCACCGTGCCGCCCCGCCGCTCAAGCCAGGCCAGTAGACTGGCCCTAGCGTCTGGAAGCAGCTCGAATTGAACAGGCCGACCTGTTTTCTGCTGCATCACGATCGCACGCGTTCGAATTTGTCCGCCGCTGACAAGGTCGCCGATCTTCATCTGCACCAAGTCGCAGCCCCTGAGTTTGCTGTCGATCGCCAGATCGAACAGCGCTCGATCTCGCAAACGGCGGCGCTGATTTAAGTAAAATCGGATCTCCCAAATCTGCTTCGGTTTCAGTGCACGCTTAGCGCCAACGGCCCTTCCGGCATTCCAGACCTGGCGCTTGGTGGCGGTGAGTTCAGTTTCAGGCGATTCCATGATCGTTCTCCGATGGCCACAGTGGCCGCTCGAAGAACGCTTTGGCGCTCGATAAACAGGAAGACCCACGGCGCCTAGCGCCCCCCTGAAGCCGTTCCCGTTCCCGCTTGAGTGGATGACCGGCACGAAACCGTCACAGATCCAGTGGGTCATGGCGTGCGTTGAGTTTTGCGAGCCGCTAACGCATGAGCCCGGCTGCCCGAAGTGCATCCTCAATTACTTTGCCCACTCCGCCGATTGCGGGCACGTCGATCAGCGGGCGCGCCGTCGGGACACCGGCACCTGGGGTCTCATTCACCGCGTTCGATCCAAATGTGAGAGCAAGGCTTTGTCTCGTAGGTGCCGCTTCGGCAGGTCTAACATGAACAGCATGCTTATCGCTACCCACTAAGCCCCAGAATCGGCAGATGTGTCGTGTGGAGCAAATGCTGGCTTCGAGCATGTAGGCACCGCTCTTGCCGCAGCCGTTCTCGCCCGCTGTGTCGAGCGGCGTACCATGGCCCATGCCGGTGATGGTGTATTCCTCGATTACCTCATGGCCAGTGGCGTTGCACCAGACGCGCCTGGGATATCCATCGACGGCCTCGGTCCGCGCGGGATCGACACCGACCCCATGCAGAGCACGCCACTGGGCTATGATGGCGTCGGCGTTGTTGGGGTTCACCGTTGGGTCGCCGCTGCCATGCCAGATCGAGAGGGTAGGCCATGGACCCGGATGATCGGAGGCGCCGCGAACCAGCGCCGCAAGCTCCGCCTCACGCGGGACGCTGTGCCCGCGCATGCGATCAAAAGCTTGCGGGATCG
This sequence comes from Novosphingobium sp. 1529, assembly GCF_040544855.1. Lineage (NCBI taxonomy): Bacteria > Pseudomonadati > Pseudomonadota > Alphaproteobacteria > Sphingomonadales > Sphingomonadaceae > Novosphingobium > Novosphingobium sp. 1529. The sequence continues at coordinate 93,992 of NZ_JBEPKW010000013.1, forward strand.
TGCTCGCGCAGCCGTAGGGCAGGCCGGCGATGATCGCGCCGCCGGCGAACACCTCCGGATAGGTCGCCAGCATGACCGAGGCCATCGCCCCTCCCGCGGAGAGGCCTGTGACGAAGATGCGCGCCGGATCGATCGGGTGGGCACCGGCGACGGCGTCGATCATCTTACGGATCGAAAGCGCCTCGCCGGAACCACGGCGGCTGTCCTCCGGCGAGAACCAGTTGAAACACAGATTCGGGTTGTTACGCCGCTGCTGCTCAGGAAACAGGAGGGCAAAGCCGTACCGATCGGCCATCTCGGACCAGCCCGCCCCCACGTCGTAGCCAGCCGCCGTCTGGGTACAACCATGCATGACGACGACGAGGGCTGCTCCATCGCAGAGAGTTGGCGGTACATAGATATGGGCTTGGAGAGCCCCAGGGTTCGAGCCGAAATTCGGAAGGCTTTCGAGGCGGCCGCGGGGCACTGCACTCATATCGGCCGCATTACGCAGTGAAGCAAGCCGTGCTATAGTGTCGGAGAGTTTGCGCATGATAATCACCTTGGATGAAGATAGCCTGCGAAGGCGTGGTTATGACCATCTTGCCGCACCGCACAATGAATGGGGTGTCAGGCCATTGATGCAAGGCACCCAAGTACTTCTTTCAGTCCGGTTGCGAAGAATCGTCCGAGTTTCCGACGCTGACAAGTCGGACCGGCGGTCGACACCCGCGCGGCTTCACCTCCAACCGGGGGACGTCAACGTGTCATCGAACAGGGCCGGCTTGCCGTAGGTGATCTCATGTTGTGCGATCTCAACCTGCGTTGCGAGGGCTGTCTTAGGACGATGGAGATTTTGTATGCGTAACCGAAACGGTCGTCCCTGGGTATCCACCCTCGGTCTCAACGGTCGCATGCAACTGACTGGCCAAAGCTTCGACGATGCTGGTGCCCAGGCCCGGCTTCGCATCGGCCAGCGTCTCGGGCGTGCCAATGCCGTTGTCGCTGACCGACAAGGTCCAGCCGACATCGTGCATGTGATAATCGACGAGAATCCTGCCATCGCGCCCTCCGGGAAACGCATGCTTGAGTGCATTGATGACCAGCTCGGTGACGATCAGCCCCAGGCTGACCGAGATGTCGGCATTCACGCTAGTGCCGTCGGCGGTGACCACGATCAACACCTTGTCATGATCGTGGATCATCGAGGCGCCCAGGCTTTTGCACAACTGGGTCAGATATTCACGCAGTTCTACCTCGCCCAACCTTGATGCCGCGAGTTGCTGCTGCAAGGTCGCGATCGACATCACCCGATTGTGCGCATCGTGGAGATGCCCGCGCGCTTCGTCCGATTGCACCCGGCGCGCGCTCTGCATGAGCACGCTCGCAATGATCTGGAGGCTGTTGGCAACGCGGTGCTGAAGCTCCTGGAGCAGGATCGCCTTCTCGCGGAGCAAGTCATCCTTGAGCTTCACGCTGAGCCGGGCTTCGGTGACGTCGGAAATGGTCAGGAGCAGGCGGACATGATCCGCCTCGCCATAGTCGAGCTTCTGGGCGCCCAGAACGAGGCGCCGCGGCGGCGCCTCACCCTTGAGATCCATTTCGTAGGCTTCGATCCTGGCATGGCCCGAGAGGGTAGTGCCGAGCAGCGAACGAAGCTGGGGTACGTTCCACTCCCCCGCGCCGAGCGCAAACACCGACTGCCCGCTGACACGCGACGGATCGAGACCGAAAGCGCGGTAAAAGGATGTGCTTCCGGCGATGACGGTGAAGTCCCCGTCGAGCAACAACGCGGGCGCGGCGGAAGATGTCAGAATTGCCAGCGCGAGGCCGTAAGCGACATCAGGGTGGACGGGCGGATTCATGATGAAGGCCCCCTTTCCGGGGAAACCAGAAAGCCCGCGGTGATGAGGGCTGTATCCGGCAATCGCGAACAGCGCGCTTCTTTGAGGAGCGCATGAACTCGAAACCGCATCATAGCACGATTGCGCGCAAGCCCGGCATCTATTCGACGCCGGGCAGATGTCGCCGTCCCTGAACCCGGACAAGGCCGGTCCGGATCAGCCATTGGTTGCCGGCGCTGTCCCATAATAGTCGGTCACGCGCCGACCATAGGTTTCGTCGAACACGGGCGCCGAATCCGGCCGGAAGCTGGGCGCGCCTTCCAGCAGGCGCTTGTCTATGGCCGCCACATATCCGCCCTCCGTCTCGCTGTAGTGAAACGCCGACCAGGGAATGGGGTGATAGCTCTGCCCCAATCCGAGAAATCCCCCGGTGGACAGGATGACATAGGCGAGCTGTCCGGTCCGTTCATCCAGAATTAGCTTGGCGATCGTGCCCAGCTTGTCGCCATCGCGGCCCAGGACGGCCTTGCCGCGAATGTCGTCGGCGGAGGTCAGGACAACAGCGCCCACAGGCGCGGCCGGTGCTTCTGCATTGGTGGCCATGGCCTGGCTCCTTTCGGTAATAAAAAGGGGCGGCAAGCCCATGCGGCCGCCGCCCCCGGAAATGCATTCTCAGGCAAGGCTGTGCTTCAAATCGCGCATCTGGTCGTGCCCGGCCTTCACCGACACGAAAGCGTCGCGAATGACGTCACGCGTCGCGGGTTGAAGCTCGGCGTCCTTCGACGCCTTTTCGAACTTCGCCTTGATATGATCCTCGCCGCGTTCAACTTCGTCGATGATCGCCTTGTCGTTCTTGCCGGTGAGGGCCTGCTTGAGGTCCATGAAGCTGCGATGCGCCGCGCCCAGGAGGCTGGAGCTATCCTCCGGCTCTCCACCAAGGTTGCGCACTTCCGCCTGCAGGGTAGCGACGATCTGTCCGCGATCATGGACGAAACTGGTGAACAGCGTCGCAAAGCGCGTGCTCTTCGCGTCTTCGGCGGCGTCCTCGAAGCCTTTCAGGCTGTCGAGGGTCGTGGTGATCAGTCCGTTCAGAACCGAGATGTCATGCTGGTCGTTCATGTCCGTATCCTTTCCGATAGCGTCAGGAGCCGGGAGATCTGCATCTCCCGGCCCGTTGTGACGGTCAGTTTCCCGAGAGCGCCGAAGGCAGCAGCGCGCCGCCCTGCTGCAGCTGCTGCTCGATGATGGGCACGCCATTGCCGGCGACCTGTTTCAACGACTGGTCGGCGCCATCTTTGGCATATCCCTTGTACGTGGCCCAATTGCCCTGCTGAACCTGGGCGCACTGGGTGAGGTACAGGTTGTCGAACGAGCTGCGCGGCGTGCTGCGAAGCATTTTGAGCATCGAGGCGCGCTCGGCCGACAAGCGCGTAGTGGGCTTGGCGATCTTGCGCTGATCGTTGTTCAGCGAGGCGAGCAGCGTCTGCTGGGAGGTTTGCGACTCCGAGATGATGCGCTGGGCATAGGCTTTTACATCGCTGCGCTGTGAGCGTGCGAGGCTGAGCCGGCTTGCCGCGATCTGAAACTGGTTGGCATCGGATGCGGCAGCCGAGAAGGCCGGAGCATCAAGGCCATGGACCGGCCCGACGCCTACATTCACGCTGGAATAGCTGCCGGTCATGGCAGGTGTGGTGGACTGGGCGGAGGTGACTGCGGGGACGGCGAGCATCGCCGTGCCGAGCAGGAGGGAGATCATTGTCAGTTTCATGGTAGTGTTCCTTGCAGGCGCAATCCCACCAGTCATGCCGGTAGAAAAGCCACGCCCGCTCTTTGGCAGGAAACGCACCTTCCAAGATGGACAGGTATCGCTTGGAGCTATCTGGCAACGATCAAAAGTGGATATCGTTGCATCCATCCCTTCAATATTTTCAGAAATATCTGCTTACATCTGACAGCCGCGACAAATATTAGGATAAATATTTCATATGTTAAATATTTAACGAGTTGTGGAACGATTATATCGGATCGACCGTTCGCATAATTCCGGTTGCGATATGTCGATAAGGCCCGATCGTCTTCTGGATCACAGGAGAATGATTATGGGAATTATCATGTGGCTCATCGTCGGCGGCGTGATCGGCTGGCTCGCCAGCGTGATCATGCGCACGGACGGCCAGCAGGGCATCATCCTCAATATCGTGGTGGGCATCGTCGGCTCCTTCATCGGCGGCCTGATTTTCGCCAAGGGCGACATCAACAACGCGCCGCTCACCGTCACGACGTTCCTGGTCTCGCTCGCCGGGGCCATCGTACTGCTCGCGATCGTCAACCTGATCCGCCGCGGATCGCTACGCTGAGCTTCTCATCCATGGGGCTGTCGCGGCGATGCGGCGCCGGCGTTGAAGTCCTTTGAGCACGCTCACCATCCGGCATCGCACGTCCTATTATTACCGGCAGCCGGTGCAACTTGGTCCCCACCGGCTGATGTTGCGCCCGCGCGAAGGGCATGACATCGACCTTGCGTCCTTCGATCTAGACATCACGCCCGATGCCGGCATTTCCTGGGCGCGTGACGTGGCGGGCAATGCGGTTGCGACGGCGATCTTTCCATCCATCACCGACCGCCTGGTCATCGAAAGCCGGTCGGTTCTCCGCGTCGGCGCGGTGGCGTGGCCGGTGTTCGCCATTTCCGCGTCGGCGATCGCCTATCCGTTTCGATACAGCGACGACGAATGGACGGACCTCGGCAGCCTGGCCGTCATGCAGTATCCGGACGCGAACCACCGGCTGCACGACTGGGCGCAAGGGTTCGTGCGCGGGAACCCGACCGACACGCTGGCCCTGCTCAAGGACCTGAGCGCGGGTGTTCCCAGCTGGATCGCCTATCAGGCGCGAGACGATGAAGGCACCCAGTCCCCCGTGGAGACGCTGAATCGCGGCGGGGGATCCTGCCGCGATTTCGCGGTGCTTTTCGTCGAGGCTGCGCGCAGCCTCGGCTTCGGCGCGCGGATCGTCTCGGGCTATCTCGACAACCGGGCGGAAACCCTCGTCGGCCAGGATGCGGCCGGGTCCACGCACGCCTGGGCGGAGGTCTTTGTACCCGGTGCTGGCTGGATCACCTTCGACCCAACCAACCGCAGCGTTGGTGGTTTCAACCTTGTGCCTGTCGCGACCGGTCGCGCCATGCACCAGATCGCACCGGTCAGCGGCAGCTATGCGGGGCCAGCGAAAATGCTGGACCATATGAGCGTGGAAGTCGAACTGCGCTGACCAGCCATGCGCAGTGGATAAGAGCGTAGCTTGCCAAATGGGCTCTCCACCTATGGTATTTCGCCTTTGCACACCCCATATCGAACTTACCGCACTCCAAATGCCCAGGGCTCGAATGCGGCCGAGAGACAGTTCGCGCTCCCGCTCATTGACGGAGACGAACGATGTCCTTTTTATCCAGTAGCATAACGAGTACGGACAGAGCGGAACTTCCACTCAATCTTCCCATGATCCCGCAATCCAGTGGTGCGCAGGGTGACGCCGCGCGATCCCTGCGTGAGGACAATTGGGAGAATGAGGGCGGTCACGTCGCCGGAGCGAAGTTCCCGACCGCAACCCCCGCGCTTTCCGCCAGCGATGTCGAGACGCTCGAAGCTCAGGTTCGTTGCATGGAAAGCAAGCTGGCCAGCGATTTTGCCGATGGGCGGGTAGGGACGCGTTACAACACCTATGCACATCGCTCACGCGTCCTTCGCCAGCAAAAGGCCAAGCTTGAAGCAGGGTGGGCCAGTGTTCAGTCGCAGGAGCAACCAGGATGAACGATCCTTCTGAACTGGAGGGAGTCGCTGCGGCCGAGCAGATGGCTCATTACGAGATCACTCGCGTTCCGGTCGATCAGTATCGTTACAAGGATTATCGCTACTCGAAGCTGAGCGACGCAATTGCTCAGGCCAGACGTGACGGGAAGCCCTCCTGATCTTGGCCACCAAGGCATCGAAGCTTTTGAAAGGACGTTCCATGGAGCTTTCATCGACCTTTTGCCGGATGCAGGAGAATGTCCAGCGCGATCGCGCGACCAATGCGGTGTTGGAGAACATCCGCCGCGTGGCCGAGAAAGCGGCCAACGCATGGGGCGCCGTGGCCCTTGCCGCCGAACAACGCGAAGCTTGTCGCGAACGAACGCGCATCATTGCGGACATGGCCGCTCTTCAAAATGAGAGGATACCCAGCGAAGAGGACAGGCTGCTCAGCGAAAACCCGGACAGGGGGTTCGAAAGCCGCTGAATTGAGCCACCAAAAATCGGAGGAGATCTATCGCTTGTACGTTAGCATCCTGTGCCCGGCCATCACGGCATGCAGGCATGCCGTTCCTGGATACTACAACCCTTAGGCCGCAGTGTGAAGAGAGCGAGATGATCGATCCCGCAAATCCAGGCCTGCCGCACGAGTTTGCCGACCGAATAACAAAGCCGTTCACGCAGTTCCTCAGGGTCGAGGCCGCAGCCGGGGGATTGTTGCTGGTCGCTACGATAGTCGCATTGAGCCTCGCGAATACGACTTGGTCTGGGCAATTCCTGGCCTTCTGGGAGATGCAGATCGGCCTGCAGATCGGCTCGTTGGACTTTACCCGTTCAACGGGGCACTGGATCAACGACGGATTGATGACCTTCTTTTTCTTCGTGGTGTCCCTGGAGATGAAGCGCGAGTTCGCTCTGGGCGAATTGCGAAACCTGCGAACGGCGGCCCTTCCTTTCGCAGCTGCGCTGGGCGGCATGATAGTGCCTGCTTCGATCTACATTGCGATTCTGGCCGGAAAAGCCGGCACGCACGGCTGGGGAACGGTGATGGCGACCGATACGGCGTTCGTCATCGGGGGACTTGCGCTCTTTGGTTCGCGCGTTCCCCACAGCTTGCGCCTGTTTCTCATAGCCTTGGCGATCTTTGATGACATCGGCGCCATCCTGGTCGTGGCGATTGGTTACGGAAACGCCTTGAATTTCGTCGCAATCGGTCTTGCGTTTATGGTCCTGAGTGTAATCGTCATCGCCGCTCGTCTGGGCATCCGAAGCATCCCGATATACTTTTTCTTCGGAGCCGCGTTTTGGCTGTGCCTTGACGCCTCCGGCATCCACGCGACGATCGCCGGTGTCATACTCGGGCTAATGACCCCGGCGCGAATCTGGGTGGGTGTGCCGCGTCTGCGCGCCATCCTCGGGAACGTCCTGGAACCGCGCGATCATGAGTGGAGTGGCGACACATCAGATCGCCGCGAACTTGTAGAAGCGGGCCGAGCTATCAGCGAGTCCCTATCGCCGTTGGAGCGGTTGGAAATGATGCTGCACCCCTGGGTGGGGTTCGCGATCATGCCTCTCTTCGCCCTGGCCAATGCGGGGGTCGCGTTTTCGACGTCCGACATCCAACCTGTCACAGTCGCGATCTTTGTCGCGCTGGTCTTCGGCAAGCCCATAGGCGTTCTGCTCTTCAGCTGGCTGGCGCTGCGTTCGGACCTTGCAACGCTCGGAGCAGGCCTGAACTGGTCTTTCCTCACAGCCGGCAGCTTATTGACCGGGATAGGCTTCACTATGTCCTTTTTCATTGCGAACCTCGCTTATCCTTCGACGCTGCTGGTTGCGGCGAAGCTGGGAATTCTTCTTGCCTCGCTCGCATCGGCTGTCGTGGGCCTGTTGGCCATTTATTGGGTGACGCGGCACAAACGAGGGAATGCCTAGTGACCATCCAACGATAAGTTCGGGCAGGGAGCTAGACTCTTTGGTCGGCGGCATCTTTGCCGGCTATGGCTATAGGATCATGCCCCAGATGATGGTCGACGAAGAGGCGCGTTTTAGCGTCGGCACGGATGATGCCATGTCGGCGGTGCCGCTAGTGGCAGTGAGACCAACTTCAGTCTACCAAAAATGATATTCGAAGTAGCCTCAAGCGGCTGCTCTTGCCGCAAGCCGTCATTCAAGCGACGAGCGGAGAATGGCGGCTTCGTCGAAGGGTTTCGGGCGCCGGCAGGCGTACGAAAGTCTTACAAGTACGACCCGCGGTGAGGCTCGCCTTGGTCTATGGGTAAAAGGGCTTTGGT
>NZ_JBEPKW010000014.1:0-82476 GCF_040544855.1 Novosphingobium sp. 1529
GTCTTGTCCGGCGCCTCGGCCAGCAGGCGGTGCTTGCCTTCGCGCGAGGGACGCTTGCCTCCCTTGGATTTGCCACCCCTGCCGCCGCCTCCAGGCCGCCCTTGCCGAAATCGTCCTTCGAGGGCGGGATATGCGAATTCTTCGAGGTCCTGTGCGGCTTGCCCACCAGCGCCTCCAGTTCCGAAATCCGCGCAGCCATCCGCTCGATCATCTCATGCTGCGCAAGCAGCAGATCGTTCTTCTCGGCCTCGGTCAGGACATGAAGCGGGGGCGGTGCCATGGGTAGTTTGAATCATCGCCTGCCCCCACGCGCAAGCCCTTTTTGCCAACCACCTGAGCAGTTACGCGGCCGCGGCAGATGACAACGCGAGACGAATCCTTACTGGAACCGAACGTTATCACGATCGGTTCGACGTATTATTATAATAGATCAAAATTTTCGACAACTACAGGCAAGATAAAAGTTTGTCCCGTACAGCATTGGTATTCCGCTCGGTGAAACGAGACAAGAAGAAACAAGCAGACAGAATAATGACCACCAGGAAAAATAGCCACCCTATAGATAGCAAGTTTGGCCTTTGGGCAAAAGGTATGCCAAAGACAACTTTCGCCACCGCTACAGCAAACAAGACCATCGGAAAATGGAACAGGTAGGTCGAGTATGAAAAATCTGCCAATGTCCGATGCAAGACACCAAAGGCAAGTGGCCGCTGCCGATTTGAGCAAGCCACAGTAGCGATTGCGAAACCAAGTCCAACGATGAAATCGTTGAAAGCGAACACCAGCTGGCTGCCCCCACTAGCACCGGTGGATGGATGCTGAATGCGCACGTAAGTCAGTACACTGAACATAATCACCAGCCCCAACCAAAATGGCGGCTTCCACAGATTTGACCTGTTGTATAGGCAGGCCATAATCCCCATAAGCCAAATTGGTGCAAGCATGATAATTTCATGAGGCAAGTTCGTAATGATGACTACAAACACCACCGCTCCAACCACGCGAGCGACAACATGACGCCGAGTCGCGGCGACCATCACTGCGGCAAATAAGCAATAATACCACCACTCATAAGCAAGGCTCCACAATGGACCATTGCTCCCGAAAACATGAACGATGCTTCCATCGAGCGTTTGTAACATAAGAATGTTACCGAGAAACGTCCGGATGTTTAGGTTATCTGCGACAACGAATTGCAACGAAGCAATCGGACTAGTGGCGCCCGCGTTATAGATCGCATCCTGGTTGAGAAATCTAAGCCCGATTAGATCGAGAAGTCCACAGAGGACCAACGCCGGGATCAACACGGTGTATATGCGGCTGGCACGGTGGGCGGCAAAGCGCGCCAGATGAAAGCCGCGCTCGGGAAGGCGGGTTACTGTTAGCCCCCCTACCAGATATCCGCTGATGACAAAAAAGATCATCACGGCAGCATGGCCGAAACCGGTGACAAAATAGATCAATTTGAAAAGGATGCCGCGGACCTCGGTTTGATTGGGGCTCAGTAATATCAGGAGCCGCACGTGATAGATCAGCACCATTAGTGCGGCGATCCAGCGGGAGGCGTCGAAAAATGATGAAAGCCCTTTGCTCACCGTGTCGAGACCTCATAGAGACGATCAGCGACGAACGCGCTTGACCATGAAGCGGAGTGGGTTGCCACTGCGTGCGGCTGCGAACAAAATAAGATCAAATTGTCTGCGCATGCCATGACGCGTTCCCTGCGATTTATTCGGCGATGCCGCAATTAGCAGGGACCATCAAGACGTTTGGCACACCTGCTCATGCCCTGACAGGCTCCGGAAACTGGCGTAGCAGAGATCAGCTTCGGCCTCGCTTTTTGCTTTTTTCCAGCCCCCGGCGTCAGGCAATCTTGCTGGCGAGGCCTGGCGCTGTGAGGCACTTTCCTATGCTGCCTGCAATAGTTTTGCCACGGCAAGGAGGTGGGGAGACGGTGGCAGCGCGTATGAACAACTATCCGGCGTGCTGCCGACCAGGGCAGCGGATTTTGCGCGTAGTATTGCAGGTCTTTGTTCATCCGAACACGGACGTCGACAATTGATGGCCGATTGCAAGTCGGCAGGTGATTTGGGTCGATGCAGGGTGGCATCCATTTCGGTTGTGGGCGCGACGAAGGACGCGACATCGCGGTTCTTCTCTACCCCAGCCTCGTCTGATGCCACCCACATGCGCTCCAACGTAGTCTATCCGGACCATTTGTCCTGCGGCGGATGGCATGGGCAAGCTCCGGTTAGCGCAACAGGCGCTAGCGGATTTCATAAGGCCATGGAGCATTTGGCACAGCCTGCTTCCCAACTGCTGAACTGCTAAAGCGGCCCCGCGCCCAGGACGGTGGTCAAGGCATAAGTGGCACTCCTGCGCTTCTCGCCGCGAAACTGGCACCCGACATTGCGCATTCTAAGCCGCTACAGCCATCATCTCCGAGGGCACGGTCATCTTTGGGCAGAAGCATTTCGCGGGGGCCTGGAAGGGCCAACCAGCCGATAGCACTCAACCCGTTTTACGAACAAACCATCACACTCCATGGTATTGGCGATACCAGTCAACGAAACGCGTCACGCCTTCGCGAACCGGGGTCGCGGGCTTATATCCCAGTTCGCGTTCGAGATCGGACACGTCAGCAAAGGTGTCGGGTACGTCACCAGCCTGCAACGGCAGCAGATTGCGCTCTGCCTTGCGCCCGAGCGCCTCTTCCAGCGCTTCGATATAGGCCGTGAGCTTGACCGGGGCATTGTTGCCAATGTTGTAGATTCGATAGGGCGCGTCCGAGGTGGCTGGATCCGGTTTCATCGCATCCCACGCCGGATCGGGACTGGCAGGGCGATCCAGCGCGCGGATCACCCCGGCAACGATATCGTCGACATAAGTGAAATCGCGCGTGTGGTTGCCGTGGTTGAACACGTTGATGGGCGTGCCATCGAGAATGGCCCGGGCGAACAGGAACAGCGCCATGTCCGGCCGGCCCCAGGGGCCGTAGACCGTGAAGAAGCGCAGGCCAGTGGTCGGCAGTCGATAGAGATGGCTGTAGCTGTGCGCCATCAGCTCGTTGGCCTTCTTGGTGGCCGCGTAGAACTGCAGGGGATGGTCCACGCCGACGTGCTCGCTGAACGGCATCGCCTTGTTGGCGCCATAGACCGAACTGGTTGAGGCATAGACGAGATGCTCGATCCCACCATGGCGGCACGCCTCGAGGATATTGGTAAAGCCCACGATGTTGCTTTCGACATAGGCGTGGGGATTTTCGATCGAATAGCGCACGCCCGCCTGTGCCGCGAGATTGACCACGCGGCGCACCCCGCCTTGGGCAAACGCTTCCTCTACCGCGGCGCGATCGGCCAGATTGGCGCGAAAGAAGCGATAGGGCGATCCGGTACGAGCGGCGGTTTCCGCAAGGATCTTGAGCCGCGCTTCCTTGATGGCAGGATCATAGTAATCGTTGACCACGTCCAGACCGACCACGGCATCGCCGCGTTCGAGCAAGGTCTTGGCGGTGTGAAAGCCGATGAAGCCGGCATTGCCGGTAACCAGGGTAGCCAAGCCGCATCTCCATTTTCGGGCAACAACGCCGCGCGCTCGCTCCCGCCATAGCCGGCAGAAGCGAACAAAGTGTAACGCACGCCCGCGTCTGGGAAAGCGGTCAGCTGGCCTTCTTGGCGACGTTGAACGTGCCGGTAACGCGGCCGCTCGATGTCGTGGTCGTGCCGCCCGTACCGCTCGGCGCGCCGCCGCTGCGCCCATCCACGCTCGAAAGCCCGGTGTTGAGGTCGATCACCAAGCGGCCGCCGTTGAGCGTATCCTTGCCCCGGCGCAGCGCGACGTTACCAACCATGGTGATGATCTTGCGCGGAATATCATAGACGGCAGTGTTGCCGCTGGCGCGCTGGTCGCCTCGTGTCACCACCACGCCGCCGGCCGCATCGATGCGCTGCACCTGCACCGTCTGCGCATCGGTATAGGCGAGCGTCGTACGCGCTGCCTGGAGCCGTAAGTCTTCCTGGGTGATATCGACATTGCCGGTCAGCACCACGCGCTTCTGCTTGTCCTGCAACTCCATGCGGTCTGCACCGAAATTCACCGGCGCGTTGGAGTTGTGCTTGCCAAAGGTCTGCGCATCGATATGCGAAGCCCCGGCCACCACCGCGGCCGACAGGGCAAAGCCGCAGGCCAGCGAACGCAGTGCCAGAACCCGCGTGGACACGCGACCAGTGGTGCGCGGCGAGGAAGGAAGCGGGTCAATCATCTTCAGCGTTGTCCTCATCGAATCGCGCGGTACGGCGTGACAAGCCTCAGGGTTTGGCCGGCAGCGGCAGCTTGCCCTGATCCATCCGCATGTGGGCATGCCCTTCCAGCGTAACAACCCGATCGTCAAGATTGGCAACGATGCGGTCTGCTGAAAAAGTGCCGGTGGGCAGGCGGCCATCGACGTGCCCATCGCTGACCAGTTGCCGCTTTGTCAGGTCGATCGAGGCACCGTCGGTGATCATGCGATAGCCGTCAGAGCTTTCGAAATTGACCACGCCCGGCACCTTGATGAATTGCTTACCGAAATCATAGGCGCCTTGTTGCGCCGTCAGGATCGCAGGGCCATTCTTGAGCATGACGCGAGCGGTCACATCCTTGAGTTGGACCACATCCTGCGCGGCCGAATGCTGCACAGCGTTGCCGGCGGTTACCGAGAAGGTCCGCCCCTTGTTATCTGCGCCGCGATACATCGCGCTGACGACCTTGAGGCGATCCTGCACCACCGCCACCTTGGTGCGATCAAGCAAAAAGCTGATCTCGCCGCGCGGGGCCAGTGGGCTCAACACCATCACCGCCAAGAGCACACCGATCAAGCCAGGCAACACTATGGCCAGCACGCGCACGGTGCGATCATGCCGCCCGCCCGGTGCCGCCATGTGCCGACGGCGGCTGCGCATCTGTTCTGCCTGGATAGTCATGGCGTAAAGATCATGGCAGGTGCAGGCTTACTCGTGGCTGAAGATATCGCGGTCGGCCCAGCCAGCGATGTCGAGCAGGGCCCGTGTCGGCAGAAAGTCGAAACAGGCCTGGGCGATCTCGGAACGCTTTTCGCGTGCGAGGCGTTCCACGAGAATGGTATGGGCCCCATGAAGATAGCGCACATCGGACGCGGCGTATTCGAGTTGAGCTTCACTCAGCACCGCCCCGCCCCAATCGCTGGACTGCTGCTGTTTGGAAAGCTCCTTGCCCAGCAGCTCCCGCACGAGATCTTTCAAGCCATGCCGGTCCGTATAAGTCCGTACCAGCTTGGAGGCGATCTTGGTGCAGAACACTGGCGTTGCCATCACACCGAGGTAATGGTGGATGGCCGCCAGATCGAAACGAGCGAAGTGGTAGAGCTTGAGACGGGTCGGATCAGACAGGACCGCGCAAAGGTTCGGAGCTGCGTAATCGCTGCCCACGTTGAAACGCACCAGATGTTCGTCACCCTGTCCGTCGGAAATCTGCACCACGCAAAGCCGATCGCGTGGCGTGATCAACCCCATCGTCTCGGTATCGACAGCTACGATGCCCGGCGCCAGCAAATCAGCGGAAGGCAGGTCTTGTTCATGCAGATAAACGGCCATGTCCGCGTGCTTAGGCCGGTTCAGCGCGACCGGCAAGCCCAAGGGCTCTCCCCTTCAGCTGGGCACGCGAATTCGCTCGCAATGCGAAAAATGCGGCGCGGCGCACAATCGCGATTCCGTGTTGCAGCGTATTGTCCGTTGCAGCTCTCTACACCGTCCTCTAGAATTGGGCGGCGGTGCCGCATCAGCCCGCCGGAAAGGCACGTCTTTCCAACGCAGCATTTAACTCGGCAGACTAAGACAAGTTGTCGTAAAGCGCCAGAAAATGGCACTTGGGACCAAGCAATCAGGAACGTCTAAGACCATGATCACACCGGTTATTCTGTGCGGCGGCAATGGCACCCGTTTGTGGCCCCGTTCGCGCAAGGCAAAGCCCAAGCCGTTCTTGCCGCTGGTCGGTGATACGACCCTTTTCGAAGCTTCAGTGCTGCGCTGCAACATCGAAGCTGGCTTTTCGCCGCCGATCGTGGTTACCGGCGCGCAACATCTCGATCATGTGGTCGACCAGTTGCCTGATCCGGCCGCCAGCCAGATCATCGTGGAACCGGAAGGCAAGAACACCGCAGCGGCCATCGCGCTCGCTGCGCTGCGCCTGCCGGGCGATGCGATCATGCTGGTCTGCCCAAGCGATCACCATATCGGCGATTGCGATGCCTTTCAGGCTTCGGCCAAGGCTGCGGCCAAGCTGGCCGCCGACGACTGGCTGGTATCCTTCGGCATTGCCGCCACCACCCCGGAAACGGGTTTTGGCTATCTCAAGCAAGGCGATCCGATCGAAGGCAGCGGCGGCCGCAAGGTGGAACGCTTTGTCGAAAAGCCGGATCTTGAACGCGCTCAAGCCTTCCTCGCGGATGGTGGTTATGCTTGGAACGGTGGCATCTTTGCCTTCCGCGCCGGCCATTTCCTCCACGAACTCGACAAGCACCGCCCCGATATTGCCGGTGCGGTGCGCGCGGCGGTGGACAAGGGCCGTGCCGACGGCAACGCCTTCCATCCTGATCCGGCCGAGTTTGCCAAGATCGCGGGCGAATCGGTGGACTATGCCGTGATGGAAAAGACCGACCGCGCCGCCATGGTGCCGGCAACGATGGCCTGGTCCGATATCGGCAACTGGCAGGCACTGCACGAAGCGCTCGACAAGGACGACGTGGGCAATGCCACCAAGGGCCGGGTCGAATTGAAGAACTGCAGCAATGTGCTGGTTCACACCGATGGCCCGCGCGTGTCGGTGGTCGGTGCCAGCAATCTCATCGTAGTCGTCGATGGCGACGAAATCCTGGTGTGCACGCCCGAAGGCGCGCAACTTGTCGGCAAACTGCAAGGGGCCGCCAACCAATGAGCAAGCTGCCGATCCGCGAAGTTGAAAAGCCCTGGGGCAAGGATGTTCTTCCCGCCCCGTTCTCCGCGCCCGAAGGCAAGCGCATCGGCGAGATTTGGTTCGAACCGCCGGCCGATGCTCCCAACCTGCTGGTGAAGTACATCTTCACCAGCGAGAAGCTTTCGGTCCAGGTTCACCCGAGCGATGCGCAAGCGGCAGCTGCGGGCGAAAAGGACCGGGGCAAGGAAGAATGCTGGCTGGTCATCGCTGCTGAACCCGGGGCCACACTGGGCGTCGGCTTCAAGGGCCATGTCGACCATGACACCATGCGTGCGGCAGCGCTCGATGGCAGCATCGAGGACATGCTGGTGTGGCACCCGGTCAAGCCGGGCGATTTCTTCTATATCCCGGCCAACACGGTGCACGCGATTGGCGCCGGCGTGAGCGTGATCGAGATCCAGCAGAACAGCGACATTACCTATCGCCTCTATGACTATGGCCGCCCGCGCGAATTGCATCTCGATGCCGGCATCGCTGTGTCGCGTGGCGAACCGCTCGATCCCGCACTGCACCGGCACATTCCCGATACCGGCACTGTGGAACTGGCGCGTGGCGCCTATTTCACAGCGCACCGGCTGCAGGGCGTACCCGACGCGGCGCTGCGTGCCGAATATGCCGGCCCATTGTTGGTCATCCCGCGCAGCGGCAGCGTCACGCTGGGCGACGACGTGCTGAATCCAGGCGACTGCGCTTCGGCAGCAAGCATCGATGCACTGACGTTCGATCCCCAGGGCCAGGCCATCATCGTGCGTCCCGCCACCTGATTGAAGATAGCGCGCATCGCCTTGTCCGTGATAGGCCCGGGGCATGAGCGCTTCTTCGGTTCCTGATAGCTGGGCTGCGGCCCTTGATCCTGTCCTGGCCAGCCGCCCCTTACGGGCCCTCGGCGGTTTCCTGAAAGCAGAGGAAGCCGCAGGCAAGACAATCTATCCGCCACGGGGCGAGCGACTTGCCGCGCTGGAGTTGACGCCGCTTCCGGCCGTGAAAGTGGTGATCCTGGGGCAGGATCCTTACCATGGCCCGGGCCAGGCGATGGGGCTGGCCTTCTCGGTGCAGCGCGGGCTGAAAGTGCCGCCCAGCCTGGTCAACATCTACAAGGAACTGGAAAGCGATCTGGGCCTGCCCCGGCCGGCCCATGGCAATCTCACTCACTGGGCCCGGCAGGGTGTTCTACTGCTCAACAACGCATTGACGGTGGAGGCAGGCCAAGCCGGATCGCACCAGGGCAAGGGGTGGGAAGAATTCACCGATGCGGCGGTTGCCGCCGTGGCAGCGCGGCCTGATCCCATCGTGTTCCTGCTGTGGGGCAGCCACGCCCAGAAAAAGGCCGCGCGCGTGCCCGGCCTCGCCTCTGGTGCGCATCTCGTGCTCAAGGCGCCGCATCCCAGCCCGCTGTCGGCCCATGCCGGATTCTTCGGCTGCCGCCATTTCAGCAAGACCAACGCCTTCCTGGAGAGCCACGGACAGGCGCCGATCGACTGGCGGGTCGATCCATGAATGCCCCGACCGGCGCCGATTCGGTTGGGCCCAATTGGTCGCTGCCGGCGATGCGGCAGGCCCAGGCCCTGGCCTGGACCGCCGTGGAGCGGATTGCCTCGGCCATGCACCCTGGCCTGCGCGAGAGCGAGGCAAGAGCGATCGGCCAAGCCGTTCTTGGCGAACTGGGCATGGGCGAGGCCTGGCACCCGATGATGGTGCGTTTTGGTGCCAACACCTTGCGCGTCTTCAGCGACCGTGGCGGCGAAGACCTCGCACTTGGCCAGGACGACATCTTTTTCATCGACATCGGCCCCGTTCTCCTGGGCCATGAGGCCGATGTCGGCGCCAGCTATGCGGTGGGCGAAGACCCGGACATGCACGCCTGCGCCGCGGCCGCGCGCGACCTGTGGCACCGCGTGGCCGCCATCTGGAATCACGGCGCGATCCGCGGCACCGCGCTCTATGCACGGGCAGCGGAAGAAGCGGCGGCCATGGGGTGGCAACTCAACCTCGACGTGCGCGGCCACCGCGTGGCCGATTACCCCCACCCCTCACGCCTAGCGGGCAAGCTCGGCAATCTTGACAGCCTGCCCACCGCTGGCCTGTGGATCCTGGAAATCCAGATCCGCCACCCCACCCGGGCGTTCGGGGCGTTCTACGAAGACCTGTTGGTCTAGATGGCTCAACCCAGGCCGCGCACCAGGGCATCGAGCCCGGTCGTGAACGCAGCGGGAAAATCCATCATCGCGTGCAGATGATCGCGCATCGGACCATTGGCTTCGAAGGTCGCCCAGCCCAGCGTGAACGAAATCACCGCAGCCTGATAGGCCAGGGCCTGCTCCTGCGTGAGGCCCAGCGCCACCACTGGGGCGGCGATGCGGCGGGCCTGCTCCTCAACAGATCCCTGCGCTACCGGATGCGCCCCGGCGCACAGGTGCACGCCATCGCGATGCGCCGCCAGGCTGCCGCGCAGTGCTGCCCCGAAAGCGCGTAGCCAGGCGCGCCAGTCTCCCTGCACATCACCGACGCCGGCATAGCCGGCGGCATAGATCGCGCTCGCCATCAACCCGAGCAGTTCGCCCTTGTCTCGCACATGCCAATAGAGCGCGGGCGCCTGAACGCCCAGGCGCGCCGCCAATCGCCGCATGCTCAGCCGATCCAGCCCCTCGTCCTCCAGGAGGACAAACGCCGTCGTCACGAGGTGGGCACGATCGAGGCTGCCTTGTGCTGGGGTCTTCATGCTTGCCGGGTTGACTCCTTAACACTGTTAAGTCAACCAAGATCAGACAGCAGAATCAAGGGGAGAGAGCCATGCCTTATGTGCGCAACGCCTGGTATGTCGCAGCGTGGAGCCAGGATATCGGCGTGCAGGTTCCGCAGGCCCTGACCATTCTGGACGAGCGGATCGTGCTGTGGCGCGATGCGACGGGGCAGCTCTTCGCCTTGGAGGACCGCTGCGTGCACCGTATGGCGCCGCTATCCCTCGGGCGCTGCGAAGGCGCCAATCTGCGCTGCATGTATCACGGCCTGCTGTTCAACGGCGCAGGGCAGGTCATCGCCATACCGGGCCAGGACGCGATACCGGCCCAGGCGCGGGTCAAGGCCTATCCCGTTGTCGAGCGCCATAGCTGGGTGTGGATCTGGCCAGGTGACCCGGTCCAGGCAGATCACACCTTGATTCCGCCGGCGGTCGGCCTCGATCATCCCGACTATGTGCTGGGCCATGGACAGTTGGACTATGCCGCGCCGGCCCGGCTCATCAACGACAATCTGCTCGATTTCAGCCACTTGTCGTTCGTGCATACGCAAAGTTTCGGCTCCGGACCCGAATTTGCCAACTCGCCTGCGCGCATTACCCCGATATCGCGCGGCGTACGCTACGAGCGCTGGATCGAAAACTCGTTGGGATCATCGGCGCGCAGTTCGGCAACGCCGATCGACAGCTACATGACCTATGATTTTCTGCTGCCGGGGGTGCTGCTGATGACCGGCGGAACCTTCCCACTGGGTACGGCAAAGGCCTGCGGCTACGGCCAACCCGACGATGCCCTGGCAACCGGCGGCATCACGTTCACCAGCCAGGCCGTGACACCGATGACCGAGACCACCGCCCGCTATTTCTTTTCCTGGGGTCCCCATCGCCGCTTTGGCGATGAAGCCTTGCGCGATCGGCTGATGGAAATGGCTGGCCAAGCCTTTGCCGAAGACAAGACCATGATCGAGGCGCAGCACCGGGTCATCGCGCAAACCGCGCATCCCCGGGTCATGCCCACCGTGCATGATCGCGGCATCACCTTGTTCAACCGCCTGGTCGAAAAGATGGCTGCCGCCGAACAAGCGGCTATCGCATAAGCAAAGGGCGCCCGTTGCGGGCGCCCTTCCTTTGGTTCGATGCTGCTGCGGCCGTTCAGCGCGGCAGCTCGGTCACGCCCATCAGCGCTTCGTCCACGGCGCGGGCGCACTGGCGACCTTCGCGGATCGCCCAGACCACCAGGCTCTGGCCACGGCGCATGTCGCCGCAAGCGAAGATGCCGTCCACGCTGGTCTTGTAATCGACCGTGTTGCCCTTGACGTTGCCGCGCGGATCAAGTTCCACGCCAGCCTGTTCGAGGAGGCCCTGCTTGCGCGGGCCGACAAAGCCCATGGCGAGCAGGATGAGATCGGCCTTGATCACGAATTCGCTGCCCGGCACTTCCTGCATCTTGCCGTCGACCCATACGACGCGCACGCATTCCAGGCCGGTCACGTCATTCTGGCCCACCACGCGCTTGGTCAGCACGGCGAATTCGCGGGTCACGCCTTCTTCGTGGCTGGACGAGGTGCGCAGCTTGAGCGGCCAGTTCGGCCAGGTCAGCGCCTTGTCTTCCTTTTCGGGCGGACGCGGCATGATTTCGAGCTGGGTCACCGAGAGGGCGCCCTGGCGGTTCGACGTGCCAACGCAGTCAGAGCCGGTGTCACCGCCGCCGATCACCACAACGTGCTTGCCCGTGGCAGTGAGCGAACCACGCGGCGCGGCGCGGATTTCATCGTCACCGGCCACGCGCTTGTTCTGCTGCGTCAGGAATTCCATGGCAAAGCGCACGCCCGGCAGTTCGAAGCCGGGGATGCCGATCGGCCGGGGATCTTCGGCGCCACCAGACAGCACCACGGCATCGAAGTTTTCCTTGAGCGAGTCGACCGACACGGTCACGCCCACTTCCACCGAGGTGCGGAAATCCACGCCTTCGGCCATCATCTGTACGAGACGACGGTTGATCAGGTGCTTTTCCATCTTGAAGTCGGGAATGCCGTAGCGAAGCAGGCCGCCAACGCGATCCGACTTTTCGAACACGGTCACCGAATGGCCAGCGCGCGCCAACTGCTGCGCGGCGGCCATGCCGGCCGGGCCCGAGCCGACCACTGCCACCGACTTGCCGGTCTTCTTCGCCGGCACCTGCGGCTCGATCCAGCCTTCCTTCCAGCCCTTGTCGACGATGGCGCATTCGATCGACTTGATGGTGACCGGCTGGTCGACAATGTTGAGCGTGCAGGCGGCCTCGCACGGGGCGGGGCAGACGCGGCCGGTAAATTCGGGGAAATTGTTGGTCGAGTGCAGGTTGTCCAGCGCCTCGCGCCAGTCGCTTTCGTAGACCAGGTGGTTCCAGTCCGGGATCTGGTTGTTCACCGGACAGCCGTTGTGACAATAGGGAATGCCGCAGTTCATGCAGCGCGAGGCCTGGCCCTTGAGCGAGGCTTCGTCATGGGGAACGATGAACTCGCGATAGTGCTTGAGGCGCTCGGCCGGGGCGTCATAGCCCCGGTCCTTGCGATCGAGTTCGAGAAAGCCGGTTGCCTTACCCATTGTATTCTATTCCTTATTCCGCAGCGACCGACGCGGCTTCAAGGCGTTCAGCCTCAAGCTGGCGGAGCGCACGCGCATAGTCGCGCGGCATGACCTTGACGAAACGCACCACTTCCTGATCCCAGTTGTCGAGGATCGCGCGGGCCCGCTTGGACCCGGTATGAAGCAGGTGGCGCTCGATCAGCACGCGCAGACGATCGGCATCATGGCGCAGCATGTCACCCATGCCGAAGTCGTTGACGTCCACTCCACGCTGTTGCGGGCGGCCGGCACCGTCGTCTTCGTCGCGGTCAGCCGAAACCGGCAGCACGTCGACCATGGCACCGTTGACGAGCGAGGCAAAGTTACCGTCCATGTCATAGACATAGGCCACGCCGCCAGACATCCCGGCGGCAAAGTTGCGGCCGGTCTTGCCCAGCACGACGACGACGCCCCCGGTCATGTATTCGCAGCCATGGTCGCCTGTGCCTTCGACCACCGCGAGGGCGCCCGAATTGCGCACGGCAAAGCGTTCGCCGCCCACGCCGTTGAAGAACGCTTCCCCGGCAATCGCACCATAGAGCACGGTGTTGCCGACGATGATGTTCTCGGCTGCCTCGCGGTCGACATGCGCCGGCTGGCGCACGATCACCCGGCCACCCGACAGGCCCTTGCCGACATAGTCGTTGGCATCACCGACCAGATCGAGCGTGACACCATGGGCGAGGAATGCGGCGAACGACTGGCCCGCCACGCCCTTGAACGCGATGTTGATCGTGTTGTCGGGCAGGCCGGCGTGGCCATAGCGCCGCGCCACTTCGCCCGAGAGCATCGCGCCCACGGTGCGGTTGACGTTAATCACCGGGCGTTCGATGCGCACCGCCTCGCCCGCTTCCAGCGCCGGTGCGGCCGCCGCGATCAGATCGTTGTCGAGCGCGGCATCAAGGCCGTGATCCTGATGACCGGTCCAGTTGAGGCTGGTCCCTGCCACCGGCTCCACCTTGTGCAGCAGGCGCGTGAGATCGACGCCCTGGGCCTTCCAGTTGGCGACGACCTTGCGGGTATCGAGCCGGTCAACCCGGCCGACCATCTCGGCAATGGTGCGGAAGCCCATCTCGGCCATGATCGCGCGCAGCTCTTCGGCAACGAAGAAGAAGTAGTTGATCACGTGCTCGGGCTGGCCGGTGAAGCGCGCGCGCAGCACCGGGTCCTGCGTGGCCACGCCCACCGGGCAGGTGTTGAGGTGGCACTTGCGCATCATGATGCACCCGGCCGCGATCAGCGGCGCGGTGGCAAAGCCGAACTCGTCGGCGCCGAGCAACGCGGCGATCGCCACGTCGCGGCCCGTGCGCAGGCCGCCATCGGCCTGCACGCAGATGCGGCTGCGCAGGTTGTTGAGCAGCAGGGTCTGCTGGGTTTCCGCCAGGCCGATTTCCCACGGGCTGCCGGCATGCGTCAGCGAGGTCAGCGGCGAAGCGCCGGTCCCGCCTTCATAGCCCGAGATCGTGACATGGTCGGCACGCGCCTTGGACACGCCCGCAGCCACGGTGCCCACGCCCACTTCCGACACCAGCTTTACCGAGACGCGCGCCTTGGTGTTCACGTTCTTGAGATCGTGAATCAGCTGGGCAAGGTCTTCGATCGAATAGATGTCGTGGTGCGGCGGCGGCGAGATCAGGCCAACACCCGGCGTCGAGTGGCGGGTCTTGCCGATCACCTTGTCGACCTTGTCACCCGGCAGCTGGCCACCTTCACCGGGCTTGGCGCCCTGGGCCATCTTGATCTGGATGTCGTCGGCATTGACGAGGTATTCTGCGGTGACGCCAAAGCGGCCCGAAGCGACCTGCTTGATCGCCGAGCGCATCGAATCGCCGTTGGCCAGTGGCTTGAAGCGATCGGGTTCTTCCCCGCCCTCACCCGTGTTTGACTTGCCGCCGATGCGGTTCATCGCGATCGCCAGCGTGGTATGCGCCTCGCGGCTGATCGAGCCGAAGCTCATCGCGCCAGTGGCAAAGCGCTTGACGATCTCGCTGGCCGGCTCGACCTCATCGAGGCTGAGCGGCTTGTCGGCCGGCTTGAGCTCCATCAGGCCACGGATGGTGAGCATCCGTTCCGACTGGTCGTTGATCGTCTGGGCAAATTCCTTGTACTTTTCAGGAATGTTGCCGCGCACGGCGTGCTGCAGGCTGGCGATGTTGCCGGCCGTCCAGGCATGCTCTTCGCCGCGCAGGCGCAGCTGGTACATGCCGCCCACGTCGAGCATCTTCTTGTAGATCGGGTTGTCGCCATAGGCCGTGGCATGGCGGCGCACGGTTTCCTCGGCCACTTCCTTGAGACCGACGCCCTCGATCGAGGTGGCGGTGCCAGTGAAGTACTGGTCGATGAAGCCCGACGATAGGCCGACGGCGTCGAAGATCTGCGCGCCGCAATAGGACTGGTAGGTCGAGATGCCCATCTTGGACATGACCTTGAGGATGCCCTTGCCGATCGCCTTGATGTAGTTCTTCTGAACATCATAGGGCGTGAGCGGCAGGCCCTTGTCGACGCGGATCGCCTCGAGCGTTTCGAACGCCAGATAAGGGTTCACCGCCTCGGCGCCGTAGCCGGCGAGCACGCAGAAGTGATGCACTTCGCGCGCTTCGCCGGTTTCCACGACCAGCCCGGTCTGCATGCGCAGGCCCTGGCGCACCAGGTGATGGTGCACGGCGGCGGTCGCAAGCAGGGCCGGCATGGCGATGCGATCAGCGCCTTGCGCGCGGTCCGACAGGATCAGGATGTTCTTGTCGGCCAGCACCGCTTCGGTCGCCGCCCAGCACATTTCCTTGATCGCCATGGCCAGGCCATCGGCGCCCGAGGCCGCGTCCCAGGTGGTGTCGATCGTGGCGGTGCGGAACGCGCCATCGAGCGCGGCTTCGACCGAGCGGATCTTGGCCACGTCCTCGTTGGTGAGGATCGGCTGATCCACTTCCAGGCGCTTGTGGCTGCCGGCATCGTGGCCGAGCAGATTGGGGCGCGGGCCGATCATCGAGACGAGGCTCATCACCAGCTCCTCGCGGATCGGGTCGATCGGCGGGTTGGTGACCTGGGCGAAGTTCTGCTTGAAATAGTCGTAAAGCAGGCGCGAGCGCTTGGACAGCACGGCAATCGGCGTGTCGGTGCCCATCGAACCGATCGGGTCTTCGCCCACGGCCGCCATAGGCTCCAGGAACTTGGTGACGTCTTCCTGGGTGTAGCCAAAGGCCTGCTGGCGATCGAGCAGGCTGTCGGTCGACGCGGGCAGCGCCACCACTTCCGGCTCGACCACTTCGAGTTCCTTGAGCTTGTACTGGGCCGCGCCCAGCCATTCCTCGTAGGGCTCGGCGGCAGACAGCTCGGCCTTGAGCTCGTCGTCCTCGACGATGCGGCCCTGCTCCAGATCGATCAGCAGCATGCGGCCGGGCTGGAGGCGCCACTTGCGCACGATATCTTCCTCGCGGAACGGCAGCACGCCGCTTTCCGAGGCCATGCAGACGAGATCGTCACGCGTGATCGAGAAGCGCGCGGGACGCAGGCCATTGCGATCGAGCGTGGCACCGATCTGGCGACCGTCGGTGAAAGCCACCGCCGCCGGGCCGTCCCACGGCTCCATCAGCGCAGCGTGGTATTCATAGAACGCGCGGCGCTTGGCATCCATCAGCGCATTGCCGGCCCAGGCTTCGGGCATCAGCATCATCATCGCATGGGCTATGCCATAGCCACCCGCGACCAGCAGCTCGAGCGCGTTGTCGAGGCTGGCGGTGTCGGACTGGCCATGCGGGATCAGCGGCCACATCTTGTCGAGATCCGGGCCGAGCAGCTCGGATTCCATGGTGCGGCGGCGGGCGTTCATCCAGTTGACGTTGCCGCGCACGGTGTTGATTTCACCGTTGTGCGCCACGAAGCGGAACGGATGCGCCAGCTTCCAGCTGGGGAAGGTGTTGGTGGAAAAGCGCTGGTGCACCAGGCCGAGTGCCGAAACGCAGTCCGGGTTGCGCAGATCGTCATAGAACGAGCCGACCTGGCCAGCGAGCAGCAGCCCCTTGTACACGATCGTACGCGAGGAGAAGCTGGGCATGTACAGCTCGGTCACGCCGGGCAGGCCATGCTTTTCGGCCATGGCCGCCAGCGGGTTCTGCGTCTGCTTGCGGATCGCCAGCAGCTTGCGTTCGAACGCGTCCTGGTCAGCGCAGTTTTCGCCGCGCTTGATGAAGCACTGGCGGATCACCGGCATCGAGGCGATCACGGTCTTGCCCAGGCCATCGAGCGTGGTCGGCACATCGCGCCAGCCGATCAGTTCCTGGCCTTCCTTGGCGATGAACTTCTCGAACTTTTCGATCACGAACGTGCGCGCGGCTTCATCCTGCGGCAGGAAGCACATCGCCACGGCATAGTCGCCCGGCTGCGGCAGTTCCTTGCCTTCGCCAGCCGCCCACTTGCGGAACAGCTGGTCGGGCAGCTGGATCAGCAGGCCGGCGCCATCGCCCAGCAGCGGATCGGCGCCCACGGCACCGCGGTGGTCGAGATTGCGGAGAATCTCCAGGGCTTGGCCAATAATCGCGTGGCTTTTGACGCCTTTGATGTGGGCAATAAAGCCCATGCCACATGCGTCATGCTCGTTACGCGGATCATACAGGCCCTGAACCGGCGGAAATCCCATCGCGTTGATCGTCCCTACACCCAAAAAAGACAGCTCGCACGAATCACGACGCCGGAATGCGTCAAAAATTGCGCGAGAGTCCCCCATGACTGTTGGAAAGTTATTTTGCAACCGGTCAGGACCACCCAAACGGGAAACCGTGCCGGGAAATACGGATGCGATGCCGAAATGTCGCAGCGCAGCAGGGCGATGCGATCACAGCATCAGCGTTGGGCAGTCATCCGTTGCAGCGTGGCGAGGGCATCGCGCAGGGCCTGTTCGGTGCTGGCGGCATCGCGCGGGGCATCCTCGGCCTCGTCTTCAACCGCTTGAAAACGGGTGGGAACGGCAGCCAGATAGGGCCGCTCGAACGGCGCCGGAGCAGCGCTCGCCACCTCATCACCGTCCGGACGCTGGGCGCGGCCCTGGCCGGGGAAGATCACAACCGGCTGCGGCGATGCAGCACCGCGGCCAGAGAGGAAATGGCGCGCCGGATCGCTCCGCCGGACGGCCGCGGCCATGTCGAGCAGCGAGGAATAGCGTTCTTCGCGCACCGCGCCTTCGGGCTGGCCCCGGTCGGTGCTGTCAGCATCTGCCGCACCGAGGCGCGACGGGCGCGGCATGGCGCGCACGTCGCGGCCGTCCAGCCCGGCCAGATCGTCGGCGACGCTGTCGAGCGCGCGGCGGTGGTCGGCAATCGCCAGCGCCAGCCGCTCGACCAGTTGCACCAGCCCCAGACCATCGAGATCGGCCTGGGCGACCGGCGAAGGCCCATTTTCCCCCATCGCGTCACGCGCCTTGGCAAAGAGCAACGGCGTCAGCGCGGGCGATGCCATCGCCACCGGGGCGGGATCGTGCGCTGCAACGTCCGCTTCTTTCACAGCATCCGGTTCTGCCTGCGCTTCGGCTTCGGCTTCAGCTGCGGCTGCCGTTTCGACTTCAGGTTGTGCCGCAGGCACGGCGTCCGCCTCTGCCTCAGCGACGATCGGCATTTCAGTCGGCGCTTCCACGGCTTCTTCGCGGGGCGCCGCTTGCTCGCGGGCTACCGTCAGGAACGCGGGCGGCACGAACAGGTCGGCCGGTTCTTCCTCGTTCTCGTAGATCGCAAAGGGATCGAAGGCCGCCGGGGCCAGCTCGGCCGACAGCGCATCATCGGCCGCCAGGGGGCGCAGGCGCGGCAGCGTGCTGGCGGGCTCATCGATCAGGATCGCGGTTTCGGATTCATCGATCATGTCCGCGCTCACCACCAGGGGGCGGCGCGGCGGGGCGTCGGGATGGGCATCGCGCGCGCGCACCCGAGGCGCGACCGGCGCATCATCCTGCACTTCGGCCCAAGTGGCGGGATCGATCGCCACCCGGTGGCGGGCGCTCAGACGCAGGCCCAGCGCCAGGCCGATGACGCCGCCCAGACCGGTCAGCAGCGAGGCCACCAGCGCGCGCGCGGTAAAACCGAGCGGCGGCGCGGCAGCCGCAACGAGATGGGGCAGCCCGCTGGCAACGACCACGCGCTGCAGCAGTTCGACCGGAACGGCAAAGCTGGCCAAGCCGAACAGCGCGGCAAACCACAGCGCGGCAAGGGCGGGAAACAGGCGATGGGCGGTGATCGGCTTGGCCTTGGCCTTGCGCTTGGTCTTGGTCACCTGTGCTTACCCCCGTTTGTACAACCACCTGCGCATCGAACCGGCGCGAATCGGTCTTTGCCCAAGCCTGCGCCAAAGCCAATATCCTGACAATTCAGGCAGCCAGGCCAGGCGTGTCTAGCCCTTGGGCTATCAGGCCTTGGTAAACGGGAAGATAACGCGCCGCGTTGGCGGCCCAATCGTGCGCGGTTTCCACAAAGCGGCGGGCCACGGCGCGCTGCGCGTCCCATTGCGCGCGGCGGGCGAACAGCGCCACCATGGCCTGGGCCAGCGCGGCCGGATCGTCGGGCGCAAACAGCGTGCCGGTCTGCCCGTCAGCGATCAGTTCGCGATGCCCACCCACGTTGCTCGCCGCCACCAGCTTGCCCTGGGCCATCGCCTCCAGCGGCTTCAATGGCGTAACCAGGTCGGTCAGGCGCATGGCCTTGCGCGGATAGCACACCACGTCGGCCAACGCGTAATAGCGGTCCACCTCGTGATGCGGCACGCGACCGACGAAATGGATGGCATGGGCAGCCGGGCTGGCCGCAGCCTGGGCGCGCAGGGCATCTGCCGCTGGCCCGCCGCCCACCAGCAACAGCCGCGCGCCGGGCACTGCGGCCACGATCGCCGGCATGGCGGCGATCATGTCGTCGAGACCCTCATAGGGGTAGAAGCTGCCAAGGAAGCCGATCACCGGCCCTTCCCCCAGCCCGAGCTGCGCGCGCAAGGCGGCATCGGGCGCGGGCGGGGTGCCGAACAGAGCAAGGTCGACGCCGTTTGGCATGATCGTGATCTTGGCCGGGGCCACGCCGCGTGCCACCAGATCATCCTTCAGGCCCTGGCAGATGGTGACGACGGCATCGGCGCCCGCCACGACGCGGTTTTCCAGTTGCCGGGTGAGCCAATAGCGCGCCGATCCCTCGCGGCCAGTGCCATTGCCCACGGCAGCGTCTTCCCAGAACGCGCGGATTTCATAGACCACCGGCAGCCCCAGGCGGCGGCCGGCGCGCACCGCGGCCAGCCCGCACAGCGCCGGGCTGTGGGCATGCAACACGTCGGGCCGCCACTGGCGCGCCAGGTCGACGATGCGATCCGCCAGCGCCCCGGCCTCGCGCCATTCGCGCACCCCCGGCGGGCCAGAGGCCACGCCGGGGGTGCGGTGAAAGCGCAGGCCGTCATGGATTTCCAGGTCATCGCCCGGTGCGCTGCCCGGCGCAGGTTCGGGCCGGGGTTCAGTCGGGGAGACACCGTGGCGCAGGCCAGTCAGCCCGCGCACTTCCAGCCCATGGCCTTCCTGCGCCTTGAGGATCGCGCGCGTGCGAAAGGTATAGCCGCTGTGTAGCGGCAGGGAGTGATCGAGGACGTGGAGAATCCGGGCCATCCCCGATGCTTGGCACAGCAAGCCTTAACGCGCTGCAAATTCTTCGCTTAACGCGGCGTCAACCCTGCGGCACTATTCCCGGCGGCTATGGCAGGCGGCGCGCAACGATGATCGACAAGATTACCATCTTCGTGCCGCATATCCTGATGGCGCTGATGATCTGGAAGCTCGTCCACCGCGCCGATCTGGACGATGACCCCGCCCTGCCCAATCGCCGCCAGCCGCTGATGGGGCGGCGCCCCAGCCCACGCCCCGATAGCGACGGTGCCCAGGCCAACGCGAACACCCCCGACAGGACCGGGCGCGATGCTTGACCTGTTCTTCACGGCGTTCTGCCTGGCGTTCCTGGGCGCCGGGCTCAAGCGGCCGTTCCTGTTCGTGATGGCCTATGCCTATATCGATATCGTCGCGCCGCAGAAGGTCAGCTGGGGTTTCCTTACGCACATCCCGATCTCGCTGATCGCGTTTTCCTGCGCCCTGCTGGGCTGGATCGTGGCCGAAGACAAGAACGGCATACGCATCTCGCCGCGCCAGTTCGTGCTGCTCCTGCTGCTAGTCTATTGCGGCCTCACCACCCGCACCGCCGATTTCCCGGTAGAGGCGGCGGCGAAGTGGGACTGGGTGTGGAAAGCGCTGATCTTCGCGCTGTTCCTGCCGCTGACCCTGCGCACCCGCCTGCGCATCGAGGCGCTGACGCTGACCATGGTGCTCTCGGTGGGGGTGATCGTCATCGGCGGGGGGATCAAGACGCTCAGCTCGGGCGGCGGCTATGGCGAACTGCGCCTGCTGGTGAACGACAATACCGGCCTCTATGAAGGCTCGATCATTTCCACCGTGGCGATGTGCGTCATTCCCCTGGCGCTATGGCTGGCCAATCACGGCACCATCTTCAAGCCGGACTGGAAGGCCAAGCTGTTTGCCGCCGGCATCTGCTTTTCCTGCCTGCTCATGCCGGTGGGCACCCAGGCGCGCACCGGGCTGATCTGCGCGGCAGTGCTGGCGGTGATGATGCTGCGCTCCACCCGGCGGCGCATGCTCTATATCAGCATCGTCTGTGCCGGGGCGCTGATCGCGGTGCCGCTGCTGCCGTCGAGCTTTACCGAGCGCATGGGCACGATCAAGAATCACCAGGCCGACCAATCTGCTTCCACCCGCGTGGCGGTGTGGAAATGGACCATCGAATTTGCCAAGACTCACCCGTTCGGCGGCGGCTTCGACGCCTTTCGCCAGAACAGCGTGAGCTATGACACGGTCAAGGCTGACTATGCCGGCGCCAACAACGCCGCGATCGAGACCGACCATATCGAGGAAAAGGGCCGCGCCTATCACTCGGCCTATTTCGAGATGCTGGGCGAGCAGGGCTACCCCGGCCTTGCCCTGTGGCTGCTGCTGCACCTGATGGGCGTGTTCCAGATGGAACTGATCCGGCGGCGCTATCGCAAGGACCCGCCCGAAGGATTTGCCTGGGTTTCGCCGCTGGCCGATGCGCTGCAACAGGCGCAGATCTGCTACCTCGTCGGCTCGACCTTCGTCGGCATCGCGTTCCAGCCGTTCTGCTACATGCTGGTGGGGCTGCAATGCGGGCTTTCGGCCTATATCGGCCGGGTGCGAAGGGCCGCGCCGGTGCCGTTCGTACAGCGCCGGGCGATCCCTGCCCAGGCCTGAGGCCCAGCCCCACGAAAACACCGCCGACGCGACAGAAGCGCCGGCGGTGCAGAACGGCTCAGTTCAATTTACGGCGGCCAGCTTGCGCCCACGGCGCGGCTTGCCGTCGGCGGCATCGTCGCGCGTGGCAAAGCGGGCCATCCATGCCTCGATCACCGGGGCAATGCTCTTACGCCAGCGCGAGCCGTTGAAAATGCCATAGTGGCCCACTTCGGGCGCCAGCAGGTACTGCTTCATGTCGGCCGGCAGGTTGGGCGTGACGTTGAGCGCGGCGCGGGTCTGGCCGATGCCGGAAATATCGTCGCGCTCCCCCTCGATGCACAGGATCGCGGTATCGGTGATCGCGCCCAGGTCAACCGGCTGGCCGCGATGGATGAATTCGCCCTGCGGCAGCGCGTGGCGCTGAAACACCACGTCCACCGTCTGGAGATAGAATTCGGCCGGCAGATCGCAGACCGAGCGATATTCATCGTAGAACGTCTTGGTCGCCTCGGCGCTTTCTTCCGCGCCCTGCACCATGTGCTGGAACAGCTTGTAATGGCTCATCATGTGGCTGCCCAGGTTCATCGACATGAAGCTGGTGAGCTGGACGAAGCCGGGATAGACCTGCCGTCCGGCGCCGGGATAGTTTTCCGGCACGGTGGTGATGACGTTGTGCTTGAACCAGACGTAAGGCTTGGTCACGGCATGATCGTTGACCGCCGTGGGGCTCTCGCGCGTGTCGATCGGGCCGCCCATCATCGTCAGCGTCAGTGGGCGGCAGGGATGCTTCTGCGCGGCCAGCACCGCCGTGGCGGCAAAGGCCGGCACCGAAGGCTGGCACACTGCCATCATGTGCGTGCCCGGGCCGATATGCTCGAAAAAGCCGATAAGATAGTCGATGTAGTCGTCGAGATTGAAGTGTCCTTCGGCCAGCGGCACATATTTTGCGTCGGCCCAGTCGGTAATGTAGACCTCGGCCCGTTCCAGCAGGCGTTCCACCGTCCCGCGCAGCAGCGTGGCATAGTGCCCGCTCATCGGCGCCACCAGCAGCAAGCGCGGCGCATCGGCGCCGAGGCCATCATGGGTAAAGCGCTTGAGATCGCCGAACGGGCGATGCACCACGGTGGTTTCGTGCACCGCGTGCACCTGGCCATCGACCTGGATGGTGCGGATCCCGAACGCCGGCTTGCCCCGCGGCGCGGTGGCGTGAGCAAACACGTCGAGCGCGGAAGCCATGGTCTGGTTGGGGCCATAGGCGGAAAAGGGCAGCCGCGGATCATTGAGCAGGTCGGCCATCATCGAGGCCCAGGCACTGCTCGCATTCATCAGCGACCGCTGGATTTCATAAGCCTTGTACAGCACGTGGATACTTGCCTTTCTATCCGCTGCCCGCCGCGCGCGGCCCGCCGGCATGGCGTGGCGCAGCGCGGCAATCATGCGTCCCTTGCCGCGATAGTGCCTGCGAATCGCGCTGGCTGCAATGCAGCATCATGGACAGGGCGCGCGGTAATCAGTCCACAACAGATGGGAACATGGCCTGGTGCACGCAAGGCCCCTTCCGGTCTGGCGCGCCATCGGCTAGGTCCGCCCCATGGAAGAGGTTCCCCAGGAACGGCCCGCGCCGGACATGCCCGCCCCCGGCTCCAACCCTGCCGTTGGGCAGGCGCCCGCACCGGCCCTAGGCGCGCCGGCGGACGCGGATGAAACCCTCACCGTGCCGCCCGCGCCGCGCCGCCTCACCCCGCTGCGCATGATCTGGCGCGAGGCGATCAAATATCCTGGCCAGGTCGCCGCCGCGCTGATCGCGCTGGTCACCACCTCGACCGCGACCATTGCCATTCCCGCCCGCTTCAAGGGCATCGTCGACCAAGCCTTTGGCCCCCACGCCCAACCCGGCGTGATCGACCAGGCGTTCCACACCCTGCTGCTGATCGTGGTGGTGCTCGGTTTTGCCACCGCCATCCGCTTTTACTACGTATCGTGGCTGGGGGAGCGGGTCGTGGCCGATATCCGCGCCCGTGTGCAATCCAATCTGCTGCGCCTGCCGCCGGCCTTTTTCGAGACGAACAGCCCCAAGGAAATCTCTTCACGGATGACGTCGGACACGGCGATCATCGAGCAGGTTGTGGGCACTACCGTTTCAATCGCGCTGCGCAACACCATCACCGCGCTGGGCGGGCTGATCTACCTGTTCTTCCTGGCGCCCAAGCTGACCGCCGGGCTGGTCATCGGCATTCCGGTGGTGATCTTTCCGATCGCTTGGTTCGGCAGCCGCCTGCGCAAGGTTTCGCGATCGAGCCAGGATCGCGTCGCCGATATCGGCGCGATGACCGCCGAAGTGCTGGGCGCGATCCGCATCGTGCAATCGTTCGGCCAGGAAGGCCGCGAACGCGCGCGCTTTGCCGGCGCGGTGGAGCGCACGTTCGATACCGCGCGCCGCCGCATCCTGATCCGCGCAGTGATGACCGCGGTGGTGATTTTCCTGGTCATGGGAGGAATCACCGCCCTGATGTGGCAGGGCGCGCTGGGCGTATCCAACGGATCGCTGACCGGCGGCACGATCGCCGCCTTCGTGCTGACCGGCGGCATCGTCGCCGGATCGTGTGGCGCCCTGACCGAGGTCTATGGCGATCTGCTGCGCGGCGCGGGTGCGGCTGGCCGGCTCAACGAACTGCTGCTCGAACAGCCCGATATCGCCCCGCCGGCGCGACCGATCACGCTGCCGAGCCCGCCGCGCGGCGCGCTGGCGTTCCAGAACGTGGCCTTCCGCTATCCCAGCCGGCCCGAGATTTCCGCCTTGGCCGATTTCTCGCTGACGGTGGAGCCGGGTGAAACGGTGGCGATCGTCGGCCCCTCGGGCGCTGGCAAATCCACGCTGTTCCTGCTGGCGCAGCGGTTTTACGATCCGCAGGGCGGCGTGGTGCGCATCGATGGCGTGCCGCTGCCCCAGGCCGATCCTTCGGAAATCCGCGCACGTATGGCCCTGGTGCCGCAGGAAGCAGTGCTGTTTGCCGCCAGCGCGCGCGACAACCTGCGCTATGGCGCGTGGGACGCCACCGACGAGGCGATCTGGGCGGCGGCCCGCGCCGCCAATGCCGAGGAATTTCTGAAAGCCCTGCCCGAGGGGCTCGACACGTTCCTGGGCGAAAGCGGTGCGCGCCTGTCAGGCGGGCAGCGCCAGCGGATGGCCATTGCCCGCGCGCTGCTGCGCGATGCGCCGATCCTGCTGCTCGACGAAGCGACCAGCGCGCTTGACGCCGAAAGCGAACGCCTGGTGCAGGATGCGCTCGATCACCTGATGCAGGGGCGCACCACGCTGGTCATCGCCCACCGCCTTGCCACCGTGCGCGCGGCCGATCGCATCGTCGTGATGGATGGCGGCAGGATCGTGGAACAAGGCAACCACGCCAGCCTGATGGCCGCCGACGGGCTCTATGCCCGGCTTGCCCGCATGCAGTTCGAAGGGGCCTGAGCGCCAGCGCCACGGCTCTTTCGTACCGCTGCCGGCGCCAAGGTTACCGATTTGCCATGTGGGCAATGCATGGAACGGCTTGAAAGCAGTGCTGCACTGCGGCAAGTCGGGTGCCCATGGACAGCCACACCATTACTGCCGTCATTCTCGGCATCGTCGAAGGCCTCACCGAGTTCCTTCCCGTTTCCTCCACCGGGCACCTGATCCTCGCCACCGAACTCCTCGGCTTCAACGCCAAGGAATGGGAAGTGTTCAACGTGGTGATCCAGCTGCCGGCGATCCTGGCGGTGGTGGTGCTCTATTGGCGCACTTTCGTCGATGTCGCCAAGGGGGCGCTGCGGGCCGATCCCGATTCGCTGCACTTCGTGCGCAACGTGCTGGTGGCATTCATCCCCTCGGCGATCCTGGGCGTGCTGCTCAAGAAAAAGATCGACGTGCTGATGGAGACCCCGGCAGTGGTCGCCGCCGCGCTGGTCGTGGGCGGCGTGCTGATCCTGGTGATCGAGCGGCTCTCGCGGCAGGGCGAATACCAGCCGGTCAGCAAGCTGCCGCTACCCAAGGCGCTGGCCGTGGGGGTGATGCAGTGCCTGGCCATGATCCCGGGCATGTCGCGTTCGGCGTCCACCATCATGGGCGCGCTGTCCATGGGCATCAACCGCAAGACGGCGGCAGAATTCAGCTTCTTCCTGGCCGTTCCGACAATGTTCGGCGCCACCGCCAAGCAGCTGTGGGACAATCGCCACGAACTGACCAGCGGCGCGGCCAGCGTGGGATGGGGCGATATCGCCGTGGGCGGCGTGGTCTCGTTCCTCGTCTCGCTGGTGGTGATCAAGTTATTCGTCACCTATATCGGCCGCCACGGCTTTGCGCCCTTTGCCTGGTACCGCATCGTGATCGGTGCCGGCGCACTGGTGTGGTTGCTCGGCGTCTAAAAAACGCGCATTTCTGCCCCTGCCAATGACATTGCCGATAACCCCGCAGCCCACCCGGGCGGCGGGGTTTTTCACGGCCTTCAAGAGCATCACGCAACGTTCTGTCGCAAATGCGGAACCAACCCCCGCGTGGCGAATTATCCCACCCAGACAGCCACTCGTGGCAACAACAAAGGGGTAAACCGTCATGGGCCTTATCGTTCTCTTGATCGTTGGCGGCGTTCTGGGCTGGCTTGCCAGCATCGTCATGCGCACTGACGCCCAGCAGGGTGTTTTCCTGAACATCGTCGTCGGCATCGTCGGCGCCATGCTCGGCGGCTTCCTGCTTGGCCCGCTGCTCGGCGGCGGCAGCATCACCAACGGCATCTCGGCCGGCAGCCTGGTGGTCTCGTTCCTCGGCGCGCTGATCCTTCTGGCCATTGTCAATCTCGTGCGCCGCGGTTCGGTGCGCTGAGCCGGCCATTCCGGCCAAACTAACAGGGAGAGCCCGTTATGAAGTTCGCCAAGTACGCCCTCGTTCTGCCCGTCGCCGCGCTCGGCCTCAGCCTCGCTGCGTGCGAAAGCAAGCAGGAAAAGGCTGCCGACAAGACGGCTGACGCCGTTGCTGCCCAGTCGGACGCTGCTGCCGACGCCATCGATTCGCAGGCCGCCGACGCTACCGGCGCTGCCGCTGACAAGATGAACAGCAAGGCCGATGCCGTTCGCGCCGAAGGCAAGGACGAAGCTTCGGCGATCAAGGAAAACGCGGAAAAGGCCGAAAAGGCCCACTGATCTCCCGCGGACAAAGGAAACGGGGCGCCAGGCATCAGCCTTGGCGCCCCGTTTCCTTTCTACAAGGCTTGACTTTCACGGCCGCCTCCCGCAATGGCGGCCCCCTGTCAGGGCGGCGCGCGCCGCCCGTTTTGTTTGAGCAAGCGGCGCGCTGACGCCTAGAAGGATTTTAGGACAAGCCCATGGCAAAGCCAACTACCGTCAAGATTCGTCTGGTTTCGACCGCAGACACCGGCTTCTTCTACGTCACCAAGAAGAATCCGCGCAACACCACCGAAAAGATGACTTTCCGCAAGTACGATCCGGTGGTGCGCAAGCACGTGGAATTCAAGGAAGCCAAGATCAAGTGATCTGAAGGCTTTCCTGCCAGAACATGCACAAGGCCGGGGCTTGTCTCCGGCCTTTTGTGTTTTCGGCTGCCGCCGGGGCGATTCGGAACCGAAAGGTTCACGGGCAGTTCAATGCGACTGCCTCAAGGAGTGGCGATGAACAGCTTGACCAAGATCCTGCGCGCCGGGCCGATTGCCGGCCTGGCTGCCGCACTTTTCGTTTCGCCGGGCGTGCCCACCGCGCTGGCCGCCCCCGCTGCGCCGGCAGCAGCCCCTGCCAACGATGTCGACCGCGCTGTTGCCGCACTGCGCGCGATTTCGACGATGCGCGCCGATTTCGTGCAGACCGATCGCAACGGCCAGCGTCTGACCGGCACGGTCACGCTGCAGCGCCCCGGCAAGATCCGCTTTCAGTACCAGCCGGGCGTGCCGCTACTGATCGTGTCGGATGGCGCGGCGCTGACCGTGATCGACTATGAAGTGCGGCAGGTGTCGCGCTGGCCGATTCGCAACAGCCCGCTGGGCGCGCTGCTCAACCCGGACAAGGACGTGGCGCGCTATGCCCGCCTGCTGCCCACCACCAACCCCGACGTTGTCAGCCTGGAAATCAAGGATCCGCGCCATCCCGAATATGGCACGATGACCATGATCATGGTCCGCAAGCCCGGCGCGCCGGGCGGGCTGCAGCTCGATAGCTGGGTGGCGCTCGATTCGCAGAACCAGCGCACCACGATTCGCCTGTCGAACCAGCAATATGGCGTGCCGGTCCCGGCCAACACCTTCCGCTTCAACGACCCGCGCCCGCAAATCCGCCATTGATGCACCCGCTGGCCGCAGCGGGCGAACGGTTCATCATCGTTACCAGACCCTCTGCGACACTTTGCGAACAACCAGACCCTTCCGTTCATCGGGCAGCAAGCGGCCCGCCCCTAGAACGGTTTCAGACGAGACGGACAAGACGGGTTTCCCCCCTGTTGCCCGGTCTGACTTCAACCTCTCGTCGACCGCGTGACGAACGCACATGGAACCCTCGGACCATTGCCCCCGGTCCGAGGGTTTTCCTTTTTGTGGTGTTGCGGGGCGTCCGGGCGGCTGCGAACGGCGCCCGGCCAGCTCCGCAACGCCACAAGAAGCCCCTTGGACCAGGGGATGTTTATCCGCCTTGCCGGGGTGGGCGGGCGATCGTAAAGCGCTGCCATGGTTTCGATCGCCACCTGGAATATCAATTCCGTCCGCCTGCGCGCCGATCAGGTCGTGCGTTTTCTGGAAGCGGAACAGCCTGATGTGCTGTGCCTGCAAGAGATCAAGGTGGCAGAGCACCTGTTCCCGCATGAGGTGTTCGAAAGCCTGGGCTATACCCATCGCGCGATCCACGGACAGAAGGGCTATCATGGCGTGGCCACGGTCAGCCGCCTGCCGCTGCGCGAGTTCAGCCGGCACGATTGGCAGGACAATGGCGAGGCGCGCCATGTCGGCGTGGAACTGCTCGGCCCCGGCCAGGGCCTGATTCTGGAAAACGTCTATATCCCGGCCGGTGGCGATATCGCCGACCGCGCGCTCAATCCCAAGTTCGGCCAGAAGCTCGATTTCCTGGAGCGGATGACGCGCTGGGCCGACAAGATCGATCGCCCCACGCTGATCGTCGGTGATTTCAACATCGCCCCGCTGCCGCAGGATGTCTACGACCACAAGGCGCTGCTCAAGGTGGTGAGCCACACGCCGATCGAGGTGGAAACGCTGCAGCGCTTTGCCGATGCCCATGGTTGGGTAGACCTGGGCCGCAAGCACATTCCCGCGCCGGAACGCAACTATTCGTGGTGGTCCTATCGCTCCTAT
Organism: Novosphingobium sp. 1529; assembly: GCF_040544855.1. NCBI lineage: Bacteria > Pseudomonadati > Pseudomonadota > Alphaproteobacteria > Sphingomonadales > Sphingomonadaceae > Novosphingobium > Novosphingobium sp. 1529. Next base: position 28,931 of record NZ_JBEPKW010000014.1, read on the forward strand.
TGGCGGCAAAAGGACCAGGGCCGCCGGCTCGACCACATGTGGGCCTCGCCAGACCTGGCGCCGCAATCGCTCTCGCATCGCTTTGTCGAGGAAACCCGGCGCTGGGAGCAGCCTTCCGACCACGTGCCGCTGATCACCGAGTTTGCTCTTTGACCACGCCGGCGGCTGCGACGCGCCGGGTGGCACGGGCGCTTGATGCCCTGCGCCACGGCTGGGCGATCCGCGTAACGGATGCGGCCGGCGCGCTGGATCTGCTGCCGGCCGAAACCGGCTTTGCCCAGCCCGGGCTCTATGCCGCGCAGATGCTGATTTCGGCCGCACGCGCCGCCACGCTCAAGCTGGCGAACCAGCGCCACGCCGCCGTGCCCCATGCGCCGGTGCTGATTCATGCCGCCGAACCGTTCACACTCGCGAATGCGCGCAATCTGGCTGATCCGGCGCACGATCTCGCCAGCCCATTGCGCGGGCCATTTCGCGCCAGCCCGATCACGTCGCTGGCCGGCGCCGAAGCCGCGATGGAACTGGCGCGGCTCGCCGGCATCCTGCCCGCCTTCCTGGTCGGCAGCGGGATCGACGTGGCCGAAACCGTGGCCGCGGCCGATCTGGCACAATTCAAGGACCCGCTCAATCTCACGATCCAGGCGCGCGCGCGCCTGCCGGTCGATGCCTGCGAAGAAGCAGAGATCATCGCCTTTCGCGCGCGCGATGATCTGCGCGAGCATGTTGCCTTGATCGTGGGGCAGCAGGACAATGCCGTGCCGCCGCTGGTGCGGCTGCACAGCGAATGCCTGACCGGTGATATCCTTGGCAGCCTGAAATGCGATTGCGGCCCGCAGTTGCAGGCCGCCCTGGCACGGATGGCCGCGGAAACGGCGCGGGGTGGCTGGGGCGTGCTGCTCTATCTCCGCCAGGAAGGGCGTGGCATCGGCCTGATCAACAAGCTGCGCGCCTATCAGTTGCAGGACCAGGGCTTTGACACGGTCGATGCCAACGAACGCCTGGGCCTGCCTTCTGAAGCACGCGATTTTCCGGTGGCGGCGCGGATGCTGGACCTGATCGGGGCACGGCAGATCCGCCTGATGACCAACAACCCGGCCAAGGTCGCGGCGCTTGAAGCGCTGGGCGTCACCGTGCTGGAACGGGTCGCCCACCAGCTGCCGGCCAACCCGCACAACGCGCGCTATCTCGAAACCAAGCGCGATCGCACCGGGCACCTGCTGAAGTAACGTCTCGTTGGGCTGGGTTTCCACCACCCCCAACCCCCTCCTCTGAAGAAGAGGGGGCTTTTCGTATTGGTCAAAACGCGCGGAACATCACCAGCCCCACGCACAGCACCAGCACGGCGGTACCGGCAATGCCCTTGGCCAGATCGGCCCAGGTAAAGCGATCGAGGTGATCGGCGCGAAAGCGGGCATAGCCGCGCCCGATCGTGTCGTTGCTGGCGATCATCCCCACATCGAGGGCATTGGCCTCGCGCTTGAAGTAGTGGACGAGCATGCCGTGTTCCTCGGGCGTGACATCGGGATAGGCGGCAAGCAGGGCTTCGACATGCGCACGGCGGGCGAGCGCCGTGGCGCTCTGGGTCTGAATGGTCATTTCTCTTGTATCCTGGCAAAAACGGTACAGGCCCGCGCCACAGAGGGCGCAGGGCGATCATGGTTTTTGTCAGGCGTGCGGGGGTGCCCGCGGGGTTCCAGGCGCGCGCAGCGGCGCAGTGGACAATGGCGGCCCGGTGGCAGGCGGCGTCGCCTGGGCTTGGCGGGCCAGAATCGGCACCACCAGCAGCGGCAGCACCACGGCGATCGTCGGCAGGATCGGCACCGGCGGCAGCGCCACCAAGCGGGCGACGGCCACCTGCGGCCGGGCCGGTGCCACGGCCACTTCCACGGTATCGACCGAAAAGGCTGAACCACTGCGCAGCGCAACCGGCGCTGCCCCGGGCGCCAGCGCGCTCAGGGCAATCGTCACGACCAGCAGTGCCGCCCACAGGCGGCCGGCCAGATGCAAGGGCAACCGGTTCAACACGCGGGCAACCTAGGGAACGTGACGCCGCAGGGCAAGGTCAGCGCCGCTCGAACCGGGCGATGCCGGGGCCAAGCGCATTGTTGCCCACGGTGATCCGGTCACCAGACCAGTCTGCCACAAACACCGTCGGGCGCGACAGGCCGGGCACCAGCCGCGCGGTATTGCCGGTGATAGTCAGGCCATCGGCGCTGTGCTCATGGCCTTCGGCAGCATTGGCAATGAACGTGCTGTAGTTTTCCTTGTCGCGTCCCTGGACGAACCAGTTGCCTGAAATCAGGCCCGTGGCGCCGATCGACAGGTCGATCATGTAGTTGGTGGTGTGCCCGCGGCTATCGTCAAAGCTCGAATCGGTCACCTCGATGCGGCCGGCATGGCTTTTCACGTAATGGCCGCCGGTGCCCTGCTCGAAGCGGCTGCGGCGGATCACGACGCTGGCCTCGTCACCGAAATAGAGCGAATGCGCGCAGGACAGCCCACGATCGCAGCGGCCTAGCCGGGTAAAGGTCGATTGTTCGATCACCACGTGGCCAGCGGGGAAGTTGGCGGAAAGAATGCCTTGCTCGCTATCGCGGAACCAGGCCTCGCGCACGGTCAGGTCACCGCGTTCGAGCCGGATACCCGCGCCATTGGCATCAAACGCACGCATGTTCTGGAACACCAGTCCTTCCACGCGCATCGATTGCCCGCGCATGACGAGCGCGGCCTTTTCCTCGCACACCTTGCCATCGAAGATCGCCTGGCCGGGGACGGCCGCGACATACGTCACATTGCCATGGGGCTGCACGCCGCAATCGTGCCAGGTGCCGGGCGCGATGCGGATGGTGCCGTCGCCCTCGCCCAGCGAATTGATCGCATCCTGCAGATGGTCATACCCCTTGCCGGTTTCGACCACAGTGAATGGAGCGCCACCGGGCGCTGACTGCGCCAGCAGGGCACCAGCAGGGATCGCGGCGAGAACGGCCACGGACAGGAGCATCAGACGCTGCCGCAACGTGCGGTGCCGGCTCAGGCGGGTTTGTATTTCGGTCAACATGGCGTTCACTCGGCTCCCCACCAATTGCAGGCAGCCTAGCGAAAAATGGTTGACCGTCCATTTAGGTTCCAGCGCCCGCTGTGTCGAAGCGGGGCACACCCTGCCATCAGGCCGATGGTCCCAACTAGAGGTGCGCGCGAATCACGGCGAGGAAGCGATCACCATAGGCATCGCGCTTGCGTGCGCCGACGCCGCCGATCGCCGCCATTTCAGCCAGCGACGTGGGCCGCGCCGCTGCCATTTCGCGCAGGACGGCATCGTGAAACACCACATAGGGCGGCACATTGGCTTCCTGCGCGATTTCCCGGCGGAGCGCGCGCAGTGCATCGAACAGCGGATCACCCACGGGATTGAGCGCGGCACCACTGCCGGCCTTGCCCCGGCGCCGGCCGCCGCCACGTTCGCGCAGCGGCGGCAGCACCACGTCGACCCGCGCCTGCCCTTTGAGGATTTCACGCGCATCGCCGCCGAGCGCCAGTCCGCCATGCTCGGTCGGCACCAGGCTGCCCCGCGCCTGAAGCGCACGTGCCAGCGCCTTGAGCAAGGGCGCCTGATCGGACGGCACGATGCCGAACACCGAAAGCTGATCGTGGCCGCGCGCGGTCACGCGTTCATCGGCCACGCCGGTAAGCACCTTTTCGAGGTGACCCAGGCCATAGCTTTGCCCGGTGCGATAGACGGCCGACAGCAGCTTCTGCGCCAGCTCGGTGGCATCGGTCAGCCCTGGCGGATCGAGGCAATTGTCGCAATTGCCGCACGAGGCCGGCGGATCTTCGCCAAAGTGGCGCAGCAGCACGGCGCGGCGGCAGGCCGGGGTTTCGACCAGGCCAGCCAGCGCATCCAGGCGGGTGCGCTCGCCCTGGCGGCGGGTCTCGTCCACTTCAGCCAGGCGCTGGCGCGCGCGCGCGAAATCGTCTGCCCCCCACAGCAGCAGCGCCACCGAGGGATCGCCGTCGCGCCCGGCACGGCCGGTTTCCTGGTAATAGCCCTCGATCGACTTGGGCAGGCCGGCATGGGCGACAAAGCGCACGTCGGGCTTGTCGATGCCCATGCCAAACGCCACCGTTGCCACGATCACCATGTCTTCGCTGGTGACGAAAGCTTCCTGGTTGGCCGCGCGCGTTTCAGCCGGCAGCCCGGCGTGATAGGGCAGCACGCTGCGGCCGGTCTCGCCCAATTGCTCGGCCAGCTTTTCCACCTGTGCGCGGGTGGGGGCATAGACCACACCGGGGCCGGGATTTTCGGCAATGAAGCGGGTCAACTGGCGCAGCGGATTGTCGCGCGGGGCGATGCGATACTGGATATTGGGGCGATCGAACCCGGCCACGATCAGGCCATCGTGGGGAATGCCGAGCTGTTCGAGGATATCGGCGCGGGTGTGGCGATCGGCCGTGGCCGTCAGCGCCAGCCGCGGCACATCGGGAAACGCGTCCATCATCGGGCGCAGCAGGCGGTAATCGGGGCGGAAATCGTGGCCCCATTCCGAAACGCAGTGCGCCTCGTCGATCGCGAACAGCGCCAGCGGCGCCTTGCCCAGCAGCTCGCGGAAATGCGGCTGGCTGGCGCGTTCCGGCGCGACATAGAGCAGGTCGAGCTCGCCATTGCGGAACCGCTCGATCGTCCATTCGCGGTCGGTATCCACGCTGGTCAGCGCGGCAGCGCGGATGCCGTTGGCCGTGGCCGAGCGCAACTGGTCGTGCATCAGTGCGATCAGCGGCGAAACCACCACGCAGGTGCCCGGCAGCATCACCGCCGGCAATTGATAGGTAAGCGACTTGCCCGCCCCAGTGGGCATGACCGCCAGGGTGGATCGCCCGCCGAGCACGCGGCCCACCACCTGGTCCTGCACCCCGCGAAAGCCGGAAAAGCCGAAAACCTGCGCCAGGCGCTGGCGCGCGGCATCAAGATCGGGCGAAAGATCGGGCATAACGGCAGTCACGCCGCCGCCTATGGCAGATAGGGGCGCACCCGGCTAGCCCAAGCGCCTAACGCAGAAGGGCTAGCCCAACAGGCCCGCCAGCATCGGCGGCAGGCCGATCGTCCTGATCATCTGCACCACCACGAACAGCAGCACCAGCGAAAGCAGGCCCCAGGCGCCCCATGTGAACGGGCCGAGCACAGTGGCGCGCGTGGGATCGGCCGGATCATACCACACGGTATAGGCGCCCGCTGGCTTCCACCCGCGGTGGACCCAGCGATGCACCAGGGCGCGCCGCTCGATCCCGTCCTGGTCGCGAAAGCGGATTTCGTCCTCGATATAGCGGGTATCGTCGCCATCGCGCCAGTTCCATCCGCGCGAGGTGAACATCGTCATCCCCAAAGACCAGAAATCCTCGGACTGCTGGCCCTCGCTATAGTCGCTGCGCCAGACCATTGCCGGCGCAGGGCACCAGGTGCCGAACAGGCACAGCGCCCGCCACACGCAGAATACGAAAAACAGCCAGCACGCCAGTGCCGCCAGGACAAGGAAATCGGCCATGGCCCCTGTCCTAGCGGCAATCCGTCAAGAATTTGCTGCCGCCAGCCCTTTGAGTTTGGGGCGTACGATCGGCATGGTCAGCATCGTGCTCAACACCGCCATCAGCAGCAGCGCCGTAAACGCTTCGGGCGTGATGATCTTCTTGTCGAGCAGGACGTTGACGAAGATGATCATGATCAGCGCCTTGGTCTGGAGCATCCAGCCGATCACGCTGGCCTCGCCCTTTTTCCAGCCCAGGATGCGGCCAGCGAGGTGCACGCCGATCAGCTTGCCGGCCACCGAAGCCACGAGCAGCAACACCGCCGCGCCCAGCACGGCCGTCAGGCCCAGCCCGCCGACCTGGCCCCATTGCGTGCGCAGGCCGGTGGACAGGAAGAACACCGGCATCACCGCCAGCAGCAGGAAATGGCGGAACGCGTCGCGCCGCCCCTGCTCGAACCAGCGCGCGTCAAGCACCGCACCGGCCAGGAACGCGCCCACCATGAAATGCAACCCCGACCAATCGGCGGCAAAACCCACCGCCGCCAGCCAGACCAGTGCGATATGCCAGCGATCATCCTCACGCACACGGTCCATCAGCCGGCGCAGGCCCCAGGCCGCCACGGCAAACACCACCAGGAACAGGCCCTGGCGCCCGATGCGCTGCCAATCCAGCAGGATCAGCGCCAGCACGCCCCAGATCGCCACATCGTCCATGCTGGCATAGCGCAGCAGGCGCTGGCCCAGCGCCGTGCGGAAGATGCCGAGCTTTTCCATCAGCAGCACCAGGATCGGCAGCGCAGTAACGGCACAGGCCATGCCGATGCCGGCAACACCCTGCCCCCAGGTGCCCTTGGGGCCAAGCCAGCCCGGCACGGTGAGCAGCGCGGCCGCCGCCACCGCGCCCAGCAGCAGCGGGGTAAGCAGCGCGCAACTGGCGGTGATCAGGGTTTCGCGGGCATTGCCCCAGGCATCGGCCAGATCGAGTTCCACCCCGGCGATGAACACGAACAGGCTGACCGCCCACCAGGCCACGCCGTTGAGAGCGCCGATCACCTGCGGATTGAACACGAACGCGTAATAGCCGGGATAGAGCGCGCCCAGCACGCCCGGCCCGAGCAGGATGCCGCCGACGATCTGCACCACCACCAGCGGCGCATGATCATCGCGGTTGAACGCGCGCCAGACCAGCCATGGCACCGCCAGGATGATCGTCAACGCGATCAGGAAGATTTCACTGGTCCCCATACCAGTGCCCGTGACCGTACCCATGCCCCGCTCCTACCCCCAAAATGCCCCGGCACACTTGCCGTGGGTCAAGGCGGGCTCCATCTGGCACAGTATCGTGTGGGTGCAAGAGGAGCGACCGCCATGGCGTTTGATCTGCGAAACGCACTGCTGCGCAAGGAGGAATACGAATCCGCACGCCTTACCGCGTTCGAATTTGCCGAAACGGTGCGCGCGCTCAAGGCGATGGCGGCCGACCGCGCGCTGCATCCGCGCCCCTTGCTTGACGCCATGGTCGAGCAGGGTCTTGCCCGCGCACTAACCATGATCGCGCGGCAGGCGGGGCAGAGCGCCGACGCGGTGGACGGCGCATTCCTGCGGGCCAGGGCCAGAGCACGCGCAGACCTGATCGCGCTCCATGGCGATCCCTCGCCCGTGCGGCTGGGTTAAGCCCCTCCGCATTATGCCTATGCCCTCCCTTAAAGCCCTGCCCGTCCGGCAACTGCTAGCCTCTGTCCGGCAACAACGGCAGGAGCAACGGCATGGATATGCACCACAGCTTTTCCCCATCGGCGGAATGGCGCGCGGCACGCGAGAGCGAACTGGAATTCATCGAGATGGCACGCGCGATCCGCGATCTGGCGCGCGAGTTGGGCATTGCGCCCGACCAGGCGGTGGATCGCCTGGCCGAGCGCGGCCTGCATGCCGCGCTGTCCCTTCTGGCCGAACAGGCCGGCCCCACAGTCGAAGCCCGCTTTCTCCAGCGCCGCGCCCAGGCCGCCACAACCCACCGCCCACTTTGACACCACCGGGGTCCACGCCGCCCCGGCGCCGCGAAAGGACCCCGGCATGACCACCCGCATCGAAAGCGACAGCATCGGCACGATCCCGGTGCCCAATACCGCCTATTGGGGCGCGCAGACCCAGCGCTCGATCGAGAATTTCCCATTCGGCGCGGGCGAGCGCATGCCGATCGGCATCGTCCATGCGCTGGCCCTGGTCAAGCAGGCTGCCGCCCGCGTCAACCGCGCCCATGGGCTCGATGCCCGGCTCGCCGATGCCATCGAAAAGGCCGCCGCCGAAGTGGTGGCCGGGCATCACGATGACCAGTTCCCGCTGGTGATCTGGCAGACCGGCAGCGGCACCCAGAGCAACATGAACGTCAACGAGGTGATCGCCGGCCGCGCCAACGAGGAACTGGCCGGCACGCGCGGCGGCAAGAGCCCGGTGCACCCCAACGACCATGTGAACCGCGGGCAATCGTCAAACGACAGCTTCCCCACCGCGTTGCACGTAGCAGCAGTCGTCGCGCTCAACCGCGACCTGCTGCCCGCACTCGACCTGCTGACCGCCTCGCTCGATACCGCCGCGCGGGAATGGGCCGGGATCGTCAAGATCGGGCGCACCCATCTGCAGGATGCCACGCCGCTGACGCTGGGGCAGGAATTTTCCGGCTATGTCCAGCAATTGCGCGATGCCCATCAGCGCTTGCGCCATGCCGAGGAGCACCTGCTGCGCCTCGCCCAGGGCGGCACGGCGGTGGGCACCGGCCTCAACGCGCCGGAGGGCTTTGCCGAGGCGATGGCCGCTCAGTTGGCCGACCTTACCGGTCATGCCTTTGTCCCGGCGCCAAACCGGTTCGAAGCGCTCGCGAGCAACGATGCCCTGGTGCAGTTTTCGGCGACGCTGGCGACGCTCGCCGTGGCGCTGACCAAGATCGCCAACGATATCCGCCTCCTGGGCTCAGGCCCGCGGTCTGGGCTGGGGGAGTTGGACCTGCCGGCCAACGAACCGGGCAGTTCGATCATGCCGGGCAAGGTCAATCCCACGCAGTGCGAGATGCTGACCATGGTGGCCGCGCAAGTGATCGGCAACCACCAGGCGGTGACGCTGGGCGGCCTGCAGGGGCATCTGGAACTCAACGTGTTCAAGCCGATGATCGGCGCGGCGGTGCTGCGCTCGGTTCACCTGCTGGCCGTGGGCATGGAAAGCTTCGCCGTGCGCTGTGTCGACGGGATCGAGCCCAACACGCGCCGCATTGCCGAACTGGTCGATCGCTCGCTGATGCTGGTAACGGCGCTGGCCCCCGAAATCGGCTATGACAATGCCGCCAAGATCGCCAAGCACGCCCATGCCGCCGGCCTGACCCTGCGCGAGGCCGGGCTGGCCCTGGGCCTGGTGGATGAAGCCACGTTCGACCGCCTGGTGCGGCCGCAGGACATGGTGTGAGGGCTTTGCCCCTCCGTCAGGCCTGTGGCCTGCCACCTCCCCGCCACGCGGGGAGGATCTTGTGTTCGGCACGCCATCGCGCGCCGGCTTTTGTATTCAATCCAGGCGGACTTTGCCGCGGCCGGCCTTGACCGCGCCGCGGATCTTCTTGCCTTGCAGGCGTTGCACCTTGCCTACGCGGTTGAGGCGCGACTTGGCGCGCTTTTCCGGCAGCTTGCAGGCGTCGCGCAACAGGTCAGCCAGGCGCGCACGGGCGTCTTCGCGGTTGGCTTCCTGCGTGCGAAAGCGGCGCGCGGTCAGCACGATCTCGCCGCCGGCGGTAAACTTGCTGCCGGCCAGTTCCTTGAGCCGGTGAAACACCGGCGGCACCAGGCGCAGCGCGAACACGTTGATGCGCAGTTGCACCGCCGTGGCCACCTTGTTGACATTCTGTCCGCCCGGCCCGGCGGCGGCGATGAAACTTTCCTCCACAAGGCCCATGGCACGGGCCACGATCGCCTCGGGAGTGTCGGTCACAGCGTGAAGCCCAGACCCGCGATATCGGCCGGGATCGGCGCTTCGGCCACGATGGCCTCCTTGCCCTCGCGCGGCATGACCAGGCGCGTAGCGTGCAGCAGAGTGCGGGCCGCGCCCTTGCCATCGCCATAGACCGGATCGCCCAGCAGCGGGGCACCCAGGCCCGTCAGCGCATGGACGCGGACCTGGTGGGTGCGGCCGGTTTCGAGGCGGAATTCCACCAGGGTGCGGCCGGGCAGCCGGGCCAGCACGCGCCAGTGGGTGACGGCGGGCTTGCCCTTCTTGGCCGCGATCATGCGCCAGCCGGCCGCCGCGCTGGAAATCTTGGACAGGTTGAGGGCGATAGTGCCAGCCGTTCCTTCGACATCGCCGGCCACCACGCCCCAATAGACCTTTTCCACCTGGCGCGCTTCGAACGCGGCGGAAAAGCGCTTGAGCGCCTTGGGATTGCGCGCGAGCAACAGGCAGCCCGAGGTGTCGCGGTCGAGCCGGTGGACCGGCGCGGGCAGGCGCTGGAAGCCGAGCTTCAATTCATCGAGACGGTCTTCCAGCGAGATGCCGCCGGCACGCGGCCGGTCGAGCGGCAGGCCGGCCGGCTTGTCGATGACCAGCGCTTCGCCGTCTTCGAACAGGATGGGGATTTCGATCATGCCCACCCCTTGCGCGCGAAATCGCCGGCGGGCAAGCGCGGCGGGCGTAAATCCTCAGGCCAGCGCCGCCGCAATGCGCCGCAGCGCTTCATCCAGCACGGCATCATCGGCGGCAAACGAGATGCGGAAGCCCTGCGCACCGCCAAACGCCGAGGCCGCCACCACCGCCACGCCATGTTCCAGCAGATGCAGGGCCAGCGCCTCGTCATCACCAAAGCGCTCCATCAAGGGCGCGGCATCGATCATGCAGTAGAACGCGCCATCGGGCACTGGCGTCGACAGGCCGGGGATGGCGTTGATCGCGGCGACGACCTTGTCGCGCCGGGCGCGGAAACGCTCGCGCCAATCGGCCAGAAATTCTTGCGGGCCGGCCAATGCCGCCGTGGCGGCGGCCTGGGCGATCGAGCAGGGATTGCCCGAATTGTGCGATTGCAGCTTGGCCATGGCCTTGATCAGCCATTCCGGCCCGGCCGAAACCCCGATGCGAAAGCCGGTCATCGCATGGCTTTTCGAAACGCCCGACACCGTCAACACGCGGTCGGCCAGATCGGGGCATTCCACTGCCAGCGTGGCATGCGCCCCGCCGCCATAGCGCAGCGGGGCATAGATATCGTCAGACAGCACCAGCACGCGCGTGAAACGGCGCAGCACGTCGCCCAGCGCGCGCAGTTCCGCCGCCGGATAGGTGGCCCCGGTGGGATTGCCCGGGCTGTTGAGCAGCAGCCAGCGTGTGGCGGGCGTGATCGCGCTGGCGAGTTGGTCGGGCGTGATGCGAAACCCGCTGCTGGCCTGCGTCGGCAGATCGACCACGCTGGCCCCGGCAAAGCGCACGATTTCGGGATAGCTGACCCACCAAGGCGAGGGAATCAGCACCTCATCACCCGGATTGAGCGTGGCAAGCAGCGCCTCGAAGATCGCCTGCTTGCCACCTGCCGTCACGATCACCTGGCTTGGTGGCACGGCAAGGCCAAGGTCGCGTTGGAAATGCAGAGCGGCTGCTTCACGCAAGGCCAGGGTGCCAGGCACGGCGGTATAGCGGGTCTGCCCGGTATCGAGCGCCGCCTTGGCCGCCGCGATCACATGGGGCGGCGTGGGGAAATCGGGTTCCCCCACCGACAGCGAGATGATGTCACGCCCGGCGGCGCGCAGTTCGATCGCGCGGTCGGTCATCGCATTGGTGCGCGAAGGCGCGATGCGGCCCAGCGCGGCGCTGGTGGCGTGGCTGTCCATGATGGCTCAGCCCTGGCCCAGGAGGCGCGCTGGCATCAGGCCGCGCAACGCATTGCCCAGGAAAAAGCCCTGCGCCAGGTCTTCCAGGCGAACCTCGCCCTCCACCGCGCGGCCTTCTTCCAGCAATTGCGCGCGCAGCACACCGGGCAGCAGGCCCAGATCGGCCGGCGGGGTGACGAGTACGCCGTCGCGCTCCACGAACACGGAGGTAAAGCAGCCTTCGGTGATCAGCCCATCGTCGCGGCGCAACAGGGCTTCCTTCGCGCCAACACCACGCGCCGCCTTGAGGCCGGCCTCGTAAAAGCCGCGATCGGTGGTCTTGTGGCGCAGGCGCCAGTCGCCGGTGCTGACCGGCAGGGGCAGCACGGCGCAGGTAACCGGCCCAGCAAAGGCAGGCGGCAGCGGCGCTGCCTCCAGCGCATGGGCGCCGCTGCGCGCCACCACCAGGCGCACCTTGGCCGGGGCATCGAGATCGAAACACAGCGCATGGATGGCGTTGCGCAAGGCATGGCGATCGAACGCAAAGCCCAATGCCTGCGCACTTTGCTTCATCCGCTCGAGATGCCGCTCCAGCAGCGGGATCCCCGCCGTCGGATCAAAGGCCATGGTCTCGATCAGATCGGCACTGCCGGCGTTCAGGCGCAAGAAATTCCCCTTTACCACGCATTCGCGCCATTCGCCCATCATGACGGAATCCGCGACCACGGCCGAGCCGACCCCCATGGTCGCCCGCCCGCCGGCCGCGCCGGGATGGTCTGGCACCAGGCGCACGGTGCGGATTGCCACATTGAACGCCGCGCTGCCAGCCCCCGGCGCATCACCGCGATCAGGCGCCGCAGTGTCGGGCACATCGACAAAGCCGATCGACCCGCAATAGAGTCCCCGCGCATCGCGTTCGGCCATGTCGATCCACTCCATCGCGCGAATCTTGGGCGCGCCGGTGATCGATCCGCAGGGAAAGATGGCGCGCAACACATCGGCCACGGCCACGCCGGGCTGCATCTGCGCGGTCACTGTGGTGACCATCTGGTGCACGGTGGGATAGCTTTCCACGGCAAAGGCATCGCGCACCTTGACCGTGCCGGGCACGGCCACGCGCGACAGATCGTTGCGCATCAGGTCAACGATCATCAGGTTTTCAGCGCGATCCTTGGGATTGGCAGCGAGCGCGGCCTTGAGCGCGGCATCTTCCTGCGGAGTGGCGCCGCGCGGCGCCGTGCCTTTCATCGGGCGCACGGTCACACGATCGCCGCGCCATTCGAAAAACAGCTCGGGCGAGACCGAGAGATGCCAGTGCGATCCATCCCACAAGACGGCGCCATGCCCGGCCAGCGCATCACCACGCAGCGCGGCATAGATCGCCAGCGGATCACCCTGCCAGGAACCGGCCAGCTGGAACGTCAGGTTGGCCTGATAGATATCGCCGCTGCGGATCGCTTCCTGCACCTGGGCAAAAGCGCGGGCATAGCCGCCGGTTGAATGCGTCGGGCCTAGCGGACCCAGCCGGCCGCCGCTGCCCTGCCCGGCGCTTTCGCGCGCCAGCCAGGCTGCCACGTCTGCGCTGGCCATCGGCGTCATCTGCGCAAAGCGGGCAAACCACACCAGCGGCCCGGCACTGCCGCTGCGCGCCGCCGCGCGCGACAGCAGCCGCTCTTCCAGTGCCAGCCCGGCTTCATAGGCCAGCGCGCCGGCCCACCATCCCGGCGTTGCGCCGATCCGCGCCAGGGCCGCGTCCACCTCTTCGGGCCGGCGCGCCACCACGATCTCCAGCGGCGCTTCATAGAGGCGGGCCGAGCCGTGATCGCCTTGGCGGGCATCATCGAGCAAAAGAAAGGGGGCGCGTGTCATGACCCCACGCGCATAGCGACAAGCCGATGCGGATGCAAAAAGCCCTCGCGGGCAATCGCGGCTCATCCTACACAGCAAGGCAACAAATCGAGAGAGAGTGCGGCGGATGGACGAGATTTTCCTGGGCCTGGGCGCGAAGGGCGAACGCGAAGTGCTGTTGCTGGGCCGGGCCAACCGCCATGGCCTGGTCGCCGGGGCCACCGGCACCGGCAAGACTGTGACCTTGCAAGGCATGGCCGAACAATTCAGCCGCGCCGGGGTGCCGGTGTTCCTGGCCGACGTGAAAGGCGATCTTTCCGGCATCGCCATGCCTGGCAGCCCCACGTTCAAGCACGCCGCCTCGCTGGAACAGCGCGCCAAGGACCTGGGCATTGCCGACTATGCCTATGCCGACAATCCGGCGGTGTTCTGGGATCTGTATGGCGAGCAGGGCCACCCCATCCGCACCACGATTTCCGAAATGGGGCCGCTGCTGCTCGCACGATTGATGGGCCTTAATGAAACCCAGGAAGGCGTGCTGACCATCGCTTTCCGCTATGCCGACGACAACGGCCTGCTGCTGGTGGACCTGGCCGACCTGCAGGCCGTGCTGGCCGCCTGCGCCGAAAACGCTGGCGCGCTGGCCACCAAGTATGGCAACGTGACCAAGGCCAGCGTCGGGGCGATCCAGCGCCAGCTGCTCGGCCTGGAAAGCCAGGGTGCCGATCGCTTCTTTGGCGAGCCGGCCTTTGAGATCCACGATTTCCTGCAGGTGGACGAACAGGGCCGCGGCATGGTCAACGTGCTCGCCGCCGACAAGCTGATGCAGAGCCCCAAGCTCTATGCCACGTTCCTGCTGTGGCTACTGTCGGAACTGTTCGAGGCGCTGCCCGAAGTGGGCGACCCGGAAAAGCCGTGCCTGGTGTTCTTCTTCGATGAAGCCCACCTGTTGTTCGACGATGCACCCGATGCGCTGATGGACAAGGTGGAGCAGGTCGTCCGCCTCGTCCGCTCCAAGGGCGTGGGGGTCTATTTCGTCACCCAAAACCCGATCGATATTCCCGAAAAGGTGGCGGGCCAGTTGGGCAACCGCGTGCAGCATGCGCTGCGCGCGTTCACCCCGCGCGATCAGAAGGCGATTCGCGCCGCGGCTGAAACCTTTCGCATCAACCCCGATCTTGACGTGGGCCGCGCGATTACCGAGCTCAAAGTGGGCGAAGCGCTGGTCTCGATGCTCGACGCCGATGGCGCGCCGGGCATGGTCGCACGCACCCTGATCGCGCCGCCGCGCTCGCGCCTGGGGCCGGTCAGCCCGGCCGAGCGTGCTGCCATCCAGTCCGCCAGCCCGTTTGGCGGCAAATACGATACCGCCGTCAACCGCGAGAGCGCGGCCGAAGTGCTGGCACAAAAGGCGGCAGACGCCGCTGCTGCGGCGCAGACCGTGCAGGAACAGGGCACAGACGCCCAGCGTGCCCAGCCGCGCCAGTCCCCCACACTGTGGGGCCGTGCGGGCAAGGCCGCGATGGGCGCTGCCGCCTCATCGGCCGGTGCGATGGTCGCCGCCCAGATCGCCGGCAAGAAATCCCGCGCCGCGCCGGTGGCCAGCGGGGTTACTGCAATGGTTGGCTCGATCGCGACGAGCCTGGGCGGCGAAGCCTTGGGCCGCTTCGCGCGCGGGCTTCTGGGTGGGTTGTTGCGGTAAGATGCCAGCAGCGGCTGGATCGCCACGGGTCTGAGCCAACATGCCCAGCCGCTGCACTTGCCTGTCAGTAAACGTCATCCCAATAGACGTTCACCGCACGCAATCACCAATCTGCGCCTGTCTCGGCAATAGCATCGAGCAAGGCTTGCTTTGACGGCGTGCGCCGGTTGCCAGCGTTGCGCGGCACAGCGACATCACCGACAACACTCCGCCGTGCGGCTATACGTTCGCCCAGTGCGTCAAGACTGATCGTCCCGCGCGTCGGCTTTAAGGTCTTGAACGCCATATGTGTCGATCGTCTCTTCGCGAATTCGGCGCTCCATATAATCCGTGTCGAGCCCTTCAGAAAGGGTGAACAGCGCCTGAGCCTGACCAATCATATCGTGCGCAGCGCCGGAAGCATATTGGCCCATGCGATCGGCGATCAGGTCTTCAATGGAAATTACCGCAACAGTCCCGTGGGCTCCCACTTCGATTAACTGCAGCAGGCTGGTGTCGGCATGTCCGTCGAGCAAACGGCTTCCCACCACTTCAAATCCCAGTTTGAGAGAAGGATGGATCCACCCCCGCGTCAACCGACCGGCGCCTCGGGGCCGCACAAACCCATGTTCGACCATAACACTTTCAAGCGCGGATTGCTGGGAGGTGACGAGATCGAAATCACCAGTGTTGATGGCACCTTGAGTATAAAGCTCCACCGCACCGCCGCCCACAAGGATTGGCGGATTTAGTCCAAGCTCATCCATGGCCGAACTGATTTCTGCCAGCTTTTCAAGTGCTGCTTGGAACTGGGGCCGCCACTGCGTCATGTCTGCCGACATTCCGGATTTGAACCGGCCTGTCGATGGAAATCTCGCGGTGTAGATGGAATGGCTTTCAGCCAACGCAATGGAAAGCGTGCCATTGACTCAGACACCACCAAGCCGTTGGCAGATCATTCCCGGCGGTTCGTCGAAACCGGTTGCACGTGCAACGAGCCGGGCGCAAGCAGGCGCCCAGCCTCTTTTCGCGTGAAAGGATCCCATGCGCGCTCTGCTTCTTGCCGCCACGATGCTGGCCGGCACCCTTGCCGCCGCCCCGGCACTTGCCGCCCCCGCTGCTTCCGCCGATGCCAAGGCCGTGGCCATTCCCGCCGCCGCTGGCGTGATGCCCGTGGGCAAGCTCGGCAATGCCGTGGTGCCCCGCGCCTATCGCCTCGATTTCACGCTCGATCCGGCCCAGCCGCGCTTTACCGGCCATACCGAGATCGACGTGACCGTGAACCAGGGCGGCCGCTATGTGTGGATGCACGGGCTAAACCTCAAGGTGAAGCAGGTTGTCGCCAAGGTGGGTGGTAAGACGATTGCCGGCACGTTCCAGCAGGCCGATCCCACTGGCGTGGCGCTGGTCACGTTTGCCCAGCCGCTGCCCAAGGGCGCCGCGACGCTGGCGTTCGATTACGAAGCCGGCTTCAACGATGGCCCCACCGGTCTGTTCCGCGTGCACGTGGACAACCAGTGGTACAGCTGGAGCCAGTTCGAATCGATCGATGCGCGCGGCGCGTTCCCTTCGTTCGACCAGCCCGGCTTCAAGACGCCCTATACTGTCACCATCACCACGCCGGCGGGCCAGCGCGCGGTAAGCAACGCGCCCGAAGTGGCGACCGAAACGCGCGGCGCCCAGACCGTGCACCGCTTTGCCCCGACCCTGCCGCTGCCCAGCTACCTCGTGGCGGTAATGGCCGGTCCGTTCGTGAGCGTGGATGGCGCCGTGCCGGCTACGCCGCAGCGCGCCACCCCGCTGCCGCTGCGCGTGGTTTCGACCAAGCCCAATGCCGACAAGCTGGCCTTTGCCCTCGATGGCACCAAGGGCATCGTCAGCCACCTGGAGAACTATTTCGGCCAGGCCTTCCCCTTCCCCAAGCTGGACCAGATCACCGCGCCGATCATGCCGGGCGCCATGGAAAATGCCGGGGCCGATCTTTACGAGGATTCGCTCCTCGTGCTCGATGACAAGGCCTCGACCGCGCAAAAGCGCAACTTCGGCATGGTCGTGGCGCACGAGCTGGCGCACCAGTGGTTTGGCGACATGGTCAGCCCGGCGTGGTGGGACGATATCTGGCTCAACGAAAGCTTTGCCAACTGGATGGGCTTCCGCATCGGCAACGAATGGCGCCCCGATCTCAACATCGGGGCCGGCGCGCTGGAAGAAGGCTTTGCCGCGATGAACACCGACGCGCTGATCGTCGGCCGGCCGATCCACCAGAAGATCGAGCGCAACAGCCAGATCGACGCGGCCTTTGACACCATCACCTATGGCAAGGGTGGCCACGTGGTATCGATGATCGCCGCGTTCATGGGCGATACCAAGTTCCGCGACGGCGTCCGCGGCTACATGGCCAAGCACAAGTACGGCAACGCCAGCACCGCCGATTTCTTTGGCGCCATGGCCGATGCTGCCGGCGATCCGCGCATTCTGCCTGCCATGCAAAGCTTTACCGACCAGCAGGGCGTGCCGCTGGTGACCTTTGCCCCAGCCGGGCAAGGCAAATGGAACGTGACGCAAAGCCGCTATGTCAGGCTCGGCACCCAGGCCCCGGCGCAAGCCCTGGCCCAGACCTGGGGCGTGCCACTGTGCCTGCGCCAGGGCGATGCCCGCGTCTGCCAGCTGCTGGTGGACAAGAGCGGCACCGTGGCCATCACCGGCAACGGCGCGCTGATGCCCAACGCCGGCGGCACCGGGTACTACCGCTTCGAACTGCCCGCCGCGCAGTGGGACAGCCTGATCGCGCAGGGTTCAGCCCTGCCCGGCGGCGAAGCCTTGGCCGCGATCGACAGCCTGGAAGCCAGCTTCCTGGCCGGGCGCGCCACGCCGGCGCAACTGGTGGCGGCCGTGCGCAGCTTTGCCGCCAATCCCGACAGCTATGCCAGCGACGGCGCGACCGGCCAGCTTGAAGCATTCGACGATCGCGGCATGTTGTCCCCGGCTGCGCACGAGGGCCTGCGCCGCCTGGTGGCCGAGGTGCGTGGTCCGCAGCTGGCCAAGCTGGGCTTCGATCCGCGCGCCGGCGCGCATGCGGGTGACGATCCCGATCAGCAGCAGCGCCGCGTTGCCCTGGTGGCGGAAATGTCGGGCGTGGCCGAAGATGCCGCGCTCAATGCCAAGCTGGCCAAGGCGGTCGACAGCCTGCTGGCCGGCGATGCCACGGCGCTCGATCCCGCCTTCTACAACAGCGCGTTCAAGGCGTGGCTCAAGCCGCGCGGCCTGGAAGGCGCCAAGGTGCTGATGGAAAAGGCACTGTCGACGGAAGATCCGCTGCTGCGCCCGGCCGCCCTGCGCGCCGTGGGCCGCAGCAACGATCCGGGCGTGGCCAAGTGGCTGATCGAAGAGTTTTCCGACAAGCGCCTGCGCCTTTCGGAAAAGCTGACCGGCATTTCGCTGGCCATCGCCTCGCCCAAGACGGCCGAATACGCGTTTGCCTGGGCCAATGCCCACGTCGACACCCTGCTCTCCAGCGGTGGCGGCATCTTCCTGGCGCGCAGCCTGCCCCAGGCGGTGAGCGGATTCTGCTCGGTGGACAAGGCCAAGACCATTGCTGCTTGGCGCCCGCACTTTGCCAACAACTCCGGCGCGCTCGAACTCGATCGCGCGATCGAGCGGGTGCAGGATTGCGCCGTGCTCAAGGACCAGCGCGCTGCCGCGCTGTCGGCCGAACTGGCCAGCTTAAAGTAACCATGATCGCTGCCCCGGGGGCTGGCTCCGGGGCAGCGACACAAAAAAGGGGCGCCTTCCAGACCCGGAAGGCGCCCCTTTTTGTGGGCCATAGGCGTGGGCGGTTATTCGACCACCGCGCCCCAGTTGCCCCAGACGTAGATGGCCACGAACAGGAACAGCCAGACCACGTCGACGAAGTGCCAGTACCAGGCCGCCGCCTCCAGGCCGAAATGCTGGCGCGGCGTGAACTCGCCCCGCTCGGCGCGGATCCAGCACACGATCAGGAAGATCGTGCCGATGATCACGTGGAAGCCGTGGAAACCCGTCGCCATGAAGAAGGCCGAACCATAGGTGTTCTTGCCAAAGGCGAACGGGGCATGGACGTATTCATAGGCCTGGATCGAGGTGAACAGCAGGCCGAGCAGGATCGTGGCCGTCAGGCCCAGCTTCAGGCCCTTGCGATCGCCATGGATCAGCGCGTGATGGGCCCAGGTCAGCGTGGTGCCCGAGCACAGCAGGATCAGCGTGTTGAGCAGCGGCAGGTCGAACGCGTTGATGACCGCCTCGATCGCCTTGGGCGGCCACACGCCGCCGATCACGTCGGTGTTGAGCTTGCTGGGGAACAGCGAGAAATCGAAGAACGCCCAGAACCAGCCGACGAAGAACATCACTTCCGAAGCGATGAACAGGATCATGCCATAGCGCTGGTGCAGCTGCACCACCGGGGTATGATCGCCGGCGTGGGCTTCCTTGATTACCTTGCCCCACCACGAAAACATGGTGAGCAGGACACCCAGCAGGCCCAGCAGCATGATCTGCGTGCCGCCAGCCATCTTGTGCATGTAGAAAACGCCGCCGCTGGTCATCACCAGGGCTGACATAGCGCCCATGAACGGCCAGATATCGGGCGGCAGGATGTGATAATCGTGGTTCTTGGCGCCGGCCATGATCGTCTACTTCCCCCAAGGCTTAACCAGCATCCTCGTGCGCACAGCGACGGGAGCCATTTTTGTGGTGGCTGCAATGTCTATCGGGCACATCTGGCCCGGTCCAGTCAATTTGCGGCCTTGTTGAACGTATAGCTGAGCGTGATTTCCGGGATATCGCGCGTGTTCGCGTCATCCAACATAGCCGGGTCCACGTAGTAGACCACCGGCATGCGCACTTCCTGACCCGGCATAAGCTTCTGATAATTGAAGCAAAAGCACTGAATCTTGTGGAAGTAGGAGCCGGTCTGCTCTGGCGTCACGTTGAACACCGCGCGGCCCACAATGGGCTGGTCGGAATTGTTGCGGGCGGTGAAGAAAGCGATCTTGCGCTCGCCGATTCGTCCGTCCTGGGTCACCTGCTCGGGCTTGAACGTCCACGGCAGGCCCGGCGCGACATTGGCATCGAAGCGGATGGTGATCGGGCGCAGCGTGGGCTTGACCTTGGCCGCCTGGGCCGCAGTGGCCCGCTGGGTCGTGCCGGCAAAGCCCGTGGCCTGGCAGAACATGCGATAGAGCGGCACGGCGGCATAGCCCATGCCCAGCATGCCCAAGGCCGCCGCGCCGGCGATGATCGCCACCTTGCGATTGGCCCGGGTGGTTTTGTCGATTGCCGCTGCCACGCTTTCTCTCCCTTATCCGCCCGCCCGGCATTGTCCGGGTCAGGCGTGCTGTGCGCTTTCGTTGCGGTGTGCGGCCTGCACACCCAGTTTCACGACGGTGATGGCAAAGAACAGCACCACCAAAGCCCCCAGCACCAGTCCCAAAGCGCGGTTGCGTGCTTTCTGTCGCGCACGAAAGGCTTTCAGGTCAATATTTTCCGGCTTGTCGCCCACGTTGTTTCCTCTCCGCTCAGGCCCACCCCTGGAGCCCGGCAAACCGATCCAGCACCAGCGCGGCGAACAATGCAAACAGATAGAGCACCGAATAGCCGAACAGCCGCTTTTCCGGCTTCATCTTGTCATTGGCCACGCTGTCGCGCAGGCCCACCCGCATGGCCAGCACCAGGAAACCCAGGCCGAGCAGCGCCGCCGCCACGCCATAGACCAGCCCGGCGCCACCCAGCGCCCATGGCACCAGGCTCACGGGCACGAGCACCAGGGTATAGAACAGGATCTGCCGGCGCGTCGCCTTTTCACCCGCCACCACCGGCAGCATCGGAATGCCGACCTTGGCGTAATCGGTCTGCACGAACAGGGCGAGTGCCCAGAAGTGCGGCGGCGTCCACAGGAAGATGATCAGGAACAGCACCACCGGCATCCAGGTGATGTGCCCGGTAACGGCCACCCACCCGATCAACGGCGGAAAGGCACCGGCCCCACCGCCGATCACGATGTTCTGCGGGGTGCGCGGCTTGAGCCACACGGTATAGACCCAGGCATAATAGAAGATCGAGATCGCCAGGATCGCGGCCGCCAGCCAACCGATCGCCAGGCCCATGACCACGACCGATCCGCCCGACAGGGCAAAGCCGAAATCGCGTGCCGATTCGCGTTCCATCCGCCCGGCCGGCACGGGCCGCCGCGCGGTGCGCTTCATCCCAGCGTCGAGGTCTGCCTCCCACCACTGGTTGAGCGCGGCAGCGCCCCCGGCGCCCACAGCAATGCACAGAATCGCCGCAAACCCCAAGACCGGATGGATCTCTCCCGGCGCGGCGAGCAGGCCGCACAGCCCGGTAAAGATCACCAGCGTCATCACGCGCGGCTTGGTCAGCGCAAAGAAATCACGCCAATCGGCGGGCATGCGCAAGGGTGTCGTCACTAGGTCCATCGTGACGCGGCTATAGCAGCCCCGGCCATGAGGGAAAGTGTTCAAGGATAGCGAGCGGCACGCGCGATCATCCCCGGCGATCACACCCGCCCTGTCGGGCAATGGAACCGGAGGGCGGCCCGATCATTTGCCCGGTGTCACGGCATGGCCACCTCGATCCATGCCATCCCTTTTGCAGGAGCATGTTCCATGGCCACTGCCACCGCCGCCAAGCCGGCCAAGTCTGACGCCAGCTTTACCGACACCGCCACCCTGCGTGCCCAGGCCCGCAAGCATATCGACCAGGGCCCGGTCACCCAGTCCTTCCCCAAGGACCGCGAGGTGATCATCGCCCAGCTGAACAAGTCGCTGGCCACCGAATGGGTCTGCGTGCTGCGCTATATGCGGCACTATTACACTGCCGATGGTCTGGTTTCGGAACCGATCAAGGCGCATTTCCTTGAGCATGCCAACGAAGAGCGCGCCCATGCCGACAAGCTGGCCGAACGCATCGTCCAGCTGGGTGGCGAACCCGATCTCGATCCTGCCACGCTGACCCAGCGCAGCCATGCCGAATACCAGGTGGGCAAGACGCTCAAGGACATGGTCAAGGAAGACCTCATCGCCGAACGCATCGCGGTGGAAGCCTATCGCGAACTGATCGCCTATGTCGGCGATCGCGATCCCACCACGCGGATCATGCTGGAAGGCATTCTAGCGCAGGAAGAAAACCACGCCGACGAATTCCGCGATCTGCTCGAAGGCTGGCAGGGCGAATAACCCCGCCGCCTTGTCCTGAATGTGTCGATCAATGCCCGGCGGCGCAGTCCTGCGTCAGCCGGGCATGCAGTTTGGCAATCATCTGCTGCCGATCGGCCAGCGCAAGATCGGTGCGCTGCGCGACATAGCGCAGGAGGGCGTAGGCCTGGTGCGCGCGCCATTGCGCGTCTGCCACCCCACAACCCAGTTCCACGAACTGGTCCACCAGATAAGCCGTGCGCGCCGCGTCCACCGCGCCAACTGCGGCCCGTGCTGCCGCTGATCGGCGTGCCCAGCCCATGATGGCCAGTTCCAGATCGGCCGCGCGCGCTGCGGCACCGGAATGAAACGGCAGTTCCATCAGCCGCCTGATCCGGGTGGGTACATCGGGCTCGTCCCGCATCAGCCGCTCCTGCACCATCAGCGTCGATCGTGCCTGCCATTCCTCCAGAACGGCGTCGAGCAAGGCATTGCGATCCTTGAAATGCCAATAGAAGCTGCCCTTCGACGCCTTGAGATCGATCGCCAGCTTTTCCACGCGGACCTGTTCCACGCTGCTGTCGGCCATCACCTGGATCGCTGCGTCGATCCAGTCGGCGCGGCCCAGGCGCTTGCTGTGCGGCAATGGCGCGGCCGCTGCTGGCGCTGCGACGGGATCGGACGCTGGATTGGACGGGGACGACGTCATGCCATGCGGCTTAGGCGCCTTGCCATGCCCCGTCCAGAACCGGCCTTGACCCAGGTCCGTCCTCAAACCATACGGTAGCGTATAGAGAGAGGAACCCAAGATGTCCTACGCCGATGCCGCCGGCACGATCGTCGCCCAAATCCTGGCCTTGCCCGAATTCGTGCGGGTGCAGGCGCTATTTCCCTATGCCGGGTTGGACGAAGCGATGCTGCTCGACATCATCGGCGCGGCCGGTGACCTTGCCGAAGGCGTGATCGAGCCGTTCAACGCCCAGGCCGATCAGGTTGGCTGCCGCCTGGAACAGGGCCGCGTGCGCTTGGCACCAGGCCATCATGACGCCTGGCAGGCCTTTGTTGCCGGTGGCTGGAACACGATCGAAGGCGCGCCACAGTGGGGCGGCGCGGGTCTGCCGATGCTTGTGCACAGCGCGTGCGAGGAACTGCTCAACCGTGCCTCACCCGCCTTCGGCATGCTGCCCACGCCGATGCGCTGCGCGACAAAGGTGATCGAACGCTATGCCGACCCAGCGCTGTGCGCCGAATGGGCGCCGCGCCTGGTCGATGGCAGCTGGGCCGCGACGATCTGCATTTCCGAACCCGATGCCGGGTCAGACGTACCGCGACTGCGCACGACCGCAGTGCCCCATGCCGATGGCACCTGGCGGATTACGGGTGAAAAGATCTGGATCAGCTTTGGCGATCACGACCTTACCCCGCGCATCGCCCACATGGTGCTGGCGCGCACGCCAGAGGGGGCGCATGGTCCGGCAGGCCTCAGCCTGTTTCTGGTGCCATCCGATATCGCGGGCCAACGCAATGCCGTGGTGGTGCGGCGCATCGAGGAAAAGCTTGGCCTGCACGGCTCGCCCACCTGTGCCCTGGGGTTCGAGGCCGCGACGGGCCACCTGATCGGCACACCGGGACGCGGCCTCGCCCAGCTTTTCACAATGATCATCGGCATGCGCCTCTCGGTGGGCAGCCAGGGTGCAGGCCTTGCCGGCGCAGCAGCCAGCCTCGCCTGGCGCTATGCCGCGGAGCGGCGCCAGGGCGGCCGGGCCGATGCGCCGCCAGTCACGATCGACCGGCACGGCGATGTGCAGCGCATGCTGCTGGGCCTTGCCGCGCGCGCCGAAGTCACCCGCGGACTGGTGCTGACCGCCGCGGCACTGTCAGACCTCCAGGCGCGGGAAGAGGACGAGGCGGCCCGCACCGAAGCGGGACTGCTGCTGGCCTGGCTGCTGCCGATCACCAAGAATTTTGCGGCCGAGGCAGCGAGCCTGTGCGCCAACGATGCCATCCAGGTTCTCGGCGGCGCCGGCTATACCCGCGAATGGCCAGCCGAGCGCTATCTGCGCGATGCCCGCGTTCTGGCGATCTACGAAGGCACCAGCGGCATGCAGGCGCTCGACCTCGCCCTGCGCCGCGTGCTCGGCGATGAAGGCCGCGCCTATCGCGCCTTCCTGGCAAAGGCCCGCGGTGATGCGGACCGGCTCGGCAATGCCACCCTGCGGGCGCTGCTCGACATGCTCGAGCAGGCCGCATCGGGCCTCGACAAGCCGACGGCAACGGTCGTCGCCTATCCGTTCCTGCAACTGGCATCCCTGGCCACGACAGGATGGATCGCCGCCCGGCTGGCGGCACTGTCGGGCAGCCCTGTGCACGATCACCTCGCCGCGCTGGGCCGCCATTGGCTGCTTCTGGCGCGGGCGCAGGCATTGGCCGAAGCGGCGCTCACATCCCACGGGCAAGCCTTGGTGGCGGCATTCGATGATGTCGATCGCGGCTATCTGGGCTGAACGTGAAAAAGCCCCACGCCGTTGTTCGGCTGGGGCTGTTGTGTGGTGATGTTGAGAGATGGTTGAGGGCAGGATTTGCCTGGGCGGCGTCGGCATACATCAGATGCGCTGCCGGCGATTTCGCCTTTTCCCGCTCCCTTGCTACCGCACGCCCCGAAACCTGCTGCCGAAAACGTGTTGGGCGAAAAACTACTGCGCGAGGATCGACTGGGCGGCGATCGCCACCTGGGTGCGGTTGCGCACGTTGAGCTTGCGCATCAGCGCAGTCATATGGGCCTTCACGGTCTTTTCCGCGATGCCCAGGTCATAGGCGATCTGTTTGTTGAGCTGGCCCGAGCGCACGCCCTGCATCACTTTGAACTGGGTAGGGGTCAGGCGGACGGCGGGCGCCTCTGACAGGCGCTGCGCCGGCTGGTTCGGAACACTGGCAGGGGCAAAGTCGGTCACCGTTGTCTCTCCCTATCGCCTACCGTTGCGGCATCTACCGCGCGTCCATGCTCGGATCGGCATGGCGAAATCCAATATCAGTTAGACAGCTTTCTGATATTATGCCGGAGTTATCCCGTCAATACACGATTTATTGCTGAAATCGGCGCGCACCTGTTATACAACTTTTCACAGAACAAGCGCAGGCAGGCAGCGCCATGGCGCGAGAGGAGAGCAGGATGGGCCATCACGGATCGGGGCAAGGCAGGTCGGGGCGAATCACCACCACCCGGACGGCGGCAGCGCGATGAGCGACGATCTGCGCCTGGTCCTGGCCGCGCTGCTCGGCATTGGCCTCGCCATCGCCCTGATCGTGCGCGGGCGATTCCATCCCTTTCTCGCCCTGCTCTGCGGCGCCTTTGCCGTGGGCATCGCGGTCGGCATGCCCGTCGCCGAAACCGCCAAAGCCGTGCAGAAAGGCGCCGGCGACGTGCTGGGCGGCACCGGCCTCGTCGTGGCGCTGGGCCTCTCGCTCGGTGCCATGCTGCAACTGTCCGACGGGGCGGGCGTGCTGGCCCGCATGGCGCTGCACCATGGCCGGCCGGCAGCGGCCCCTTGGCTGAGCATGGCGGTCGCGCTGCTGATCGGCCTGCCGCTGTTCTTCGAAACCGGTGTGGTGCTGCTGCTACCGATCGCGGCGGCGGCAGCCGCAGCGATGACCGGGCCGGCTGATGCGGGCACCACGCGCCTGCGCCTGCTCCTCCCGGCGCTGGCAGGCCTCTCCACCCTGCATGCCCTGGTGCCGCCCCATCCCGGCCCGCTGCTGGCGGTGGACGCACTGCACGCCAGCCTGCCGCGCACGATGCTCTATGGCCTGCTGATCGGCGTGCCCACCGCGATCGTGGCTGGCCCGCTGTTCGCGCTGTGGATCGCGCGCCGGGTTCGGCCCGATGCCCCGGTGATGACGCCGGCCGCCCCAATCGTCACCGCACCCGGCGTGGGCCGCGCGCTGCTGTGCGTGCTGCTGCCAGTGGTACTGATCGCGGCTGGTCAGATCGCGGCTGTGGCGCCGCCAGCCCTAGCCCCGCATCTTGCCTGGCTCGGCCTAGCGAGCAATCCGGTGCTCGCGCTGGTGCTCGCCAATCTCGTTGCCCTGCCGCTGTTGTTCGGCCGCAGGTTCAGCGCCCCGGCGATCCAGAGCGCGATCTGGAAGGAAGCGATGGCCCCGGCCGGAGCGATCATCCTGGCGATCGGCGCGGGCGGCGCGCTCAAGCAGGTGCTGGTCTCGGCCGGCCTGGCCGATTTCCTGGCCCACCTCGCCGCCCACGGCGGCATTCCGGCGCTGCCGATGGCCTGGGCCGTGGCGGTGTGCATCCGCCTGGCCACCGGATCGGCCACGGTCGCCACGATCACTGCCGCCGGCATCATGCCTGGGGTAGTCGCCGCCACCGGCGCCTCGCCGGAATTGACCGTGCTTGCCATCGGCGCTGGCTCGGTGTTCTTCTCCCACGTCAACGATCCGGGGTTCTGGCTGGTGCGCAGCTATCTCGGCACCAGCACGCCCGACACGTTCCGCACCTGGTCGGTGCTGGAAACGCTGATTTCGGTGGTAGGCCTGGTGCTGGTGCTGGCCGCCGGATGGATCGTCTGAAGAAGGGGAGGACCATGCACGAGGAACGCCTGGCCGATCGCGCCTATGCCGGGATCGTCGAACTGATCAACACCGACGATCTCCAGATCGGCGACCGCCTGCCCTCCGAAACGCGCCTGGCGGAAATGTTCGGCATGTCGCGCACCGTGGTGCGCGAGGCGCTGGTCCGCCTCGCCTCCGACGGCTTTACCGAAGCGCGGCGCGGCGCCGGCTCGTTCGTCAAGCGGCGTCCGTCCGAACGGCTGGGCAGCCATCTGCCGATGCAGAACCTTGCCGCCACCATGGGCAGCTATGAAGTGCGCCTGGTGCTCGAGGCAGAAGCCGCACGCCTGGCCGCGCAGCGCCGCTCGGCCGAACAGATGCTGGTGATCGAGCGCGCGATGGACGCGCTGCGCGCCGCCCTGCAAGCGAGTGGCCCGGCTCATGTGGAAGACATGGACCTGCACCGCGCCATTTTCGAAGCGACCGCCAACCCGATCTTCGTCTCCAGCTTCGATCACATGCATGACGAGATCGACCGCATCCTGCGCGCCGGGGTCGATATCTCGCGCTCCCGCCCGCCCGCCGCGATCAACGCCATGATCGAGGAACACGAACTGATCGTCGACGCTATCCGCGCCCAGGATGGCGATGCCGCTGCGCTCGCGATGCGCTGGCACCTGTGGCAGGGGCGCAAGCGGCTGATGCCCTGAGCGCCTGAAATTCCACACAGTTAAGACCATGGTCGCGCCTGCCCCGGCGCGCGCCAGCCGCTATCCCGGCCGGATCGGGTGAGGAGAGGAAACGTGGTGCCACGGCAGGCCTGGATGATCGGATCAAGCATTCTGGCGGCCATCGCGCTCGCCCCAACCCTGGCACAGGCCAAGACGCCATCGGTGTTCGACCAGGTGCCCGGCGACACCCAGGCGATCACCGTGCGCGCGGTGGGCGATGGCAAGGCCGACGACAGCGCCGCGATCCAGCAGGCGCTGGACCAGGCCGGGGCGCGCGGCGAAGGCGTGGTGTTCCTGCCCAGCGGGCGCTATCGCATCACCCGCTCGCTGTTCCTCTGGCCAGGCCTGCGCCTAATCGGCACGGGCAAGACCCGGCCGGTACTGGTGCTCGGCGATGCCACACGGGGCTTCCAGCAGGGCGTGGCGACCATGGTGATCTTCACCGGGCGCGGCCCCAAGGGCAGCCCCACCGCCGGCGACGGCAACGTGCCGTTCCCCCCGCCCGACGCGGTGCCGTTCAATTCCGCCATCGCCGACGCCAATTCCGATGCATTCTATTCGGCCATGGCCAATATCGACATTGCCATCGGCGCGGGCAATCCGGCGGCAGTGGGCGTGCGTTTCCACGCCGCGCAGCATGCCTTTCTGCGGCACATGGATTTTCAGGTCGGTTCGGGCCTCGCCGGCGCCTATCAGGTGGGCAACATGGCGCAGGACGTGCATTTCCACGGCGGCCGCTATGGCATCCTCAGCGAAAAGACCTCTCCCGCCTGGCCGTTCACGCTGCTCGACGCCACATTCGACGGCCAGCGCGAGGCCGCCATTCGCGAGCACGAGGCCGGGCTCACCCTGGTCAACGTCGCGCTGCGCAACGTGCCGGTGGGGATCGCCATCGACGAAGGCTATGGCGACTGGCTGTGGGGCAAGGACGTGCGCTTTGAAAACGTCAGCCAGGCTGGCGTGGTCATCGCCAACGCCAACAACGCCTATACGCAGATCGGCTTCGACAACGCCGTGGCCAGCCGCACCCCGGTCTTCGCCCGCTTTCGCGAAAGCGGCAAGACCGTGGCCGGCGCCGCGCCGGTTTATCGGGTAAAGAGCTTCACCCACGGCATCACCATGCCCGGCCTGGGTGTGCCCGGCGCGGTTGAAACGCGCATGGACCAGGCCGCGCTCGCCGCCCTGCCCCGGCCGCGTGCCCCGGCGATCCGCGCGCTGCCCAGCCCGGCGCAATGGGCCAACGTGCGCGCACTGGGCGCCAACGGCGATGGCCGGACCGACGATACCGCCGCCCTGCAACGCGCGATCGCCACGCACCGCGTGCTCTATTTCCCGATCGGCCGCTATGTCGTCACCGATACGCTGACGCTACGGCCCGACAGCGTGCTGATCGGGCTCCACCCCGATCTCACCCAGATCGTGCTGCCCGATGGCACGCCCGCGTTCCAGGGCGTCGGCGCGCCGCGCGCGCTGGTCCTGGCTCCTGCCGGGGGAGAGGCCATTGTCACCGGGCTGGGCCTGTTCACCGGCGGCATCAACCCGCGCGCCACCGCGCTGTCGTGGCAATCGGGCGCCGGCTCGCTGGTCGAAGACGTGAAATTCCAGGGCGGCCACGGCACGCTGGCGGCCGATGGCACCCGTTTCGATCCCTACAACGACACCCATACCGCCGACAAAGATCCGCGCCGGCGCTGGGGTGGCCAATATCCCAGCCTGTGGGTGAACGCGGGCGGCGGCGGCACCTTTGCCAATATCTGGACGCCCAATACTTATGCCCAAGCCGGCATGGTCGTGTCCGACACGCAGACGCCCGGCCATGTCTACCAGATTTCGGCCGAGCACCATGTCCGCACTGAATTCGGCCTCACCCGCGTCGCCAACTGGGAATTCCTCGCGCCACAGACCGAGGAGGAAGCCGGCGAAAGCCCCGATGCCGTCTCGTTCGACATCCGCGAATCCCGCAATATCCTGATCGCCAATCTCCACGCCTATCGCGTCACCCGCTCGCGCCAGCCGGCCCGTGCCGCCGTGCGGATCGAGCGTTCGGCCGACATCCGCCTGCGCAACGTGCACGTGAACGCCGAAAGCGGCTTTGCCACCTGCGACGAAAACGGCTGCGCCACGTTCCTGCGCGCCAGCAAGTTTCCGTTCGAAAACGCGCTGCTCGACGTGACGCATGGCCTGGAAGTGCGCGAACGCGAATTTGCCGTGCTCGACGTGCCCGCCAATCCGGTTGCGCCGGCAGCGACCAGGGTGCCCGTGACCAAGCTCGCCGACGGATTTTTCTCCGCCAGCGGCGGCGTGGTCGACGCGCAGGGCAAGCTCTATTTCATCGATCATTTCCAGCAGCGCATTCATGGCTGGAGCGAGACCGAAGGGCTGACCACCGAACGCGACGCCCCACTCGATCCGGTCAATCTGACAATGGACCGGGCGGGCAACCTGATCGTGCTCTCCGCGCTCGGCCGCAACGGCACGGTCTATGCGTTCAAACCCGGCACATCGGCGCAGGCGCTGACGGTGATCCCGCCCACCGCCGCCGCCACGACACCGGCCCCCGACCGGCTCACCGCCCTGCCCGGCAACCTCTGGGTCAACGGTGAGTTTCGCAGCCAGCTCGATCCGGCAACCTACCGCTTCACCACTCTGGCAGAGATGTTCGCCCGCGATGTAGCGTTGCCCAAGGCGCAGGAATATGTCTCGCCCGATGGCAGCCTTGCCATCCCCGCCTATCGCGTGTTCCAGCAAGGCCCGGCTGACCATCTCGGCTGGCGCTTTTCCGATTCGCTCGATGCCTATGGCCTGGTCACCGCCAGACCCGACGCGCGGGTGTTCCTGAGCAACGAGTCAGAAGACCGGACCTATTCCGCCCGCCTGGGCGCCGGCGGCGCAGTGACAGACCTGCAACCCTTTGCCGATCGCGGCGGGGAAAGTGTGGCATCAGGGCCAGACGGACGCGTCTACATCGCCAATGGCCAAGTCTTCGTCTACGACGCAGCAGGCCGCCCGATCGACCGGATCGACGTGCCCGAACGCCCCCTGCAATTGCTGTTCGGCGGCAAGGACGGGCGCACGCTCTACATCCTAACCCACCACGCCCTCTTTGCCGCACGGCCCTGAGGAAACCGAACCTGCAAGCGCGCTGGAACGCTAAGCTGCGAGGCGCTGGGCGATCCAGGCCAGGATCGCATCGGCCAGCCGATCCTGGCCCTGCGTGGAATCGAGAGTAAGCGCTGGCTCATCCGCGCCGGGTCGCTCCAGCGTGTCCAACTGGCTATCGAGCAGGCTCGGCGGCATGTAGTGCCCTGGCCGGTTGCCCATGCGCCGGGCCAGTTCGGCCAAGGGCGCATCGAGCAGGGCAAAGGCGATCGGTTCGGCTGTCGCGGTAGCCAGCCGCTCGCGATAGGCGCGCTTCAGCGCGGAACAGGCCGCGACCACCACGCCGCCTTGCCGCACCGCCTGGCCCATCGCCGCGCCCAGGTGATCGAGCCAGGGCCAGCGGTCTGCATCGGTCAGGGCGATGCCCTCGCGCATCTTGGCGACGTTTGCCGCCGAATGGAATCCATCGCCTTCCAGGAATGGGCAGTCCAGCCGCGCCGCCAGCGCCGCGCCCAGTGTCGATTTGCCGCTGCCGCTCACGCCCATCACCACGATGGCCAGCGGCGCCACGCTGTGGCCTGCAATCTTGCCCGACACGCTTCTGTCCTTCCTGCTTTGCCGTCCCCGCATGGCGTGCGCCGCGCGGGTTGCCTGACAGCCATGTCGACAGCGTCCTTAGCCGCGTCGCCGGCGCCCGCCCAATTAGGACCATGGTCGCGGCTGCGTCAGGCGCCCCGCAGTCCTATGCCCTCACCACGGAAACCGGGCTGCCAACGCCAGGACCACGCGCAAGATTGTTAGCGATACCAAGCCAGGCCGGGGCAGCGCCACCGGCCGAGGGACCAGCCATGGGGGAGATTTTCGATGACCACCACGCCAACCGCCACATCGAGCAGCAGGCCGCTGCGCACCGCCCTGGCCAAGGGCACCGCACTCGTGGCGCTGGCCTGGGCCTGCCCAGTGCTTGCGCAAGAGGCCGCACCGGCCGCATTGCCCGAAACCCCTGCCCCAGCAGCGGCGCCCGCCCCCAGCACCGGGGAAATCGTCGTCACCGGTTCGCGCATCACCTCCAGCGGCTTCAGCGCGCCGACCCCCACGCAAGTGCTCAGCGCCGCGGTGATCGCCAAGAGCGCGCAGCCCAACATCTTCACCACCATCGCCCAGTTGCCCTCGCTCCAGGGCAGCACCGGTGCGACCTACGGCACCAACAGCACGTCCAGCGGCACCCAGGGGCTCAGCTCGTTCAGCCTGCGCGGCCTTGGACCGATCCGCACGCTTACCCTGCTCGACGGCCAGCGCGTGGTCGGCGCCAATGTCACCGGCGTGCCTGATATCAGCCTGTTCCCGCAATTGCTGGTCGATCGGGTGGACGTGGTCACTGGCGGCGCATCGGCATCCTATGGATCGGACGCGGTGGGCGGCGTGGTGAACTTCGTCACCAACACGCACTTCGAAGGTTTCAAGGCCAACGCGCAGAACGGCATCACCACCTATGGTGATGATTACAATTACACGTTCCAGGCCGCGGCCGGGAAATCCTTCATGGATGGCCGCCTGCATGTGGTGGTCAGCGGCGAATACAGCCATGAAAACGGCGTTCCCGCCTATGGTTTCGGCGAAGGCCCTGGCCCCAACGGGCGCGACTGGTACGAGACCGAAACGCTGATCAACACTGGCCTGCACACCGATGGCAGGCCGCAATACCGCAACAGCAAGCATGCCCAGGCCTATCAATACACCAAGTATGGCCTGATCACGGCCGGCCCGCTCCAGGGCATCGCCTTCGACCAGAGCGGCAAGCCGTTCAATTTCGTCTATGGCTCCAATGGCGTGCCCGACAAGAACGCCGCCGGCACCGTGACCGGTTGCAACAACGGCTTCTGCGTGGGCGGCGATCTTTCCGGCAACGTCGGCAACGGCACCAGCCTGCAATCGGAAATCACCCGCACCAACGGCTATGGCCGTATCGGCTTCGATATTGATAATGACAACGAGGCCTATGCCACGGTCAATGTGGCGCGCGTCACCTCCAACAACACACCCAATCCGGGCGCGGCCAAGGCCAATTCGCTCACGCTGCAATGCTCCAACCCGTTCGTGCCCACCTCGATCCAGGATCTGTGCGCGGCCAACGGCATCACCAGCTTCAAGTATGGCGTCAGCAACGCGGTGCTGCCGCAGTTCATCAACGTCAATCCGGTGCGCGAGCAATATCGCTTCGTCGCCGGAGCCAAGGGCAAGATCCCGTTCCTGGGCAGCGACCTGCACTATGACGCCTATGTCGAGCATGGCGAGAACATCACCGACATCACGGTGAGCAACATCACGCTCAACGCCCGATACAACGCCGCGATCCAGGCGGTGCGCCTGAACGACGGCACCATCGCCTGCGCCGATCCGGCCGCACGCGCCAGTGGCTGCGTACCGCTCAACATCATTGGCGGCGCCACCCCCAGCGCGGCGACGCTTGCCTATATCACCCCTGCCCATGGCCCGCACCAGCACACCCGCCAGACCCAGGACGTGGCCAGCATCGCGTTCAACAACCAGCCCTTTTCCACCTGGGCCGGCCCGGTTTCGCTGGCATTCGGCGGCGAATGGCGCCACGAATACTACCGCGTGAAAGGCGATCCCTATGGCAACGGGGTCACCGCCAGCAATCCCAACACCGCCGATTACCCGGCCGATCCGCTGCTCAACACCGCTGGCAACAACTGGTACGCGGGCAACTATCACGACGGCAGCGGCAAGTATTCGGTCTATGAAGGCTTCCTCGAAGCGAACCTGCCGCTGGTCGAC
The DNA here is from genome assembly GCF_040544855.1 of Novosphingobium sp. 1529. Classification (NCBI taxonomy): domain Bacteria; kingdom Pseudomonadati; phylum Pseudomonadota; class Alphaproteobacteria; order Sphingomonadales; family Sphingomonadaceae; genus Novosphingobium; species Novosphingobium sp. 1529. Next base: position 62,186 of record NZ_JBEPKW010000014.1, read on the forward strand.
ACGCCCGGCGCCGGCAAGGCCAATCTCAACCTGGCAGGTCGCGCCACGCACTACAGCACCTCGGGCACGGTCTACACGTGGAAGATCGGCGGCACCTGGCAGACACCGGTGGACGGCATCCGCCTGCGCGCGGTCACCTCGCGCGATGTGCGCGCGCCCAACCTGAGCGAGCTCTATGCCGCGCCGATCACGGTTACCGTGCCGGGGCTGACCAATCCGTTCAACAACAACCAGCCTGTCACCGTGCAGCAGAACACGATCGGCAACACCGCGCTCAAGCCGGAAATCGCGCGCAATACCGAGGCCGGCATCGTGCTGTCGCGCCCGGGCTGGGCGCCAGGCCTTAACCTCTCGGTCGATTACTATCGCATCAAGGTGAAAGGCGTGGTCTCCTCACTCAGCGCGCAGCAGGAAGTGAACTACTGCTATGGCGGGGTGACGCAACTGTGCAGCGCCTTCGATCTCAATGCCGCCACGCCCTATGTCAACGTGCAGGCGTTCAACCTCGCCTCGATTTTCACCGACGGCTTCGATATCGAGGCAAGCTACCAGTTCCGGCTCGACAGCCTCAAGCTGCCTGGCAACCTGACCCTGCGCGCACTAGCCACCAATGTGCGCAACTATATCACCGATATCGGTCTGCCCAACACGATCCCCACGCAAGGCGCCGGGGTCAACGCCGGGGCCACGCCCAAGTGGAAAGTGCTGGCAACCGAAAGCTGGGATACCGACAACTTCAGCCTGACCTTCACCCAGCGCTGGTTCAGCGCCGGCAAGATCAGCAACGAATATATCGAGTGCCAGACCAACTGTCCGGTGCAGACCGCACAGCAGGCCACGCTGCACCCCACGATCGACAACAACCGCATGCCCGGCGCGTTTTATTTCGACGTGGGCGCCACGTACAACGTGACCAAGGCGATCACGGCCTATGCCAAGGTGGACAATCTGTTCAACCACGATCCAGCCGCGTCGCCACAGACCAACACCGGGATCGACGTGAACCCGCTGCTCTACGACGTCATCGGCCGGATGTATCGTATCGGCGTGCGCGCCAGTTTCTGACCAGACCCTCCCTCGCCGCCGGTCCCGCTCCCAGGGACCGGCGGTTCTTTTTGTCCGGTGCTCCTACAGACCTAGAGGCTGTTATGGACTTGCTGGTCTGAATGGATTCAAAGGCTTGTATGGAGCAACACCGCAAGCCCTATCCGTCAGACGTCTGCGATGAAGAATGGTCGTTGCTTGCGCCCTATCTGACGCTTTTGCCCGAGGATGCCGGGCAGCGCGAACACAGCCTGCGCGAGGTTTTCAACGGCTTGCGCTACATTGTGAAGACTGGCGCGCCTTGGCGATGGATGCCCAACGACCTGCCGCCGTGGCCGGCAGTTTACCAGCAGACGCAGCGCTGGCTGGCGGCGGGATGCTTTGAGGCGCTGATAGACGATCTTCGCGTGGTGCTGCGTCTGGCATCCGGCCGCACAGCCGAACCAAGCGCCGCGATCATTGACAGCAGAACCTTGCGTTCAACACCCGAAAGCGGCGAACGCGGTGGCTATGATGGAGCCAAGCGCAAGAAGGGCTCCAAGGTCCATATCGCGGTCGATACGCTGGGCAACCTGCTGGCCTTGCATGTCACATCTGCCAGTGCTCAGGATCGCGGTGAGGTCGAAACCATGGCCAGAACTATTCAGGCCGTCACCGGCGACAGCGTGGAAATAGCCTGGGTCGATCAGGGCTACACCGGTCAATCCACCGCCCAGGCGGCGGCCCAGCACGGCATCGATCTCAAGGTCGTCAAACTGCCCGAAGCCAAACGTGGTTTCGTTCTGCTGCCACGCCGATGGGTTGTCGAACGATCCTTCGCATGGGCCACGCGCTTCCGCAGGCTCGTCAAGGATTACGAGCGATATGCCCAGACACTCGCGGGCCTCCATCTCGTCGCCTTCGCCACAATCATGAGCAAGCAGGCCATTTCTTTGATGACAGGTTCATAACAGTCTCTAGGCAATCAGGAACGCGATAGCCGCGTCGTCGAGAGCGGTAAGCGACGTTCTCAGGCCACGGCGATCCAGGGCATGAGTTCGCCGACGGCGTTGGCTGGATGACTGCTGGCGAGCTTGGCGAGGGTCTGAGCCAACCAAGTGTGTGGGTTCACGCCCGAGATTTTGCAGTTCTCGATAAGCGTAGCAATCACCGCCCAATTGTCGCCGCCCTCATCCGAACCGGCGAAGAGCGCGTCCTTGCGATTCAGGGCCAAGGGCCGGATTGATCGCTCGACGGAGTTGGAATCCAGCTCGACGCGGCTATCGTCGAGGAACAGCGACAGCCCGGTCCAGCGGGTCAAGGCGTAGCGGATAGCGTCGGCGAGCTTGCTCTTGGCGCTGACCTGGAGGAGCCTTGCCTCGAGATAGAGGTGCAGGTCATCGACAATGACGCGGGCCTCTTCGGCGCGCATAGCGCGGCGATGTTCTGCCCAGGTGCCCCGGACCTGGTCTTCGATGGCATAGAGCATGGCGATGCGGCGCAGCACCTCTGCCGCGACCGGGGAGTTCCCTGCCAGTTCGTAGAATTTGCGCCGAACGTGCGACCAGCAGAACGCCAGGCTGAGCTGCTGGCCACGCTTGGCCAGCGCGGGATAACCGCTGTAGCCATCGGCCTGCAGGATACCGCAATAGTTCCCCAGGTGCGCTTGGGCGCTCTCACTCTTGCGACCGGGCGCGTAGACGTAGGCCACCAGTGGTGGATCATCGCCGCCCCATGGCCGATCGTCGCGAGCATAGGCCCAGAGCTGCCCTGTCTTCGTCCACCCGCGTCCGGGATCGAGTACGGGGGCGGTGGTCTCATCCGCAAACAGACGTTGGGATCGTCGCAGCTCTTCGATAATGCGATCTCGGAAGGGTCGCAGATACCGTGCCGCCCGGCCAACCCAGTCAGCCAAGGTCGAGCGATCGAGTTGGACGCCTTGCCGCGCGTAGATCTGGGCCTGTCGGTAAAGCGGGGCATGATCGGCGTACTTGGTGACCGCACATGCGCGATCAGCGCTTCGGTGGGAATGCCGCCCTCCACGATCCGCGCTGGTGCCGGTGCTTGCACGACTGCGCCTTCGCAGGAGCGGCAACCATAACGCGGGCGGCGCGTGACTAGCACGCGGAAGCTGGTCGGCACGACATCGAGACGCTCAGCCACGTCCTCGCCAATTTGGTGGAGCGCGCCACCACAGCAAGGACAAGCCGTCGCTTCAACATCGACAACCTGTTCGATCCGCTCGAGATGTGCGGGTAACAGCATCCGATTACGTGCCAACATACCCCGATTTACTGCTTGCATCCGAAGGGGCGCCCACAAATGCCATTGCAACATTGCAAAGCATTTTGTGGGGCAACCGCTTAAAATAGCTCAGCTAGATCCTCACGTGCCTCGCCTCGCGACTTCCTCATATTTGCTGAGGGCCTTTTTTGGTCACCTTCTGGGCCTCAGTCGCCAAGTCACTGCCTGGATCCACAAACGCGTTGTGTGAGAGATTGCCAACCACTCGTGATGCAGTGCAATAGGGGCCATGCGGATCGCCATCGTCGATGAAAGCGCCTCTCGCGCCGCCGTCATCGGCGAGGGCCTTGCCGCGCTCGACGATTGCGAGCTGTTCGTTGTTACCGAACGGCGTGGCCTGGTGGCCCGCATTGCGCATATCGATCCCGACATTGTGCTGATGGACTTGGGCAATCCCTCGCGCGACGTGCTCGAGGAATACTTTGCGGTGAGCCGCGCGCTGGCCCGCCCCATCGCAATGTTCGTGGACGAAAGCGACGACGAGGCGATCGCCGCCTCGATCGACGCAGGCGTTTCGTCCTACGTAGTCGACGGCCTTGCCCCGCATCGCATCCGTCCGATTCTTGACCTGGCGGTCCGCCGCTTCAACGCTTTTTCGCGGTTGCAGGCGGACCTTGCCGAAGCCAAGGGCCAGTTGGCCGAGCGCGCGGCGATCGACACGGCCAAGCGCATTCTGATGGACAGCCGCGGCCTGACCGAACCGCAGGCTTATGCCGAACTGCGCAAGACCGCGATGAACCAGGGCCGGCGGATCGCGGAGATCGCCGAAGCGGTGGTCACCGCGCACAAGCTGATGGGAGGCACATGATGGAAAGCCAGCAATGTCCAGCGAACTGACCGTCGGGTTCCTGCCGCTGGTCGATGCGTGCCTGCCGATCCTTGCCCGCGAGCATGGCTTTGCCGAAGCGGAAGGGCTGTCGCTGCGGCTGGTGCGGGACATGAGCTGGGCGACCGTTCTCGACCGCCTGCTCTATGGCCATAGCGATGCCGCGCACATGGTCGCCCCGCTGGCCATCGCCACGACGCTCGGCCGGGGGCGCCCCGCCCAGCCGCTGGCGGTGCCGTTCGTGCTCGGCCTTAACGGCAACGCGCTGACCATGCGGCCTGACCTTGCCCGCCGCCTGACAGCGCCCGGCCAGCTCGCCGATCCGGTTAGAGCTGGCGCCGCGCTCCGACTGGTGGCGCAAGAGCGCATCGCGGCGGGTGACCGCTTGCGCTTCGGCGTCGTGCACCGCCATTCGACACACAACCACATGCTGCGCTACTGGCTGGCAGCCAGCGGCATCCGCCCTGACCACGATGTCGAGATAACCACTGTGGCACCGCCCTTCTGTGCTGATGCGCTGGATGCCGGCGAAGTCGATGCGATCTGCGTGGGCGAACCCTGGAACAGCGTGGCTGTCGAACGCGGCGCGGGCGAGATCGTCATGGTCACCGCGCAGATCTGGCGGCGCGGGGTCGAGAAAGTCCTGACGATGAAGGAGCGGCTGGTCGACCAACGCCGCGACGATGTCGAGGCGCTGGTCCGCGCGCTGATCCGTGCCGCGCGCCATTTCGTCGATCCGGCCAACTGGGACGCCAACGCCGCGATTCTGGCCCGGCCGGAATACCTCGACGGCAGCGCCGCACTGATCCACCGCGCGATTTCGGACCAGCTGATGCTGGCAAAGGGAGGCGCGATCGTGCCCTTCCCCGATTTCATGTTCCAGTATCGCGAGGCGGCAAACTTTCCGTGGGTCAGCCAGGCCGAGTGGCTCTACACCCAGATGGTACGCTGGGAACACGGCGCGATCGTGCCCGAAGAAGCGCGCAAGGCGGCCCGCGTGTTCCGCCCCGATGTCTACCGTAGCGCGCTGGTCGGCAGCGCCGAACCGCTGCCGGGGGCAAGTTCGAAGGTCGAAGGAAGCCTTGCCGGGACCACCGTCGTCGGCACGCAGCAGGGGCGGATGACACTGGAAAGCAACCGTTTCTTCGATGGCGGGGTGTTCGATCCGGCCGATCTTGCAGGCTACCTTGCCACCCTGCCGTAAGATCGATTTCATGCTGCGTCGCAAAAAGCGCTTTACCTCGCAGGGGCGAATCGCTTAGCCTTGGGCTGCACGATGGCCGTGTCCCGACGAGGGGGCGCACCGCAGGCCAGCCGTGCACAGCATCAACAACGCGTGGCAACGTCGCCGCCCGATCTGGCCCTTCCGGCCAAGTCGAGGCGGCTTTTTTGTGTTGCGCGTCGGCAGGAGCCAACCCGGCGTGGGCAGCAAGGAGCGATCAGCGCAGCAGCAGCGAGGCGACCAGCGCGGCCGCCAGCAGCGCGCTGGTGCCCTTCCAGAACATCGCCGGATCGCGTTCGATCAGCGGCCGGCGACGGGCGGCGGCAAGGCCCAGCGCGCCGCCGCTTTCGAGCGCGCGGAGCAGTTCCACCACATCGCCAAAGCGGTCCTCGCGCCGGGGCGCGATGGCGGTCAGGATCGCGGCATCGAGCCAGCTCGGGATTTCCGGGCGATGGCGCGAAGGCGCCGGCGCGATGCCAAAGCGTGGGCGCTGGAACGCCTCCTGCTCGCCATAGGGCCACTTGCCGGTGAACCAGCGGTAGAGCGTGACGCCCAGCGCGAACTGGTCGGTCAGCGCATCGCCCGCGTTGCCGTCGAACTGTTCGGGCGCCATGAAACCCGGCGTTCCCGGAATCTCGTCGGGATGGAAATCCTCGACACGCGGCAGCCGCGCGACGCCAAGGTCGATCAGCTTCACGCCGCCGTCACCGGTCAGCATGACGTTGTCGGGCTTCACGTCGCGGTGGACGACTTCGAGCTTGTGCAGCGCGGCAAGCCCGCGCACCAGCCCGATCGCCGCCTGCCGCGCCTCTTCGAGCGGCGGATTTCCGCGCTCCAGCCGCGCATCCATGCTCTCGCCTGCCAGCAGCGGCAGCACGGAATAGAGCCCGCTCTGCCGTTCGGGCCGCACCGGGCGCGCCGCCAGCACGAAGGGGCTAGCCACCCGGCGCGAAAGCAGCAATTCGCGAGCGAAGGCCAGCCGCAGCGCATGGTCGGACAGGATCTCGCGGCGGGGGAACTTGAGCACCACCCGCTCGCCGTCCTCCTCGTCCGTGGCGACAAGCAGCACGGCGTGGCGGCCTTCGCTCAAGGCCCGCTCGATGCGGAATCCGTCGATGGTCTCGCCAACGCCCGCCGGGGGGACGAAAGGCAGCCCGGAGACTTCGGCGAGGATGCCGTCGTGATCGGGCGCGGGCAGGCGCACCACGTCGAGTACCAGCGCGGTTGCATTGTCGCGGCCACCGGCGGCGAGCGCCGCTTCGACCAGCCGCTGCGCCGTTGCCTCGGCACTCGCATCCTCACCGATAATCGCGGCGAGGCGGGCTGCCGAAAGCACCGCGTGCACGCCGTCGGTGGTGAGCAGCAGCCGGTCGCGTTCGGCAAGTTCCAGCGTGCAGTGATCGAGCCGCAGATCGGCCTCGAGCCCCAGCGCGCGGATCAGCACGTGATTGAGGTCGGGCTCGGGGCGGACGTGATCGGTGGTGAGGCAGGTCAGCCGGCCCCCGGCAAAGCGCCAGGCGCGGCTGTCACCGACATGCGCCACATGCACCTGGCGCCCGCGCAGGGTCATGGCGGTGAACGTGGTGCCGCTGTTGGCCATGCTCTCGCCCCGGCCCTGCACGTTGAGCCAGCGGTTATAGGCGCCCATTGCCTGCCCGATGGCGCGGGCCGGCCCCAGCGTTTCGGGCAGCGCGTAGAAGCCTTCGACCAGCGCGCGCACCGCAAGTTCTGCTGCGGCGCGGCCCTGCTTCCCGCCACTTACCCCATCGGCCACCGCGGCAACGATGCCGTGGCGGGCACGCTCGGTCGCGGTGCCAAGATGCACGCCGCCGAAGTCCTGGTTGTCGTCACGCGGCCCGGTCGCACTGAAAAATCCAGCCGCAACAACCAGTTCTCCACCGCTCCGCATGTTCGCTTCAGCCCCTTGCGCCCGGGCACGTCGCCCGCCCGCGTGAGGATCGTTCCAATCCACCACCCGTCAAGTGCAGAGAGGACCATCTATGGCCACGGTTGCCATGCCATCCGCTAAGCCCGCGCCGCAGGGCGCCACGACCAGCTTCTGGAAATCCGGCCACAGCCCCACGCTGCTCGCCGCGTTCCTTTATTTCGACATGGCCTTCATGGTCTGGGTCCTGCTCGGCCCGCTGGCGCCGATCATCTCGAAGGAGCTGGGACTGGACCCGGCCCAGAAGGGCATGATGGTCGCCATCCCGACGCTTGCGGGCGCGGTCATTCGCCTGATCAACGGTGTGCTGGTCGATCGTATCGGTCCCAAGCTGACCGGGACGATCAGCCAGATCGTGGTCATCGCCGGACTGTTCGTGGCCTGGCACTTCGGCATTTCCAGCTATCAGGCAACGCTTGCGCTTGGCGTGATCCTGGGCTTTGCGGGGGCGAGCTTTGCCGTGTCGCTGCCGCTCGCCAGCCGGTGGTATCCGCCCGAACATCAAGGCAAGGCCATGGGCATTGCCGGCATGGGCAATTCGGGCACCGTGTTCGCCTCACTGTTCGCTGCGCTGCTGGCCAAGGCCTATGGCTGGACCAATGTCTTCGGCTTTGCGCTGATCCCGCTGATCGCGGTTTTCGCCTTTTACCTGATCGCCGCCAAGGACAGCCCCGACCAGCCCGCGCCCAAGCCGCTTTCGGCTTACGCCTCGGTGCTCAGGGAGGCGGACGCCTGGTGGTTCATGCTGTTCTACTTCGTGACGTTCGGCGGCTTCGTCGGTCTGTCGAGCTCGCTGCCCACGTTCTATGCCGACAGCTTCGGCGTCACCCCGGTGATCGCCGGCTACTGCACCGCCGCCGCCGTCTTCATGGGCTCGCTGCTGCGCCCCATGGGCGGCGCGCTGGCCGACCGCTTCGGCGGTATCCGCACGCTCACCGCGGTCTACGTGGCCGCCGCCGTGCTGCTCGGCGTGATTGCCATGGTCGCGACCAGCGGCCTTGCGATCGCGGTCGTGCTGTTCGTCGCTGTGATGGGCACGCTGGGCGTGGGCAACGGCGCCGTGTTCCAGCTGGTGCCGCAGCGCTTCCGCAAGGAGATCGGCGTGATGACTGGTCTGGTTGGCTTCGGCGGCGGCCTTGGCGGGTTCTACCTCGCAAGCTCGCTGGGCGCGATCAAGAAGGCCACCGGCAGCGCTTCGCTCGGCTTCATGATCTTCGCTGCACTGGCGATCGTCGCGCTGGCAGGGCTTACCGCGGTCAAGAGCCGCTGGCGGACCACTTGGGGTGCCGCCCTTTCGGGCGCCCGCATCTGACCTGAGCTGCCGGGTGACCGGGGCGGCACGCTACCGCCCTGGCCCCACAACATGAGGGAATTTCCAACCATGAAGACCATGCTTCTCGGCGCCGCTGCACTGGCAGCGCCGCTTGCCCTCGCGCAGCCCGCGCTTGCCGCGCCCAAGGCTTTCGGAGATCCGGTGCCGGTTACCGACACGCTGACCTTCGATCCCATGCTGGATGCACGCCTGCGCTGGGAAAACGTCGACACACCGACCAAGGACGCCGATGCCGTCACATTGCGCCTGCGCAGCGGCTTCGAACTGAAGCACGCGCCCTCGCATCTTTCCGTGCTGGCCGAAGCGGAAAGCACGCTGGAAATCGACAACCACTTCAACGGCCTGACGTTCGTTCCCGACAAGGCGCGTCCGGACTACGCTATCGTGCCCGATGCGGCCAACGTCGAACTCAACCGCTTGCAGATCCAGTACCGTACCAGGCAGCTGGGGCTGACGGTGGGCCGCCAGCGCATCAACCTTGACGATCAGCGCTGGGTTGGCGGTGTGGCCTGGCGCCAGAACGAGCAGACCTTCGACGCCGTGCGCGGCGAAGCCACGATCGGCCCGGTCATGGCCGACGTGACCTATGCCAACAGCCAGCGCACGATTTACGGCCTCGATGCTGGCCCGCGCACGGCCTATGACGGGAACTTCTGGTTCCTTCAGGCGGGCGTGAAGCAGGGCTCGGTGACGCTCAAGGCTTTCTCATACCTGCTCGATTACGATACCAAGGAGCAGGTCGGGCCACTGGCCATTACGCTGGCCGACACCCAGACTTATGGCGTGCGCGCCACCGCCGCACTGCCGCTGGGCAAGAAAGCCAAGCTGAACCTGATCGGCAGTTATGCTCACCAGCAGGGGTGGAAGGATAACCCGGCCAAGTACGGCGCCGATTACGTGAACGCCGAAGCCGGGCTTGCCGCCTATGACTTCACCGCCACGGGTGGCTATGAAAAGCTCGGTTCCGACAAAGGGATCGCGCTGCAAACGCCGATGGCCACGCTGCACAAGTTCAACGGCTGGGCCGACCTGTTCCTGACGACCCCGAAGTCCGGCCTCGAAGATGTTTACGTCGGGCTCGCCAAGGCGTTTCCGAAGCTGCACGGGCTGAATGCCAACGTTACTTGGCACGATTTCCATTCGGACGTCGGCCACGTAAAGTTCGGCGAGGAATGGGACGCCAGCGTGGGCTTCAAGGTGCGCAAGGTGGCGCTGCTTGCCAAGTATGCCGATTACAAGGCCAAGGGCTTTGGTGTCGATACCACCAAGTTCTGGCTTGAGGCGGACTACGCTTTCTAAGCGCGGTTTCTGCGCGTTGCATGGGGCGGAACGCGGTTCGTCCAGGGGCCGCTTTCCGCTTTCCATTGCTGCAGCGCAAAAATGTTGCTTGCACTCAACGCCCCGAATCGGTTAGCCTTTGCTTCGAAGGTACCAGCGCCACCCAATGAAGGGTGATAGAGCGCCACCTGAACCATCACCATTGCGTGGCATCGTCGCCGCCCAGACCTCCCTTCACCGGGATGCGTTCGGGCGGCTTTTTCGTGTTCACGCATCTGCCAGAGGGAAATCCCGTGAACACCCCGACGACAGTGCTAGACAAGCAAGCCCCCGCAACCGTCCCGGTTCGCGAACGGCTTGCGGTGATCGGCAACGGCATGGCCGGATGCCGCGCCGTGGAGGAAATCCTCGCCCGCGATCCAGACCGCTTCGATGTGACCATCTTCGGCGCCGAACCGCGGGTGAACTACAACCGCATCATGCTTTCGCCCGTACTGGCGGGCGAAAAGGCGTTCGAAGACATCGTCATCAACGGTCCCGAATGGTACGCCGACAACGCCATCACGCTGGTTTCGGGCGATCTGGTGGTTTCGATCGACCGCGACACCCGCACCCTGGCCACCCGTTCAGGGCGGATCGAGCCTTACGACCGCCTGCTCATCGCCACCGGTTCCGACCCGTTCATCATCCCGGTGCCCGGCCATGATCTGGATGGGGTGGTCACCTTCCGCGATCTGGACGATGTGGACCGGATGCTGGCCGCAGCGGACAAGGGCGGTTCGGCCGTGGTGATCGGCGGCGGGCTGCTCGGGCTTGAAGCCGCGCACGGGCTTGCCTTGCGCGGCATGAAGGTCACCGTCGTCCACATCATGCCCACGCTGATGGAGCGCCAGCTCGACGAAGCGGCGGGCTTCCTGCTAAAAAGCGAACTGGAACGGCGCGGCCAGACCATCGTCACCGGCGGCGACACTGCCGAGATCACCGGCGCCAACGGCCAAGTCACCGGCGTGAAGCTGAAGGACGGGCGCGAATTCCCGGCCGATATCGTCGTGATGGCGGTGGGCATCCGCCCCGCGACCGGGCTTGCCAGGTCGGCGGGCCTTGCCGTCGAGCGCGGCATCGTTGTCGACGATCACATGGTGACGAGCGACCCTGCCATCATGGCGGTGGGCGAATGCGTCCAGCACCGGGGCCAGTGCTACGGCCTGGTCGCCCCGCTGTGGGACATGTGCCGCGCCTTGGCCGATAATGCTTGCAGGGATGAGGGGGCTTGCGAGCAGCCCACCGGCTACACCGGCTCGGTCACGTCCACCAAGCTAAAGGTATCGGGCATCGACCTGTTCAGCGCCGGCGACTTTTCCGGCGCAGACGGTGCCGAGGACATCGTCATGCGCGATGCCGCGCGCGGGATCTACAAGCGCGTGGTGGTGCGCGACAACCGCCTGGTGGGCGCGGTGCTCTATGGCGATACCGCCGACGGATCGTGGTACTTCGACCTGCTGAAGAAGGGCGAGGACATCTCCCCCATCCGCGAAGCGCTGATCTTCGGACAGGCCTTTGCCAGCGGAGGGCCATCGCTGGACCCTAATGCCGCCGTTGCCGCCCTTTCGGACGATGCCGAAATCTGTGGTTGCAACGGCGTTTCCAAGGGCCAGGTCGTCGCCTCGATCAAGGCCGGGGCGTGCAGCCTCGATGCGGTGCGCTCCACCTGCAAGGCTTCGGCGAGCTGCGGTTCGTGCACCGGTCTCGTCCAAAGCCTGCTCGCGCTGACCCTGGGCGACGAAGTCCAGTCGGGGCCGAAGACGCTGTGCAAATGCACCAGCTTCGGCCACGATGACGTGCGGCGCCTGATCTTGGAAAAGAACCTTAAGGCGATCCCGCAGGTGATGCAGGAACTGCACTGGAGGACGCCCGATGGCTGCGCTTCGTGCCGTCCGGCGCTCAACTACTACCTGCTCTGCGCCTGGCCGGGTGTCTACGAAGATGATCAGAAGAGCCGCTTCGTGAACGAGAGGATGCACGCCAACATCCAGAAGGATGGCACCTATTCGGTGGTCCCGCGCATGTGGGGCGGCCTGACCAACCCCAAGGAACTACGCGCCATCGCCGATGTGGTCGAGAAGTACAACGCGCCGATGGTCAAGGTGACTGGCGGCCAGCGGCTCGACATCTTCGGCATCAAGAAGGAAGACCTGCCCGCAGTCTGGGCCGATCTCAACGCCGCCGGGATGGTTTCGGGCCACGCCTATGGCAAATCCTTGCGCACCGTGAAGACATGCGTCGGGTCGGAATGGTGCCGCTTCGGAACGCAGGATTCGACTGGGCTGGGCGTCAAGCTGGAACGCATGACCTGGGGTTCGTGGATGCCCCACAAGTTCAAGATCGCGGTCAGCGGCTGCCCGCGCAACTGCGCCGAAGCGACGATCAAGGACTTCGGCGTGGTCTGCGTCGATTCAGGCTACGAACTGCATGTCGGCGGCAATGGCGGGATCAAGGTGCGGGCCACCGACCTGCTGTGCAAGGTCGCGACGGAGGCCGAGGCGATGGACGTGTGCGCCGCCTTCATCCAGCTTTACCGCGAACAGGCGCATTACCTTGAACGCACCGCGCCGTGGATCGAGCGGGTCGGGCTGGATCACGTCAAGGCCGGCCTGTTCGACGATCCCGACCGCTTGACCCGGCTCGCCGCGCGGTTCCGCCATTCGCAGCTGTTCTGCCAGGATGATCCCTGGGCCGAACGCGCCGCGGGCGCCCATTCCGAACTTCACCAGCACCTTGCCGAGGTGCGCCCCCTTCAGATGGAGCAAGCATGATGTTCGGCGATTGGCTCGATATCGGCCCGGTGGACCAGATCGCCCCGGGCACCGCGCGCACCCTGCCGGTGGTCGGCGGCGAAGAGATCGCGGTATTCCGCACCCAGAACGGCGAATTTCACGCGCTGATCAACAAGTGCCCGCACAAGCAGGGGCCGCTGTCGCAGGGCATCGTCCACGGCGGCATGGTCACCTGCCCGCTGCACAACTGGAACATCTCGCTGAAAACCGGCGAGGCGCAGGGTGAGGATAAGGGGTGCGTCCCCGTCATACCGCTCAAGGTCGATGCCGAGCGCATCTACCTGCTGCGTGCCGCCGTACTGGGCCAGCGCGCAGCGTGAGCGAAATCCGCACCACCTGCGCCTATTGCGGCGTCGGCTGCGGCATCCGGGCCGAAGTCACGGGGCCCCGGACGGTGACGATCCGGGGCGACGAGGCGCACCCCGCCAACTTCGGCCGGCTCTGTTCCAAGGGCACCCACCTCGGCGAGACGGTTGGCCTCGAAGGCCGCCTGCTCTCGCCGATGATCGGCAACCAGCGCACGGACTGGGACAGCGCACTGAATCTCGTCGCCGAACGGATGCGCGCGACCATTGCCGCGCACGGGCCAGACAGCGTGGCCTTCTATGTCTCGGGCCAGTTGCTGACCGAGGACTATTACGCCGCAAACAAGCTCATCAAGGGCTTCGTCGGCACCGCCAACATCGACACCAACAGCCGCCTGTGCATGGCGAGCGCGGTCGCCGCGCATAACCGCAGCTTCGGCGAAGACCTTGTTCCGTGCTCGTACACCGATCTTGAAGAGGCCGACCTCGTCCTGCTCGTCGGCTCGAACACCGCCTGGTGCCATCCGGTGATCTGGCAGCGGATCGAAGCAGCGCGCGAGGCGCGGGGCACGAAGATCGTCGTGATCGACCCGCGCCGCACCGAAACCGCCGAGCAGGCCGACATGCACGTAGCCATTGCACCCGATGGCGATACCACTCTGTTCAACGCCCTGCTCCACGCGCTTTGCGAACGCGGGCTGGCCAAGGTGGAAGCGTGGGACGGCCTTGCCTGCGATCCGGGCATTCCCGCCCGGCAATTCGCCGCGCTGGTCGACCTCGTCGCCGCAAGCCCGCGCATGGTCACGCTGTTCAGCATGGGGGCGAACCAGTCGACCGGCGGCACCGACAAGGGCAACGCGATCATCAACCTGCACCTTGCCACCGGGCGCATCGGCCAGGCCGGCGCGGGGCCGTTCAGCATGACCGGCCAGCCCAACGCGATGGGCGGGCGCGAAGTTGGCGGGCTTGCCAACACGCTTGCCTGCCACCTCGGCTTTTCCGAGGCAGAGCGTGCCGATGTCGCCGCCTTCTGGAACACGGACCGGCTCTGCCCCGGTCCCGGCCTGAAAGCGGTGGACCTGTTCCGCGCGATTGACCAAGGCGGCGTCCGATTCCTGTGGGTGATGGCGACCAACCCTGCCGTATCGATGCCTGATGCGGCTTTCGTGCGGGCCGCGCTGGCCAAGTGCGAAACGCTCGTCGTGTCCGACGTGATCGCCGATACCGACACCGCCCGCCTGGCCCACGTCCGCCTGCCCGCGCTTGGCTGGGGCGAAAAGGATGGCACCGTCACCAACTCCGAACGCCGCATCAGCCGCCAGCGCGCCCTGTTCGCACCGCCGGGCATGGCGCGGGCCGACTGGGCGATCATCGCCGACGTGGCCCGCAGGCTTGGCCACGGCGGGGCCTTCGCCTGGAACAGCAGCGCCGATGTGTTCCGCGAATATGCGGCGATGACCGCGCTGGCCGCCCGACACGGCAAGGTGCTCGACCTGACGGCGCACGCCGCGCTGTCGGACGAGGCCTACGACGCGCTTGCGCCGTTCCAGTGGGGTGGCCGGCAGGCGCTGGCGCCCGAACAGAAGATCGTTCCGGTCCGCCCGGCGCAGATGCACTTCGATCCGGCCTTCCCGCTGCGGCTCAACACCGGGCGCTATCGCGATCAGTGGCACACGATGACCCGCACCGGGCTGAGTCCCAAGCTGTCGCAGCATCGCCGCGAGCCGCTGCTGGAAGTCCACCCCAAAGACGCAGCCGCAGCTGGCCTGGCCGAAGGCGCTCTGGCGCGCGTGCGCACCCCGCAAGGCAGCGCAGTTTTCCGCGTCGCGTTCGATCCGGGCCAGCGCCATGGCGAAATCTTCGTGCCGATGCACTGGAGCGATGCGATGGCGGGCGATGGGCGCAGCAACTGGCTCGTGGCACCGAACGTCGATCCGGTGTCGGGCCAGCCCGGCTTCAAGAACGGCCCGGCGCGGATCGAACCGGTCGTGGCCGATTGGCGCGCCTTTCTGGTTTCGGTCGAAGCGGTGCGCCCTCAGGGCATTCCCTACTGGGTGGCTTCGCGCCTGCCGCAAGGCTGGCTGATGGAACTGGCCGGCGAGGGCAGCGTAAATGTCGACGCGCTGCTTGGCGAAGGCGAGCGGATCGAAGTGGTCGACACCGCGCGCGGGATGCGCCGCATCGTCGTACTGGCAGGGGACGGCACCGTTGCCGCTGCGCTCTATGTCACCCGCAGCGGCACGCTGCCGGCGCGCGACTGGATCGCCGCACAAGTCGGCCTTGGGCAAGCGGCCCCGGCCGAACTCCTCGCCGCTCGCCCCGCCTCGCCCGCGCCCGATCCCGGCCCGATCGTCTGCGTCTGCCACGGAATTGGTGCGCGCAATATCGAGACGGCAGCGCGCGGTGGCGCGTGCACGGTCGCTGCCATCGGCGCGGCAACGGCAGCGGGCACCAATTGCGGTTCATGCCGCCCGGCGATCGCCCGGCTGCTCGAAACGATCACCCCATCATCCGAGGAGAAGGCGGCATGAACGACGATTTCCCGCAAGGCAGCGTATGGCTGGTCGGCGCAGGACCGGGCGATCCCGAACTGCTCACCCGCAAGGCTGAGCGCCTGATCGCCCGCGCCGATACGATCTTCCACGATGCGCTGGTCGGCGAAGGTGTGCTCGGGCTCGCCCCGCCCACCGCACGGCTGATCTATGTCGGCAAGCGCTCCGGCCGCCAC
The DNA here is from genome assembly GCF_040544855.1 of Novosphingobium sp. 1529. Taxonomy (NCBI): domain Bacteria; kingdom Pseudomonadati; phylum Pseudomonadota; class Alphaproteobacteria; order Sphingomonadales; family Sphingomonadaceae; genus Novosphingobium; species Novosphingobium sp. 1529. Next base: position 77,984 of record NZ_JBEPKW010000014.1, read on the forward strand.
TCGAAGGACCAGACCACCATCGACCGCCTGATCGCCGAAGCGGCGCTGCGCGGCGAGCGTGTCGTCCGGCTGAAAGGCGGCGACCCGGCAATCTTCGGCCGGGCGACTGAGGAACTAGACGCGTGCCGCGCGGCGGGCATTGCCGTCTCCATCTGCCCAGGCATTACCGCCGCGAGCGCCGCGGCAGCCTCGCTCGGCGCATCGCTCACCTTGCGCGGATTGGCCCGGAAACTGACTTTCGTCACGGCCCACGCTCGCGCCGGAGAAACGCTCAATCTCGATTGGAGCTCGCTGGCAGACCCGCAGGCGACTGTGGCGATCTACATGGGCAAGGCAGCTGCGAGCGCGGTCTCGCACGGGCTGATCGGCGCTGGCCTGCCGGGCGATACGCCGGTCGCCCTCGTGGAAAACGCCAGCCTGCCGAACGAGCAACGTTTCCATACCCGGCTCGACCTTCTGCCACTGGCCGCGCGGACGGCGCTACGTGACGGACCAGCGCTGCTGCTCATCGGGCAAGCGCTCAAGCGAACATCGTGGGGCGCTGGGGCGGCACGAAGGACACTCGAAGCATGAAAAGAGTACTCGGGTGGTTAATTCAGCATCTCGATGCTGACACGTGTCCCCGATGTGGTGCGCCCATCGCGAGAAAATGCGGGAAGGTTTGTCCGGGCTGTTCTTGGAGACTTTCGGAAAATCCTCGAAGGTGAGCTTTGTAACTTGGCACCTGATTTTTCACGCTGCCTCGGCCCAGGCCATTAAAGAACGCCGGTGTCTGTAATCTTGGGAGTAGGAGAAAGGCGTTTCGGAACGCATCGGATGACCGGTTTCGGTTTATCCGGACGTTCGAAGTCTCGCTGCCACAAGGCCGCTTTGTCGAAGGGTTTCGGACGCCGGCAGGCGTACGAAAGTCTTACAAGTACGACCCGCGGTGAGGCTCGCACAGGTCTATGGGTAAAAGGGCTTTGGTGTGGATTGGGGTGGCTGAAGCAAGCCTGCCGGCCAGCCTGTGATGGGCGGAATAACTTGGAAGTCAGATGGCCATTTCTCTCGAAGCGCCGCTGATCCTGCTGGCCATGAGCCCAAGTTTGACTGTGCTGGCGGCGTCGACACGCCTATCCCCATTGGCCGGGGCGCAGTGTTCACGGCCATTATGCAGGGTAAGCCATGCCGGATCATGGCGTGTTCTCCCGGGTCGGCGGTGCTGGCTGCGGCGGTGCACGCGGTTGGCACCAGCGGACGAAGGTCTCGATGATGGTCATGTGCCCGCCGCAACATGGGCATGGCGGGCGATGGTCGGGCGGTTCGTCGGGTTCGGGCCCGTGGATTGGCGCGGCAACGCCCAGCAGCTTGCGGGCGAGCGCCATGGCGTCCTTGTGGGTTGAACTGGCGAGCAGGCCGTAATGCCGGATGCGGTGGAAGCCGCGCGGCAGGACGTGGATCAGGAAGCGGCGGATGAACTCGTCGGCTGCCAGCGTCATGACCTGCTGGCGCTCGCCACCGTCGCGGCGATAATCCTTGTACCGGAACGTCGCGCCGGTCTCGTCGAAGGCAATGAGGCGCCGGTTCGAAATGGCAACGCGGTGCGTGTAGCGCGAGAGATAGGCCAGCACCGCTTGCGGACCAGCAAAGGGCGGCTTGGCATAGACCACCCAGCGCTTTTTCCGGATTGGCGACAGATGCCGCAGGAAGGCCTTGCGCGCGGCAAGCCCCGCCAAGGTGCTGAAGAAGGCTAGCTTTCCAGCATCGAACAACGCCAGCAGGCGCGTAAGAAACAGCCGACGGAACAGCGCGCCCAGCACACGCACCGGCAGCAGGAAGGCGGGGCGCGACGAGATCCAGCGCGTACCATCCGGGGCGATGCCGCCGCCAGGCACGATCATGTGAACATGCGGATGGTGGGCCAGTGCCGATCCCCACGTGTGCAGCACGGCGGTGATGCCGATCCGCGCGCCCAGATGTTTGGGATCGGCTGCGATGGTCAGCATGGTGTCTGCAGCCGCGCGAAACAACAGATCATAGACCACCGCCTTGTTCTGCCAGGCGATGTCGGCAATCTCGGCAGGCACCGTGAACACCACGTGAAAGTAGCCGACCGGCAACAGATCGGCCTCGCGCGCGGCCAGCCATGTGCGCGCGGCAGCGCCCTGGCACTTGGGACAGTGCCGGTTGCGGCACGAGTTGTAGGCGATCCGCCAGTGCCCGCAATCATCGCAGGCTTCGACGTGACCGCCCAGTGCACCGGTGCGGCAGTTCTCGATGGCCGTCATGACCTTGAGCTGACCGAGGCTGAGATGCCCGGCATGGGCTGTGCGATAGGCGGGCCCAGCGCTTCGGAAGATATCAGCGACCTCGAGCGAGGTGCGCACCGGCTCAGCCGGGAGGTGCCGCCTGCGCCTCGAGCAGCGTCGTCAACTTGTCCAGCGGACTGATGACCGCGCGCACCGTCCGAGTTGCGACCGTGGTGTAGAAAGCGGTTGTCTCGAGGTTCGCGTGCCCGAGCAGCGCCTGGATGATCCGAATATCGACACCGTCTTCAAGCAGATGCGTGGCGAAGCTGTGCCGCAGAGTGTGTGGGCCGACACGCTTTTTGATACCCGCAGCCTCGGCAGCATCAACAACGATCCGATGGAGCTGCCTGGTACTAAGCGGCTTGAGATAGTGCATGCCCGGGAACAGCCAGCCATCGGCGTGCATGACGCCTTGCTTGCGGCCCACCGTCCACCACTCGCGCAAAAGGGCAAGAAGGTCAGCGGGCAGGAGCGCATTGCGATAGCGCCCGCCTTTACCGCGCTCCACGCGCAGGAGCATGCGCTTGCTGTCGACATCGCGGACCTTCAGCATCGTCACTTCGGCGGCGCGCAAGCCAGCGCCATAGGCAACGGACAGTGCAGCCTTGTGCTTCAGGCAGTTGGTTGCGCCGAGGAGAAGCACGACCTCGTCGCGGCTGAGGACAACAGGCAATGCGCGAGGGTTCTTGACCGTATAAAGCTTGCGGGACAGATCGGGACGATCAATCGTGTGCGTAAAAAAGAAACGCAGCGCAGAAACGATGCTGTTCATGGTCGGGATCCCTATGCCCGCCTCGCGCTGTTCGACCTGGAATTGCCGCAGCTCTTCTACCGTCGCAGTATCGGGGGGACGCCCAAGATATGTGGCGAACCTCGCGACATGCCGCACGTAATCGAACTGGGTCTTCCGCGTGAACCGGCGCATGTTCATGTCTTCAATCATGCGCTGACGCAGGGAACTGGCTGGGGCATCAGACAGAACATTGGTCATGGTACGACTCCTTGGTTGAAAGGAGCCGGAATCGTCTGCCTACTCGGGCCAGACCTCAACTTAGACCCAGACAGCCGATCACTGGCCAGGCCTCAAAACATGCGCCACTCCCGCGCCAGCGGGTTCGTACCTGTCCCAGAACCAGGCATTTCTACCCGCAGCGATAACGGTGAACCAACGGCAGGTTATCGAAGAGCTGCGACGATCCCAACGTCTGTTTGCGGATGAGACCACCGCCCCCGTACTCGATCCCGGACGCGGGTGGACGAAGACAGGGCAGCTCTGGGCCTATGCCCGCGACGACCGGCCATGGGGCGGCGATGATCCACCACTGGTGGCCTACGTCTACGCGCCCGATCGCAAGAGTGAGCGCGCCCAGTCGCACCTGGGGAACTATTGCGGTATCCTGCAGGCCGATGGCTACAGCGGTTATCCCGCGCTGGCCAAGCGTGGCCAGCAGCTCAGCCTGGCGTTCTGCTGGTCGCACGTTCGGCGCAAATTCTACGAACTGGCCGAGAACTCCCCGGTCGCGGCAGAGGTGCTGCGCCGCATCGCCATGCTCTATGCCATCGCAGACCAGGTCCGGGGCACCTGGGCAGAACATCGCCGCGCTATGCGCGCTGAACAGGCCCGCGTCATTGTCGATGACCTGCACCTCTATCTCGAGGCAAGGCTCCGCCAGGTCAGCGCCAAGAGCAAGCTCGCCGACGCTATCCGCCACGCCTTGACCCGTTGGACCGGGCTGTCGCTGTTCCTCGACGATAGCCGCGTCGAGCTGGATTCCAACACCGTCGAGCGATCAATCCGGCCCTTGGCCCTGAATCGCAAGGACGTGCTCTTCGCCGGTTCGGATGAGGGCGGCGACAATTGGGCGGTGATCGCTACGCTTATCGAGAACTGCAAAATCTCGGGCGTGAACCCACACACTTGGTTGGCCCAGACCCTCCCCAAGCTCGCCAGCGGTCATCCAGTCAACGCCGTCGGCGAACTCATGCCCTGGATCGCCGTGGCCTGAGAACGTCGCTTACCTTGAGACTTCGCGACTCGGAAATAAGCCACGGAAAACAGGCATAAAAAAGCCGCCTCGGGATGTCCTGAAGCGGTTTGGTATGATGGGATATGGTTGCGGGGGCAGGATTTGAACCTGCGACCTTCAGGTTATGAGCCTGACGAGCTACCGGGCTGCTCCACCCCGCGATGCGCTGCGGCCCCGT
>NZ_JBEPKW010000015.1:0-57869 GCF_040544855.1 Novosphingobium sp. 1529
GAGCATGCCCCCAGACAGGTTGCCATCACCTCAACCAACCATCATGTAGGAGCCGGACTCTACCTCTGACTGGTAACAATCAGGGGAGCACGTCAACAAGTTTCCCAGTCGTGGCTGCATCAAGACGGTTTCCCATCTCGTCGACGCCGCCAATATCAAACCGCTTGATACACTCTGACCCGACCAAAAGATCTGCTTGGGTCTGTCGGTTTTCGATCTCAAAATGATATCGAAGGTCCTGCTGTCCACAAAGCTCGCAAACACCATCGTTCGTTTCGAGATCCAGAAAATTGCCCGTATAGAACCACTCGCGAATAGCGACCCCAAGTGTCGGCGCAATACTATGTGGAAGAAGAGCGGCAGACGCCCGCTCGGCCCAATTGCTCATTCTACCGCCCCCCCCGGTGAGTCGTTTTGGCTATGACATCTCATTCTATGCTATCGTGGCATCGGATCGCAAATCCAACTGAGTGTAGTGTAGCGTCCGGAATCGACGTCATCGTGCGCCAAAGTTGCCGCTCGGGTTATCCCCAGAGCGTGATAATCAGGGCCTGCGATAGAAGGGGTACGATCGGCAGCTTTTGGCAAGATCAATCGGGCCAAGGAACGTCAGAATCCTTGGCGGCAGCGATCGACAGGGCGAGCGCGTAATATGGCCGGTGTTAGCGTAGACCGACGTTCCAGCACCGGATCGGAACGAAGTGTTATGGTCGACAATGGCCGCCTCCAGCTGCCAATCTGCCAGCCCACGCTCTACGATCCGCTGTGCCCAAATTTAGGGCGCAGGATCTTGGCGCCATCGCGTAGTTGGTCGAGATGATCGGACCAGTGCTGCATCATGCGCACCCGTTCCTCCCAATATTGGCCCCGTGCATAGGCCCGGCGAATAGAGTTTCCATCAGCGTGAGCAAGCTGTCGCTCGATGGCGTCCGGATTCCAGCAGCCCATTTCGTTGAGCAGCGTGGCTGCCAACGCGCGGAAGCCATGACCGGTCATTTCCTCCTTGCCATAGCCCAGCCGCCGGAGCGCTGCATTGATTGTGTTATCGGACATGGGTCGATCAACGGCGCGCAAGGAGGGGAACAGAAAAGGGCTATAAGCGGAGTCGTGCTCAATCTCCGCCAGTATCGCCAGCACCTGCCTGGTGAGCGGCACAGCATGAGGGCGACGCATCTTCATCTTGTGCCCTGGGATGGTCCATACGCGCTTTTCGAGATCAAACTCGGACCACTCCGCCCAGCGTAATTCGCCGGGTCGAACGAAGACATGCGCAAGCATCCGCAACGCCGTTCGGGTCAGGGGGTGCCCGTCATAATCGTCGATGGTGCGCAGCAGCGCCCCTGCTTCAACAGGCGTCGTGATTGCGGCCCGATGGGTGGTCTTAGGCGTGATCAGCGCACCGCGTAGATCCGAGGCGATATCGCGCTCAGTCCGTGCGGTGGCGATGGCATATCTGAAAACCTGGCTGGATGCTGTCCGCGCCCGATTGGCGGTGTCGTAGCGCTTGGTGGCTTCGATCTTCTTGAGTGCTAGCAGCAATTCATGCGCAGAGATTTCGCCGATCGGGCGCCTTCCAATCGCCGGGTAAAGCTTCGCCAGGAGCCAACGCGCTTTCTTCACCGTCATCGGCGCGGCGCCTTCGGCGGCTATCTTGTCGAGCCATTCCTTGGCCACCGCCTCGAACGTGTGCGTCGCCGCCAGCGATCTGGCGATCTTTTCGAGCTTGGCGTGTTCGACGGGATCAATCCCCTTGGCAAGCAGCCGACGCGCATCAAGCAATCGCTCCCTGGCCTCTCCGAGCAGCAGTTCGGGCCACCGACCGAAAGTTATGGTTCTCTGTCTGCCATGAATGCGGTAGTTCATGCGCCAGACGCGGCCACCGCTGGGTTCAACCAGCAGATAGAGGCCGTCGCGATCGCTTAGCTTGTAAGGTTTATCCTTGGGCTTCGCACGCGACACCCATGCCGCCGTAAGCCCGGATTTCTGCCGTTTTTCGCTCGACATGATGGTATGTCCCCATCCTGAAATCGGGGCCTACCATCAACTCGTCCATCACACGGGTGAGATTTGATGAAACGGCCCTCAACCGACGGAGCCATAATAGCAGATAAAAGTGCCGAAAAACAGCCGCTTACAGGACGTCTTCAGACGCTCTGGGAGGCTGCGATGGAGGCCCGAGCCGGAATCGAACCGGCGTAAACGGATTTGCAGTCCGGTGCGTCACCACTCCGCCATCGGGCCTCTCGTCGCGCGGCGCCGGGTGGGGCCGCGGGTGGGAGACGGGCGGTTAGCCGAGAGTGGCGCGCATCGCAACGGGATTCTTTGCACGACCGGGGATTATCCCCGGCCATGCACGCGCATCAGGATCAGGCGTCCTGTTCGCCCGACGGATCATCCGCAGGGTTGCTCGTGGCGGCGCGGCCCTTGAAGCCTTGGGCGATCACGTACCATTCCGAGGAGTCCTTGCGGCTGGCCGGCGGCTTGGCGTGCTTCACCGTGGTGAAATTGCGCTTGAGGATGGTGAGCAGGTCGCCGTCGGTGCCCCCGGCAAAGACCTTGGCGACAAAGGCGCCGCCCGGGGCCAGGGTGTTGATGGCAAAATCCACCGCCGTTTCCACCAGGCCCATGGTGCGCAGGTGGTCGGTCTGCTTGTGGCCCACGGTATTGGCGGCCATGTCCGACAGCACGAGATCGGGCGGGCCATCGAGTGCGCCCTCCAGCGCGGCGGGGGCTTCATCGGCCATGAAGTCCATCTCAAAGATGGTCACGCCATCGATCGGCTCGGTCGGCAGCAGGTCGATCCCGACCACGCGCGCGGCCGGTGCCTTCTTGCGCACCACCTGGCTCCAGCCGCCCGGCGCGATGCCGAGGTCGACCACGCGCTGCCGCCCCTTGAGCAGGGCAAAGCGCTCGTCCAGCTCGATCAGCTTGAACGCGGCGCGGCTGCGCCAGCCTTCGGCGCGGGCCTGCTTGACGTAGGGATCGTTGATCTGGCGCGAGAGCCAGCGCGCCGAAGACGCCGTGCGCTTCTTGGCGGTTTTCAGGCGTTCGTGCGGATCCTTGCCGGAACGGCTCATGGGGTTGCTCCACTATTGAGTTGGCGCAGCGCCTCGCGGCTGCGCACGGCATCGCCGCCAGTGGCCATGAGGGAGCGCAGGATGCCTTCGCGGATGCCGCGATCGGCAATGCCCAGCCGATCGGCCGGCCAGATATCGAAAATGGTTTCCAGGATGGCGCAGCCCGCCACCACCAGATCAGACCGCTCGCGCCCGATGCACGGCACAGCGATCCGCTCGGCCGGCGAGAGATGCGCCAGGCGCTGGCTGATGCCGCGCATCGCCGTGGTCGGCACGATCAGCCCATCGACCGCACGCCGATCATATTGCGGCAGACCCAGGTGGAGGCTGGCCAGCGTGGTCACCGTGCCGCTGGTGCCGAGCAGGCGAATCGCCCCTTCGGCCAAAGCGTGTGCGCGGGTGGGCGCGATACGCTCGATGAACGGGGCAAAGCCATCGGCGACGCGTGCGCGCATGTCGGCATAGGCGGCGGCGCGCGCGGCCGGGCTATCGGCGATCGGCCCCACCCCTTCGGTGAGCGAGACCACGCCCCACGGCACGCTTTGCCAATCGAGGATACGCGGCACCGGATCGGCCGGATCGACCAGCACCATCTCGGTCGATCCGCCGCCGATGTCAAAGATCATGGCCGGCCCATCGCCATGTTCGAGCAGGATATGGCAGCCGAGCACGGCCAGCCGCGCCTCTTCCTGCGCGGTGATGATGTTGAGGCGGATACCGGTTTCGCGGTGCACCCGCTCGATGAATTCGGCGCCGTTGCTGGCGCGGCGGCAGGCTTCGGTGGCGACCGAGCGGGCCAGGTGGACATTGCGCTTGCGCAGCTTTTCCGCGCAGACATGCAACGCGGCCAGCGCGCGGTCCATTGCCGCGTCGGACAGGCGGCCAGACTGGGCCAGCCCTTCGCCCAGGCGCACAACGCGGCTGAAGGCATCGATCACCACGAAATGCCCACCGGCCGGCCGTGCGATCAGCAGGCGGCAATTGTTGGTGCCAAGATCGATCGCGGCATAGGCCTGGCGATGAAACGGCACCGGCTTGTGCCAGGCGCGCGCCCCGCCCTGGCCCACGGCCTCGTCAGCGGCAAACAGCGCTTCGGGCAGCACCTCTCGCCCGGCGGTGACAGCCGATGGCGCCGCCACAGGATCTGGCTGTGCCATGCCGGATTGCGGCACTGCTGCAGCGCCGGGAGCGGGGGATGCGGCAAGGGGCGTGGCAACGGCGGCCGGCGCCGGCCTGCCCCGGCGCGCCCCAGTGCGACCCCGGCCTCTCTCGCGGCCGTTGCCCTTGGCCTTGCCCTTTGTCGGTGCGGCGCCTTGCGCTGCGCTATGGCCGGCCGGCGTGGCGGCGGGCGGCTGTCCGGCGGCATCGGGCGCGGGTGCGGCCTTGCGCGGCCCTCGCTGCCTGTTCCTTCCGCCGGATCGCGGCCCTCGTCCCCTGGCCGGCGGAGTGGATTCCGCCATGATACAAATTCGCTTATGTTTTCCCGCCGGCATCGGTGCCGGTCGGGTACTTGCCTGTCACCGTAGCGTCATGGCGCCCGCGCGGCAAGGTTCGCCCCCGGCAAGCGCCCCGGCGAGGCCACGCCAGCCCTGGCGCCGGCGCGATCAACCGGCGCGATCGCACCCTGATGCAGAGGCGAAAAAACGGGTTGACGCTCTGAAACGGCCCGACTAGAGGGGCGCCTCCCGATGCCCCGTCGTCTAAAGGTAAGACTACGGACTCTGACTCCGTCAATCGAGGTTCGAATCCTCGCGGGGCATCCAATTTCCTGAAATCGCAGAATATTCTTTTCGGCTTGGCATGATTGCCGGCTGCCTTGGTGCGTCTGCGCGCCATTGGCCTGCGCCACGCCCGCTGCGGTGGTGGCAGGCGCCCACGTGCCGCGCGGGGATCACCGTCCGAGCGGTATGATTCTTTTCATGTTTTTGCAGGCATAATCCTGGTTTGCGAAGGAATTCGACCGACTGGGGGAGAATGCTGTTGCGCGCGTCGCGTCCATTTCGCTGGTTCGCCGAAATCGGGGATGATCCCGCGCTGGCCGTGTCGCAGGCGGTGAACCTGCAACGCCAGGTGCCGCTGCTCTATGGCCTGCTGCTGATCAATTCGCTGGCCGTGGCGATCACCCACCGCCACCAGGCACCGGCGGTCCTGACGATCAGCGTGCCCGCCGTGCTGTTTGCCATCACCTTCTTCCGCATGATCCACTGGCTGCGCCAGGCCCGCAAGGGCGTGCCCACTGCGGAACAGGCGCGGCGGCAGTTGCGCGCGATCACCGCCGTATCCGGCCCGGTGGCGCTTGCCTATGTCGGCTGGTCCCTGGCGCTGGCGCCCTATGGCGGCCCGTTCGAGCAGGCGCACGTGGGGCTCTATATCTCCACCACGGTGATCGGCTGCATCTTCTGCCTGATCGTGCTGCCCCAGGCCGCGCTGCTGGTGGCGCTCACCGTGCTGCCGGCGTTCATCATCATGTGCCTGGCGCGCCAGCAGCTGATCTTCGTGACGATCGGGATCAACGTGGCGCTGGTCCTGGCCGTGCTGCTGCGCGTGCTGTTCAACAGCTTTGCCCATTTCGAAGGCCAGGTCCGCGCCGGCACGCTGCTGACGGCACAGCACGCCGAACTGCAGCGGCTGAACGAGGAAAACCGCCGCCTCGCCCTTACCGACGCGCTCACCGGCCTGGCCAACCGCCGCCGCTTCCATGCCGATCTCGAAGCCTGGACCACCACCCACGCCGGCATGCCGTTTGCCGTGGGTGTGCTCGATCTCGATCGCTTCAAGCCGATCAACGATACCTATGGCCATCACGTGGGCGATCGCCTGCTGGCAGAAATCGGCGCGCGCCTGCGCCATGCCGCCGGCCCATCGGCCCAGGTCTATCGCCTGGGTGGTGACGAATTCGGGCTGATCGACCAGGACGTATCCGGCTTTACGCGCACCTGCGAGCGCTTGCTGCAGCAGATTCGCGCGCCATTGCAGGTGGGGGAAATCGTGCTCCATGTCGGCGCATCGCTCGGCGTGGCGCATTGCCCGCAGGCCGGCACCGGGGCAGACGACCTGTTCGATCGCGCCGACTATGCGCTGTATCATGCCAAGCATGTCGAAGGTGGTGGCGTCTGCGTGTTCAGCGCCGCGCTGGAAACCGCCGTGCGGGCCGATCGCGCGATCGAAGTGGCGCTGCAGGGCAGCACGCTGGAAGACGAACTGACGATCGTGTTCCAGCCGATCATCGAACTGGCAAGCGGCCGGCTGAGCGCGGTGGAAGTTCTGGTGCGCTGGACCAGCCCCGTGCTGGGCGAGGTTTCCGCCGCCGATTTCATTGCCGTGGCCGAACGCTCCACCGCGATCCACAGCATTACCCGCGCGGTGATCCGCAAGGGCCTCAAGGCCGCGCAGCACCTGCCCGACGATGTCGCGGTATCGTTCAATATCTCCGCCTGCGACCTGACCTCGGCGACCACGCTCGCCTTCATCCGCCGCGAGATCGAGCGGACCGGGATCGATCCGGGCCGCATCTGGCTGGAAGTGACCGAAACCGCGGTCATGGCCAATGCCGAAACCGCGGCCCAGGCCTTGCAGGCCTTTCGCGACATCGGCGTCCACGTGGCACTCGATGATTTCGGCACCGGCTATTCCAGCCTCGGCTATGTCCAGCGCCTGCCGCTCGACAAGGTCAAGATCGATCGCAGCTTCGTCGCCGGGCTCGACGGGACCGATGGCGATACCATCGCGCGCGCCGTGATCACCTTCTGCCACACCATTGGGCTGAGTTGCGTGGCCGAAGGCGTGGAAACGCCCAGCCAGTGGCGCATGCTGCAGGAGGCCGGCTGCAAGCACGCACAGGGCTATCTGTTCAGCAAGCCGCTGACGCTCGATGCGCTGCTTGCGCTTTGCACGGAATGGGAACGGCAGCGCCCCTGGGGCGCACGCCAACGCCAGCGCGGCGCAGCCTGAGCGGCAGCGCCGTCCCGGTGCTCAGCAATAATGCGGGGAAGTCTGCTTCAGAACGGCAGCGCGCGGCCGGCGCAGATCAGCGCGGCGGCGCAGGCCAGGACCGGCAGGCTGGCCAGCACGTGCCCGGCGCGGCCCGGCAACGTGGCGATTCCCCGGCCGTGCAGCATGCGGCTGGCCAGGGGCCCAACGTGGCGCATGGGGGCGGAAAGGGGCAGGATGCGGTCCATGCCCTGTCATGGCGCCAAAGGAATTAACGCGCCGTAAAGAGGGCGGGCTTGCCCGCCCTCCAACCGAAGGCACGAATCCGCGCTTAACCCTCTTGCGGTTGCAGCCATTCCCACAGCGAAGCCAGGCATTCGCGGGCCAGCAGCTTGCTGCGTTCCGCGCTCCAGCCATAGACCGGATCGGGCAGATCGGCATTGTCCTTGAACGGCATTTCCAGCGTCATCGCCACGCAGCCAAACCGCTGCGCCACCTGGTTGGTGGACATCGCCAGGTTGCCCTGCCCCGGCCGGGCTTCGGGATAGCCACGGCGCACCTGGAAATCGGGACTGCGCCGATCGAGAATCGCGCGATAGCGCCGATAGCCAGCCAGTTGCTCCGGCGTGAGGCCAGGGATGCCTTCGAAACCGGCCAGGAACACCGCCGGGATCGCCTCGTCACCATGCACGTCCATGGCAAAGTCCACCCCGGTGGCGTCCATCGCGTTGCGAATCGCCAGGACTTCCGGCGCGCGCTCGGCGGTCGGCTCGTGCCATTCGCGGTTGAGGTTGACGCCGACGGCATTGGTGCGCAGGTGGCCGCGCGCGCTGCCATCGGGGTTGCAATTGGGCACGATGTGGAACGTGCAGGCCTGGCGCAGCGCGCGGCCATGCGGGTCGGCCGGATCGGTGAGCATTTCCAGCGCCCCTTCCATCCACCATTCCGCCATGGTTTCGCCCGGATGCTGCCGGGCATAGAGCCACACCTGACGTGGGCCGGTGCCCAGCGTCAGGCAATCGATCGCCCGCCCGTCGAGCGACAGGCCCAGCACCTGGTGCGACACGCCCGGGCTGGCGGCAGCCTCGCTCACCAGATCGTTGTGGCGCTCGAGCGAATAGGGCGCGAAATAGGCGAACCACACCTGGTCGCACACCGGGCGATGGCGGATATGCAGGGTGCCGCCATCGCGGCCACGGTCGAAATCGGATGCCGCGCGCGTCCATTCCTGGCGGTCTTCGGAAACGCAGGCGGAATAGCCGGGCCAGCCATCGGGATAGGCCGAGGTGTTGAGCCCGGTAATCGCCAGGTCCAGCTCGCGCCCGGCCACGCCGCTGACGCGGAAATAAAACCACTGGGCAAATTCGGACTGGTTGTCGCGGCGGATGGCCAGTGTGGCGCGGGCGCCATCGACGGCCAGCACCTCGATATTGCCGGCATCGAACGCGGCGTTGACTAGAATCGGGGCGGAGGCTGAATTTTCTTGCGTCATTTGACCGAGATAGTGTCACCCGACTTGCCGGGAAAGCCCACAAACAGCGCATGGGCCATGCGCGGCGCCAAAACATCGGCCGATGCAGCGGCAGAGCCGGTCTTTTCGGCGTTTTCGGCGCGCCCTTCCCATAGCGGCTGGCCACTGACGCGATCGCGCAGCACCACGCGCAGGAACGTCGCATCGACGCGGCGCGGGCCGCCGCCGATGTTGAACCCCAGCCCCAGGCCAACCCCGCTGTGCCAGCCGCCGGTAGAGCCACCCAGCCCCAGGCTGACCGGGCCATTGCCGCCGCCACGCACCTGCGCCTCGCGCGAAACCTGCACTTCGGCCACGATATCGGCAGCGCCGGGCGTTGCCGCACCAAAGCCCAGGCCCGCCACTTCGCGTTGCACGGCCATCAGCCAGGGCTGGTCAGCGAGGCTTTGCGGATCGGCCGTCGGCCCACCGCCAACCGATACCACGGTCACGGCATCATGGCCTTGGCGGGCGGTAATCTCGGGCGTGGTAAAGCGGGTGACCTGCACAGGCGCTGCCAGGGCAGGCAGCGGTGCGGCCATCAGCATCACAAAAGCCAGCCTGCGCATACCCTTTGCATCCTTCCTCAGGCGCCCACTCGGTGCGGATCGTTCCGCTTGAGAGATAGGCATGGCACCGGGCCTGCTCAAGAGCGGCCAGGGCAGATCGTGGTGCAGATCAGGGGGTGCCCTCGGCCGGGGCAGCGCCAGCCGGCGCCAGACCCGCCGAGCCATTACCGGGCGCGGCGGCATCGGCCACCACCACCTGGCCTTCGGGGAAGCGGGCAAACAGCGCCTTGGCCAGGCGTGCGGCCATCTTGCCGTCGTCCAGCCCGCCCTCGCCTTCGCGCGCCATCCCTTCGGCATGGCCTTCCCACAGCACGCGGCCGCTGGCCTTGTCGCGGATGCGCACGTCCATGCGCGTAGCCACGATCGCCTTGGCCGGCTTGGTAAAGTCGAGAGCCACCCCCAGCGACACGGCGGAACCGTAGTTGCTCACCGTCGTGCTCATCGCGCCGCTGACCGGGGAATGCTTCTGCTCTTCGGGCACAACCACCTGGTGGCTGACCGCCACTTGCGCGATCTGCCCGGCATCACTCACCGTCTGGGTGTCATAGCCATGCCCCACAAGCGAATCGACCACTGCGGCCTCGTAAACCGGCAGCTTGTCGGGCGTCGGCTCGTCGGCGCCCTGTTCCAGCGCGTCGGCCGGAGCATCGACGCCAGCTACCACGATCCTGCCCTTGCCCAGCAGCGCCAGCGCATCAGCACTGCGATAGGATGTCACGTCGATGCGGCTCGACGGTTCGGCCGCCGTGGGTCCCCGGCGCGGGCCGTCAAAGCCGCCATACCCGCCCCAACCGGGGCCATAGCCACCACCCCAGCCGCCCCAGCCTTGCGCTTGCGCAGGGGCCGGCGCCACGGCGAGCAGGATCGGCGCCAGCGTGGCGGTGGCAGACAACGGCAAGAGCGCGCGCGAAAGGCGGAGCATGGCAGGAAATCCCATCGACAGGGCCGCAGCTGTGCCGAAAAACGGCTGTCGCGCGGCTGAACCATATGATTTAACGCATCGGCGCGCGAAACCCTCCATGCCCGGACCGGTTTATCCCCACAACCGCGATCTGCCATGCCACGGTTGACTTTCCACAGGGGGGCCACTAACGGCGCACCTTCAGTTTCGCGCCCGGGTCGGATTCGGGCAAAGGGAATAGCCATGAAGATTCGCAACAGCCTGAAGTCGCTCAAGGACCGTCACCGGGACAACCGCGTGATTCGCCGCCGTGGCCGGACCTACGTGATCAACAAGACCCAGCGTCGTTTCAAGGCGCGCCAGGGCTAATCGCCCGGCGTGCGTGAACGTTGTGCCGCTCGCCGGCACGACGGAACGCTGATGCCAGCCCGCTTCCCGGCCCGGTAACCGCCTTGCTTGCGGCCCCGGTCCGGGAAGCGGGCTGGTTTCGTTTGTGCCCGCCGCCCGCCTGTGCCCCTGTCTGTCTGCCCCCTCCCCACGGATAACCGCGCGATGCCGCATGCCCCGAATCAGTCTGTCATCAGCCGGCCGACCATCGTGGTATGGGACGTGGGCCGCGTGCTGGTGGAGTGGGATCTGGCCTTGCTCTATCGCGATGCCATTCCCGATCCGGCCGAACGCGCCCGATTCGTGGCCGAGGTGGTGAGCGAGGAATGGCACGGGCAGCACGATGCCGGCGTGCCCTGGTCCACCATGGTGGCGGCGCGCAGTGCCGAATTTCCCCAGCATGCCACGCTGATCGCCCGCTATGCCAGTCACTGGCTGGACAGCATCCCCGGCCCCGTGGCCGGCACGCACGATCTGGTGCGCCGCCTGGCCGCGCGCGGCGTGCCGCAATATGCGATCACCAATTTCGGTGTAGACGCCTGGGCACTATTCCGCCCGACCTTCCCCATCCTCGATCACTGCCGCGATATCGTGGTGTCGGGCGCGGAACGGCTGATCAAGCCCGATCCGGCGATTTTCGAACTGGCTGCACGCCGATTCGGCCAGCCCCCCGAAACCATGCTGTTCATCGACGATAACGCCGCCAACATTGCCACGGCCCGCGCGCTGGGCTGGCACACGCACCACTTTGCGCAAGGTGCCGATGCCCTGGAAGCCGATCTCCTGGCCCACGGCCTGCTCTAGGCCGTACCTGCAAATCCTTGACGTGTGGACCTTCGTCACCCCGGACATGATCCGGGGTCCCGCTTTCTTTGCGCCAAGCACATACGGTTAAGGTAAAAAGCGGGACCCCGGCTCGAAGGCCGGGGTGACGCTGGAAAGGCGAAACAACCCAAACCTGCCACGCGGCGGTTCGGCCAGCCAATGCCTTGCCCTTACCCGTCGAGTTCCACCGGCGGGGTGGCCGCCTTGGCGCGCTGGATCAGCAGCTTGTCGATCTTGCGGCCATCCATGTCGACCACTTCGAAGCGCCAGCCTTGCTCGGCAAAATGCTCGCCCTCGGTGGGCAGCTTGCGTAGCACCGACAGGGCAAATCCTGCTGCCGTGGCATAGTCGCGGTCTTCGGGCAGATCGATGCCCAGCCGATCGGCCATGGCATCGGCCGGCAAGGCGCCGGCGATCAGCAGCGAGCCATCCTCGCGCTCCACGATCATCGGCGCATCGCCTTCATCGCCATGGGCTACGAAATTGCCGGCAATCGCGGCAAGCAGATCGGCCGGGGTGACGATGCCTTCGAGATGGCCATATTCATCATGGACCAGGGCCATGGCCACTTCGGCCTGCTGGATCACCCGCAGCGCGTCCATGGTATCGAGCCGATCGGGCACGATCGCTGGCTTTTTCATCAGGCTGGCCAGCGCCGGCTCCACCCCGCGCAGCCGCGCCGCCAGGATGTCGCGCACCTTGACCACGCCGACAATGCGATCGACCGAACCATCGGCGACCAGCAGCAGCGAATGCGGGCTGTCTTCGATGGCCTCGTCCAGGTTGGCCGGCTGCGCGTCCTGCTCGATCCAGTGCAGTTCGATGCGCGGCGTCATCACCTCGCGCACCGGGCGGTCGGCCAGGCGCATCACGCTGGCCATCAGCGCGCGCTCCTCCTCCTCGATCACGCCAGAACGGGTAGCTTCGGCGAAGATCATCTGGAGTTCCTCGGCCGTCACTTCCTGTTCGCCGCCCTTGGCCAGGCCCAACAGGCGCAGGATCAGGCCCGATGAGCGGTTGAGCGTCCAGACGAACGGCGCCGTCACGCGCGACATCACCACCATCGGCCGGGCCGCGACTACGGCGATCGGCTCTGCCGCGTTCAGTGCCAGCTGCTTGGGCACCAGTTCGCCCACCACCAGGCTGAGGTAGGTGGTCACCGCAATGACCAGGGCAAAGCCGGCCTCGGCGGCATAGGCCGCCGGCACGCCCAGCGCGGCCAGCCGCTCTCCCACCGGGCCGCCCAGGCTCGATCCGGAATAAGCACCGGCGACAATGCCCACCAGGGTGATCCCGATCTGCACGGTCGACAAAAATTTTCCGGGATCGGCAGCCAATTCCAACGCCACTTTCGCGCCGCCACTGCCGCCTTCGGCCAGAACCTTGAGGCGGGCTGGCCGTGCCGAGACAATGGCCAGTTCCGACATGGAAAACAGGCCGTTGAGCACGACAAGGCCCAGGATCACGAGGGCGTCTGGCCACGGAAAAGAGGTCACGAGACGGCCCCTAGCAGATTTGCGCCGCGCCGCGAAGTCCCTCCGGTGTGGCTGCGGTTGCCGCCAGCATTCGGGAACCATTCAGGCGGCGCTGGTGTATTGGGCTTGTCCGAATTACCGATCATGTCGGGAGGCCTGGCGGGCACAATTGCCGGGCCGAGGATGAAAGAAGGGGTATTTGTCATGAAATTCAGTCGGGTGCTTGTCTCCAGCATGTGCGCCGTGTCGCTGGTCAGCCTGTCGGCCTGCGTCACCGATCCCAACACCGGCCAGCAGAAGGTGTCGCGCACCGCGATCGGTGCTGGCGCCGGCGCCCTGGGTGGCCTGCTGCTCGGCGGCCTGATCGGTGGTGGCACCGGCCGCATCGTTGGCGCGGGCATCGGCGGCATCGCCGGCGCGGCCGTGGGTTACACCATGGACAAGCAGATCAAGCAGCTGCGCGAACAGACCGCCGGCTCGGGCGTCGACGTGACGCCGACCGACAATGGCCAGGCGATCCTCGTCAACCTCCCCAACGGCGTGACGTTCGACACCGACAGCACGATGATCAAGCCCGCGTTCCGCGACACGCTCGACCGCGTCGCCCAGTCGCTGGTGCAGTATCCCAACTCGCTGATCGACGTCTATGGCCACACCGATTCGACCGGGTCGGATGCCTACAACATGACCCTGTCGCAGAACCGTGCGCAGGCCGTGGCTGATTACCTGTCGTCGCGTGGCGTGGCCCCGGCCCGTATCCGCGCACAGGGCTTTGGCAAGACCCGCCCGGTCGCCTCCAACGCCACCGAGGAAGGCCGCGCCGCCAACCGCCGCGTGGAAATCAAGATTGTGCCGGTGACGCAGGACGACGTGGCCCGCGCCCGCGGCCAGTAAGCCGCAACGGCCTTGGCCCTTGTAAAGGGGGCGCCATCCAGACCGGATGGCGCCCCTTTTCGTTTGCCCCTCATGCCGGTTGACGCAGCGCACCATCGGCTGGCATTCCCCGCGCCAACAAGGAGATACCGCAATGTCCACCGCTTCGCACCGCTTCCGCACGCTGGCCGGCAAAGCCATGAACCCGATCGGGCTGGGCTGCATGTCGCTGAGCTGGGCCTATGGCGAGCGGCCGACCGACGCCGACGGTATTGCCTTGCTGCACCGCGCGATCGACGTGGGCTATGATCACTTCGATACCGCGCGCCTCTATGGGCAGGGGCACAACGAAACGCTGGTGGGCCAAGCGCTCAAGGGCAAGCGCGACAAGGTGTTCCTTGCCAGCAAGATGGGCATCTTCGCCAGCGGCGAAAAGCGCGGGGTCGATTGCCACCCAAACACGATCCGCGCCGAGCTGGAAAAGTCGCTGACCCTGCTGCAGACCGATCACATCGATCTCTATTACATGCACCGCCGCGATTTCACCGTGCCGATCGAGGATTCGGTGGGCGCGATGGCCGACCTGATCAAGGAAGGGAAGATCGGCGCGATCGGCCTTTCGGAAATGTCGGCCGATACGCTGCGCCGCGCGGCCGCCGTCCATCCCATTGCCGCGATGCAGACCGAATATTCGCCGTGGACGCGTCAGGCCGAAATTGCCGTGCTCGACGCCTGCCGCGAGGTGGGCACCACGTTCGTGGCGTTTTCCCCGGTTGCGCGCGGCGTGCTGGCCAATGGCGTGCGCGATCCGCAGGCCCTGGAAGACGGCGACATCCGCAAGGCCATGCCGCGCTTTGTCGGCGAGAACTGGGTGCATAACCTGGCGCTGGTCGATGCCTTCAACGCCATCGCCGCGCGTGAGGGCGTCACCCCGGCGCAGCTCTCGCTGGCCTGGGTGCTGGGCAAGGGCGATCACATCGTGGCGATTCCCGGCACCGGCAAGATCGCCCACCTCGAGGAAAACATCGCGCGCTGGGACTGGCAGATCCCCGCCGCCGTCACGGCAGAGATCGACGCGCTGATCAACCAGCAGACCGTCGCCGGCCACCGCTATGCCCAAACGATCCGCGCCACGATCGACACCGAGGATTTTGCCGAGGCCTGATCCCGGCCTAGCCGCGCAGGGCCTTGGACGTGGCGGGAGAAACCAGCGCGCGGGCGGCTTCGTGGATCGCCGGTGCGCTGACCAGCACGCCGAACGCGCGCGGATCGGGCTTGTTGAACAAGAGGTCCGCGCCATGCGCGTCGGTCACCAGGGCGCCGGCTTCCTGCGCGATCAGCGCGGCAGCGGCAATGTCCCACTCATAGCCCCAGCGCCAGGTTGCCAGCAGATCCGCCTCGGCCGCCGCGACCATGGCCATGCGCAGCGCGATCGAGTTCGGCTTGTCGACCATGACCAGGTCCACCTCGGTCGGCGGCCGCAGGTCCATCGGCATGCGCGCGCCGCTCAGCGCCATGCGCTGGCTGGCAACCAGCGGCACGCCATTGCGCGTGGCGCCCTGCCCGGCCATCGCCAGCCACACCTCGTCACGCGCCGGCGCGGCGAGGATGGCCGCGATCGGACGCCCCGCCGCAACCAGCGCGACAGAGACTGCCCAGCCCGGCCGGCCGCGCACGAAATCGCGGGTGCCATCCACCGGATCGACCACCCAGCATAGCCCCCGCTCCAGCCGGGCAGGATCATCGGCAGATTCTTCCGACAGCCATCCAGCCTCGGGCAGCAGGGCGCCAAGCTGGTCGTGCAGAAAGGAATCGACCGCCAGATCGGCCTCGCACACCGGATCATTGTGCCCCTTGTCCCATATCCTGGGGGCATGGCCGTGGCCCGGCCACAGGGCCAGCGCCTTGGCGGCGGCTTCCTCGACGATGGTTGCAAGGGTGACGGGATCGATCATGCCTGGCCCAGCCTTGGGCGTACGATTCCCGATTGGCAAGAGGGGGCAAGAGCGCTGCCCGGCGCCACTGCCAGCTAGCGATTCCGACAGTGCGCAGATTAATCGCGCAATGAAGGTCTTTGCAACTGCGAAAACCTGTGCTTATGGCAGCGCGGAAAACACGGCGCTACGCCCTCCCTTCACTCATACGTAAGCGGGGATCCTGCATGAACGTCCACGAATATCAGGCCAAGGAACTGCTCGCCAAGTTCGGCGTCGGCATTCCTGCCGGCATCGCCGCCCTCACGGTCGAAGAAGCGGTGGCTGCGGCCAAGCAGCTGCCCGGGCCGCTCTATGTCGTCAAGGCGCAGATCCACGCCGGCGGCCGCGGCAAGGGCAAGTTCAAGGAACTGCCGGCCGACGCCAAGGGCGGCGTGCGCCTCGCTAAGAGCATCGAGGAAGTCGAAAGCTTCGCTCAGGAAATGCTCGGCAACACCCTCGTCACCGTGCAGACCGGTGAAGCGGGCAAGCAGGTCAACCGCCTCTACGTGACCGATGGCGTTGATATCGCTAAGGAATACTACCTTTCGCTGGTGGTTGACCGTGCCACTGGCCGCGTTGCCCTGATCGTCTCGACCGAAGGCGGGATGGACATCGAGGAAGTCGCCCACGCGACTCCGGAAAAGATCACCACGATCACCATCGATCCGGCCCAGGGCTTCATGCCCCACCACGGCCGCGCCGTTGGCTTCGCGCTGAACCTGTCGGGTGACCTCAACAAGCAGGCCGCCAAGATCGCGCAGCAGCTCTACACCGCGTTCGTCGCGCTCGATTGCGACATGCTCGAAATCAATCCCTTGGTGGAAACCAAGGACGGCAAGCTGCTCGTCCTCGACACCAAGATGAGCTTCGACTCGAACGCGCTCTATCGTCACCCCGACGTTGTTGCGCTGCGGGACGAAACCGAGGAAGACCCCGCCGAAATCGAAGCCAGCAAGTATGACCTGGCCTACATCAAGCTCGATGGCGACATCGGCTGCATGGTCAACGGCGCGGGCCTGGCCATGGCGACGATGGACATCATCAAGCTCAACGGCATGTTCCCGGCCAACTTCCTCGACGTGGGCGGTGGCGCCAACAAGGAAAAGGTGACGGCCGCGTTCAAGCTGATCCTGTCGGACCCGGCGGTGAAGGGCATTCTCGTCAACATCTTCGGCGGCATCATGAAGTGCGACATCATCGCCGAAGGCATCGTTGCCGCGGCCAAGGAAGTGAACCTGCAGGTTCCGCTCGTCGTGCGCCTCGAAGGCACCAACGTGCAAGCGGGCAAGGACATCCTCGCCAACTCCGGTCTCCCCATCGTTCCGGCCAACGACCTTGGTGATGCTGCCAAGAAGATCGTCGCCGAAGTGCAGAAGGTCGCCTGATCCATGAGCATTCTGGTCAACAAGAACACCAAGGTCATCACCCAGGGCATGACCGGTGCCACCGGCACGTTCCACACGGAACAGGCCCTGGCCTATGGCACGCAGATGGTCGGCGGCGTGACGCCGGGCAAGGGCGGCACCTCCCACATCGGGCTGCCCAACTTCAACACCGTGGCCGAAGCCAAGCACGCCACCGGCGCGACCGCATCGTGCATCTACGTGCCGCCGCCATTTGCTGCCGATTCGATCCTGGAAGCGATCGACGCGGAAATGGAACTGATCGTGGCGATCACCGAAGGCATCCCGGTGCTCGACATGGTTCGCGTCAAGCGCGCGCTCGCCGGCAGCAAGTCGCGCCTGATCGGCCCGAACTGCCCCGGCGTGCTCACGCCCAACGAATGCAAGATCGGCATCATGCCCGGTTCGATCTTCAAGAAGGGCTCGGTCGGCGTGGTCTCGCGCTCGGGCACGCTCACCTATGAAGCCGTGTTCCAGACCTCGAACATCGGCCTGGGCCAGACCACGGCCGTCGGCATCGGCGGCGACCCGGTCAACGGCACCAACTTCATCGACGTGCTGGAACTGTTCCTGGCCGACGAAGAAACCAAGTCGATCATCATGATCGGTGAAATCGGTGGCGACGCGGAAGAACAGGCCGCGCAGTTCCTGATCGACGAAGCCAAGCGTGGCCGCAAGAAGCCGATGGCCGGCTTCATCGCCGGTCGCTCGGCTCCTCCGGGCCGCCGCATGGGCCACGCCGGGGCGATCGTCTCGGGCGGCAAGGGCGATGCGGAAAGCAAGATCGCCGCGATGGAAGCCGCGGGCATCCGCGTCTCCCCCTCGCCGAGCCTGCTGGGCGAAACCCTGGCCGAAGTGCTCAAGGGCTGATCAGCCAAACCGCTGACAAAAAAGGGCCGGAAGGGAAACCTTCCGGCCTTTTTTGTTGGGTGACCCCCTCCACCACCCGCTGCGCGGGCGGTCCCCCTCCCCATCACGATGGGGAGGATCAGATCCTCCCTGTCGCGCAGCGACGGGGAGGGGGACCGCCGGCGTAGCCGGTGGTGGAGGGGTAAAAAACGCTAATCGGCCCGCATCGCCAGCCCGCCGAGGCTTTCCGCCTCCATCACCAGTTCGTCGTCGGCCTCGCCCTGGGCCACGCTTTCGCGCCCAATCATCACCAGCACCGGTACGGCCAGCGGCGTTACCCGGTCCAGTTCCACATGCACCAGTTCTGCCGCTGAACGGTCGAGCAGGTCAGCGAGGCGACCCACGTCAGTCATGCGCGCGCGGGCATCGGCCCAGGCGGCCTCGATCAGCACGTGGTCGGGTTCGTATTTGCGCAGCACGTCATAGATCAGGTCGGTAGAGAAGGTTACCTGCTTGCCGCTCTTGCGCTTGCCGGGATGCTGCCGCTCCACCAGGCCGGAAATCACCGCCACTTCGCGGAACGCGCGGCGCAAGAGGTGCGAGTTCTGCACCCAGTCGACGAATTCGTCAGTCAGGATGTCGGGCGACAGCAGCGGCGCGGGATCGGTGATCGGGCGCAGGCTCCACACCGCCAGGGCATAGTCGTTGGCCACAAAGCCCAGCGGCGCCAGGCCCAGTTCCTCCATGCGCCGGGTGATCAGCATGCCCAGCGACTGGTTGGCGTTCCACCCCTCGAACGTATAGAACACGCTGTAGGCGCGCCCGCGATAGGGAAAGCTTTCCACCAGCAGTTCGCCCGGCGCCGGCAGGCGGCTGCGCCAGTCCTGCATTTCCAGCCATTCGCGCACATCGTCGGGAAACCGCGCCCAGGTGCCGCGGTTGGCCAGCATCGCCTGCACGCGGGTGGACAGGTGCGTGGTCAACGGCATGCGCGCGCCGCCATAGCTGGGGATCTGCCCGGCCTTTTTCGCTGCCCGCACCACCAGTTCCAGATCGCGCACGCCTTCCACTTCCAGGTCGAGCCCGGCAAAGCGGAAGGTGTCGCCCGGGCTCAGCTGCGCGCCGAAATGTTCTTCCACTTTGCCCAGCGAGCGCCCGTTGCGAAAGCGCACCTCGAGCATTTCGGAATCGACGATGATCCCGGCGTTGAGGCGGTGCCGCGCGGCCTGTTCCGGGTGCGTCAGCCGCCAGGTGCCGGCCTTGTCGCGCACGATCCGGGCAAAGCGATCATAGGCGCGCAGCGAATAGCCACCGGTCGCCACGAAATCGAGCACCCGGGCAAACACAGCCTCGTCCACCCAGGCATAAGGCAGGCAGGCGCGCACTTCCTGCAACAGCGCCGCTTCCTCGAACGGGCCGGCACAGGCGCAGCCCATCACATGCTGGGCCAAAACATCAAGCCCGCCGGGGCGGAAATCCTCGCCGTCGCGCTGCCCCTCGTGCACCGCGTCGCGCGCCGCCATCGCCTCCAGGTATTCAAAACGGTTGCCCGGCACCAGCACCGCGCGGCTCGGTTGATCGAGCCGGTGGTTGGCGCGGCCGATGCGCTGCAACAGGCGCGATGAGCCTTTGGGCGCGCCCATCTGCACGACCAGGTCGATATCGCCCCAGTCCACCCCCAGATCGAGGCTGGCGGTGCAGACCAGCGCGCGCAGCTCGCCGCGCGCCATTGCCCCTTCCACTTTGCGGCGCGCCTCGGCCGACAGGGAGCCGTGGTGGATGCCGATCGGCAGGTTGCCCTCGTTGGCATCCCACAGCAGCTGAAAGATATATTCGGCGAGAAAGCGCGTATTGGTGAACACCAGTGTGACGCGGTTGGCGCGGATCATCTCGATCAGCTGCGGCACCGCCCAGGCGGCGGCATGGCCGCCCCACGGCACGCGCTCTTCCTGCGGCAGCAGGATTTCCACCTCGGGCGGCGCGCCGGTTTGGCCCTCGACCAGGGCAACGGTATCGATCTCCCCCCACGGAGCCAGCCAGCCGCGAAAGCCTTCGGGCTCGGCCACGGTGGCCGACAGCGCCGCGCGTTGCAGATCGGGGCTGATCGCCTGCAACCGCCCCAAGGCCAGGGCCAGCAGATCGCCGCGCTTGCCCGTGGCAAAGGCATGGATCTCGTCGATCACCACCCGTTTCAGCCCGCCGAAGATTTCAGAGGCCTCGGGATAGCTGAGCAGCAGCGACAGCGATTCGGGCGTGGTCAGCAGAACATGCGGTGGCTTGGCCCGCTGCCGCGCCTTGCGATCGGACGGGGTATCGCCACTGCGCGTTTCCACCCGCAGGTTGAGGCCCATTTCGGCGATCGGCGTCAACAGGTTGCGCTGCACATCGTGCGCCAGCGCTTTCAGCGGCGAGATATAGAGCGTGTGCAGGCCGTCAGGGGGTGGCGCATCGCCCAGGCGCGAGGGGCAGAACGCCGCCAGCGTCGGCATGAACCCAGCCAGCGTCTTGCCCGCGCCGGTATCAGCGACCAGCAACGCATGCTGCCCCGCGTCAGCCGCGGCGAGCATGTCGGCCTGGTGCCGCCGCACCCGCCAGCCACGCCCGGCAAACCAGTTTTCGATTTCGGGCGGGATCATGGCCATCGTCATAAGATAGGTAGGCTGCCCCGCCGCTGCGAGAGGCAGAGCGCCTTCACAGCAAGCGCAAAATCGGCTGGCGCTCGGTGCCTTTCCAGTTCAGCGCGGCCTTGAGCAACGCGATCTGCACCGTACAGACCGTAGCGGGCAATCCCTCCCCGTTGAATGCGCGCCGCACCGCGCCTTCGGGAAGACCGGTCGTCTGGATGATCTGGGCGATGATCGGCCCCGGAATGTTATAGCTACGGGTGTAGCCATCGGGCTGGGGCGCATCGATTTCGCCCGATGCCAGCAGTGTCCGCGCCAACTTCTGCTGCCGTTCCAGCGTGGCTCCGGTCAAGGCCGAACCCTTGGGCAGATCCTCCCAGTGGTAGACCTTGAGGCAGGTCTCTGCTCCATCGGCTTTCGCCGCCATCAGCATGTCGAGGCGCCAGCGCGCCAAGGCATCGAGCCGTGCCGGCCCGGCGTGGGCGCGCGCATAGAGCAACCGCTGGGTCAGCACCACCTGGCCCTGGTGTGCGAGTTCGCCGGGGTCGGCGGTGAGATGCCGATTGGCATTGATCGTGCCGGCGAAGTTGGGATTGGCCTTGCGCAGATCGGCATAAGACATGTCTGGCCCGAACAGTTGGTGGACCACATCGGCCAGCAGCGTGTCGGCCGCCGGATCAAAGGAGGCATTGGGCGCCTGTCCCGGCGCGGCAGGAGCACTGGCTTCGTAGGCAGCCGGAGGCGCTGACGCCGGGTGGTCCTGCCCGTAATCGGCAATAGCAATGACCATGCGCACCAGCCCGATCAGCACGATCGCGATCCAGCCAAAGTTCCTGCCGATACCGCCGCTGCCACTGGCCTGCGGCTCCCACGCGGCGACGAGGACAGGATTGAAGTGCTGTTCCAGCTCGGGAAAATTGCTGCGCACGCCATCGATCAGCTGGCGCACCTGGCGCCGCGACACGAACAGGCCCTTGCGCGTGCCCGTCCGGGTCAGTTCGGCCCAGGCCCTGTGCAGCGGGTGGGCCTTGTCCTGCACCTTGCGGGCAAAGCGCAGGCCGCGCAGCCGCGCGTTGAGGAAGGCGATCACCGGCCGCTCGTTCAGCGTGCCGCGTTCCCGTTCCCAGCCAAGAGCCTGCGCCGCCGGTTCCAGCAGCGGGGCAGAACGCGGCCAAGATTGCGCGAGCAGATCAGCCAGCCAGGTTTCGATCTCTTCCGATCGTTCCACCTGGGCCATGTGCGCCTCGCCCAGCAGGGTTTGCAGATGCGCAAGCGCCGCCGCTTCCTCCACCCCGTCAAGCGGCGCCTCGCTGCCACCCTCGGGCATCAGCGCGACAAACAACGCGTCTTGCGGCGGGTGGGCCGTGCGCACCAGCGGCTGGCTGCCCAGGCGCGAGATCAGGAACGCCACAGCCGGCGAATCGCCCGTGGTCGCCGGCCGATCGGCCCAGCCGAACGCCTGCGCGGCGCGGTCGAGCAGCGGCGCCGCGCGCGGCCAGCTGCGCGCCAGGGTTTCGGCGAGCCATTCCTCGGTGCGGGACCACAGGTCCACCCCGCCGGCATCGGCCTGGGCGATCAGCCGATCGAGCAGGGCCAGGGCGGCCGCGCGCTCGTCTGCGGTCAGGCCAAACTCGGTGCCCGGCCCGGCGAGCAGCAGGTCATGCAGCGCATGATCGGCGCGCGTTTGGGGTTGTTGGCGCCCAAGGCTTACCCCCGGCGCATCGGCTGCCCCGGCCAGAACGATCGCTGCCAAGGTGGGTCGCTGCACCACGAACTGATCATCGGCCGGACCGCGCGCCGGCGCAAACGGCAAGGCCGGTACCAGCGCATCGTGGCCATGGTCGTGCCCGGCACGTACGGTGCTTGTGTCTGCATGCCCGTCCAGCCGGGGTGCGGCGTGGGGCCAGGTGCCCGGCGGGGTATCGTCAGCCGCCTCTGCCGCTGTTGCGCGCTCGTCTTCCCCCGCCACGGGCAGCGCGGTGGGATCGCCGGGCGCATCGGGCGCACTGACCTGCGCCGCCTGGCTGCGCGCCCAGGCCAAAGCCGTATCGCGCGCCTGGCGTAGCGCGGCAAAGCCGGCGACATCGGCGTCCACGTCCATCGCCCGCAGCGCATCGGCATAGGCGCGGCGGATCGCGCCCTGATCGGGGGTTGGCGCGATGCCCAGGCGGCCCCAGGCGCCGTCACTCACAGTGGCATCTCCGCGTCCAGGCTGTCGAGCCGGGCGGCAAGGTCGGCATGGGCCTGGGCAATGGCGCGATGGTCCTGGCTTTCCAGCGCAGACTGGAATGCGATGATCCACTGGCCGATCACCGTGCGCACATCGCCCAGGTGATCTTCCCACATACGCTCTGCCCGGGCGAGCAGGGCCTGGTTGCCGGCGTCCTCGCGCGGGTGAACTTTCAGCGCGGCCAGGGCACGGCGGCGACGGTCGAGTTCCGCATCGTCCTTGCGATCCTCCTCGTCCACGAACACCACGTTGCGGCTTTCCCCGGTCAGCGGGATCGACACGTCCACCTCCAGCAGGCCGGAACTGTCATAGCTGAAGCGCACGTCCACCTGCACGTCGCCCGCCGGACGCGGCGGCACGGCAATATCCACCGCGCCCAGCCGCACATTGCCTGAAACCTCGCGCGCCTCGCCCTGATAGATGCCGAATTCCACCCGTCGCTGGTTGTCGCCCATGGTCTGGAAATAGTGCACGCGGCTGACCGGCACGGGGGTATTGCGCTCGATGATCGGGGTGAACAGACCGCTGACAATGCCGCCACGGCCATCGCGCTCGCTGCGGTCCACGCCCAGGGTGAACGGGCAGACATCGGTGATGCGCACTTCGTCCAGCCCGCCATCGCGGGCGATCAACCCGCCCTGGATCGCCGCGCCCAGCGCCACGGCGTGATCGGGATGCACGGTGGAATTGGGAAAGCGGCCGAACAGCCGCGTGATCGCCTTGCGCACCACCGGCATGCGCGTGGCCCCGCCGACCAGCACCACCTCTGACAGGCTGGCCGTATCGATCTGGCTGTCGCGCAGGGCACGCACCACCGGATCGCGCAGGCGGCGCAGCAAGGGTTCGGCCGCCGTTTCCAGATCGGCCGCGCTGACGCGGGTCGCAAGCCGCTGCTCGGCCACGGTCAGCGCCAGTTCCGCCTCGCCCGTGTCAGACAGCGCGCGGCGCGTGCGTTCGGCTGCCTGGAGCAGCAGGGCGCGGGCGTGTTCGGGATTGAGCCGGTCGAGCAGGCCATCGGGATCGAGCCGCGCCCGCACCGCACCGGCCAGCGCCGCGTTGAAATCGTCGCCACCCAGGCGGTTGTCCCCGGCAGAGGCGCGCACCTCGACAATGCCGGCAAACATCTCCACGATCGAGACGTCGAACGTGCCCCCGCCCAGGTCGAACACCAGAAACGGCTCATGCTCGCCCCGGCTGGCAAGGCCAAACGCCAGCGCCGCCGCCGTCGGCTCGTTGATCAGGCGGCGCACCGATAGGCCGGCCAGCTCACCGGCGCGGCGCGTCGCCTTGCGCTGCTTGTCGTTGAAATAGGCCGGCACGGTGATTACCGCCTCGGTCGGCACGGTGCCGGTCTGCGCGGCCACGTCATCGCGCAGG
The DNA here is from genome assembly GCF_040544855.1 of Novosphingobium sp. 1529. Classification (NCBI taxonomy): domain Bacteria; kingdom Pseudomonadati; phylum Pseudomonadota; class Alphaproteobacteria; order Sphingomonadales; family Sphingomonadaceae; genus Novosphingobium; species Novosphingobium sp. 1529. The sequence goes on from NZ_JBEPKW010000015.1 coordinate 24,007, forward strand.
CTGGCGAGGACCAAGGCGGAAAGCTCTTCGGCGCTGAACGTGTTCCGTCCCAGCTTGAGCTTGTGGTCGGTGCCCATGTAGCGCTTGAAGCTGACCTGGGTGACGCCATCCTTGGCGGCCATCCGCTCCAGCGCGGCCTGGCCGACAAGCGTGGTGCCATCGGGCAGGACGGACACCGCCGATGGCGTCAGCATCTGCCCCAGCGCATTGGGCACCAGTTGCGCCGCCTCTCCATCCCACAGCGCCACGGCCGAATTGGTGGTGCCAAGGTCAATCCCGATGATCATGCGCGCGTACCCATTGCCATCGGACGATCATGGCCGGGCGAGGGCGACGATGGCAAGACGATACCCGCTCCAATCACGTGCAGATCAATCTGGCTTGCACCTGCGATGCTTCAATAAACGGAACGGGTCCGTTTCAATGCGGCACTTGCGCGGTGCGGGCCAGGCCCGACAGCGCCAGTTGCGTGTCGATCTGCTGCATCAGGCGAGCCAGCCCCGCCTCGCTTTCGCTTTCTGCCCGCGCCACCAGCACGGCCTGGGTGTGCGAGGCGCGCAGCAGCCACCAGCCATCGGGCGTGGTCACGCGCACGCCATCGATCGCCACCATGTCGGCGCCTTGCGCCTCAAGCCGTGCTTTCACCTCGTCCACCGCGGTAAACTTGCGCGCTTCATCCACGGCAAAGCGCAATTCGGGCGTGGCGATGGTATCGGGCATCGCGCCGCGCAGGTCGTTGATCGACTGGCCCAACCGCGCCGCAGCCGCGATCAGGCGGATCGCGGCATAGATGCCATCGTCAAAGCCATACCAGTCATCGGCCAAGAACACATGGCCGCTCATTTCGCCTGCCAGCAAGGCACCGCTTTCGCGCAGGCGGGTCTTCATGTGCGAGTGGCCCGATTTCCACATCTGCGACTGCCCGCCCAGCGCCCGTACCCGGTCGAACAGGGCCCGCCCGGTCTTGATATCACCCAGCACCAGCGCGCCGGGACGGCGGGCGAGCAGGTCTTGCGCCAGGATCATCACGATCTGGTCGGCCCAGATCACCCGGCCCAGCCCATCGACCGCGCCGATGCGATCGGCGTCGCCATCGAACGCCACGCCGAAATCGCAGCCGTCCCGCACAACTGCCTGGCGCAGATCGGCGAGGTTTTCCTCCACCGTGGGATCGGGATGATGGTTGGGAAAGGTGCCATCCACCTCCGTAAACAGCAGCCGGTGCTGCCCCGGCAGGCGGGCGACCAGGCGTTCCAGCACTGGCCCAGCGGCGCCATTGCCCGCGTCCCACGCCATGCTCAGCCCGGCCAGACTGGCGCGGTCGATCCCATCCAGCCCCTTGAGCAGGCGATCGACATAGGCATCGAGCACGGTGACGCTGCGCACCGTGCCGGTGCCGCTGTCCCAATCACCGACCTGCGCCTGGCGACCCAGATCCTGGATCGCCTCCCCGAAAAAGGGCTGGCCATCGCGCACCAGCTTGAAACCGTTGTGATGGGCGGGGTTGTGACTGCCGGTGATCTGGATGCCCGCAGCCACACCGGGCAGCGTCAGCGCCGCGAAATAGAGCATCGGCGTGGGGCCAAGGCCGATCCGCACCACATCGGCGCCGCTCGCGCTCAGGCCTTCGACCAGGGCGTGTTCCAGGATCGGAGAGCTGACGCGGCCATCCATGCCCACCACCACTGCGCCGCCGCCCGCGCGCACCACCTGCGTGCCAAAGCAGCGCCCGATGGCACGGGCATCGTCGGCGCCCAGGCTTTCGCCGAACACGCCGCGCACATCGTATTCACGCAGGATCGTGGGATCAAAGCAATGGTTCATGGCCTGTTCCCCGGCGGTATGGCCGCGCTTGTGCGCGCCGGTTCAGCGCCGGTCGACGAGCCGGGCGAGCAGCAGGTCGCGCGCAGCGTTGGCTTCGTGCACCGCTTCGTTGCTGCCGCCGCGATCGGGGTGGACCATGGCCAGGAGGCGGCGATGCGCCTCGATGATCTGTTCGCGCCTCGCATCGGTCCCCACGCCCAGGAGATTGCGTGCCCGGGTTTCAGCAATCGAACGCGTGTCGCGCTGGCCCAGTTCCCACGGCCAGCGCTGGGTCAGCGCCTTGACCGCCACGCAGACCAGCGCCGCCAGCAGCAGCAGCTTGGTCACGCGACGTCCACCATCGGGGTCGCCTGGCCAGAAGCGGTGCGGTGATTGGCCGGTGGCAGGTTGAGCCCGGCCACCAGCGTGCGCAGTTCCTGGCGCGCAACCAGGTGGCTGGTGCCCAGTTCGCCCAGATGCCCCTTGTCGAGCAGCGTGAGGCCGCTGGGAAACAGCTCGCGATAGATCACGCGTTCGGACAGGCCATTGGAAATGCGGAAGCCCACGCGCTTGGACAGCTCGTTGAGTGCCTGGTCGATGCGCTTCTGGTTGCGCGCTTCCACATGCTGGGTGCGGTTGCGCACCACCACCCAGTCCATCTCGCGCCGGGCATCGCGGATCGTGGCCATGGCGCGCTTCTTGCGCGCTTCCCAGATCAGCTCGGCATAGAACGACAGGCGCCGCACGCGAAAGGTTTCGGCGTCGACCTGGCCGATGAGGTCAAAGTCGACGAAGCTGTCGTTGAGCGGGGTGACCAGGGTATCGGCGCTGGTGGCCACGTGGCGGGCCAGCGGATCATCGCGGCCCGGCGTGTCGAAGATCAGGAAATCATGGTCCTGCGAAAGATCGGCCACCACCGCGTCCAGCGCCTCGGGCGTGGTATCATTGAACACCACGTGGGTGGCGTTAGGCAGCGGGATCTGGCGGCGGCGCGCGGTCTCGTCGCGGTTCTGGAGATAGCGGTGGAGCGTTGCCTGGCGATTGTCGAGGTCGATCGCGGCAACCCGCGCGCCCTGATAGGCCAAGGCAACAGCGACATGGACGGCGGTGGTCGATTTGCCGGTGCCGCCCTTTTCGTTGGCGAAAACGATGCGATGGGGACCTGTCGACACGCGGGCTCTCTCTCGATCTGGGGCGGTTAACCGAACGCTTGAACACCCGGTCCACCACGGCTAGGGGAAACCCCGCCGCGCGGCCGGTTGTTGCCCCGGCTTAAAGGAGAGGCACCCGGCGTGCAAACCATCTATCGCCTGGACGACCTGCGCGCGGCCGTCGCTGCATCCAAAACAGGGGAAAAAACCCTGGCCCTGGTGCCAACCATGGGCGCGCTGCACGAAGGGCATCTCACGCTGGTGCGCCGGGCGCGCGATCTCGCCGATGCCGTGGCGGTGTCAATCTTCGTCAATCCGCGCCAATTCGCCCCCGGCGAAGATTTCGACGCCTATCCCCGCCGCCTGGAAACCGATGCGGCGCTGCTCGCCCGTGAAGGCGTGGATATCCTGTGGGCCCCGGCGCCCGACGAAGTCTATCCCAAGGGCTTTGCCACGACCGTTTCGGTGGCCGGCCTTGACGAGCCGCTTTGTGGCGCGGCCCGGCCCGGCCATTTCGATGGCGTGGCCACGGTAGTGTGCAAGCTGTTCAACCAGGTGCAGCCCGATTTCGCGCTGTTCGGGGAAAAGGACTGGCAGCAGCTGGCGATCATCCGCCGCATGGCGCGCGATCTTGACTTGGCCTTGCCGCGTGCCGACGCGATCATCGGCGTACCCACCGTGCGCGAGGCCGATGGCCTGGCACTGAGCAGCCGCAACCAGTACCTCACGCCCGCCGAACGCAGCCAGGCCGCCGCCCTGCCCCGCGCGATCGAGACTGCGATCGCCAGCCTCCGTGCCGGGGGCGATGCCGATGCCGCCCTGGAAACCCTGCGCACCACGCTGCTGCGCGGCGGGTTTGCCCGTGTCGACTATGCCGAACTGCGCGACGCTGAAACGCTCGACCTGCTCGATGCGCTGGGTAGCCGCCCGGCCCGCGTGCTGGTGGCCGCGCACCTGGGCAAGGCCCGGCTGATCGACAACTGGCCGGCCAACTGATGCGCGGCTGGCGCCCTGCCCTGGCCGTGGTGCTGCTGGGCTTGGCGCCGGTGGCCCATGGCCAGGCCGGCGACGGCCTGGAGCCTATCCTCGCCAGCCTGCCTACAGGGGCGCGCATCGGCCTGATCGCGATCGATGAAACCGGGGCGGTGGTTGCCGCGCGCAACGCCGACGCGCGCATGGTGCCGGCCTCTACCACCAAGCTGTTCACCACCGCGGCGGCCCTGGCGCTGCTGCCCGCCACCGATCAGCCCGATACCACCGGCGGCGCGCGTGTTTCCCTGGAAGGCCGCGCCGACCGGCCTGACGTGGTCTTGCGCGGGCATGGCGACGCGCGGCTGTCTTCTGCGCCCGATTGCGCGGTCGATTGCCTGGCTACCCTGGCCGATGCCGTGGCCGCGCACACCCATCAGGTCGGCGCGGTGATCGGTGATGATCGCGCCATGGCGGACGAGCGCTGGCCATCGGGCATGAGTTGGGACAACATGGCGACGCCTTCGGGCACGGCGATTTCCGCGCTCACGCTGGATGACAATATCGCGGTGGCCGCGATCGACGCGACAGCCGCTGGCACAGCCGACAGCCCCGCCCGGATCACCCCGCCGGCCGGCCTCACCATCAGCGGCACCGTGCGCATCGGCACCGGCGATCAGCCTGCCCTCACCCGCCACACCCTGCCGGGGTCTGATGCCTGGCGCATCGATGGCGTGGTTCCCGCCGGCAAGACCTGGCACATACCCCTGGCCCTGGCCGATCCGGCAGCGCGGGCAGCATGGGTGCTGCGCGGGATGCTGGTGGCACGCGGCGTGACGGTGCGCGGCAGCACCCTGGCCCGCCATCGCGATGGCCCCGCGCCGACCGAGCCGCCGGTGCTGGCGCGGCTGATGCCCCCGCCCTTGCGCGAGGATGTGGCGCTGACCTTGCGGCAAAGCCAGAACCTCCATGCCGAACTGCTGCTGCGGCGCCTTGCCGCCTCTGGCACGGTGGCCGATGGCATCACCGCGCGCATGGCGGCGTTGCAAGCGGCCGGCCTGCCGCCGGGCAGTGTCAGCCTCTATGATGGCTCGGGCATGTCGACCTACAACCGCGTTACCCCGCGCGCACTGGCGCTGCTGCTGCGCTGGGGGCAGGCACAGCCGTGGGGTTCAGACTGGATCACGGGCTTTCCCGTCGCGGGGCAGACCGGCACGCTCAAGGCACGGCTGAAAGGCACGCCGCTGGAAGGCCGGCTGCGTGCCAAGACCGGCACCTTGCTGGGCACGCAGGCCCTTGCCGGCTTCCTGCCGACCGCCGCTGGCCATACCCTGGCCTTTGCCGTGCTGGTCAACGATCTGCCCGATGGGACCAGCGCGACACCGGTGGTCGATGCCTTGCTGCTGGCCCTTGCCGCGCAGCATTGAGCCTGGCCGCGCCGGCACTATAACCGGGCGCCATGGCCAGCCTTACCATCAATGCCCAGCCGCTCGACATTCGCCTGCCGGATGACACGCCGCTGTTGTGGGCCTTGCGCGATGCCGCCAATCTGACCGGCACGAAATACGGCTGTGGCACGGGGGAATGTGGCGCCTGCACGGTGATGGTCGATGGCCAGGCGATGCCCAGTTGCACATTGTCGCTGGGCGAGGCCGAGGGCCGCAGCGTGACTACGATCGAAGGGCTTTCGCCCGATCGCAACCATCCGGTGCAACAGGCCTTTGCCGCCGAACAGGCGATCCAGTGCGGCTTTTGCACACCCGGGCTGGTCATGGCCGCCGCGGCTCTGCTGGCGCACAATGCCGATCCTGCCGAGGCCGACATTGCCGCCGCCCTACCCCATGTCTGCCGCTGCGGCGTGCAGCCCCGGCTGGTGCGCGCGGTGCAGCGCGCCGGGCGCATCCTGCGCGGCCAGGAACCCCCGATCCGCCTGCCAGCGCCACGTACGGCGGCCACCGGCGGCTACTGACCCTTTCCGTTTCAAGGAGAACGATCATGCATGCCACGATCTGGCACAATCCCGCCTGCGGCACGTCGCGCAATACGCTGGCCCTGCTTCACGAGGCTGGCGCGCAGGTGACGGTGATCGAATATCTCAAGACCCCGCCGAGCGCGGACAAGCTGGCGCAGCTCTATCGCGATGCCGGCATTACCCCGCAACAGGGCCTGCGCCTCAACGGAACGGACGCGGCCGAGCGCGGCCTGCCCCAGGCCGACGACGCCACTGTGCTGGCTGCCATGGTGGCGGAGCCCAAGCTGATCGAACGCCCGCTGGTGGAAACCGACAAGGGTGTGCGCCTGTGCCGGCCCAAGGAGAAAGTGTTCGAAATCCTCTGACCGGCGTAACGCCGTCGGGGGGCCGCCTGGGGCGCGGGCAAAGAAAAAGGGGCGGATCACTCCGCCCCTTGATCGGGTTTCCGGCGTGGCAGCCGGAGGAAACGGGCCGGTTAGGGCTTACTGCGCCGCCTTGCCGAAGGTGGCGAAGTTTTCGTTCCCGACGAAGCCGAACTTGGTCACCTTGGATTCGGTGATGTACTTCAGCAGCCGGTTGGCCGTTTCATAGCTGGCATAGGCTTCCGGCTGGAACTGCAGTTCCGGTTCCGGATTCATCGCCTTGGTCGCCTGCAGCAGCGAGATCAGGTTGCCTTCGGAAATGGTCGAGCCATTCCAGAGGATCTGACCGGTCTGCGTCAGGATCAGCTTGTTCTTCACCGGGTCAACGTGAGGCATGTTCGTAGGCGGGGTCGCCTGCGGCAGGTTCACGTTGACCGAGTGCGTGGCCACGGGGATGGTAATGATGAACATGATGAGGAGCACGAGCATGACGTCGATCAACGGCGTCGTGTTCATTTCCATCATCGGCGCGCCATCGTCCTTGCCGCCGCTCATTGCCATGGGGTGTTACTCCTGTTCGCCGTGCGTGCCCCGAAGGACACGCCCCGGACGGTGTCCGTCGGGCTTAGCCGTTGGGATCGACCGGGGTGGAGATGAAGCCGACCTTGGGATAGCCCGCAGCCTGCACGTTGTAGATCGCACCGGCGACACACTTCCACGGAACATTGACGTCGCCACGGATGTGCACTTCGGGGATCTTTTCCGGGTCCATGTTGGCCGCGCCGCCTTCACGCTTCACGATCGCGTCGAGACGATCGAAAGCCTGCTTGTACAGCTCGGTGTTGTCCACCGGAGTCACGTTGTTGAAATAGACGCGGCATTCGCCGTTGCGAGAAGAGCCCTGATAGCCCGGTTCGCGCGGGCTACGGCCATTCGCGTCGGTCGCCACAACAGCGAGAAGCAGGTTTTCCACCTTGTCTTGGGTTTCTTCCGAGGCAAGGACGGGAACCTTGAGCTTTTCGATGGTCTGGATCGCGACCGGCACCGCGATGAGGAAGATGATCAGCAGCACCAGCATCACGTCCACGAGCGGCGTGGTGTTGATGTCCGACATCGGGCGTTCTTCTCCGCCAGCGCCGCCTACAGACATTGCCATTGGTTACATCCTATCCGATTGAAGCCGCGGGAGGGGCCAGGGTGTGGGCTTGAAAGGGCCGCCCTGGCCATGACCCGCGTTCTGCGGACAAGGCCGGCGACAGGATTGCTGCCGGCCTTGGGGTGACAGCTTACTTCTTGACCGGAGCAGCAACCGGGGCAGCCGGCTTGGCGGCCGGAGCCGGACCAACGGCGGGCTTCACGGCGCCCTTCGAGGTGATGTTGGCAAGAACGTCGGTCGAGAAGCCCTGGAGCAGCTCGGCGATCTTCTTGTTGCGCGACTGCAGCCAGTTGTAGGCAAGCACGGCCGGCACGGCGACGAGCAGACCCAGCGCGGTCATGATCAGAGCTTCACCGACCGGACCCGCGACCTTGTCGATCGAGGCCGAACCGGCGAGGCCGATGGCGATCAGAGCGCGGTAGATGCCGACCACGGTACCGAACAGACCGATGAACGGCGCGGTGGCGCCCACGGTGGCGAGGAAGGGCAGGCCGCCAGCGAGGCGAGCGTTGATCGAAGCTTCCGAGCGAGCGAGCGAACCGTGCAGCCAGTCATGGGCTTCCAGGGAGTCGGTCATCTTGGCGTGCTGGTCTTCAGCGGCGATGCCGTCGTCGACGAGCTGGCGCCATGCGCTGTTCTTGTCCAGCTTGGCAGCGCCTTCGCGCAGGGTGGGAGCGCGCCAGAAGTTGGCGAGCGCCTTGTACTGGCCAAGGATCTTCGCCTGTTCGAAGTACTTGGTGAACAGGATGAAGAACGAGCCGAACGACATGATGCCCAGGATGGTCACCGTGGCGTACGAAATGAAACCGCCAGCCTGCAGGGCTTCAACGAAGCCGAACTTGTTCTGCGGCGCGGCATTGGCCGCAGCAGCGGCAAGCGTCTGGATAAACATTCGGGTCTTCCTCTCAAGAATTCGATAGCAAGTGCAAAAGGCTGCGCATGGACGATGGCATATCCGAAGGGGTGATGGAGATCATCAATCCTTCGGGATCTGCCAACGCACCGAACTGCTGTACGTGCTGCCGACCGGCTGGCCGTTCTGGGTGCCGGGCTTGAAGCGCGCACGGCGCATCAGGTTCTGGCACGTTGCAGCGTCCAACTCTTGGTTGCCCGAAGAGCGCGTAACCGAGCAGTTGGTTGGCCGGCCGCTGGCGTCATATTCCAGACGGAAGCCGGTCGTCCCTTCGGCGCCTTCACGCAGTGCGCGCGAGGGGTAGTCGTTCGACGTCACCCAGTCACCCGGGTTGCCACGCGGCGTGCCGGGAACCGGCGGCGGCGGCGGCGGCGGGGCCGGGGGAGCCGGCGGAGCCGGAGGCAGCACGACCGGAGTCGGCGGCGGTGCGACCGGCGGCGGCGTCGTCACAGCCTGAATCGGCGGAGGAGCCAGATTCAGGTTGATCGGCGGCGGCGGCGCAACGATCGGTGGCGGCGGTTGATCAGGCTGCTTCGGGGGCGGCGGTGGCGGCTCCTTCGGCTTTTCCTCTTCGATCTTGACCGCGGTGGTCACGTCCTTGATCTTCTTGAACGCCGAGTAGGCAAGGCCGGTGACCAGCGCATACCCCACGACGACATGAAGAACAGCAACGATGATGAGCGCGGTGATCTTGTTACCGCTCATCTGTTGGTCAGCGTATGCCATTCAGCTCCATTACTCCTGAACGTCCTAGCCAAGCCCGACACATCGCCCACAGGACAACGCCAATCGCGCCCGAAAAGGACCGACGCCCGGAATCACCGTTCCGGCCGACGAGACAATCCAGCGATTTCATTCCACCCTGCCGAACAACCCGGACCGCCGACATCGGACGCAGAGGGCCCGGCGGCGGCATGGTTCGGACTTGTTTTTTGTTTGCCCGAACGATCGGGAGCTTTAACGCCGAACCTATAAGGGCGCAAATGCTTTATCGGTTAAGCCATGATTCAGCGATGCGTCCCGCAATCGCAAGGAAATCTTAGCAATTTTGCGGCGCTGCGCCGCACGGAAGGAGGAATATGCCCAAATCCGCGCATCCGATGCGAAATTTTGTCGCTGGCATGCTGGTGTTTGCAAGCATTTCGGCGCCCCTGCACGCACAATCGGCGCCGCCCATGATTCGCACTCTTGACGCTCCGGCGCTGACCTACGCCGATCTTGTCGACCTTGCCCTGCCCGCGCACATCGTGGCCAAGGCAGAAATCACCGCGGTTTCCAAGATCAATCCAGCGCTGTCTGCCGATGTCGCGCCGGGCAAGGTGCGCCTCTATATAGAGGCACGCACCACCGCCCTGCTGGTCGGCCCCGACATTGCCGATACGCTCAGCTTCCTGGCCGACGTGCCGCTCGATGCGCGGGGCAAGGTGCCCAAGCTGCGCAAGATGCCGGTGCTGCTGCTGGCCGATCCGGTCAACGGCCGTCCCGGCGAGCTCAAGCTGGTGTCGCCCGATGCGATGCTGCCCTGGACGCCCGAGCTGGAAGCGCGGCTGCGCCCGATCCTGACCGAACTGGTCAACCACGGCCAGCCGCCGGTGATCACCGGGGTGCGCGAGACCATGCACGTGCCGGGCAACCTTACCGGCGAGGGCGAAACACAGGTGTTCCTCTCCACCCCCGATGGCAAGCCTGCCTCGCTCTCGATCCTGCGCCGCCCCGGCGAACGGACCACCTGGGGCGTGAGCTTTTCCGAGATCGTCGACCAATCGGCCAAGCCGCCCCAGCCCGAAACCCTGGCGTGGTATCGCCTGGCCTGCGCCCTGCCGCCCGAGTTGCCGCCGCGCAGCGTGATCAGCGGCACGGCCGACGATCGCCAGATCGCCAGCGAAGACTATGCCCAGGTGATCCGCGAGTTGGGCCCCTGCACGCGCAATCGCCCGCCGCACTGAGAACTGCGCAGTGATGCTGGCCTTTTGGCCGGTGCTGAACTAGGGCACCGGCCAGAGAACAAGACGCCAGAGAACAAGACGAGAAGTGGGAAGACCATGAGCGAACCCTTGCGCATCGCGCTCGCCGGCCTGGGCACCGTTGGCGGTGGCGTGATCCGGCTGATCGAAACCAATGCCGATCTGATCGCCCGCCGGGCCGAGCGGCGGATCGAGATCGTGGCCGTAGCGGCCCGCGATCGCAGCAAGGACCGCGGCGTGGACCTCTCGCGCTATGCCTGGGAAGACGACATGACCGCGATGGCCGCCCGGCCCGACGTGGACGTGGTGGTCGAACTGGTCGGCGGGTCTGATGGCCCGGCGCTGACCCTGGCGCGCAACACCCTGGCCGCCGGCAAAGATCTGGTCACCGCCAACAAGGCGATGATCGCCCACCATGGCCTGGAACTGGCCGCGCTGGCCGAAAAGGCCGATGCCGCGCTCAAGTTCGAGGCGGCCGTGGCCGGCGGCATCCCGGTGATCAAGAGCCTCAAGGAAGGCATGGCCGCCAACGAGATCAAGCGCGTCTATGGCATCCTCAACGGCACCTGCAACTATATCCTCTCGACCATGGAGGATACCGGCCGCGACTTTGCTGACGTGCTCGCTGAAGCCCAGGCCAAGGGCTATGCCGAAGCCGATCCCACGTTCGACATCGACGGTATCGATGCCGCGCACAAGCTGGCGATCCTGTCGAGCGTGGCGTTCGGCACGCGGATGGATTTCAAGAGCGTGACGACGCGCGGCATCCGCCGCCTGCTTGCCGCCGATATCGCCCAGGCCGATGTGCTGGGCTATTACATCCGCCTGATCGGCATGGCCGATACCGAAGTGGACGCCAGCGGCCAGCGCCGTCTGGTGCAGCGCGTGCAGCCGCATCTGGTGCACCGTGACCACCCGCTGGCCCATGTCGATGGCGCCACCAACGCCGTGGTGGCCGAAGGCAACTTTGTCGGCCGCCTGCTGTTCCAGGGTGCCGGGGCCGGCGACGGCCCGACCGCCAGCGCCGTGGTGGCCGACTTGATCGACATTGCGCGTGGCGATATCGGCACGCCGTTCTCCATCCCCGTGGGCGAACTGGGCGAGGCCCCGCCGGCCGAGACCGGCGATCGCATCGGCAGCGCCTATATCCGCTTCAACGTGGCAGACCGTCCCGGCGCACTGGCCGAGATCACCGCCGCGATGCGTGACGCCGGGGTTTCGATCGAAAGCCTGATCCAGAAGGGCACCCCGGGCCTGGCTGCCGGCGATGCCGATACCGTGCTGGTGCACATGGTGACGCATGATGGCCCGGAAAGCGCGATCGGCCGGGCCATGGCCCTGCTGTGCGATTCTCCCTGCCTGACCGAACCGCCGGTAGTCCTGCCGATCCTGGACGAATAAGCCGGCAAGCTATCCGCACCGCAAACAACAAGGGACTGGAAAGCGTTACTTTCCAGTCCCTTGTTGTTTATACGAAGCAGCCTTGCTCAGGGTGCGCGAATCTCGCCCTTGGCGATGCGATCGGCATCCGATCCGGGCGGCGGCGGCGGCAGGGCAGTGATATCGAAGTAATACATCGGCGGCGGCACGCTGCCGAAGCCGACGCAGGCGCCATTGCCCTTGCACGGCGCCATGCCAAATACATTGGGTGCACGCGGCAGGCCGTCATTGGTCGATTGCGCGGTATCGGTCTGGTCGCGCAGCGGCAGGCGCTCCTTCTCCCGCGCTTCGGCGCCGCCGCAGACCACGATCGCGCCATCGGCGCTGCGGCCGGGCCGGCAACGGGTGGCCTGACTGCCGGTGATCAGCCGCTGGGCAAGATTGCCGTCGGCATTGCTCAAGGTTGGTAGCCCCGGCCCGGCAACCTGCGGCACGGCCACCGTGGGAGCGGCCGACGGCGTGGCCTGACTGGTCTGGGCCTGGCTATCCTGAGCCTGGGGCTCTGCCTGGGCCAGGGCCTCCGGGGCCGGCGCCAGGACCAGACCGCAGGCCACAGCCAAAGCCATGATCGGGGCGGGAATGGGAAAACGGACCGGAAAGGGCACTCTCGACAACACGGCTTTCTCCCGTCCAGGGGCGGCCCCGAAACATGTGCCGGACATAGCCAGCACGCGAATGCTGGTGTCTGCCGTGTCCTCGTGCGCGCGATGACGCGTGTCACCGCTGCTGCGGCGATCGGTGCGTTACGCCTGACCGGCCGTAGCGACAAAAACATTGCCGGCGCCATAGCTGTAGAGGCCATGTGCCCGGCCTTCAACGAACTTTATACAGAGCACTCCCAAGGCATCGGCGGATGCAGGCTACCCCGCGGCCAGTGCCAGGCGCGGACCCGGCTGGGCATCCTCGCGCATCGAGGCGCGGCGCAGGTCTTGGGGCCTGGCCACATGAGCCGGGCGATTGGCCACGTCGCGGGTGCGGAAGGTGGATACCAGCCGGGCCAGCGCTTCGGCCTCTTCGGCCAGGCTGCGGGTGGCGGCCGATGACTGTTCGACCATGGCCGCGTTCTGCTGGGTCATGCGGTCCATGTCACTGACCGCGCGGTTTACGTCGCGCAGCTTGTCGGCCTGGTCGATCGCGGCTTGCGCAATGCCCGAAACCAGGCCGCCGATCTCTTCCACCCGCGTGACGATGCCGCCCAGCCGCGCGCCGGTCTCGCCCACCAGCGTCACGCCGTGGCTCACCTGCTCGGTGCTTTCACCGATCAGGGCCTTGATATCGCAGGCTGCATCGGCAGAGCGCTGCGCCAGCGCGCGCACTTCGGAGGCAACCACGGCAAAGCCCTTGCCAGCGTCTCCGGCGCGGGCTGCCTCCACCCCCGCGTTGAGCGCGAGCAGGTTGGTCTGAAAGGCGATGCCGTCGATCACGCTGATGATCTGGCCGATCCGCGCCGACGATGCCTCGATCGCCGCCATCGCCGCCACCGCGCGGGTGACTACGTCGCCACCGGCAGCCGCTTCTTCCTGGGCAGCGCCGATCGCGCTCTGCACGCTGGCGGCGCGCTGCGCGGTTTCGCCAACGCTGCGGGTCACGCTGTCGAGCGAGCCCGCCGTCGTGGCCAGGCTGGCCGCCTGTTCCTCGTTGCGCTGGGCCAGGTCTTCGGATGCGGCGCGGATTTCGGCGATGGCGCGGGCCACGCGGTTGGCCCCCACGCGCACGCCGCGCAGCGCCTCGGCCATGGCGGCGATTGCAGTGTTGTAGTTGGTGCGCAGTGCCTCGAAGCCGGGCGGGAACGTTACATCGATCCGCTGCTCCAGATCCTTGCCGGCGATCACGTCCAGCCCATGGGCCAGGGCATCGACCACCCGGCCCTGCGCCGCCCGATCGGCCTCGCGCGTTTGTGCCGCGGCGCGGAACACGTCCATCGCCCGCACGATCTGCCCGATCTCGTCCACCCGCTCGGCGCCTGCCAGCGGGCGATCCAGCGCGCCCTGCGCCATATCGACAATGCCATCGGCGGTATCGACCAGCGGAGCGATCACCCGCTGGCGCAGCAGGTGCCCCACATATACGACCAATACCAGCACCAGCGCGGCAAGCAGGCCGGTGCCGACCAGCGAGACCGTGACCTGGCGATAGCCGCTTTCGAGCAGGCGGGCGCGGTTGGTATTGGACAGCGTGACCAGCGCATCGACGCGCTGGTGCTGCAAGGCATAGGCCTGGCGCAGCGGCCCGGCGTGGATTGCCCGCATCGCCGCCAGATCGCCCCGCCGTGCCGCGGGCAGGAACTGCTCGTCCACGGTCTTCCAGAACGCCACTTCGGCATCGAGCACGGCCTGCACCGGCGCGCGCATTGCATCGGGCACGGGCGCCGCCTGCCAATAGGCCTGGCGCTCCTTGAACTGGGCTTCCTCTTCGGCCAGGGCCTTCATCTCGGCATTGGCGCGGGCGGGATCGTCGAGCATCAGCGTGGTATGCAGATAGGGTTCCACCACAAAGCACGGTGGCGGCAGGATATCGGCCAGGAGTTCGTCCTGCAGCAGGCTTTCGTGATGCATCGGGCCGCCAAAGCGGATCTGCGCGACCACGAACGCCGCCAGGGTGATGGCGATGACGATCAGGCCGATGACCAGCCGCGTTGCTTGCCGCGTGCGCACGCTCAGCATCGAAGAACACTCCATGGGCGGATTTCGCGCTTTTCCTAGCGTGGCGATGCTTAAGCCCGCACGGCAGGCGGATTCCGGGGAATTGCGGAGCAGGGCAAACCCGTAACAGGCGTGATACAATGGCAAACTTGCAAATGACTCGCATTAGGTTAGGACAATGCCAACCCAGCCCATCAGCGACGGACCCGCCTTGACCACGCTTGACCAGATCGACCGCCCGCGCCCGCCTGCTGCCCCGCCCCACGCGGCGCCGCGCCCTGATGCGGCCCTGGCGCCAGACCGCAACCAGGCGAAGAAAGCGCGCAAGGCCAGGCAGTTCTGGCTCAAGCAGCTGCACACCTGGCACTGGATCAGCGCGGCGGTGGCGCTGGTTGGCATGATGCTGTTCGCCATCACCGGCATCACGCTCAACCATGCCGCGCAGATCAATGCCGAGCCGGTGGTGGTCGATCGCAACGCCGCCCTGCCCGCCCCGCTGCTGGCACAGATCGCAGCCGCGCCAGCGGCCAGCGATGCGCCGCTGCCCGCACCCGTGGCCCAGGCGGTGGCGCGCGCCGTGGGCATCGATCCCCAGGGGCACGCGGGCGAATGGTCTGACGGTGAAGTCTATGTTGCCATGCCCGGCCCCGGCACCGACCGCTGGGTCAGCGTCAACCGCCACAGCGGCGCGATCACCTCGGAAAAGACCGATCGCGGCTGGATTTCCTGGGCCAACGATCTGCACAAGGGCCGCAACACCGGCACGGTGTGGTTCTGGTTCATCGATGTGTTCGCGCTGGCCTGCGTGGTCTTCACGCTGACCGGGCTGATCCTGTTGCAGCTGCACGCCCGCCATCGCCCCGCCACCTGGCCGCTGGTGGCGCTGGGGCTGGTGATCCCCGCAGGCATCGCCCTGTTCTTCATCCACTGACCGCAAGGGAAACCCCTGTCGATGCGCAAGTCCCTTCCGCTTGTTGCTGGCGTGCTCGCCGCGCCGCACTTGGCTCTGGCCGCCCCCGCCGCGCCCGCCGGCGTGATCACTGTCACCGTCCCGCGCCTGGCGGTGGCCGAATACCACCGGCCCTATGTGGCCGGATGGATCGAGCCGGCCGGCGGCGGCCAGGCCCGCACGCTGTGGGTGTGGTACGATATCAAGAAGGTGGGTCGCGAACCGGGCACTAAGTGGCTGGGTGACCTGCGCAGCTGGTGGCGCAAGGGCGGCCGTTCGCTCGGCCTGCCAGCCGATGGCCTTTCCGGCCAGACCCGCGCGCCGGGCGCCTATCGCATCCCGCTGCCTGCCGGGCTCCGGCCCGGGGCCTATACCCTGTTCGTGGAAGCGGCGCGCGAAACCGGCGGCCGTGAACTGGTGCAGGTGCCTTTCTCGGTGCCGGCCAAGCCCGCTCCGGCTGGCGCCAGCGGCCGGGCCGAACTGGGCCAAGTGACCGTTTCCCTGCGTTGAGAGGACCGACCCGATGAACCGCAAGACTCTGGCGCTCGCCGCGCCGCTCATGGCGCTGGCGCTTGGCGCGCCCGCCCAGGCGCATCGCATGTGGCTGCTGCCCTCGATCACCGTGCTGGCCGATACCAACCAATCGGTCACCGTCGATGCGGCCATTTCCAACGACCTGTTCTATCCCGATCACTTCCCGCTGGGGGTTGACCAGGTCAAGGTCTGGGCGCCCGACGGCACGCCGGGCAAGATCGAAAACGCCGCGCGGCTGCGCACGCGATCGGTGTTCGACGTGACCATCGACAAGCCCGGCACCTGGAAGATCGGCACGGAAATGGCCAATCTTTCCGGCACGTTCAAGGTGAATGGCGAGCTGTGGGGGCTGGGCATGCGCCGCCCCGGCGGGCCGGGTGGACCGGGCGGCGCGGGCGGCCAAGCGGGAATGGGCGCGGCGCCGCGCGGCATGATGCCGGGGGGCCCGGCTGGTCCCGGCGGACCCGGTGGTGGCGAAGGCGGCCCGCGCCCGCAGATCGCACCCGATCACATGGTGGCCAGCCTGGCGGATATTCCCGCCGATGCCACCGAGGTAAACCTGACCGAAACGCTCAACCGCAACTTCGTGTTCGTCACCGCCGGCACCCCCACGACGCAGGCCTTTGCCCCCACTGGGAAGGGGTTGGAAATGGTGCCCGTCACTCATCCCGATGAACTGGTCAGCGACGAGCCGGGCAAGTTCCGCTTCCTGATCGATGGACAGCCAGCGGCCAAGCTCAAGGTGACGGTGATCCCCGGCGCCAAGCGCTATCGCGATATCGAGGGCGCGCAGGAACTGACCACTGCCGCCGATGGTACGGTCACGGTGAAATGGCCGGTGCCCGGGTTCTATTGGCTGAACGCCAGCCTGACGGACGATCACCCGGCCAACCCGCGCGCCGCCCATCGCCGCACCAGCTATACCGCCACGCTGGAAGTCGTGGCGCCCTGACCCTGCCCGACCAGGCAAACCGGATGTTACGCCTTGTCGTGCCCACCGCGATCGACCCGGACAGCCTTGCCGGGTTCGATCCGGCGGCGCCGATCATCACCCTGTCGGGCCTGACCATGGGCACGCGCTGGCAGGTGCGCCTGGCCCATCCGGCTGGCAGCGCGGACCGCGCCGCGTTGCACGCCCTCATCCAGGCGCGGCTCGACCGGATGGAGCGGGCGCTCAGCCACTGGCAGCCCGGCAGCCTGCTGATGCGCTTCAACCGCGCGGCACCGGGAACCTGGCTGCATGTGGATGAAGACCTCGCCGGCGTGCTGCACCATGCTTTGGCCGTGGCGCGGGCGAGCCATGGCGCGTTCGATCCGGCCATCGGCCGCCTGACCGACGCCTGGAGCCTCGGCCCCCGCCGCCACTCCGCCCCGCCCGACGGCGCCACACTGGCCGCCGCCACCACGGCTTCAGGCTGGCAGCGCCTGATCCTGGAACACGCCTGGTTGCGCCAGCCCGGCGGCGTGTGGCTCGATCTGTCGGGCGTGGCCAAGGGATATGCTGCAGACACCCTGGCCGACCTGCTGGCCGCGCAGGGCCTGTGCCACGCCCTGGTCGAGGTGGGCGGCGAATGCACCGGGCGCGGACTGCGTCCCGATGGTGATCCGTGGTGGGTAGACGTGGAAAGCCCGCCCGGCGCCAGCCTGGCGCCGCTGCGCGTGGCGCTGCACCAGTTGAGCATGGCGAGCTCGGGCAGCTATCTGGGCCTGCACACCATCGACCCCGCCACGCGCCAGCCTGGCCACGGCCATGGGGCGGCAACCGTGCTGCACCGCCATGGCGCAATGGCCGATGCCTGGGCCAGCGCACTGATCGTGATGGCGCCAGCCCAGGCACACGCTGTGGCCGTGCGCAAAAATCTCGCCACGCGGTTGGTCGATCCGTCGGGTGGCGAGTGGCTTAGCCCGGCATTGGCAGCGATGATGGAATAATCATGCTAACACTGATAGCATGATGGCCACAAGAAAGGCCGCCGGATTGTCTCCGGCGGCCTTTTGCTTGGCAATGCAATAGCCGTTAGAGCTTCACATTGGCCGTGAGGATCGCCGTGCGGCCCGCAGCCTGGCTGGCAAAGTGCGAGCTATAGGCCTTGTCGTAATAGCGCTTGTCGAACAGGTTGTTGATATTGGCCTGAAGCGAGAAGCGCGGCGTAACCTGGAAGCTGGCATTGGCGTCGAACCGCCAGTAACCGGGCACATAGCGCGCCAGGGTCTTGGTCACCACGCCGCCGCTCACCGCCGCGCCATAACCGCCATAGACCTTGCTCATGCAGAGCGCATTTGCGCCCAGCGAGAGGCGGTCGGTCGCCCGGTAGGTGGTGTTGGCGGTAAAGCTGTGGTCGGGCGTGTTGGGAAAGCGCTGCCCGGTGCTGGGCGAGGGTACGTAATAGGTCACGCCCCCAGCCGTCACAGCAGTGGTGCCGCCGTTGATGATGGTGGAATCCATATAAGTATAGCCACCAAAGACATTCCAGCGGTCGGTGATGTTGCCGCTGGCCGAAACCTCGATGCCCTTGACCCGCTTGTTGCCGATGAAAGTCACGGTGCCGTTGGCGTCGGTGGCGCGGGCATTGGTGGTTTCTGTCTGGAACGCGGCGAGTGTCAGCGACAGCCCTTCGCCGAAGACGTTCCACTTGGTGCCCACTTCATAACTGCGGGTGCGTTCCACCTTGAGGGCATCGGTGATCGCCTGGCTGGTGGTGTTGAGCGCGTTGCTGTCGCTGCCATTGGCCAGATAGGAACCCGGCGGCGTGGCGGCGGTGGAGGCCGAGGCATAGATGCTGCCGTTGGGCGCAGGCTTCCACGTCAGACCGGCCTGCCAGGTCCACAGGTTGTCGATCCGGCTGTACCAGGCACGGCCGCTTTCATCCGGGGCCGTCGCCAGCAGGCCAGGGCTGACGCGCGTGACATAGTGATCATAGCGCAGCCCCAGGTTGAGCAGCAGCGCATCGGAAAAGTTCACCGTATCGAACAACGACACCGCCTGGGTATTGGTGCGCGACCTGGTCCAGGTCCTTTCGGCCGAAAGCGTGATCGGCGCGGTTACGCCCGATCCATCGGCAGTATAGCTGACCCAGCGGTCGTAAGGATTGGGATTGGCCAGGCTGGTGCAGTTGAAGGCGGCAATCGACGCGGCGCCGCAGCGGCCACCCGCGGCGCTGATGCCGGTGGCGATCGCCGTTCCCGTGGCCGCATTCGACACATAGTTGCCGACATCGGCGGTTTCGCGGCTGACCTCGCCGGTCAGGGCAAAGCTGTTCTTGATCCCGCCCAGCGTGAACGTGCCGTAGAAATCCGTCTGGTTGATAAAGCCGGTGGTGCGGCTGTAGCGGCTGTTGGCCCGGCGCCAGACATTGCCGTTGATCACGTTGCCCTGGCTATCGTCGGGCTGGGTCAGGACATAGCCCTGGCTCGACACGCCATAGCGCGTGGTGTTGCGCAAGGTCAGCCCATTGGCGAAATGGTGTTCGAGGCGGGCCGTGCCGGTGTTGACCAGGGTGTGGCGGAAATCGCGATCCACCAGGCCATAGAACGCCGTGCGTGGCGTCGCGGCCACGGTGGTTTCGCTATAGCCGGCCGGCGCATTGGCGGTGGTGCGCAGATAGGGAATGCCCGAATCCGGCAGCTCGTGGCTTTCCAGGTGATAGTAATCCAGCGTCAGGCTGGTGGGGCCAGACAGGCCGAACTTCACCGAGGGCGCGACGCCCCAGCGATCCTGCCACACCGCATCGCGCCCGGCCACGTGCTGGTCGTGATACATCGCGGCCAGGCGCAGGCCGACATTGCCGATCGGCTGATTCACATCGGCGGTCACCCGGCGATATTCCGCCGTGCCGGTAGCGGCCGAGACATTGGCAAAACGCTCGCCGGTCGGCTGCTTGGACACGAGGTTGATCGCCCCGCCCACGCTGCCGCGCCCGTTCATCGTGCTGTCCGAACCCTTGACCACCTCGATCTGGTCGACGGCAAAAACATCGCGCGACTGCGCGCCGATATCACGCACGCCATCCAGGAACAGGCTGTTCTGCGCATCCGCACCGCGAATGAACGGCCGATCGCCCTGCGGATTGCCGCCTTCGCCGGCACCCAGGGTAATGCCCGGCACAAAGCGCAGGGCATCGGCCAGGCTGGCCGTGGCATTGTCCTGCAGCACCTGCGCGGGGATCACCGTGATCGTGCGCGGCGTATCGAGCAGCGGGGCGGTGTACTTGGGCGATGCGGCCCGCTCGGTCTTGTAGCTGCCCTCGGTAATGGCGGTATCGGTGACGGTCACGCCGCCCAGCACGCGCGGCTCGGGGTTTTGCGCGGCCGTTGCATCCTGGGCCAGGGCGGGTGCGGCACCCGCGATCAGACTGATGCAACCCAGCGCGAGAAAACCGGCAGCCCCCGCCGCACCGGCACGATCAAAACTGTCCCTCACTCATTCATCCTTTGCGCGAAACATATCATTCGTTGCGGCAGGCTGCGGCGCGCTTGCGCCGATCCCTGGTGCCGGCGGGTATGCGCATCCGGCCCCGCCGATGCTGCAGAGCGCTTTAATGCGAATTGCTATCAGTCGCAACGCTATTGATAATGATTCTCCGATTTGATCTGCCTCAAGGCTCCTACGCACCGAACGACCTAGAAATCGGCCGTCGCCACGGGCGGTGAGACGTCCGCAATGTGGCCCCATGCCCGCGGTCAGGCCCATCTGGCCGAACGCTCGGAGCGCTATTGCGATCTATTCTCTCGACTCGCGCCGGAGAAGCAGCTATGCGAATGACTCTCAATAACCTGCCAAACCGCCAACGGGGGCCAGAATAGTGAGCAGCCAGGCCAGTTTGATCGCAACGCCAACCCTTGCGCCGCGCCCGGCATCGTCCGGCCTGCGCGGAGAGGTCGTGCCGCTGCGGCCTGCCACCTGGCAGCCTGCGCGCTATGAACCGAGCCGACCGCGCGGGCTGGCCATGATCGGGGCGGGCGCTGCCGTTGGCGCACTGCTCGTGGCTTTCCTGTCGCTGGGCATCGTGGCGGCCAAGCCGCGCCATCACACGCTCACAGCGGTGCGCCTTTCGGCTGATCTCACGCCACCACCACCGCCGCCTCCCCAGGCCGCGCAGCAGC
This sequence comes from Novosphingobium sp. 1529, assembly GCF_040544855.1. Lineage (NCBI taxonomy): Bacteria > Pseudomonadati > Pseudomonadota > Alphaproteobacteria > Sphingomonadales > Sphingomonadaceae > Novosphingobium > Novosphingobium sp. 1529. The sequence continues at coordinate 44,965 of NZ_JBEPKW010000015.1, forward strand.
CACCGCGCACGCCGGTGCAGCCTGCCTCGCCCATCGTGGCGCCGCCGCCGCCGATTACACTGGCCTTGCCCGCACCAACGATCGCCACCGCCCCCGTCGCCGCGCCGGTTGTCGTGCCCGCCCCCGCCCCGGCCGCTGCGCCAGCCCCGGTGGCGGCGCCAGCCCCGGCCGCACCGGCAGCGCCAGCGATTGCCAAGGGCCGCGATCTGTCGGCCAACCTGGTAGATGCCAGCCCGCCGCGCTATCCGATCGATTCGCGCCGCGCGCGCGAGCAGGGCACTGTCGTGCTCAATGTCACGGTGGGGCTCGATGGCCGTGTCGCCGATATCGGCCTGTCCCGCTCCAGCGGGTTTGACCGGCTTGATCGTGCCGCGCTGGCCGCCGTGCGCCATTGGCGCTGGACACCGACGCGCCAGAACGGGCAAACCGTGATGGTCCAGGGCCTGGTGTCCATTCCCTTCGTGCTGCAAGGCTGAAAGCCACTGCCATGATGCTGCATATTCCCGGCGTCCTTTCGCCGGACGACGTGGCGCAGGCCCGCGCCGCACTGGCCCAGGCCGAATGGGAAGACGGCCGCGCCACCGCCGGCCATCTCGCCGCGCGGGCCAAGGCCAACCTGCAATTGCCGCTCGACAGCGCGGTGGGCTCCGCGCTGGGCCAGCGCATTCTCGAACGGCTCGGCCAAACGCCGCTGTTCATCGCCGCCGCGCTGCCGCTGCGCGTGCTGCCGCCGCGTTTCAACCGCTATGAAGGCGGCGGCACTTACGGCAGCCACATCGACAACGCCCTGTTCCGCCTGCCCGGCACCGACACCTATGTGCGCACCGACATTTCCAGCACGCTGTTCCTGTCCGATCCGCACGAATACGATGGCGGCGAACTGGTGGTGGAAGACAGCTATGGCGCGCACCGGGTAAAGCTCGCCGCGGGTGACATGGTGCTCTATCCCGGCACCAGCCACCACCACGTCACCCCGGTGACGCGCGGCGCACGCCTGGCCGCGTTCTTCTGGACGCAAAGCCTGGTCCCGGCCGAGGCCGACCGCCGCAGCCTGTTCGAGATGGACCAGGCGATCCAGGCCCTTGCCGCCGACCAGCCCGATCATCCCTCGGTCGCGGCGCTCACCGGCGTCTATCACAATCTGCTGCGCCGCTGGTCGCAGCCATGACCGGCTTGCCCCTGCCGGCCGACATCGTCACGCTCGATGATTACGAGCGGCACGCCGCCGCACTCATCGATCCGGCTACCTGGGCACATATCCAGCAGGGCCACACAGATGCCAACCGTGCCGCCCTGGCGCGCTGGGGCCTGGTGCCGCGCATGCTGCGCCCGCTCGACGGCGGCAGCACCGGCACCATGATGTTCGGCCAGGCCCACGCCGCGCCGATCCTGCTCGCCCCGGTGGCCTATCAGCGGCTGGCCCATGCCCAGGGAGAAATCACCACGGCCCAGGCCGCCGCCGCGCTCGACACCGCGCTGGTGACCAGCACCTTGTCGAGCGTGGCGCTGGAAACGATCGTCCAGGCCCTGCTCGATGCGGCCAGGGAATTGCAGCGCCCCGCGCCGCCGCCCGCCTGGTTCCAGCTCTATGTCCAGCCCGATCCGGCAGACACGCTCGCCCTGGTGCGCCGGGCCGAGGCAGCCGGCTATGGCGCCTTGGTGGTAACGGTGGATGCCGCCATCAAGCGTGCCGAATTTACGTTGCCGCCCGGCGTGGAGGCAGCCAATCTTGCCGGGCAGGCGCCGCCGCGTCATCACACCCATGCCCACAGCGGCCAGCTGGTATTCGGCAGCGCGCTCGCCGCGCAGGCTCCAACCTGGGACACCCTGGCCTGGCTGCGCCGCGAAACCACGCTGCCTTTGGTGGTCAAGGGCCTGCTCCACCCCGATGACGCGCTGCGCGCCCGCGATGCCGGGGCCGATGGGGTGATCGTCTCCAACCATGCCGGGCGCGTGCTCGATGGCGTGGCGCCCGCGCTCATGCTGCTGCCGGCGATGCATGCGGCGCTGGGCGCAGACTATCCGCTGCTGTTCGATGGAGGTATCCGCAGCGGCGCCGATGTGCTCAAGGCCATGGCGCTGGGCGCGCGGGCAGTGCTGGTAGGCGCGCCGCAATACCATGCCCTGGCGGTGGGCGGCATGGCCGGCGTGGCGCATATGCTGCATATCCTGCGCACCGGCTTCGAACTGGCCATGGCGCAATGCGGCTGCACCAGCGTAGACCAGATCACCCGCGATCTGGTGATTGCCTTGTAGGCCATAGCCGTTAAGTGGCAGCGCATGATCTGCGATCTGCCCAGCTATCTCGCCCGCATTGGCCTTGCCTCCGCGCCTGCCGCCACGCCCCAAGGCCTGGAACAGGTGCAGCGCGCCCATCGCCAGGCGATCGGGTTTGAAAATCTCGACGTGATGCTGGGCCGGGGCATCGGCCTGGAACCGGCCGATATCCGGGGCAAGCTGGTCGATCGCCCGCGCGGTGGCTATTGCTTTGAACACAATCGCCTGTTCGGGGCGATGCTGGCCACCATGGGCATGCCCACGCGGCCGCTGCTGGCGCGGGTGTGGTTGCGCGTCTTGCCCGGCGTGGTGCCACCGCGCACACACACGTTCAGCCTGGTGACGCTGGCCGGCGAGCAGTGGCTGGCCGATGCCGGTTTCGGTTCGTCCTATGTGCCGCCCATGCCCCTGGCCGACGGCGCCAGCGCGCTCGCCGCCGATGGCTATCGCCACCGCTTGCGCCGCGCCCGCGCGCCCGGCTCGCTGCGCGGCGAATGGGAAGTGGAACGCAGCCAGGACGGCACCACGTGGGAGGCGCAATACAGCTTCGACACCACCGAAGTGGCTGCGCTGGACCTGGCCATGGCCAACCACTGGGTCGCCACCCGGCCGGAATCGCGCTTTACCCAGGCCTGCATCGTCTCGATCGTGCAGCCGCAGGGCTTTGCCTCGCTGCTCGATCGCCAGATGACGGCGCAGACCGCGCATGGGCGCGACGTCAGCGAACTTCCCGATGCAGCCGCCTGGCAGCGCACCCTTGCCGATGTGTTCCACATCGAACTGACCGATGCGGAGGTTGCCCAGCTGGCGCCGCGCCTGTTCGGATAAGTCCCCGGCTGGCCTTAGCCGCCAATCGCGCTATAGCGCGGGCCATGACTGTGGTTACCCGCTTTGCGCCCTCGCCCACCGGCCGCCTGCATGTCGGCAACATCCGCACCGCGCTGCACAACTGGTTGCTGGCGCAAAAGCATGGTGGGCGCTTCCTGCTGCGCATCGACGATACCGATGCGGCGCGCAGCCGCGAGGAGCATGTCGCGGCGATCCGCGCCGATCTTGCCTGGCTTGGCCTCCATCCCGAGCGCGAAGAGCGCCAGTCTGCGCGCTTTGCCATTTACGAGGCCGCGTTCGAGCGACTGATCGCGCAAGGCCGGCTCTATCGCTGCTATGAGACCGCGCAGGAACTTGATCTGAAACGCAAGATCCTGCTCGGGCGCGGACTGCCGCCGATCTATGACCGCGCCGCCCTTTCCCTGACCGAGGCCGATCACGCCGCCCGCGCCGCTGCCGGTGACAAGCCGCACTGGCGCTTCATGCTGGATCACGACACCCCGATCACCTGGGACGATGGCATTCGCGGGCCCCAGCATTTCGATCCGCGCCAGATGTCCGATCCGGTGGTGCGCCGCGCCGATGGCTCGTGGCTCTATATGCTGCCCAGCGCGATCGACGATATTGAAATGGGCGTAACCGATGTGCTGCGCGGCGAAGACCACGTGTCGAACACTGCCACGCAAGTGCAGATGTTCCTGGCGCTTGGCGTCCAGCCCCCGCGCTTTGCCCACGAAGCGCTGCTGACCGGCAGCGAGGGCAAGCTGTCCAAGCGCCTGGGCTCGCTCGGCGTGGCCGACTTGCGGGAAGCGGGGATCGAGCCCGAAGCCCTGGTCACCCTGCTCGCCCGCCTCGGCACGTCCGATCCGGTCGATCCGGCGCTCGACGCGGCAGACCTCGCCGCCAGTTTCAACCTCGCCCATTTCGGCCGCGCGCCGGCCCGGTTTGACGAGGCAGAACTGCAACGCGTCAACGCCGCCGTGGTCCATCGCCTGCCCTATGACCGCGTCGCTGCCCTGCTGCCCGCCGGCATGGGCGCCGCGGCGTGGGAAGCGATCCGCCCCAACCTGGCCCACATCGGCGAAGCGGCCGATTGGTGGCAGGTGATCCAGGGGCCGATTGCCTCGCCGGCGTTCGATGAAGAGACCCGCGCCTTCCTGTCTCAAGCCGCGCAGGTTGCCGCCGCGCTCGATTGGGCCAATCCCTGGCCCGCGCTTACTGCCGCGCTGAAAGACAGCACCGGCCGCAAGGGCAAGGCCCTGTTCCTGCCGCTGCGCCAGGCGCTGACCGGCATGGACCACGGGCCGGACATGAACGCCCTGCTGCCCCTGATCGCCCAGGACGAGGCGGTTCGCCGCCTGTCCTGAGCGCCGGGGATCACAGCCGGAAGCGCAGCCCCGCCGTGGCGCTGCCGCCATTGCTCGGCGCGCCCAGCTCGCCCGAACCGGTGAGGAACAGCGTGGCGCCCGGCGCCATCTGATACTCAACGCCGGCCGCCAGGCTGGCGCTCAAGCGGTTGCGCCGCACGCCCACAGCCTCCAGTTCGTCGGTCGAGCCCGCCAGGCTGGCAAACGCCCGCGCCTGGCGCCCCTGCACGCGATAGCGCATGCCCAGCGTGACAAAGCGACGCCACGGCGAGGCAGCATCCGGCGCGGTCTCGAAGCCAAGCCCGGCGTCGACAAAGCCTTGGGTCAGGCGCGCCCGCGCCACATCGAGGGCAAAGGGATGGGCGCTCGCTTCCTGGATCGCCTCGTGGCTGGTCCGCACCCAGGTCGTGCCCACTTGCGGACGCAACAACCAACCCGATCCCAGCGGGACCGTGCGGCTGAGCGAGGCATCGAAAGACCAGCTGGGCAGCGAATAGCTGGCCGTGATCACCCCGGCATCGGGCACGGTGCGGCGGGTAAAGGCATCGGCATCGTCATAGCTGGCAGACAGCGTAACGCGGGTTTTCCCGCCAAACCGCGCGGTCACGCCGCCGATCGCGCCGCTGGCCTTGGTCGATGCGCCCAGGCTGGCAATCGTCTGGTGCCGGTCCATCCACCCGACATAGGCAGCGACGGCATAGCCTTCGCCACCGACACCCAGGCCAACCAGGCCGCCATAGCCATTGAGCGTTGCCGCGCTCACTCCTTGCGCCCCATTCGCACTGAACTGGCGCGTGCCGCCCACCATCTGGCCAAACCCGAAGACGTGGCTGTCGCCACGCGCCTCGGCCTCGCCCATCGTCCGGCTGGTGCTGGCCAGGGCCAGCGCCGTTTCCGTGCCGATCTGCAGCGCATCGGCATAGGGTTCTGGCGTCAGGCGTGCGAACGCTGCAACGATCGGTGCGCCGTTGCTGTCCTGCAAGCTGTCGAGCGCGGGGAACAGCGCCGCCGGGGCATCGGCCGCCGCCATGGCAGTGTTGATATAGCCGATCGCGCGGCGCACCTGCGGCGCATAGCCCGGCGCATTGGCAAACTGCACCAGCAGGCCCAGGTCACCGTTGGCCAAGGTGCGCAGCGAACCGGCCAGGCCCGTTACCGTGTCAAACTGGCCGGTCACCCCGCCCGATGCGGTAATCAGGTCCAGCGTGGAACCCACCTTGACCGGCGTGGTCGCCACGATCTGCAACGTGCTCCCGGAATTGATCGTCAGCGTCCCGTTGATGTTCAGCTTGTCACGGGCACTGGGCGCGATTTCGAACACCGTGGTCGATCCGGTGGCCAGCAGGACGTTGCCATTGACCGTCATCGTCCCGGGCGAAGCCCCGGGGCTGAGCGTGCCGTTGACGGTAAGATTGCCGTTGACCGTGCCCGCCGAACCGAACACCGCGCCACGCCCCACGGTAATGCTGTCGGCGTACATCACCGAACCGGCCAGGCCGACGAGCCGCCCACCGGTCAGCACCACACTGCCAAAACTGCCCTGGTTTGCCAGTGTGGCAAATCCGCCGCTTTGGGTCAGGCTCGAAACCCCGATTACCGTGTCCAGCGCCACTGGTGCGGCCTGGCTGCCACCGTTGATTTCCAGCACATTGGTGCCGCCGCCGGCATAGATCGATCCGGCAAACGCACCGTTCATGACTAGGCGGTCGTCACCGTTCCAGGTCACGATGTCACCGGTGATCGATCCGCTGTTGATCAGCGTGGCATTGCCGCTCAACAGATAGACGTTCCCAACGATACGGCCACTGTTGTCAAACGAGACCATGTTGCTGGCGTCAGCCGCGACAGAAACGGCATAGCCCACGGGTTGCCCATAGCCGTACCAATCGGGATCGGTCTGCGGCGTGAAGCCCGTGATCGTGCCACTGTTGGCGATAGTGAGGGTGCCGGCTTCCGTTGGCTGTGGGTAAAGGTAACCGCCATCCACGATGCTGAGGCCGCCAGTGATCACGCCGCTGTTGCTTACGCTGCTACCGGCGAAGGTATTGGCCGCCAGGTCGACAGCCGGGCTCACGCCATTGTTTCCGATGCGGCCGCTGTTGTTGAAAATCAGGCTGGACCTGCTCCACGCCGCAACGGCAGACCCCGTCAAGGTCGGCGAACCAATGCTGGCGCTGTTGTCGAACAACGCCGTGGCCACCCAAGCCCGGCCGATATCCGCGCGATTGACGAAGCCCGCCAGATCGCCCTGCAGGCCAGGCACGAGTTGGACGGTATAGCCCGAGAGCGTGCTTACGCCGCCTGTGGTGGCCAACTGGTTGATGATCGTGCCGGTACCAGCGACCAAGATGTTGCCGGTATAACCTGATGGGCCGGCGAGAGTGACCTGCGCGTCGGCACCGTCGGCGATCGTGAGTTCCTGCGTGAAACCTGCGGGCAATGCCTTGCCCAGCGTTACGGTTGCCGTCCCGCTGCGCAGGTGCCCCACCGAGTTGGTGCCTGCTCCACCATCGATCATGCCGGTCACGCCGAAACCGGCTCCCGTCTCGATCAGCTGATCATTGCCGTCGCCGAACAGCAGGTTCCCGTTGATCGTCCCGCCATCGGCAATATAGACGCCGCTGTTGTAAGCGCGGTCATAGACTTGGGAATAACCCAGATCGACGGTTCCGTTGATGACGCCAGCGTTGCGCACCAAGCCGCCGCCCATCTCCACCGCGTCGCCAACACCGGTAATCGTGCCGCTAGATTGGTCACCTGGTTTGTCCCGCTGTAATAGCCATAGCTCGACATGGCGATCGCAGCGCCACCCGTGCTGACGAGTTCGCCGCTGTTGTTCACCGTGGTGCCGATCATTTGCACCGCGCTTTGGCTCGCGGTGATACTGCCCGTGTTCGTCAACGTACTGGCAGTCACGCCCACACTGCCATCGGCCACGATCGTGCCGGCATTCACCACGGTCTGCGCGGTGACGGCGCCATAATAGTTAATAGTATTGCCGCCCGAAGAGCTGTCGGTCAGGCGGACAGTCCCGTTGTTGATGAACGTCGTGCCCGTCTCATAGGAATAGTATGCCGTGGGCAGCACGACCGTGCCCACCGGATTGGTCGTACCGCTGCGCGTGGCTGACAGCGTGCCATTGTTGGTGATCGTGGCAGGTATGCTCGCGACGCTGCCATTGTATCCAGTGGCCTGGGTCGGAATCACCGACGTCGTGCCCAAGGCCACCATGTCGGTCGTGGCGACCGTACCGCTCAGCACGACATTGCCGGTGCCGGCGATGCTCACCGTGGAACCCCAGGTTCCATCGGCATGCAATGCCAGGGTGGTGCCGCTCGCAACCTGATAGCCGACGCGGGCAAAGCCACTGGGCAGCGCCAGGGTGGCGCTCGCGTCGCCCGTCACGTCATATCGCAATTCCGAATGATCCGCCTGAACCACGCCGTTGATCCCGGCAAAGCCGCTGGTTCCCGGCCCACTCAGCGTGGTCATCAGCACGTCATCCCGCCCCAGGGTCAGATTGCCGTTAAGCATCCCACCACTGGTCGCAACGTACATCGTCCCGCCATAGGAGGAGTTGCCAGTGCGAGTGGCGATCTTGACGTCCCCATTGATCGTGCCGGCGTTATAGACACGGATGTAAAATGCCCAGGACTCGCTTGGCGCGATGGCGGCATTGCCGCCGGTGATGATGCCCCCGGCGCGATTGTCGATCTGGGCATAAGCTCCCAGCACCACGGCCGTCCCAGACGCGCTGATCTGTCCGGTATTGGTCAGGATCCCGTCACCCAGCAGAACTCCGGTCGTCGCTCCAGCAATCGTGCCGCTGTTGGTGCCGGATGTGCAGATACAGGTATAGGTCAGTTCCAGGGCAGTTCCGCCGGTCGAACGGATCGTGCCGCTGTTGCTGAAGCCCGAGCCAGTATAGACCGAGGCAGCCGTGCCGCCCGCGGTGATCGTGCCGCTATTGGTGAAATTGTCGCCGTTTGTCCTGAGGCCATTGCCGCTTGCGGAAATGGATGCCTTGTTATCGATGACGGTATTGGCAAGGTCGACGGCATAAGCATCACCGCCGGTCTGGCTGGTAATAGGGCCCTCGTTCACGAACGTTCCGCCCGCTGGATAGAACGAAGTATTGCTCACCACCGTTCCGGTCCCGCTGATCCTGGCCTGGTTCAAGAGCGTTCCAGCACCATCGAAGTAGAGCGACGATACAGTGGGATAGTCGCTTGCCACGGTCAGCGTCGTGCCGAAGATGGGCGCCAGGCTGAGCTGGGTGAAATGCGTCGGCAGCACCGGCGCTGCCGACAGTGTCGCATCGCTGCTGGTCACCAGCTTCAAGGTATTGACCCCGGCGCCGCCATCGATTGCGCCGGAAATGCCGGTTACCAGGTTCCCGCCGTTGAGCGTCCCCACCAGCACGTCATCGCCCGATCCGAACACGACATTGCCGGCGATCGACCCTTGGGATGAATCGATCGTGCTGTTGCCAGCCCCGGTGAGGACATTGCCGACGATTGTGCCTTGGTTCACCAGGTTGAGGCTGCCTTGCGTGCTCAACACGGTATTGCCGGGCTTGACTGAGATCATGCCGCCGGCAGCGTTGGTGACATTGAGCGTGCCGCTGCCAGCGGCAATGATCGTGCCATCGCCGGTGTTGCTGATCACGCCGCTGTTGGTAATGTCCGCCTGGACCGGCGTTCCGTCGATCACGCTGGCGCCACTGGCGCTGATCGTGCCGCCCGCAAGGTTGGTCAGCGTCAGGTATGACGCACCGCCGATCGCAGCCCCGCTGCCGGTGTTGCTGATCGTCCCGCTGTTGGTCACCGTGCCATAGCTCAGCACGATGGTAGGGCTGGCACTGCCAGACGTGATCGTGCCGTCGTTCCATACCGTGCGATAATATGCGCTATTGCCCAGCGATGGCGCGATCGCGCTCAGCGCTCCGCCGTCGATCGTGCCGCTGTTGCGAATTGCGGCATTGGCCTGGATCGCGCCGATAAACCCGCTGGCGGTGTTGTAGATCGTATTGAAGCTGAAATTGGGGTTGGTATCGTAGATCGCCACGCCGCTCGTGCCGGTGATGGTGCCGGCATTGGCGATCGACAGCCAGGTGCTGCCATAGGGATTGCCAGGGCTTCTCGCCAAGGTGATGCCGTACGCGCCCGCGACCGTGCCGTTCTCGCCAACGCTAAGATTGACGCTGGAGCCGGCAAAATCGGTGCCGCTGGAATCGGCTGGCCCAGATAGCACGGCAATGCCCGCAGTCCCCGTATTCGACACAGCACCATTGACCGTGATCGTGGCATAGCGCGACTGAAACGACGCTGTGGCCGGCATCGCCACCGTGATTGCCGCCGGGCCGTTGGTGTTCAGGCTGGCGCCCTCGTCAACCGTCAGGGCCGTACCCGAACGCGTGATGACATAACCATCGCTGGCCGTGCCGGTACAGGTCACCGCAGTGTCCGTCGTTTCCACGCATTGCGCCCAGGCATGGGCTGGCAAGACGACCGCCATGGCAGCCAGGCTGGCTTGCGCGCGCAGAAAGTTCGCCCGCGACGGGCGACGAACAGGTTGATGATGGTCCAACGATTGCCCCTAAATCACGGTATCTAAACGGATAGACACCGGCCTTGTGTATGAAGCAATTTGAAAAGGACGTAAGCGACGTTCTCAGGCCACGGCGATCCAGGGCATGAGTTCGTCGACGGCGTTGGCTGGATGACCGCTGGCGAGCTTGGCGAGTGTCTGGGCCAACCAAGTGTGTGGATTCACGCCCGAGATTTTGCAGTTCTCGATAAGCGTAGCAATCACCGCCCAGTTGTCGCCGCCCTCATCCGAACCGGCGAAGAGTGCGTTTTTGCGATTGAGGGCCAAAGGCCGGATTGATCGCTCGACGGTGTTGGAATCCAGCTCGACGCGGCCATCGTCGAGGAACAGCGACAGCCCGGTCCAGCGGGTCAAGGCGTAGCGGATAGCGTCGGCGAGCTTGCTCTTGGCGCTGACCTGGCGAAGCCTTGCCTCGAGATAGAGGTGCAGGTCATCGACGACAACGCGGGCCTGTTCAGCGCGCATGGCGCGGCGCTGTTCTGCCGAGGTGCCACGGACCTGCTCTTCGATGGCATAGAGCATGGCGATGCGGCGCAGCACCTCTGCCGCGACCGGGGAGTTCTTGGCCAGTTCGTAGAATCTGCGCCGAACGTGCGACCAGCAGAACGCCAGGCTGAGCTGCTGGCCACGCTTGGCCAGCGCGGGATAACCGCTGTAGCCATCGACCTGTAGGATGCCGGAATAGCTCCCCAGGTGTGCCTGGGCGCGCTCACTCTTGCGATCGGGCGCGTAGACGTAGGCCACCAGTGGTGGATCACCGCCGCCCCACGGCTGGTCGTCGCGGGCATAGGCCCAGAGCTGCCCTGTCTTCGTCCGCCCGCGTCCGGGATCGAGCACGGGGGCGGTGGTCTCGTCAGCAAATAGACGCTGGGATCGTCGCAGCTCTTCGAGAATGCGATCTCGCAAGGGTCGCAGATACCATGCCGCCCGGCCAACCCAGTCAGCCAAGGTCGAGCGGTCGAGCTGGACGCCTTGCCGCGCGTAGATCTGGGCCTGGCGGTAAAGCGGGACATGATCGGCATACTTGGTGACCAGCACATGCGCGATCAGCGCTTCGGTGGGAATGCCGCCCTCCACGATCCGCGCTGGTGCCGGTGCTTGCACGACCGCGCCTTCGCAGGAGCGGCAACCATAACGCGGGCGGCGCGTGACCAGCACGCGGAAGCTGGTCGGCACGACGTCGAGACGCTCGGCCACGTCCTCACCGATCTGGTGGAGTGTACCACCACAGCAAGGACAGGCCTTCGCTTCAACATCGACGACCTGTTCGATCCGCTCGAGATGTACGGGTAACGCACCGCGGTTGGCCTTGCGCGGCCGCGCGCCTCCAGCCTTGACGATAGCCGCCTCGCGCGCGGCGCGCGCCTGGCCGAGCGCGGTCTCGACATCTTCGAGGCCGAACTCGAGTTGGTCGGGATCGAGTTGCTCGGACTTGCGCCCGAACCGGTGGCGCATGAACGCGTCGATGATCGACTGGAGCCGCTCGATCTCCGCATCGGCCTCGCCCTTGGCGACCGTTACGTCGGCCAGCTTGCGAGACTGCTCGAGCGCAAACGCGCGAAGCGCTTCGATGTCTTCGGGCAGGTCCGCTTCCACCAGCATGAAGGCAGTGAATCAGCGGAAGAACCCTGCGTCAACCGGCAATCTGCGGGGCGATGGGCTTGCGTCCACCGTGCACCCGGCGCCAATCCAGACCTTCCAGCAAAGCCGCCAATTGTGCGGAAGTCAGCCGCATCACGCCGTCCTGGATCGCCGGCCACTTGAAGCCGCCGGACTCTAGCTTCTTGGCCATCAGGCACAGCCCGGTGCCGTCCCACCAGACCAGTTTGACCCGGTCTGACCGCTTGGCCCGGAACACGTAGATCACACCAGAAAAAGGATCGCCGCCATATTCGGCGCCTACCAACGCGGCCAGGGCGTCGGGTCCCTTGCGGAAGTCTACCGGACGCGTTGCCACCATTACGCGCGCGCCAGCGCCTGGTCCGATCATCGTGTTGCCTTGAGCGCTTCGATCACCGCGGCAATCACGCCGGCATCGGCACCACGGCCAATCTTTACCGCCACGCCGTCAATCTCCAACTAGACCGCTGCACCGGTCGAGCGGCGCCGGCGGTGCGGGCGACGCTTGGGTGAAGAAGCCACCGTCACGTCCGCCTCGACTATGGCAGGCACAAATGATGGCGCTTCCGGCTCCGTCGCCGGCAGAACTACGCCCGCCGCCTCGAGTTGCTTCCGCAGATCCCTCCGCCATGCGTATACCTGCGAAGGATCAAGTCCATGCCGGCGAGCAACGGCACTGACACCTTCACCGCCCGAATAGCACTCGGCAACAATCGACGCCTTCACCTCTGGTGGCCACTCGCGCCGCTTGCCCGCGCCCGTGAATACCTCGAACCGCTGCGCTCCCTTGCTCACAGGATCGTCACCCGAGATTATCATAGTAGCAGCGCACTCCAGCCCGATTAGGGCGCGAAGACTCGGCGCTGCGCTTCATGCACGCAAGGTGGGGCCGCGACCCCGCTTACAAAAGGACCAAAGCATTTTGATATTTGCTGCAGCGCAAAAAGGTTCCGCAATGGACCTGCGCTTGCGGCTCGCGCTCGGATTCAGCCAGGCTGGCCAGCACGGGCGATGCCGCCTGGTGGCGTTTTGCCGCCGATTAGCGGGATCCTGAACGCCAGAAAGCCCCGTGCCTTGTTTGGCCGGGGCTGTTGTGTGTTAGGCTGTGTTGAGAGATGGTTGCGGGGGCAGGATTTGAACCTGCGACCTTCAGGTTATGAGCCTGACGAGCTACCGGGCTGCTCCACCCCGCGATGCGCTGCG
>NZ_JBEPKW010000016.1:0-57396 GCF_040544855.1 Novosphingobium sp. 1529
GTGAAAACACCGTCGATGACGCGCCACTGCATCATGCCGCCAGCGAACAATCAAAACCGATCAGACCGGAACAGCGACCTCATGAATAAGACGGGCTAGCGAGGACTGGACGCTGCGGCGATCCGACCAGTCCCGCTGATTGGCCTGGAGAAACCCGAAAAGGTCGCGCGGCTTGTCGCGAAGGGCAAACCACGGCGGCCGGTTGAAACTGAGCACAGCGAATCCGCTCGCCGCGAAAAGTTGAATGGGAAACTCGTCGGCGGTCCCACCGCGCAGGAAGCCGCGCGAGTCATATTGCACGACGATGAGCGGCACGGGATGGCCGGGACGATAATCGGCCGGAAGGACCAGGTCGGCAAAGGTGTCGATGCCAAAGGCATTGCGCCAGACCAGCCGCTCGGGCTGAAGCAACCGGATCGCCGCGAACTCGGGATTGGGATCGTAGATCATGCGCACATGACCGCTGTCCGGATCGACGCCGATCACATGGCGCGGCGTGGTGGCGCCTTCCGCCGTGCAGACCAGTTCGCGCGGCCCCAGCTGGCAGCCGAGCCAAGGGTCGGTTGTCTGGTGCAGGAGACGCGGGGCGCCTTTGTTCAAATCCCAGCGCAACAGCGCCATCTCGCTGCGGGCGACGCCTTGTCGCCTGAGGAACAGGATCGTGCGCGCGTTGCGTTTCCACATCGCGACCACATCTGTGCAAAGCGATTGCGGGCAAGGCCGTTCATGCCCCTCGACCATGACATGCAGGACATTCGGCTTGAACAGCGCATCGCGATCGACAGGTGCCAACCAGGCACGATCGGACGTGCTGCCGATCGGCAGCAGGTCGGTGGCGCCGATCGGCCAGCCGGGAGTGCCCGCCGGCTCGAGGACAAGGCGCTCCCTGTCTGTTGCCGGGTGCGTCATGCGGTCCGCCAGCGCGATCACGGCGATCTGGCTGGGCGTGGTCGATGGCGGGTGCGGGCGCCCTCCGGCCAGGGGCCAGAAGCGCCCATTGTAGCGCCAGCCATGCAGTCCCTCGTCGTCGATCCGCTGCTCCGCGTCGAGCAGGGCGCTGCGGCTGGCATAGACGATCGCGTCGCCGCCAGGCAGCCATTGGAAATCGTCGATCGATACCCCCGAACGCGTCAACTGCGTCTCGTCCGAGCCATCGGGCCTGATCACGAACAGCTGCATGACGCCGCCGGTCGCCTTGGTGAAGGCGAGCCTGCGGCCATCGGGCGACCAGCGCAGGACCGAAGGCACGGGTGCCCCCACAACCAACCCGGCAAAGCCATACTTGTCGAAGGACAGCCTGATGATTGCACCGCCATCGGCGACCCGCCGCGCCGGTTCACCGGTGTCCGTGTCCTTGATCAGGATACCGGTGCAATAGCGATTGGTTGCGGGATCGCCGCGGCGCAGCTGCAGCGCGATATGCCGGCCATCGGGCGACAAGGCCGCCGGGGGGCCGGCATACGTATCGAACTGCATGCCCCCGAAGTCGCGCAGTTGCACGAGATCGAGCGCGGTGATGGGACGCTGCGCCGCGAGAGGCGCTGGTGCCGACGCGGGTGGCAGCAGGTCGCAGGGCGTCTGGTTGGCCAGGGCTGCGACGGGGACCAGCGTCAGGCCAAGCGCAAGGCTAGCCACCGCGCAGCGTAACGCGCCCCGCACGCGCTGTCTCAAGGCCGGTTCGGCGACCGGCCCCGATCCTGCAACCGCAGGAGAGTGATCGGCCATCGCTTACCACTCCTTGGTCAGCGAAAGGCTGACGAAGCGGCCGATCGCGGACTGGTTGGTGGAATCGTAACTGACATAATAGTCCGCGACGGCGCGCGCATAGGCCGGCTTGTCGTTGAACAGATTGCGCACCGCGAGCGCGAAACCCACGCCGGGGATCAGCCCTTGCGGGGAGGCGCGGTAGACCAGGGCAAGGTCGACGGTCGTCTGCGAGGCAACGCGGACTGCCGGGCTGCTGCGGGTATCCTCGACAGAGCCGGTGTAGTTGGCGAAGGCCGACGCGCTCAGGGCGCCGCGTGTCCAGGTCGCACCGGCGCGACCCCGCCAGTGCGGCGGATTGAAGATCGTGCCGGCCAGCTCGGTAACCGGCAGCGAGGGATCGAGTTGCTGCCGCGACTGCAGCCAGGACGCCGAACCGTTGAACAGCAGCGTATCGCCCGAGCCAAGATCGGCCTCGTACCGCGCGGTGAGATCGACACCCCGGATCTTCTGGCGCGCGACGTTGAAGAAGGCGTTGTAGACCGCGGCGACAACAGCGTTGGGGTCATAGGCAAGGCCCGAATAGTTGAAGAGAGGCACGGGCGCTGCGGCGATCAGCGCCGCCTGCTGGGCTGCAGAAGGGTCGGGGTCGACGAAACGCGTGAGGGTTTGCCCGCTCAACGCGGTATAGAAATCGGTGCCCTGGAACGGCTGCGCGACCCGATCGCGATAGGATATCTCGAAATAGCTGCCTTCCACCTGCAGCCTGGGCACAGCGCGCGGATGCACGGTCGCGGTCGCCGACCAGGACGTGGCGCGCTCGGGCTTGAGCGCGCGATTGCCGCCATTGACCAGCAGCACCGTCGCATCGGCCGGGTAGCCCGTGCCACCCAGTGTCGTCGCGGCATAGAGAAAGGCATATTGCGGCTGGTATTGCTGGTAGAGTGTCGCCGCCTTGAACGACTTGCCCCAGGATGCCTTGAAATCGATATCCGGGCTCGGCGCGTAGATCGCGCCCAGCTTCGGCGTTAGAACCGAATCGATCCCAGGATACCTCTCGTAGCGCAGGGCACCGGTCAGCGACAGGCGGTGGATAGCGGCGATCCCCTGTCCTGGTGCCACCAGCGGGACGTAGATTTCGCCGAACCCATAATAGCTGTCCTGATGGGCATCGATCGGCGCGGGCAAGCTGACCGACCGGTTGAGATAGCCATTGTCGCGATAGCCCGCGCCGGCGGCAAACCGGATCGCGCCCGCGGGGAGATCGACAAGGTCGCCTTGCGCGCTCGCCTCGAGCGACTTCACCGAATTGCAGTAACAATAGGGATAGGCGCTGACCGCACCGTCCGCCGTGATGGTGAACTGCCTGGTGTCGGTGTGGTCCTGGCCATAGACGCCGCTCAGGGCAAAGGCCAGCGATGGGGTCGCCGCGAACGTCAGCGAGGGCGCGATCGCGAAAGACTGGTTGGTCGGCTCGGTCGTATAGCGCGAACTGCCAGGGACCTGCAGGACCGTGGCCGAGCGCCGCCAGTTGTAGAGCCCGTCGACGCTGAACGTCAGACGCGGCGCCAGCTCCTGGTGGAGGCTCAGCACCCCGCTGTGCCGGGTAAGGCCCGGCAGCAACGTGGTGTTGCCCGGCATATACTGGGTAAAACTGCGCTGCCGCGCGGTGATCGCGGTATCCTTCTCGAAATCGTACGTCGCGATGAGGCCGCCACCGTTCCAGGTGGTTCCCGCAACGAGGCTATACTGCTGCTGCGTGTCGCCGCCATCGGTGGCGCCGCCGAGCCGTGCGGTGGTCGAAACGCCGTCGTAGTCCTTGCGCAGGATGATGTTGGCCACGCCGCCGACCGCGTCCGAGCCATAGACCGCCGAAGCGCCATCAGCCACGATCTCGATGCGCTCGACGGCCGCCAGCGGTATCGCATTGACGTCGATCGCCTGGGTGAAGGAGCCATAGGCAAGGCGGTGGCCATTGAGCAGCGTCAGCGTTGCATCCGGTCCGAGCCCGCGCAAGTTGATGCTCGATGCCGAATTCTGGTTGTTGTTGCTGCCCGGCGCACCGGGCGCGACGCCCGGGTTCTGGCCGCCGGCAAAGCTCTGCGGCAGCGTGCGGACCGCTTCACCGAGATCGGTCTGCCCCGCCCGGACGATGTCGCGGCTGCTCAGGGTTATGACCGGCGAGGCTGGCGGTGCGCCGCGGATGCGCGAGCCGGTCACCACGATCGCGCCGGTGTCCGCCGCGTTGTCCGCACCGCCTTGCGCTGCCGGCGATCGCCCCACGACGAGGACACTCCCGTCACGCTCCAGTGCGACCAGGCCGCTGCCCGCCAGCAGCAGGTCGACCGCCTCGCGGACCGTATAAGTGCCATCGATCGGCATGGCCGACTTGCCGGCGACGACAGCGGGGGTGAAGATGATCTCGCGCCCGGTTGCGTTGCCCAGGGCGCGCAAGGCATCCCCGAGACTCTGGGCGGGCAAGTGCAGGTCCTGGCGTGCTTCCTGGGCCGCAGCCGGAACGGCCAGCGCCCACAGGCTCGCGGCGAGCAAGAATGCATTCGATTTGTTGTGTTTCATGGATACCCCCATGGCCTCGTTGCGGGCCGTTCAGGGGTATCCATGCCGTCCCAACGGAATTTATGAGGGCGGGCAGGAATTTTTTACGTCGGGGCTGCAGCGGCGGGCCAGGACAAGGCCGGAAGGGCTGTCCACGAGCGCAAGATCGAGCAGCGCAGCGAGGTTTCCGGCAAGGCGGGCCGGCTCGCGGATGCGGAACGTGCCCGACACGCGCAGATCGCCCAGCGCGGGATCGGCCAGGCCCAGGGGCCGGTCGGCGTAGCGATTGGCTTCCGCGATGAGCTCGCGCAAGGGCACGTCCGTGAAGTCGCGCAACGCGCTGGGCCAATCGGTGCGGGCCAGTGGCCGCGCCGTTGGCAGCGCCGCCTGACCAGCCCCGCCAATGGCGAGACCATGACCCGCGCTCAGCCGCGTTACCGCGCCGCTGCCGCCTTGGGAGGAAGTCGGCGGAACGCCACGGGCGGGCGGCTGGCGGACGTCGACCACGCCTTCGATGAGATCGACACTGGCCCCGCCCGCGCCGCGCAGGGCGACGTCGAAGATCGTGCCGCGGGCCAGGATCGTACCGCCGCCAGCGGTCACGACGAAGGGGCGCTGTTCGTGGGCGACGAAGAAGCGCGCGCGCCCGCGCAGCAGAGCCAGGTCGCGCTGCCGCGCCGACAGCGCGACCTGCACCCGACTGTCGGCATCGAGGATCAGGCGCGACCCGTCGGCGAGGCGGAACGCCCGCACGTCGCCGTGCGCAGTGACCAGGCTGGTTGTCTCCTCGCCTTGCCGGCCCAGGCCGCTTGTCACGATCAACGGATGGCGCGGCCCCATGGCGCGCATGGCCGTCGTGGTGAGCGCGATCAGCACGGGCACGGCGACGGCGAGAAGCAGCAGCACGACCACCGGACTGCCGACGAGGCGCCCGAGTATCGCCGGCATGGCCCTCTGGGCGGATGGACCGGCATCCGGCGCGGCGGCAGCCAGCTTGAGCCCCTTGCCGAGACTGAACACTTCGCTGACATGATTGTAGGCTTGGCGATGCGCCGGATCGGCTTGCAGCCAGGCGTCGAAATGCGCCCGCTGCGCTTCGGCTTCGGGCCCGCGCATAAGCGCGAACCACATGGCCGCATCCTCGCGCAGTTCGCGCATCCGCAGTCGATCGATCTGGGTCATTCGGTTTCGAGAGCCGTGGAGATGTGGGCCAACGCCCGTCCGACATGATACTGGACGGTCGGAATGCTGATGCCGAGCCGCTCGGCGATTTCGCGATAGGTCAGCTCGTCGACTCGGTGAAGCAGGAATGCCGCGCGGGTTCGCGCGGGGAGGCTCTGCACCGCCGCCGCGTAGCGCGCCATGACATCGGCGTGGGCAAGCGCGTCCTCCTGGGCGGCGGGCACGGCGATGTCGCCAGCCTCGTCGATGGCCATATGGGCTGTCGCCATTCGGCGCGCACGGCGCCGGCTGCGCTCGAACAACAGGTTGCGCGCGATGCGCTGCAGATAGGGCGCGGGATGGGCCAGCCCTTCGCGGGCCATGAAGGCGGTGAGGCGCGCGAAGGCCTCCTGGACGAGATCGGGCGCGTCGTCAGGCTCGCCAAGGCGGCGCCGGAAGAAACGGGCGAGGCGCGGCGCTTCGGTGCGGTAAAGCCCCTCGATCCTGGCGGCATTGCCCCCCTGCGCGTCATCCGGGGCAGCATCGGGATTCGGCTCAGCGGCCCGCGCGGCGATACGGCGTTCGCCGGCAAGCGCCCGAGCATGTCGCATTGGCATGGAAACGCACGACCTCGACGGGCCAGCAGTCATCGTGCTCCGGGACAATCCGGAGTTGGCGATAGCGAGCGACGCGCGAGGTCTTCGGAAGCGACCCCTGCCACCCGACCACAGGGACGGGTGTGGTGATGCCTGGCAAATCAGGAGGGAGGCGGGTGCCGGCGATCAGCGCCTCCGCCGCGCATGATACGCAAACCCATCCGGCACGCAAGACGTGGCAGTCTCGCGGCAGGTCGCGGTCCATGCCGTCGCAGCGGTCCAGCCCGCCCCGCCACCCCATTCCGGTCACGCGCGACATCGGCGCGATGGCGCGGGACCGCCGCCAGTATCTGATGTCAGGAGCGGGCCTGTGTGATCCTGGCCCGTGACCGCTCCCTTGCAACTTCGGGTGCGGTCGGAGGCAGGCATGACCCCGACCAAACTGCTCATCGGTCAGATCTTCATCGTTTTCGCGATCGTCGTCGCGAGCATGTGGGCAGCCACGCAGTGGGCAGCCGCCCAGCTGGCCTACCAACCCGAGCTGGGACGTCCCTGGTTCGCGCTGCTCGGCACGCCGATCTACCGTCCCTGGTCGATCTTCCCGTGGTGGTTTTCCTTCGACGCTTACGCGCCGACGATCTTCGACAAGGCGGGGGCCATCGCGGCCATGGGCGGGTTCCTGGGCTGCGGCGCGGCGGTGTTCGGTTCGGTCTGGCGCGCGCGCCAGTCCGGCAACGTCACCACTTATGGCTCGGCCCGCTGGGCGACCCCCCAGGACATCGCCAAGGCAGGGTTGCTGGGCACCCGAGGCGTCGCCATTGGCCGCGTCGGCAACCAGTACCTGCGGCACGATGGTCCCGAGCATGTCATGGCCTTCGCGCCCACCCGCTCGGGCAAGGGTGTCGGCCTGGTCGTGCCGACCCTGCTGTCCTGGACCGGCTCGGTCATCGTCCACGACATCAAGGGCGAGAACTGGGCGCTTACCGCCGGGTGGCGGTCGCGCTTCTCGCATTGCCTCCTCTTCAACCCGACCGACGCGCGCTCGGCGCGATACAACCCCCTGCTCGAAGTGCGGCGCGGCCCCGATGAAGTGCGCGATGTCCAGAATATCGCGGATATCCTGGTCGACCCGGAAGGCGCACTCGAACGCCGCAGCCATTGGGACAAGACCAGCCACGCCCTGCTGGTCGGTGCCATCCTGCACGTCCTCTATGCCGAGGAAGAGAAGACGCTGGCACGCGTCGCGACGTTCCTGTCCGATCCGCAACGCCCGTTCACCGCAACCCTGCGCCGCATGATGACCACCAATCATCTCGGCAGCGACGAAGCACCGGCGGTCCACCCCGTGGTCGCTTCGGCAGCGCGCGAACTGCTCAACAAGAGCGAGAACGAGCGCTCCGGCGTGCTGTCGACAGCCATGTCGTTCCTTGGCCTCTATCGCGATCCGACTGTCGCCGCTGTCACCAGCGCCAGCGACTGGCGGATCGCCGATCTCGCCGAAGCGCCGCATCCGGTCTCGCTCTACCTCGTCGTGCCCCCTTCCGACATCAGCCGCACCAAGCCGCTCATCCGCCTGATCCTCAACCAGATCGGCCGCCGCCTGACGGAGAAGCTGCAGGCGGGCCAGCCGGAGACCCCTGGCGCGGCCAACCGGCATCGCCTGCTGATGATGCTCGACGAGTTTCCCGCGCTGGGCCGGCTCGACTTCTTCGAAACCAGCCTGGCCTTTCTTGCCGGCTATGGCGTCCGGGCATTTCTGATCGCCCAAAGCCTCAACCAGATCGAGAAGGCCTATGGCGAGCACAACGCCATTCTCGACAATTGCCATGTCCGCATCGCCTTTGCGAGCAATGACGAGCGCACGGCCAAGCGCATTTCCGACGCGCTGGGGACGGCCACCGAACAGCGGGCCATGCGCAACTATGCCGGCCATCGCCTCGCACCCTGGCTTGCCCATGTCATGGTCAGCCGCCAGGAAACGGCGCGCGCCCTGCTGACGCCCGGCGAAGTCATGCAGCTCAGCCCGGCCGACGAACTGGTGCTGGTAGCAGGCTCTCCGCCGATCCGCGCCAGGAAGCTGCGCTATTACGAGGACCAGGCGTTTGCCGAGCGGGTCATGGCCGCGCCACTGCTCGACGACGCTGGCTATCGGGATCTTCCGCCCGCACGCGGCAACCCCTGGGCAGGCCAAGTGCGCGGTGCCGACGTTCGCCTCGCGGTCGCGACCGATGCGCCCGTCCCCGCCGTAGACGGCGGCCCGGA
Source organism: Novosphingobium sp. 1529 (assembly GCF_040544855.1). NCBI lineage: Bacteria > Pseudomonadati > Pseudomonadota > Alphaproteobacteria > Sphingomonadales > Sphingomonadaceae > Novosphingobium > Novosphingobium sp. 1529. Next base: position 8,280 of record NZ_JBEPKW010000016.1, read on the forward strand.
ACAAGCGCGCCATCCCGCGCCCGAGATCGAGCCGGCGCCGCCGATCGCGCCAGAGCCGGTCGATCCGCTCGGCCTGGGCGATGACGATGACGACAGTGCTGCCGAGCGCAGGGTCATGGATCGTGTGCAGGCGATAAGTGCCGCACGCGCGGTCTACGCGCTCGATGCCGGCAGCGCCCGCACCGATGACCTGCAGCTGGATTTCTGACCATGGCAGCGCGAGTCCGCCACCAGTTGTTCCTGCCGGCGCCGCTGAGCGCCCGGCTCGAAGCGCTCGCCGCGAGGCCCGGTGCATCCAAGTCCGCGATCCTCGCCGATGCCGTCACCGCCTGGCTCGATCGCCGCGACACCTCCGAACTGGAGGACCACTTCGCGATCCGGCTGGACCGGATGAGCCAGGCCCTGGGTCGGAGTGAGCGCGACATCCATGTGATCCTCGAGACACTCGCCCTGTTCATCCGCTTCGAGCTCTCCATCCAGGCGCCACTGGCCGAAACCGATCAGGCCGGCCGGGCCTTGGCTGCCAAGCGCTTCGAAGCCTTCGTGCAACAGGTCAGCCGCCAGGTGGCCCTTGGCCGCCGAACACTTGCGCCGATGTCGGAGGGCCAGCCATGACCGAAAGCCTGTCTGCGCAGCGCCGCAGGCGCATGCTCATCACGGCGCTCGGCGCCGACATCGCGCGGGCCATGGCCGACCCTGCTGTGGTGGAGATCATGGTCAATCCGGACGGCGCCTTGCGCCTTGACCGGCTTGGCGAGGGCCGCACGCAGACCGGCAGGCACCTGCCATGCGAACAGGTCGAGCGCATCGTCCGCCTCGTTGCCAGCCATGCCCGGGCTGAGGTCCACGCCGCCTGGCCGATCGTCTCCGCCGAGCTTCCCCCCCATGCCGAGGGGCGGGCCGGCGAACGCTTCGAAGGTGTGCTACCGCCGGTATCGCGTGCGCCCTGCTTTTCGATCCGCAAACCCGCACAGCGCCTCCATACGCTCGGCGACTATGTCGCGGACGGCTTGATGAGCGAGACGGTGGCCGGCGTGCTGCGCACAGCGGTCAGCGCGCGCCACAACATCCTCGTCGCTGGCGGCACCAGCTCGGGCAAGACCACGCTGGCCAATGCGCTTCTCGCCGAGATGGCGCCCGGGAATGCGAGCGGCGATGCCCGTGTCATCCTGATCGAGGACACCCGCGAGCTCCAGTGCCCGCTACCTGATACGGTCGCGCTGCGCACCCGCCCGCCGCATGTCACGATGACCGACCTGGTGCGATCGACGCTGCGCCTGCGCCCCGACCGGATCATCGTGGGCGAAGTCCGCGGTCCTGAGGCGCTCGATATGCTCAAGGCCTGGAACACCGGCCATCCCGGCGGCGTGGCGACGATCCACGCCAACAGCGCGGCGGGTGCGCTCACCCGCCTGGAACAGCTCTGCCAGGAGGCGGTGATCACGGTGCCGCGCGCCCTCATTGCCGAGGCAATCGATGTCGTCGTGTTCATCGCCGGGCGCGGCATCGACCGCCGCGTCGCGACCGTCGCGCAAGTAACCGGCCTCTCGCTGCAAACCGGCCACTACGAACTCACCGATCTCATCCACCCCCCAGTCGAGGAGAAATGTTCATGACCCGTTTCCCAATGCGCACCCATGGCCTGCGTGTCGCGTGTGGCACACTTGCCCTGACGCTTGCCAGCAAGGCCCAGGCCGCAGGCTCGGGCATGCCGTGGGAAGAGCCGCTCCAGAAAGTGCTCGAGTCCGTGCAGGGACCGGTGGCCAAGATCGTGGCTGTCATCATCATCATCGTCACGGGCCTCACCCTTGCCTTCGGCGAGACAGCCGGCGGATTTCGTCGCCTCATCCAGATCGTGTTCGGGCTTTCGATCGCGTTCGCGGCATCCAGCTTTTTCCTCTCGTTCTTCAGCTTCGGCGGCGGGGCGCTGATCTCGTGATGGCCCCGAGCGCCCCCACCGCCCAGCACGTCGCGGGCTTCGACGTGCCGATCCACGGCGCGCTGTGCAGTCCGTTGCTGCTCGGCGGCGCACCGCGCGGCATCGCGATCGTCAATGGCACACTGGCGGCCGCGGTCGGGCTGGGTCTCCAGCAGTGGATCGCCGGTCTCGCGCTCTGGGCGGTCGGGCACAGCGTCGCGGTGGTGGCCGCGCGCCGCGACCCCAGCTTCGCCCCGGTCCTCCTGCGTCATCTTGCCCAGAAGGGATATCTGGCATGCTGAGCCTGCGGGAATATCGCGCCCGTGCCGATCGCCTCGCCGACCACCTGCCATGGGCGGCCCTGGTCGCGCCTGGCGTCATCCTCAACAAGGATGGCAGCTTCCTGCGCGTCCTTGCCTTCCGCGGACCCGATCTGGAATCGGCGACGGAGGCCGAGCTGGTCTCGGCCTGCGCGCGGGCCAACAATGCCCTCAAGCGCCTGGGCAGCGGCTGGGCGCTGTTCTTCGAGGCCGAACGCCGCGAGAGCCACGCCTATCCCGACAGCGACTTCCCTGATCCCGCGAGCTGGTTGGTGGACGCGGAACGCCGCGCCGCCTTCCAGGCCGAAGGCGCGCATTTCGAGAGCCGCTACCACCTCACCCTGACCTGGCTACCGCCGGGCGATGCGCAGGACAACGCCGGGCGCTCGCTCGTCGAGCATCCCGATGCCGACAAAGGGCGCGACTGGCGAGGCGCGCTCGCGCAATTCATCGCCGAAAGCGATCGCCTGCTCGACCTGCTGTCAGGGTTCATGGCCGAGGTCCGCCCCCTGGACGATGACGCCACGCTGACCTTCCTGCACGACACCATCTCGGATCGGCGCCATCCGGTGTGCGCGCCCGAGACGCCGATGTACCTCGACGGTCTGCTCGCCGACACGCCGCTGGTAGGCGGGCTTGCGCCGCGGCTGGGCAGCCTGCATGTCCGGACCCTAACCATCCTCGGCTTTCCGAGCCTCAGCCGGCCCGGCATTCTCGACGCGCTCAATCACCAGGACTTCGGCTATCGCTGGGTCACCCGCTTCATTGCGCTGGACAAGACGCTGGCCACCAAGACTCTGACCAGCCTGCGCCGGCAATGGTTCAACAAGCGCAAGTCGGTCACCGCACTGCTGCGCGAGGTGCTCTACAACAGCCCCGCGCAGCTGCTCGACAGCGACGCCGACAACAAGGTGGTCGATGCCGACGCGGCACTTCAGGCGCTCGGCGGCGACCATGTCGCCTTCGGCTATCTCACCGCCACCATCACGGTCACGGACGAACAGCTCGGGGCGGTCGAGGAGAAAGTTCGCAGGGTCGAACGCATCGTCAACGGCCTTGGCTTCACCTGCGTTCGCGAGGGGCTGAACGCAGTCGAAGCGTGGCTCTCGTCGCTACCCGGGCAAGTCTATGCGAACGTGCGCCAGCCTCTCGTCCATACCTTGAACCTGGCCCACCTCATGCCGCTCTCGGCGGTCTGGGCCGGACCGGACGCCAACCGGCACCTTGCCGGCCCACCGCTATTGATGGCCAAGACCGTCGGCGCGACGCCGTTCCGCCTCTCGACCCATGTCGGCGACGTTGGCCATATGATGGTGGTGGGGCCGACCGGCGCCGGCAAGTCGGTGCTGCTGAGCCTGATCGCGCTCCAGTTCCGGCGCTACCCGCGTGCGCAAGTCTACATTTTCGACAAGGGCAATTCGGCCCGAGCGGCCGTGCTGGCGATGGGCGGGGTGCATCATGCGCTCGGTACCATGGAGGCTGACGGTCAGGCACTCGCCTTCCAGCCGCTCGCCGGCATCGACGAAATGGCTGAACGCAGCTGGGCAGCGGAGTGGATCGCCGCCCTGCTCGCGCACGAGCGGATCGCCGTCGATCCGGCGGTGAAGGACGCCCTATGGACAGCGTTGGGGAGCCTCGCCTCAGCGCCGCGCGAGGAACGGACCATGACGGGTCTTGCGCTTCTCCTCCAGTCGAATGCCCTGCGCATCGCGCTGCAACCCTACACGCTGGAGGGGCCGTACGGCGCGCTGCTCGATGCGGCCGAGCAGACCCTCGCGCTAGCCGATGTCCAGTGCTTCGAGACCGAAGCACTGATGGGGCAATCCGGGGTAGTCGCTCCGGTGCTGACCTACCTCTTCCACCGGCTCGAGGAACGCTTCGACGGCCGCCCCACCTTGCTGATACTCGACGAGGCCTGGGTCTTCCTCGACCATCCACTCTTCGCCGCGCGCATCCGCGAATGGCTCAAGACGCTGCGCAAGAAGAACGTCGCGGTGCTCTTCGCGACGCAGAGCCTGGCCGATATCGCCGACAGCAACATCGCGCCGGCGATCATCGAAAGCTGCCCGCAACGGATCTTGCTGCCCAACGACCGGGCGATCGAACCCCAGTCGCGCGCCGCTTACGAGCGGTTCGGGCTCAACGACCGGCAGATCGAGCTGGTCAGTCGGGCCACCCCCAAGCGGCATTATTATCTGCAATCGGCGCGCGGCAATCGCCTGTTCGAACTGGGCCTGGGCCCGATCGCGCTGGCGCTCTGCGGTGCGTCCGATCCCGCCAGCCAGAAGCGCATCGACGACCTTCTCGCCGAGCACGGCACGGAAGGCTTCGCCGGCCACTTCCTGCGCGCCGCCGATCTCGGCTGGGCCGCCGACCTGACCGGCGCGTTTCCCGACGCCGCGCCATCCCGCGCCTCCCAACCTCCCGCCCCTGGAGAATGACCATGACCAGACTGCTCTCTTTCAAGAAGCCACTCATCGCCAGCGCACTCGGCTGCGCCGTCACCGGCGCGCTCGCCCTTGCCTCGCTCGCACCGAGCGAGCCCGCCCGGGCGCAATGGACCGTGTTCGATCCCGCGAACTACGGCCAGAATATCCTCACCGCCGCGCGCACGCTCGAGCAGATCAACAACCAGATCCGCATGCTGCAGAACCAGGCGCAGAGCCTCACCAACCAGGCGAAGAACCTGTCGACGATCCGCTTTCCCGAGTTGCAGGCGCTCCAGCAGACCATGCGCCAGATCGACCAGTTGATGGGCCAGGCGCAGGGTATCCAGTTCAAGGTCGCCAGCCTCGACCAGCAGTTCCGCTCGCTCTACCCCGACAGCGTCGCGCCAAGCCTGTCCACCAGCCAGCAGGTGCAAAGCGCCCGGACGCGGATGGACACGGCTCGCGCGGCCTTCGAGCAAACCATGGCCGTGCAGGCGCAGGTCGTCGAGAATATCGCCACCGATCAGGCGGCGCTCGCTGGCATCGCCGCGCGGAGCCAGAGTGCCGAAGGGGCGCTGCAGGCCAGCCAGGCGACCAACCAGCTCCTCGCGCTTGTCGCCAAGCAGCAATTCCAGATCCAGACGCTGATGGCCGCGCAATACCGCGCCGAGGCGATCGCACGGGCAAACCAGGCCCAGTCGCGAAGCGATGCCCAGAGCGCGTCGGCAAAGTTCCTCGGCTCCGGCAGCGCCTACACGCCGCACTAGGCGCAGCCGGCCAGGACGGCGGCGATTCCCCACGCCTCTCTCGCCGCCGTCGCCGCTGGGTCCGGTTCCCGCTCCCCAGAACCGGGCCCTGCGGCATCCTTCGAACCCAGCATCAGGATGCAAAGCCCCATGGGCGACCTCAACATCATCGACCATTTCATGGCGGCTTTCATCCGCTACATCGACAGCGGGTTCGGCCTGCTCGGCGGCGATGTCAGCTTTCTGACGCGCACACTGATCGCGCTCGATGTCACGCTCGCCGGGCTGTTCTGGGCGCTAGGCGGCGAGGACAATGTGCTGGGCCGCCTGATCCGCAAGATCCTCTACATCGGCGCCTTCGCGTTCATCATCAACAGCTTCGCCACGCTGTCCGACATCATCTTCCGCTCGTTCGCCCAGGCTGGCGTGACGGCGGGCGGCGGAACGATCACGGCCGCCGATCTGCTCAAGCCCGGCCGCCTGGCCGGGACCGGCTTCTCGGCCGCCTGGCCACTGCTGCAACAAATCAACCAGTATCTCGGCTTCACGACTTTCTTCGACAACTTCCTGACCATCGTGGTGCTCCTGGTCGCGTGGGTGATCGTGATCCTCGCCTTCTTCATCCTCGCCGTGCAGATGTTCGTCACGATCCTCGAGTTCAAGCTGACGTCCCTCGCCGGGTTCATCCTGGTGCCCTTCGCGCTATGGAGCCGCACCAGCTTCCTCGCCGAGCGCGTGCTGGGCAATGTCGTGTCGTCGGGCATCAAGGTCATGGTGCTCGCCGTCATCGTCGGTATCGGCTCCAACTACTTCACCCAGTTCACCACCGCGCTCCAGGGCCAGGAACCCGACATCGGCCAGGCCATGAGCCTGGTGCTGGCGAGCCTGGCTCTTCTCGGACTCGGCATTTTCGGTCCCAGTATCGCCTCGGGCCTGGTCGCGGGCGCGCCGCAGCTGGGGGCAGGCGCTGCATTCGGCACCGTGCTTGGCGCGGGCGGAGCCCTCTACCTTGGCGGCGCCGGGGTGGCCGGTGCTGCGCGCGGCCTGGCTGCCGCCGGCCTCGGCGCCGTGCGGGCCGGCACCGCGATGGGATCGGCAGCCTCGACCGCCTACACGCTCGGGCAGCAGGGCGCCGGCTCATCCAGCGTCGGCGCCGGAATCGGCGGCATGGCCAGCGCCGCAACCGGCGCCGCGCGGTCGCGCTTGTCGGCCGCACTCGGTCTTGGCGAAGCGGCCGAGTCCGGTCGCCGGGCCGCGTTCAATGCCATGACCGGGCAGAAGGCATCCACCACTTCGGAATCTGAGGATGGTTCATCGTCGATGCCCGGATGGGCGCGCGCGATGCAAACCCAGCAGAGTGCCCGCCACCACCGCCAGACCGCCCTGCACGCCGTGCAATCGGGCGATCGTGGCGGACACGGCGCAATCCCCGACATCAAGGAAAGAGAGGACTGACCCCATGCTCGCGAATTCATCATTGTTCAGGCGCGCTGTGCAGCGATACGGCCATACCCCCGAGCCAGAGACGCCCTATCAGCGGGCCGGACAGCTTTGGGACGAACGCATCGGCTCAGCCCGTGTTCAAGCCCGCAACTGGCGGCTGATGGCTTTTGGTTGCCTTGGCCTCGCCACAGCACTTTCGGGCGGCCTGCTGTGGCAATCGCTGCAAAGCCGTGTCGTGCCTTATGTGGTCGAGGTCGACAAGCTGGGCGAAGCGCGCGCCGTCCAGCCCGCCGACAAGGACTACCGGCCGACCGACAGCCAAGTTGCCTGGTTCCTCTCCCGCTTCATCGAGCATGTGCGGTCGGTCTCGCTCGATCCGGTGCTGATGCGGCAGGACTGGCTTTCCGCTTATGACTTCACGACCAAGCGCGGCAGCCTGTTCCTCGGCGATTACGCCCGCGCCGCCGATCCGTTCGCTCATATCGGGGAGCGCACCGTCTCGGTGCAGGTCACCAGTGTGGTGAGGGCCTCGGACAAATCGTTCCAGCTCAAATGGGTCGAGACCGCCTATGAGCGCGGCGCCCAGGCAGGAACGGCGCATTGGACCGCGATCCTGACCATCCAGATGGTGCCGCCGACCAGCGCCGATACGCTGCGGAAGAACCCATTGGGCATCTATGTCGATGCCATCGACTGGAGCCGCGAACTCGAGCCGGTTGCTTCTTCCCCAGCACCACCAACGGCTGTCACGCCGGCGCGCGGTGCGCTGCCGCCGCCGGCCAGCATCCCTACCAGCTCGCCGCTCGATCCCAATCTCGGTGCCGCCCCCAATCAGGAGACCCTGCCATGAAAACCGCTTTTCTCGCGGTGACGGCACTGGCCGTCGCTGCTCCCGCTGCCCCCCAGACCACGTCGACCGCTCCGTCATTGCCTGCCAAGGCAGCGGCGCCATCGGCCGTTGTCGCGAAGCCGCCGAGCGGACCTGTCAATCCGCCACCAAAGGCTGCCACGCGAGTGCCGCGTCGCCGTCCTATCTCCCCTTCCCCAGCCGAACGGCGTGTCCGGGCCGCCAATCACGCCGCGACACTCGAACCGGCGACCGGCAGCTATCTCAATGCCGTGCAGGTCTTTCCCTACAGCGACGGCGTGATCTACCATGTGCTGACCGCGCCCGGGCAAGTGACCGACATCGCGCTCCAGCCCGGGGAAGCGTTGGTGGCGGTGGCGGCGGGCGACACCGTACGCTGGGTGATCGGCGATACCACGTCCGGAGGGAGTGGCAGCGGTTCGGGCGAGGCCAGGCGTACCCATGTGCTGGTCAAGCCATTCACGGCCGGGCTCGCCACCAATGTCATCATCACCACCGATCGGCGGACCTATCATCTGGCGCTGACCAGCACCGCACACACGGCCATGGCGGCGCTCTCGTGGACCTATCCGCAGGACACGCTCATCGCGCTCAAGGCGGCTGCTGAAACCGTGCGCGCGGCGCAGCCGGTGGCGACTGGGCTTGCCGTCGACCAGTTGCACTTCGACTACACCATCTCCGGCGACACGCCGACTTGGCGACCGCTGCGCGCGTTCGATGACGGGCGCCAGACGTTCATCGAGTTCCCGGCCAGTCTCGGCCAAAGCGAGGCGCCGCCCTTGTTCCTGGTCGATGCCAAGGGCAAGGCCGAGCTGGTCAACTACCGCGTGCAGGGGCGCTACTACGTCGTCGACCGGCTCTTCGATGCGGCGGAGCTGCGCCTTGGACTCAAGCACCAGGACGTGGTGCGGATCAGCCGGACCGGTGAAGCAAGCCACCCGCGGAGGCCGTCGTGACCGAAGCAGCCGCGACACCGCCCGCCAAGCTTGACCCCGAGAGCCTGGCGCTGCGTGCGCGACCGCCGCGCGCGATCCGGTTCAAGCGCAGCGTCATCATTGCCATCGCGGCCGCAGGATCGATCAGCCTCGTGACGGTGACCTGGCTGGCGCTGAAGCCGCGCCTGTTCCACGGTGCCGCAGGGCAGGAGGATCTCTCACAGCCCAATCAGCGTCCTACCAGCGACACGTTGAACGGATTGCCGGCAAGCTACGGCGATGTGCCACGGCTCGGGCCGCCCCTGCCTGGCGACCTTGGCAAGCCGATCCTCGATCGCCAGCAGCAGCTTGCGACCGCGATCGACCCGAGCGATCAGCAGCGCCAGCAGGCCGAAGCGGCTGAGCGTGAGCGCCAGCTCGCCGAGGTGAAGGCAGCGCGCGAGTCCGGTCTGCTGGTGCAGAACCGGCAGGCCGCGACCGCGACCCAAGCACCGGCGCCAAGCGTATCGGCCGCAGAGAGCGCGCAGGCCAGTCAATCCCAACTGACGCTCGATCCTGCAACCGATCCCAATGCGCAGGGACGCAAGGAAGCCTTCGTCGGCAACCTCGATCCGCGCGGCGACGTCAATCCTCATGTCCTGACGCCACCACCATCACCATATACCCTGTCGGCGGGCAGCGTGATTGCGGCGAGCCTGATTACCGGCCTGCGCTCCGACTTGCCGGGGCTGGTCACCGCGCAGGTTACCGAAAACACCTACGACAGCGCCACGGGGCAGATCCTGCTCATTCCGCAAGGCGCGCGTCTGATCGGCAGCTACGATTCGGTGGTGGCCTTCGGGCAGAGCCGCGCGCTGATCGTCTGGCAGCGGATCGTCATGCCTGATGGCAGTTCAATCCGGATCGACAACGTGCCCGCCACCGATCCGGCCGGCTATGCTGGCCTGGCGGACAAGGTCGATCGCCATACGTGGTCGCTGCTCAAGGGTGTGGCAATCTCGACCATGCTCGGCGTAGGGCCGAACCTGACCTTCACCGGCGAAAGCGACCTTGTCCAGGCAATCCGGGAATCGACGCAGCAGAACGTATCCCGTGCTGGCGATCAGATCACATCCCGCAATCTAAAAATCCAACCCACGATCACGATACGGCCCGGCGCGCCCGTGCGGCTTGTCGTGCATCGCGATCTGATCCTGGCTCCCTGGAAGCCATAGGAGGCCTTCGATGCCCGAACTCAAGCTGGCCCGCATACCCGATCGCACGCCGATCAAGCTGACGGTCATGGTCATGCCCGACCTGCACGTCGCGCTTACCGATTATGCCCGGATCTACGCCGACACCTATGGCCGCGAGGAACCCGTCGTCGAGTTAATTCCAGCAATCTTGTCCACGTTTCTAGACAGCGATCGCGGCTTCGTCCGCGCGCGCGAAGCCCTAGCCCGCGAGAAGTCAAAATGACGCCGTCGTCGGAGGAATGCCACTGAAACCAGCCGGTCGACAAGTGGCCAGATGGTTTCGAGCTAGCCCGGTCATTGCCGCGTTGTGGGCTTGGACGCACCGCATAAAGAACAGGGCCATCAACAATCGGCGCGAAACAGCCGTTGCGGGTCTCGAGCCGAGGCGCCGGCGGGGCGGCATCAGCTGCCGAGCCACCCGCCGGCCATGCCGTGGTTCGTCTCAGCAACACCAAGTCTACTGCGGCGACCAACTCCTTTGGTGCTTCATGACCTTTCCTCGCCTAAGTTTGCGGACGCTTGGCACTGTCAAAAGCTGGCGCACTATGTTAGCGCTATCTCAAGCATGCCTGCAAATATGGCAGTTTGTCGATTCGCTCGGCAGAAATATATGAATTCAAAGATTCATTTACAAATATGATAATCAAGCAAGCACGGAGGCAGGCTTTCGTACCTTTTGCCGTCGCGCGCCAGGCGAGGTGAAAATGGACACGATTACCAAGCGCGATCTGCTGCGGGTATCCGTGGCAACTACGCTCGGCCTTGGCGCCGCCGGTGTGAATGCCACCGCGCTGGGCCAAAGCGCCGGCCTGCAGGACGCTGCCCCCGAGCCCGGCCTTCCCCCGATTGCCGAGGGGCGTTTCGATTCCAGCGTGGCGTCGCTCAAGACCTATCAGACGCCGGACTGGTTCCGCGACGCCAAGTTCGGCATCTGGTCGCACTGGGGCGTCCAGGCCGTGCCCCGACAAGGCGATTGGTATGCCCGCTTCATGTATGTGCCGGGCCATCCGCACTATGACCATCACTGCAAGACCTATGGGCACCCTGCGGAATCCGGCTACAAGGATATCATTCCGCTGTGGAAGGCCGAGCGTTTCGATCCCGAAGCGCTGATGGATCGCTATGCCGCCGCCGGCGCGAAGTATTTCGTGTCGATGGGCGTGCATCACGACAATTTCGACCTGTGGAAGTCCACCCATCACCGCTGGAACGCGGTCGCGATGGGGCCACGGCGCGACATCGTGGGCGAATGGCAGCGCGCCGCCCGCCGCCGCGGCCTCAAGTTCGGCGTTTCGGAACACTTGGGCGCAAGCTATACCTGGTGGCACCCCAACGGCCTTTACGACCAGTTCTGGCCCAAGCTGGGCGTGGCCTATGACGGGGCCGATCCGGCCTATGCCGACCTCTATCATGGCAACCATGACGAGCCGTTCCGCAACACGCCGGAAAGCTGGTACACGCAGAAGACGGCCTATCACCGCATGTGGCTGCGCCGGTTGCGCAACCTGGTCGACAATTACGAGATCGACCTGCTCTATTCCGACGGCGGCCTGCCGTTCGGCGAGATCGGACGCTCACTTGTCGCGCATCTTTACAACACCAGCATCGCGCGCCGTGGGCGGCTCGACGCAGTCTATACCTGCAAGGATTCCGGCTCGGGCGAGTTCCACAAGGAAGCCTGCGTGCAGGATGTGGAACGCGGCGTGATGAACGGCATCCATCCGCTGCCCTGGCAGACGGACACCTCGAACGGCGACTGGTTTTTCGCCGAAAATTCCGATTACAAGACGGCCCGGCAGATCATCGCCATGCTGGCCGATATCGTCAGCAAGAATGGCAACATGCTGCTCAATGTGGTGCAATATGCCGATGGCAGCCTGCCGCCGCAGTCAGACCAACTGCTGGCCGATCTGGCCGCCTGGATGAAGATCAACGCCGTTGCGATCCACGGCACGCGGCCCTGGCACGTCTTTGGCGAAGGGCCCACCGAAACCGCCTCGGGCATGTTCAAGGAAAGCGGCGACTATACCGCCCAGGACATCCGTTTCACCACGCGGGGAGAAACGCTTTACGCGCTGACCATGACCGAAGCGACCGGCCCGGTGGCCATTGCCGCGCTGGCGCAGGGCAATCCCCACGAACGCCGCCAGGTTCGGCGCGTGCGCATGTTGGGCCATGGCGGCCGGGCTTCGTTCCGGCAGACCGACCAGGCGCTGGTAATCGATCTGCCCGCCGCCAGCCCCACCCGCCAGGCCACCGTCTTCGAAATCACCTTCGCCTGAATTCATCGCGTTTTGCCAAGGATCATTGGACCCATGCCTCGCCGCTCCACCGCTTTCGTCCGCGCCGCCCGCACGGCTGCCACCCTGGGCCTGGCCATCGCCCTGCCCGCCATCGCCGTGCCGCCACCGGCCGCCGCGCAAAGCGCACAAGGGCATCCTGATTGGCCCGGCGCCGGCGATCTGTTTGTCGGCACGTGCTACCAGCCGATCGATCGATCGCCCGCGCAGATCAAGCAGGACATCGCGATCATGAAGGCGGCCGGTTTCAACATGGTGCGCATGGGCGACCTGTCGTGGGACTCGTTCGAACCGGAAGAAGGCCGCTTCAACTTCGAATGGTTCGATGATGTCATCGCGCAAATGCACAAGGCCGGCATCAAGGTGATTGTCGATATCCCCGGCCAACCCGCACCGATCTGGCTGCACAAGGCCTATCCGGGGGTGGACCTGGTCAACCAGGAAGGCGCCCGGCTGCATCCGGCCACGCGCTATTGGGACAATATCAGCGATCCCGATTACCGCCGCCTGATGCGCCGCATGGCTGAAAGGATCATGCAGCGCTATGCCCATAATCCGGCGGTCATCGCGCTGGGTTACACCAACGAGATCGGCAACGGCCAAATGTCGTTTTCGGAGGCCGACCGGCAGCGCTTCATCTCCTGGCTCCAGCGCAAGTACGGCAGCATCGAAGCCTTGAACAAGGCCTGGGCAACCCAGCGCTGGTCGCGCCGGATCAACAGCTGGGATCAGGTCGACGTGCCCTATCTCCACGGCCCCGGCCCCAACGAACGCTATCTCGACCTGCACCGCTATTGGTCGGATGACACGGTGGGCGCGCTGCGCGAATTGGAAGCCGTGCGCAAGCAGTTTGCCCCCAACCTGCCCGTGGCATCGAACTTCTGGCCGACCGCCTGGGGCAAGGGCTTCGACTATCTGCGCGCCTGGGAAGGCATTTCCACATATGGCGCGCAAGGGTTCTATCCCGGCGAACCGGTGGGCGCGGCGTTCGAGGTGATGATGAACAAGGCGGGCCACACCACCCCGGTGTGGTTCAACGAATTCACCGCCGGCGGTGGCGGTTTCTACGGTACGCCCGGCCGTTCGCGCATGTGGGCCTATTTCGGGCTGATCTATTATTCACAGACATTCTTGGCCTGGACATTCAATTCGCACAGCGGCGGGGAAGAGCAGGCGCTTTTCGGCCTGGTCGATCACGATGGGCGGCCATCGTGGAAAGTGGACGAATTCGCCACGATCGCCCGTGAATTCAAGGCGATTAAGGCGCTCGGCTTCCCGCGCTATCATACACCGCAAGTGGCCCTGCACTATTCCTTCGACACCAACTGGCTGACCTCGCCACCCGAGGGGCCCAACACCATGCAGGAATACTTCAAGGGCAAATACCAGGAACAGGTGAAGGCCGGCTTCGAACCGTTCTACCGCGACAATATCGACACGGCAGTGATCGACATCGGCCACGATGCCATCGACAAGTACAAGCTGGTGGTGCTCTCCAGCGCCTATGTCATGGACCAGGCCACGTCAGACGCGATCCGCAAGTATGTTGCCAATGGCGGCACCGTGATTATGACCGGCTATTCCGCGAAAGTGGACAGCACGGCCAAGTGGTTCGAAACGCCCCTCCCCGGCGGTTTGACCGATGTGTTCGGCCTGCGCACCAACGAATTCTATCGCGCGCCACAGCCGCTCAAGGTCTCGTTCGCCGGGCAGGCGCTGACCGGCACCGACGACTACTATGAAGTCCTCGAGCCCTCTACCGCGCAAACGCTGGCGACGTTCGAAAACACCCTCAAGCGCAGCCCCGCAATCACCGTCAACCGCTTTGGCAAGGGCCGCGCGATCTATCTTGCCACCGCGCCGCAGGCGGCTCTGCTCGGCCCGCTGGTCCGCTCGCTCTATGCCCAGCTTGGCATCGCGCGCGGCCCGGAAACGCCCGAAGGCGTCGTCGCGCGTGAGGTCGATGGGCGCACGCTCTACGTCAACACCACGCCCGCCCCGATCTCCGTGCCCATCGCGGGTTCCAAGACCGGCGCGATCAGCAAGCAACGCTACACCGGGCACCTCGATCTGCCGGGCTATGGGGCAGAGATCGTGGAGTGAAGGAACCGCCGTTTGACTGCCGCCATATCTCATATAATGCAAATCCGCCCCGAACCGGGAAAGGCGAAGCATTGATGCGAACAGGTCCCAAAGCGAGTTAATCCGCGCCCGCAGTGGAGAAGGCTTTCGAGATGCCGGAGCTTGTCGCCAACCGCTCCGATGGCGCGTTGATCGGTGAAATCGCGGTGCAACTGGGCAGATCCGTTGGCTAGATTTTTCGCATCGGCGTTGTCATGAAAAAAATGGGGAACTTGCGCAAATCGCGCAAGGGTGATCGGTATTCGGTGACCTAGGAGTTCCTTGATCTGGCCTATCGCGTGACCCACGCGACTGACCTGGTCGAAAGCGCAACACCGGCTATGCCCCAGCTGGCAATAGATACGGCGTAAGTTTGGCAGCTGGTGGTGATCGACGACAGCGCGGGCAGGATAATCGCCCCCAAACAAAACCCGGACATGCGTGGCGTCTCGCTAGCTTGGGGGCGGCCGTGGACATCCTCAGCAATGCTCGGGCCAAGCCCGGCTGGTGTTTTCACCCGAAGAGCTGCGGGATCATGCCATTGATCAGGCATCCCGCCTGATGCCCCCCTCGCGCGCAGCAACATTGGGGGTAGCGGTTCGCCACCATCCGCCGCCGTGGTCACGAGCTACGCAAAAGCCCCATACCACGTGGCATAACCGATATCAGCTTTGCGGTATTAGGCTCAGGATCTGTAATTGCAGAGCTAGGCGGTGCGATCCCTTGAGGGTTTCATGGATCTGTCCGCACTGGCCGGACCGGAGCCTGGTCGTGCTGTATCGGGTCTCACAGAAGCGAACGTTGCATTGACTCGAAGCGGGCTTATTGGCCCATCCGGTAACCTTCGCAGATCGTTCGTCCCTGCGTTCCCTCGCGGGACACCGCCCTCGGATCAGCTCTGACGCTTCACCGCTGGCAAACAGCTTCTACCTTACCTCATGCGTGGAACAAAGTACCATCGCGCAGCATGGCATGCATGATGACCGCGAGGCGGCGTGCGAGCGCGACGCGGGCCTTTTTCAGGCCGCGACGCTTGGCGATCTTCATGGCCCATGTCTTCAGGGCAAAGGTCTCCCGGCTTCGGGTAAGGATCGAGTTGGCGGCTTCGTAAAGCAGCTTGCGCACGGTCCCGTCACCCTGTTTGGTAATCCGGCCCGTCCAGTCGAGTTCGCCCGATTGATGCCGTCGGGGTACCAGGCCGAAGTAGGCGCCGGCGTTGCGCGATTGTCGGAAGCGGCCCGCCTCGTCGATTGCAGCTGCGAAGGCAGCTGACGTCTGCACGCCGACGCCCGGTATGGTCATCAGGATTTCACAGGCCTGTGACTGACTAGCGATAACGCGCAACCGCCGATCCATTTCCTTGATCTGTTCCATCAGCTCCGCACGTACCGACAACAATGAAGCGATGGCGTCACCCAGACCAGGAATGTGGGCGGCCTGCATGATCTTCTCGAGGAATGCCTTTCCTTGGCCAGCGCCAGGGCGATAGCCAAACGTGGCGCAAAGACCGCGGATCATGTTGTCGAGCCGGACGCGCGCTTCCACCAGATGGCTGCGCGCAGTGATGACGCTGCGCACACCATGCGCTGCTGGCGATTTGACGTGAACTTCCTTGTAGAAGCCTGTTCGTGCCAGCTGGGCGAGCCCGGCGGCATCGTGTGGATCAGTCTTGTTCGCCTTCATTGCCTTCAGGCTCTGGTGCGCCTGGCGGGCATCGATGCACACGACCGCGACGCCCAGTTCGCGAAGGCCCAGGCAGATCGCAGGCGACATACGCCCTGTTTCGATCGCGGCTCGCTCGATAGGGCCATATCGCTCGAGCATCATCGCTATGGCCTCAGGGGAACTCTCCACCTTCTCCGACACGAGCTTCCGACCATTTTCGTCAACGATGCAGACCTGCGTGGTTTCCATCGACAGGTCCAATCCGGCATAATGCTTCATGGCTGCTTCCTTCCTTCAGGGTTCGACAACCAGAAGTGTGCGCCTCTACCGAGGCCCGAGGGAAGCAGCCGCAATTACACGATGACTCGTTGATCACAGCCAGAAGAGCACGGTCGCGGCAAGAGCGAGTGCAGAGAAGAAGACGGTCGGGCATCGGTCGTAACGGGTTGCCACGCGGCGCCAATCCTTGAGGCGGCCGAACATGATCTCGATGCGGTTGCGCCGTTTGTACCGGCGCTTGTCGTATTTGACGGGAAAGGAACGGGATTTCCGCCCCGGGATGCAAGGCTTGATGCCCTTTTGCTCCAGCGCATCCCTGAACCATTCGGCATCATACCCCCGGTCAGCGAGCATCCACTTGGCCTTGGGCAAATCATCGAGCAAAGCCGCAGCGCCCGTGTAATCGCTGATCTGGCCAGCGGTGATGAAGAAACTCAGCGGGCGACCATTGGCATCGGTGACGGCGTGCAGCTTGGTGTTCATGCCGCCCTTGGTTCGTCCGATCAGGCGTCCGAGATCCCCTTTTTTACCCCAAGG
Organism: Novosphingobium sp. 1529; assembly: GCF_040544855.1. Taxonomy (NCBI): domain Bacteria; kingdom Pseudomonadati; phylum Pseudomonadota; class Alphaproteobacteria; order Sphingomonadales; family Sphingomonadaceae; genus Novosphingobium; species Novosphingobium sp. 1529. The sequence goes on from NZ_JBEPKW010000016.1 coordinate 25,076, forward strand.
CTGGACGCCGTGCGGTGAGCCTTGAGATAGGTCGCATCGATCATGACAGTCTGGGGCTCGGCCCTCTGGGCTGAGAGACCTTCCATCATCCGGGCGAACACACCCATCGCACCCCACCTTTTCCAGCGGTTATACAACGTCTTGTGCGGCCCGTACTCCCTCGGTGCATCACGCCAGCGCAGACCATTTCGGTTGACGAAGATGATCCCGCTCAGGACCCGGCGGTCATCCACCCGTGGCTTGCCGTGGCTCTTCGGAAAATACGGCGACAGACGCGCCATCTGCTCGTCCGTCAGCCAATACAGGTCGCTCATGTTCAGTCTCCTCCCGGAGCCTGAATCACATCACGTCCATCCAATCAATGGGTCCTGAGCCTAGCTGGACCGATGAGATGACTTACCGCCATCGATACCGGGCGCCGGATATTGGTAAATCCGAAACGCGGCCAATTTTAGATCCGTTCAACCAGGGAAAAATTCCTTTTAACGACTATATTCCATAAAGATCACAACCCATTAAATGTATTTTTGGTGGCAAAATCGGAACTAAACATAGAAATAATTTCTAAACAATCTAACACAAAGTTGAATCAAAATAGGTGGCGTGGAAATTTCACACGCCCCTATGCATATTATATGGCAAATTACTTAGGAAAATCTATCCTACATTTTGCAATGCATACTCACTAACATAAAAACGCTCCCCCCACCGCTTAGCGAGCGCGTCGGCGCGTGCCAGGAATGCGTCGCGCCCCACCCCTCTGATAAACTGGATCGCGCCGCCGGTATGGGCGGGAAAGCCGATCGCCATGATCGAGCCGAGATTTGCTTCATTCTCGCTCAGGACGACGCCTTCCTCAAGGCAACGCAGTGCTTCGATCGCCTGCCGATAGAGCAGGCGATCCTTCGCCTCCTCCAGCGTCACACCCGCGCCTCGTTCGGCAAATTGGCCCAGGCCGTCCCATAGGGTCTTGGTGCCATCGGGGTGATAGTCGTAAAATCCGCCACCATAGGCACGTCCGCCGCGGCCCATTTCCGCCATCTTGAAGCCAACAGCCTGCGACGAGCTTTGGTCTGCGGGATAGCCGTCGGTCACGCCAAGCCGGGCATCGAGTTCGAGGTGGGTCTTGTGCACCTGACGCGTCAGCCGCATCGAAACCTCGTCGTGCACCGCAAGCGGGCCGACAGGCATGCCGGCGAGCCAGCCAGCCCTCTCCACGACCGCCGGCGGAAGGCCATCGCGCAACAGGGCCTGCCCTTCGTCGAGATACGTGCCGAACACTCGGCTGGTGAAAAAGCCACGCGAGTCTTTCACCACGATCGGAGTATAACCGATCTGGCGGACATAGTCGCGGGCCTTGCGCAACGTCTCCGCGCTTGTCGCCTCGCCCATGATGATTTCCACGATCTTCATCTTGTCGACCGGGGAGAAGAAGTGCAGGCCGATGAAGCGCGACGGATCGGGCGCCGCAGCGGCCAGAAGAGAAATCGGCAAAGTCGACGTGTTAGAGCCGTAAATCCCGTCGTCAGCAAGCAACGGAAAGCTCTCCGCGATGACGGCTTCTTTAAGGGCGACGTCCTCGAACACCGCCTCAATGATGACGCTCGCCCCGCGCATATCCTCGAAATCAGCGGTCGGCGTGATGCGGCCCAGCAACTGGTCCTCCTCGTGCGCATTCATCCGGCCTTTCTTCACACGGCCGGCCGCGAGCTTTTTGGAATAGGCCTTGCCCTGCTGCGCGCGTTCGAGCGACACATCCTTGAGCACCGTGGGCATGCCGCGGATGGCATGGGCCCAGGCAATGCCGGCGCCCATCATCCCTGCGCCCAGCACCGCGCTTTTTGCGGCGGCGAACGACTGGTCTCCGGGCGGCTGCTTCCCGGGCTTGATTGCCTGCATGCCGAAAAAGAACGTGGTAATCGCGGCCCGCGCTTCCGGCGTGCGGATCAACGCTGTCAGTGCGCGGCTTTCGCTGCGCAAGGCGCTGTCGAAACCCATGCGCATCGAATTGACTGCCACGTCGAGAATGCGCTCCGGTGCCGGCATCAGGCCGCGCGTGCGGGCATGGAGCATCGTCGGCGCCATCGTAGCCAGCATGCGCACATTGGGCGCGTCGGCACCGCCACCGGGATAGACAAACCCCTTGGTGTCCCACGCCTGGCGGGCGGTGCCGGGATTCACCTTGATCCACGCCTTGGCGGCGGGGAGCAGTGCATCCACCGTGGGCACGATCGCGTCGACAAGCCCCAGGGCCAGCGCCTTGGCCGGGGGCAGGCGCGTGCCTTCGAGCAGGAGCGGCAGCGCTTTTTCCAGCCCCAGCATAGCCACCGTGCGCACCACACCGCCTGCCCCGGGCAGCAGGCCAAGGGTCACTTCGGGAAAGCCCACCAAGGCCTTGGGATCATCTACGATGATCCGGTGATTGGCACCCAGGCAGATTTCCATGCCGCCACCCAGGGCTGCCCCGTTGATCGCCGCCACCACCGGTACGTCGAGCCGTTCGAGCGCCCGGATCGGCGCCTTGTTGCGCTCGATCCAGGCGAACAGGTCGGGCGGGCTTTTGTCATTGGCCAGGATTTCCTCAAGATCGCCACCGGCAAAGAACGTGCTCTTGGCCGAAGCGAGGATGACGCCGGTCAGCCCCTCTTCGCCGCGCAGGCGCTCGGTTGCCGCGTCGATTTCAGCAAGCCAGGCGGCCGACATCGTGTTCGCACTGCGCCCTTGCGCATCGAACGTGATGGTAACGATGCCGTCGGCATCGCGATCATAATGCATTTGTGTCATTCCGCCCCCCTCACACACGCTCGATAATGGCTGCGATGCCCATGCCACCGCCCACGCACAGACAGATCAGGGCGCGCCGCAGACCACGCCGCTCCAGTTCGTCGGCCATCGTGCCCACCAGCATGCCGCCGGTGGCGCCGAGGGGATGCCCCATCGCGATGGACCCGCCGACGACATTGAGCTTTTCGTCGGGCACATTGAGGTCGGATTGAAGACGCAGAACCACGCTGGCAAAGGCTTCATTGATTTCAACCAGATCGATGTGGTCGATCGTCAGGCCAGCCCGTTCCAGCGCCTTTTTGGCGGCCGGCCCCGGTCCTGTAAGCATGATCGTCGGCTCGGTGGATACCACCGCGACCGAAACAACGCGCGCACGCGGGGTCAGCCCGAGGTCGCGACCCACCTGCTCGTTCCCCAGCAGCACCAGCGATGCGCCATCGACGATGCCGGACGAATTGCCCGCAGTGTGAACGTGGTGGATCCGTTCCACTTCGGGATACTTGGCAAGGGCAAGGACATCATAGCCCATACGCCCCATCTGCTCGAACGACGGCTTGAGCTTGGCCAGTGTCTGCATGTCGGTATCGGGCTTGATGAAATCATCCCGCTCGAGAATGACGACGCCATTTTCGTCGCGAACCGGAACTATCGAACGATCGAACCAGCCCTGGGCGCGGGCGTGGGCGGCCTTGCGCTGCGAGGCCACAGCGACGGCATCCACGGCCTCGCGATCCCAGTTGCCCAAAGTGGCGATCAAATCGGCACCGATGCCTTGCGGAACGAAACCGGTGGCCCGGTTGGTGGCCGGATCTTCCATGAACGGGCCGCCGTCGCTGCCCATCGGCACGCGGCTCATGCTTTCAAAGCCGCCGGCGCAGATCAAGCTTTCCCAGCCCGAACCGATGCGCGAGGCGGCCTGGTTCACCGCGTCGAGCCCTGAGGCGCAGAAGCGGTTGATCTGCACCCCGGGCACCCGCTCGTCCCATCCGGCCTTTTGCAGTGCGATCTTGGGCAACACCGAGCCTTGCTCGCGGACCGGCGAAACGCAGCCCATGACCAGATCGTCGACCCGCGCGGTATCGAGATCGAGGCGTTGGCGCAGTTCGGTCAACAAGGTGGTGACAAGGTCAATCGGCTTGACCTCGTTCAGGGTGCCATCCGCGCGCCCGCGCGAACGCGGCGTTCGCAACGCCTCGTACACAAACACTGGTTCCGCCAAGCGCCTTCTCCCCACAAAGTTTGATTCGATTTCGATTCAGGTAATCCGCAAGGTCAGTGATCGTCAATATAATATACCACATGGATAATATTTCTTGCATCGGCGAGGCGGGGCGGGGAAGATCGCATCCCTGCCCAGACAGACATGACGGGAGCAACGGATGACGAAGAGACAAAGCATTTTTGCCGAGGGTTTCAGCCATGGCGCACTGCCCATCCCAGCCGCCTCGCGCATCGGGCCGTTCATCGCCAGCGGCAATATCTTCGGCTTCGACTATGCCGCCGGCGCCCATCCCGAGACGGCCGATGCGCAAGCCGCGCTGATGTTCCAGCATATGCAGCGGATTGTCGAGGCGGCCGGCGGGACGCTCGACGACATTCTCAAGGTCACGGTCTATGTACAGAACGACAGTGTCCGCGCCGCCGTCGATCCCGAATGGATCAAGGCCTTTCCCGATCCGGCCAGCCGGCCCGCGCGACAGACCATGGTGCAGGCGGCGATGCCCGGAAATCGCCTGATCGCCTGCGATATCCTCGCGGTCGCGTCGGCGGCATAACCGCCGCGCACGGGCTGGCGCCGATGAGCGCGCTGTCCCGGGTCAGCTCGGCTTCCACACGGCGAAGCCACAGCCGATGCCGGTGCCGGCGGGCGTGCGCCGCACCGGTTCATACTCTGCCCAGGCCAGCGCTAGGTCCGATACTGCGCCAGCGGTCATGACCCAGTTCAGCACTTCCGAGGTGCCTTCGAGCAGCGCGCAGCGTGGCAGGTTGCACAGCCGCGCGCCATCGGGTTCGCCGATACCCAGCATGACTTCGCGGTCCAGCTCTTCCTCCACGACGAAATGGCTCAGCCCGCCCGAGGCCAGGATCGCCACCCGCAAGTCGAGCGGGCTGGCCTCGATGGCGTGGCGCAGTTTGGTGCCCACGCTCCAGCACCGTTGCGGCGTCATCACGTTGGGCGGAAAATAGGTGTTGAGCAGGACTGGGATCATCGGAATGGCGCGGCCGCCGAACAGCCGCTCGGCCGGAAAGCCAAAGGCATGGCCGAACCCAGCGGTTTTGGGGTTGATCACCTTGTCGGCAATGGCCAGATCGACGTCCTGGTCCATCAGCGACTTGATCAGGTCGAGCGCCAGTTCGGGATGGCCGGGAAAGATGTGCGTCTCGTCCATGCCATAGCCTTCGGCCACGGTCTGGAGCCATGCCGGCAAATCGTCCTCGATGCTGTGGGTGACGACTTGCGCTCCCCAGTAGAGCGCGATCGCCGGCATGTTGCCGGGTGAATAAAGCTCGTCTTGGTCATCACCGATGATGACGATCACATCGGGCCTTGCCTCGGCGATATCGGCAGCGATACGGTCGAGGTGCGACTGGCAACGGTCGGCAATTCGCTCGAAGTTCTCGCGCGTGGCCTCGCCACCGTAAGGTTCGCCGCGCAGGGCGACCAGTGCCTCGTAATCGACCCGCTGGCCATCGGCCAGGGTGAGATTGGGATTCTTGCGGTCGGCCGCGCTGCGATTGTGCCAGTCTGCGCCTTCCAGCGTCAGAAGTGGGCTGTGCGAAGTTGCCGCCCCCAATACTATCTTCGCCATTATTCGCTCCCTGACGCTCGTTGCGCACGCTGTTTGGTTCCTCGCCAGCGGATCGCTCCGCCTCTCCGTTTCGTGAATTCACCCGGTGGGTGCGGCCCATGGCGGTTGCGCGCCACCAGGCCATCGGAACGAGCAGATCCGTGGTGCAAGGCGGTGATAAAACGTTCCAATCAAGCTATAAATCTAGATGTAATTGCTCACTTGTAAAGTTTTTACATGTGTCCGGCAGCCGGTCAGTTGACCTGCCGTTGATAACCCTGCCAATACTGCGCTCTCAGTTCGGTCTTGATCACCTTGCCGGTGGCGTTGCGCGGCAGCGCGTCGACGATGTCGATGCTCTTGGGCGTCTTGAAACCGGCCAGATGCACGCGACAATGGGCAATCAGGTGGCCCGGATCGATCGCCTGCCCGGTTCGGGCGACGACCACGGCCTTGACCGCTTCGCCCCACACCGGATCGGGCACGCCGATCACCGCCGCTTCGGCAACGGCAGGATATTCTGCCAGCACGGCTTCGACTTCGGCGGGATAGACGTTTTCCCCGCCCGAACAGATCATGTCCTTGATGCGGTCGCAGATGAACAGATAGCCATCCGCGTCGAGGTAGCCGGCATCGCCCGTGCGCAGCCAGCCATCCGCACTCAGCGTCTTGGCGGTCGCCTCGGGCTGCTTCCAATAGCCCATCATGTTCGCGCTCGAACGCACCTCGATCTCCCCCACTGTGCCGACGGGCTGCGCCGCGCCAGCCTGGTCCACGATCCGCAGTTCTACCCCCGGCAGCGGCCGCCCGGCCGACTTCATTCGCTCGGTGCCGCGCGGATCGTGATCGGCGGCATCGAGCGCGACGACCGTGCCCGCAGTTTCGGTCATTCCGTAATTCTGCACGAGGCCTGCCCCGATGACTTCGAGCGCTTCCCGCATCAAGGCCAGCGGCATCGGCGAGGCGCCATAAAGGATGTGGCGGATGCGCGAATAGTCGGTCTGCCGGGCATCGGGGTGCCGGATCATGATGCGCAGCGCGGTGGGTACGATGAACAGCTTGCTCACCCGCTCCCTGCGGATTGCATGCAGCACGATTTCGGGCGAGAACTCGCGCTTAACCTGGCCGCCAGCGCCGTGATAAAGGCTCATCAGGCCATAGCCCGTGCCGCCGATATGCGCGACGGGCATGGCGATAAGCGCCACGTCATCGCCGTTCCAATGGTCCCAGTCGACTTTCGCCCGCGCGCAATCGAGGCGAATCTGGAAAAGGTTGCGGGCGTTGAGGATCACCCCCTTGGGCCGCCCCGTCGTGCCCGAGGTATAGAGCTGGAGGAACGCCCGGTCGGCGCGGTCGGTCGAGGGCGCCACCGGCAAGTCCGCCGATGCCGCGATCCACGCCGCGAAATCCTGTTGCCCCTCCACCGGTTCGAGCGGGATGACCTGGCGCACGGTGGGCAATTGCGGGTGCAGCGCCATCGCGGTTTCGAACAGCGGGCCGTCGGTGAAAAACAGCACCGCATCGGCATCGTTGGCCACGTAGGCGATTTCCGCCGGGGCCAGCCGCCAGCCGACCGGCACCATCACCGCGCCGATCCGCGCGGCGGCAAACAGCAGGAAGAAATAGCGGTCGATGTTCTTGCCCAGGTAAACGATGCGATCGCCTTCCTGCACCCCTTGCGCCAGCAAGGCCGTGGCCGTCCGCTCCACGATGGCGCGCTGTTCGGCAAAGGTGGTCGTGACGCCTTCGAACGAAAACGCCATGCGATCGGGGTTTTCGCGGGCATGTCTTTCGACCAGATCGGTAATGGCCGGCGCGACAGCCGGCTCGACGCGCAATGCACCGCACACCTCGTTTTCCATGGCCGCCATATCTTCCGTCTCCTTCGCGGCGCCTTGGCCGCGCGCGGCTTGTGGGCGCCCTCGTTGTTGGTCCATGTCAGTTGGCCGCCAGGCGCAGCACTTGCGACAAGTCTCCCGCCGCCGCGATCGCGTCGGCCGTCACCGCGATGGTGCGCATCATGATCCGCTTGCCCGCCTGGATATCGCGCGGGCGGTTGACGGCGATGACCGCAGCAAGGCGGTCTTCCGCCAGGTAAATCCAACTGCGCCCCTCACCCGCTGCATCGCGCAGCACCACGGGTTCGCCACCCTGCGCCGGAATGGCGCCGAGCATCTGGATATTGCTGTCATACTGATCGGACCAGAACCACGCGGGGGCGCGCGCCGGCAGGGGCTGGCCCGTCAGGGCGGCAGCGACTTGCGCGGCCTGCTCGTTGGCGTTCGCCCAGGATTCCGCGCGGACCAGCCTGCCGTTGCGCCGGGTTTCGGCCACGTCGCCCGCCGCGAAGATGGCCGAGTCCGACGTGCGCCCATTCTCGTCGACGATAATTCCACTCGCCACGTCGAGCCCGGCGACGCGCGCCAGCTCAGCATTGGGCACCATGCCCACCCCCACGATCACCAGGTCGGCCGGCAGCACGGTGCCATCGTCCAGCTCGACCGCCTCCACCCAGTCCTGCCCAGCAAAACCGCGCACACCACGATCGAGCACGACATCAACGCCGTTCTGGCGGTGCAGCGAAAGCAGGAATTCAGCGGCCGGATCGGGCAAGGACCGCGCGCAAAGCTTGGGCAAGGCCTCGACGACCGTAACCCGCACGCCCAGCGTGCGGGCAGAGGCGGCAACCTCCAGCCCGATCCATCCGCCACCCACCACGACCATGCGGCAATCCGGTGCCAGGCCGCCCCGGATCGCCTGTACGTCGGCAATGCTGCGCAGGCAATGCACCCCTGCCAAGTCCGCACCCGGCACGGCCAGGCGACGCGGCCTACCGCCGGTGGCAAAGACCAAGCGGTCATAAGGCAGTCGCCGGCCATCCTCGCAGACGACCGTATGCCCCTGGCGATTCACCTCGACCACACGATCCGTGATCCAGTCGATTTGCTGCGCAGCAAGTCCTTCCGCGCTCGTCATGTAGGTTGACGATTCCGGTTCCAGCCCGAGCATCACCGCCTTTGACAACGGCGGCCGCTCATAGGGCGGATGTGGTTCGTCGCCGATCAGCGCGATGGCGCCGCGATAGGCGGCCGCACGCAAGGCCCGGGCCACCCCATAGCCGGCCTGCCCCGCGCCGATCACGACCACAGGGCCTGCGGACACGGCATTTTCCGGCGTGCTTTCAACGACAGGCTGCTGCCCTTTCACGATCCCTCCCATCGCCCTCACCGACCATTTATTGCGCGCCACACAGGCCTTTCGCTTGTCCATTGACTTATCCAGATCGCCTGGTTATTTCAACATAAATTTTGCACGCGGTCAGTTTATAACAACTATTACCGCCAACGATATGGGGAACAAGGATGTACAACGGCGGCAAGGTTCTCGACATTCACGGGCATGTGACGGCCCCTCTGCACGGCACGCCGGCGCTGGCCTTCATGCTGGCTGGCAACACGCCGATCGATCTCGATTCGCGCACCCAGACCAACGAGTTTCTGGGCATGACCGCCCAGGCTTGGGACGAATCGGTCGCCTCGCATATCGCAGAACTCGACATACGCAGCATCGACGCACAATTGATCGGTCCGCGCCCGTTCCTGATGCTGGGTTGGATGAACCAGCACATTCTCGAATCGTGGACCCGGTTCGTGAACAACATGATCGCGCGCCAGGTCGCCATGGCTCCCGATCGCTTTGTCGGGGCCTGCCAGTTGCCGCAAAGCGCCCATGCCGGCGATCTTTCGGGCAGCGTCCATGAACTGGAACGGTGTGTCCACGAACTGGGCTTCAAGGGCGTCTATCTCAGCCCCGATCCGACCGGCGATCGCAAGTCGCCAGGCATGGATACCGCCTATTGGGACCCGATCTATGCCAAGTGTCAGGAATATGGCATCCCGATCATCGTGCATGGTTCCAACTGCATGGACCCGCGCATTCACAACATTCCCGCCAATTACCAGATCGGTTTCGTCTGGGAGCAATACCTCGCGACGCAACTGTTCAGCCACGGCGATGTGTTCGAACGCTTTCCCGAACTCAAAGTCGTCATCTGCCACTGCGGCGGCGCGCTCGATCGCTTCATCAAGACCGATCCGCACCTCTCGCAAAAGGATGTATCGAAGAACCTGTTCTTCGACACCAACGCGCTCGACCTGCATTTCCTCGAAGCCGCGATCAAGCAGAAGACCTCGCACCGGCTGTGCTTTGGCACCGAGGCGCCCGGCTCCGGCAAGATGATCCGCCCCGAAACCGGTCGCCCGGGCGACGATCTGGTGCCGGTGATCGCCGGCTTCGATTTCCTGACCGAAGAAGACAAGCACCGCATCTTCGAGCACAATCCCGCACACGTCTGCCCTGGCTTGGGCGCCCTGCGCTAAGTTTGCGACGGGACCGAACCGGAAAGGAAATCGCCATGCGGGCAGTCTTGAGCAAGGCCGCGGGGGGCCCCGAGACGCTGGTTCTCGAACAGGTGGCAGAGCCCACCTGCGGACCCGGCGAGGTGTGCATCGAAGTTCATGCCTGTGGCCTGAACTATCCCGATGTGATCATCATCGACGATCGCTACCAGTTCAAGCCGCCCCGCCCCTTTTCGCCCGGCGGCGAAGTGGCAGGCGTGGTGCGCGCGATCGGCGCCGACGTCACGGCATTTGCCGTGGGCGACCGGGTCATCGGCCTGATCGGCTGGGGTGGCCTCGCTGAACAGGTGGTCGCGCCGGCAGCAAAATGCCTGCCCATGCCCGAGGCGATGCCTTTTGCCGAGGGTGCCGCATTCCTGATGACGTATGGCACCTCGTACCACGCCCTCAAGCAGCGCGCGCAGATTCAGCCGGGCGAGCGGCTGCTGGTGCTGGGCGCGGCAGGTGGCGTGGGCATTGCCGCCGTCCAGCTGGGCAAGGCCATGAGCGCCCAGGTCATCGCCGCAGCATCGAGCGCGGAAAAGGTCGCCTTTGCCTGCGCGCACGGCGCCAACGCGGGACTGGTCTATCCGACCGGCGATTTTGCCGGCGACGGACGCAAGGCGCTGGCCCAGGTGTTCAAGCAGGCCGGTGGCGCGAACGGCTTCGATGTCATCTACGATGCAATCGGCGGTGCTTATTCCGAGGCGGCGTTCCGGTCGATGGCGTGGAACGGGCGCTTGCTGATCGTGGGCTTTCCGGCCGGCATCGCGGCGATGCCGATGAACCTGCCGCTGCTCAAGGGCGCGGCTTGCCTGGGCGTGTTTTATGGCGCGTTCGTCGATCGAGAACCGGATGCGGCGCGAGTCAATGTCGACGAGCTGTTCGCGCTCTATGCGGCAGGCAAGATCAGACCGTTGATTTCCAAGACGTTCCCCCTGGAGCAGGCCGGGGACGCGATCCGCCACCTGGAAGATCGCAAAGCCACTGGCAAAGTGGTGGTCCTGCTGCGGGATTAGGGGAGGCGAGCATGCCGGAACATATCGCCTGCGACGGGCTGGCCAGCCGGGTCGGCACGACCTTGGGCACATCCAGATGGATCACTATCGATCAGGCGATGATCGATGCCTTTGCCGAATTGACCGGCGATCGCCAGTGGGTCCACGTCGATGTCGAGCGCGCCAACCGCGAATTGGGCAGCACTATCGCTCATGGCCACCTCACTCTGTCGCTGTTGCCGCAGATGCTAGCCGATATCGTCGAAATCACTGGTGTCGCCCACGGCCTGAACTATGGCCTCGACAAAGTCCGCTTTCTTGAAAAAGTGGGCGCGGGCAGCCGCGTCCGTGGCCACCAGTCGCTCCTGGCGATCGAGCCGCGGGGCGCGGGCTTGTTGGCGCGCTTTGGTGTGAAGATCGAAATCGAAGGCCAGGCCAGGCCGGCCTGCATCGCAGAGGCACTGGTCCTCCTCTTTCCGGAACCCCCCGCATGACAACCGCCACGCCCGACGCCATCTTGGCGACGCAGCTTGATGCCGTCACCGCCAGGCTGGGCCTGGGCACCACCGTGCCCGGCAGCTTGGTTCGGCTGACCGGCGGCGCCAGCTATGAAACCTGGTCCTTCGACGCGCACGACGGCGCGACGGCGCACCCGCTCATCCTGCGCCGCGTTCCCGCCGACCGCCCCGCCGCCAGCGAGCAGGTCGGCCCGGAAACCGAAGCACGCCTGTTCATCGCGGCCCGCGCGCATGGCGTGCCCGAACCGCGCATCCACCATATCCTGACCGAAGCCGACGCGATGGGGCAGGGTTTCATTGCCGAGCGCGTGGCCGGCGAGACCCTGGCGCGCAAGATCTTGCGCGACCCGCGATTTGCCCCGGCGCGCGGCCGCCTGGCCTGGCAATGCGGCGAAATTCTCGCCCGCATCCACGCCATTCCCCTGGCTCAGCTGCCCCCGCTCGACACCGCGTTCGCGCCGCAGCGGATGGCCGCGCTCGAGGCCGACTATCGCGGCTTGCAAGTCGACCGGCCGGTATTCGAACTCGCGTTTCGCTGGCTGCGCGACCATGCGCCGCCCGTGCTGTCGCGGCCCGTGCTGGTCCATGGCGATTTCCGCAATGGCAACCTGATTATCGATGAAACAGGCATTCGCACGGTGCTCGATTGGGAACTGGCCCATCTGGGCGATCCGCTCGAGGACCTTGGGTGGCTGACAGTCAACAGCTGGCGCTTTGGCCAGCGCGACTTGCCAGCCGGCGGTTTCGGGACTGTCGCGCAATTGATCGACGGCTATCACAGCGGGGGTGGGCCGCGCGTGGATCCGCAAGCCGTGCTCTATTGGCGGGTGATGGGATCGCTGTCGTGGGGCATCAAGTGCCACCAGATGGCGCTGCCCGTGGCGCAGGGCGCGGCGCTATCGGTGGAGCGCGCGATGATCGGCCGGCGCGTTTCGGAATGCGAATTGGACCTACTCGACATGCTGGGCAAAGGAGCCACGCAATGAGCGCCTATCCATCGGCCAGCGTACTGCTGCGCGCCGTCTCGCAGTTCCTGCGCGACGATGTCCTCCCCCAGGCCAAGGGCAGCGTGGGCTTCAACTTGCGTGTCAGCATTAATGCGATCGACCTGGTCCGCCGACAACTGGACCACGGCGCCATGGCCGAGCAGATCGAGCGGGAGGGCCTGGAGGCCCTGCTGGGAGAGACCGATGCCCCCCCCCCGGATCTGCGCCGCCAGTTGGCGACGATGATCGGCCGAAACGAGATCGCCGCCGATAGCGAGGCCTTGCTGGACCACTTGCGCAAGACCGCGATCGCGCAACTGGCGATCGACCAACCGCGTTATTCCGCGCTCGTCGCGGCCCTCGAAGCGGGCGAGACACCCTGGCGCACGATCCCGTCCGCCTGAGTTCCGCCTCCCCCGGAGACGACCATGGATTTCAACCTGCCCAGCGACCTGGTGGATTACCTGGCACGCATGGATGCCTTCATTGAGGCAGAGCTCAAGCCGCTTGAACAGGCGGACGACAACATCCGCTTCTTCGATCACCGCCGCGAATGGGCGCGCACCGATTTCGACAACCACGGCCTCCCGCGCCCCGAATGGGAGGCGCTACTGGACGAGGCCAAGGTGCGCGCCGACAAGGCCGGGTTCTTCCGCTTTGCCTTGCCCTCCGAATTCGGCGGGCAGGACGGCTCCAACCTGTGGATGGCGGTCATTCGCGAGCATCTGGCGGCCAAGGGCCTTGGCCTGCACAACGACTTGCAGAACGAACATTCGATCGTCGCCAATTTCCCGCAGGTGGTCATGCTGCGCGAGCACGGCACGCCCGAACAGAAAGCGCGGTTCATCGCCGGCATGCTTGATAGATCGATCCACATCGCCTTTGGATTGACAGAGGAACACCACGGGTCCGATGCCACCCACCTGGAAACGCGGGCCACGCGCGAAACGCGCAATGGCCAGGCCGGCTGGCGGATCGATGGCGGCAAGATGTGGACCACCGGCATGCACACAGCCACCCACGCGATCATCTTCGCGCGCACCTCGGGCGAGGCGGGCGCCGCGCACGGCATCACCGCGTTCCTGGTGCCTGCCGATGCGCCCGGCCTGCGCATCGAGGAATGGCTGTGGACGTTCAACATGCCCACCGACCACCCGCGCATTTCGCTCGACAACGTCTGGGTGGGCGACGACGCGGTGTTCGGCCCGCCGGACAATGGCCTGGCCCTGGCCCAGTGCTTCGTGCACGAAAACCGCATCCGCCAGGCCGCATCCTCGCTGGGCGCGGCAGTCTATTGCATCAACGAAAGCGTGCAATATGCCTGCGCGCGCAAGCCTTTCGGCAAGGCGCTGGCGACCCAGCAGGCCATCCAGTGGCCCCTGGTGGAACTGGCGACTCAGGTCGAAATGCTGCGCCTTTTGATCCGCAAGACGGCGTGGCAGATGGATGCTATGCCCCACCCGGAGATCGAAAAGCGCCTGTCCGACAAGATCAGCATGTGCAACTACTGGGCCAATCGCATGGTTTGCGAAGCAGCCGATCGTGCCATGCAAGTGCATGGCGGCATGGGCTATTCGCGGCACAAGCCGTTCGAGCATATCTATCGCCATCACCGTCGCTACCGCATCACCGAAGGCTCAGAAGAGATACAGATGCGCAAGGTAGCCGGCTATCTGTTTGGATACATGGGGGCTGACCAGTCCGCGGATAAGGCTAGATGACGGCCACCCCTTCCGATCCAGCCACCCACGTCGGGCGCACCCGGGTGCTGCACGATGTCGTGACGGCCGCCACGCTGGAGCGGATGGCCGCGACGCTGGATTGGCCGGTGCCAGGCGGAGATCTGCCGCCCTTGTGGCATTGGCTGTTCGCCTGCCCGCCCATCCCTCGTGCGGACATGGGCCCCGATGGCCACGAACGTCTGGGGCTGTTTATGCCCGATATCGCGGGGGCTCTGCGCATGTGGGCGGGCAGCGACATTCGCTTCCTGGCGCCGGTGCGCGTGGGCGATGCCCTCGCCGTGCGCTCCACCATCGCCAGCGTGGTGGCCAAGCCACAGGCAGCGCGGTGCCTGTGGTTCGTGGACGTGGCGCACGAATGGCACGCCAACGGGATCGCCGCGATCGTGGACCGCCAGACCATCGTCTATCGCGTCGGTGACGGCGCCAAGCCGGCCCGCGCAGCTGCCGCGCCACCGCCCCCGGCTGAATCGCCGCTGCGCAGCATCGTGTTCGACGATCTCGACTTGTTCCGCTATTCCGCGCTCACGTTCAACAGCCACCGCATCCATCTCGATCGCGCGTTCTGCCAGCAAGAGACGGGGGACGCACGGCTGGTCGTCCATGGCCCCTTGCTGGCCACGCTGGCCGCCCATGGCGCGCAGGAACTTCTCGGCGCCCCCTTGACGCGGTTCAGCTTCCGCTCCCGCCAACCGGTGCGCGAGGGCGAACGCATCGGCCTGTTCCGCCAGGATGCCCAACCCGACCGGTGCGCGTTGCAGATCATCGGCAGCGATGGCTCCATGCGCCTGGAAGCGCAGGCTTGGTCCGCGACGGCATGACCCGGACGGCTCAGCCCAGCAAGCCAGCCAGCAACCGCGCACGCAGCAGCGCATCGACACCCAGCACATCGGCCAGATAGGCATCGAGCGAGCTGGATCGGGCGGTGATCGACTGGTACATTTGAGCCAGATAGTCCGGCTCCACGCGCAGCAGCGCTTCGAGCGCGGCCGCGTCGATCCCCGGCCCATATTGCGCTTCCAGGCGCGCTTTCACATTCGGCAGGCGCTCGGCGATGGCCGACATCGTGTTGGTGCGCAAGTAATCGCGCAAGATGTCATCGCGGTGCACGCCCAGCAGGTGCAGCGTCAGGCTCGCCAGGATGCCGGTGCGGTCCTTGCCCGCCGAACAATGGATCAGCATGGCCCCGCCCCCACGGGCGAGCGCCGCGAAATAGCGGGAGAACAGGTCCACATAGGCCGGTTCGTAGGGGATTTCGCCGTAATGACGCTTGAGAAAATCGCGCATGCCCACCGCTGACGAACGGCTTTCCAGCAAGGCGGCAATATGGGGCGGCAACGCCGTCGCATGCCCGCCGGCGGGTGCGCCGCTGTCGACGATCACCAGGCCCGGCTGGCCCAGCCAGGCGCTGGGTTGCAGCAGCCGTTCTTCCGCCCGGCGCAAGTCGGTCACCATGGCCAGGCCCAGGCGGCGCAGCCCGGCGAGATCGGCCTCGCTGGCGCGGTGGCCATGGGCAGAGCGCAGCAGGCGCCTTTGCGCCACCTTGGCGCCATGCACGGTGTCGAACCCGCCGAAATCGCGGAAGTTGTTGATGCGCTCTGGCCCGGTCCAGCTCTCGGGAACGCGGTTCATCGCCATGCCCCCGCGCCCCGGATTTGCTGCGCGGCGCGGTCAGGACCGGCTGGCCAGCGCATGCGCCCACGCGGCATCGGCCAGCACGCCGACGTTGCGCGAACGCTCTTCGGCTTGCGCGCTGACGGCTGTGCCACGGATGACGCGGCCCTTGATGCCATGGGTGATCGCGGCAAGCCGAAACAGGTTGAAGGCCAGAAAATAGTCGTAGTCCTTTGCCAGATCATAGCCCGTGCGCGCCTGATAGCGGGCGATGTAGTCCCGCTCCGATGGCAGGTTCGACGCCGCCAGATCAAGGCCTGCCAAGCTTTTCATAACGACCTGCGGAACGCGATACATCATCGCATGATAGGCGAAATCGGCCCTGGGATCTCCCAGTGTGGACAGTTCCCAATCCAGCACCGCGATCACCCGGGGTTCGTTCGGGTGGAATATCATGTTGTCGAGCCGGAAATCGCCATGGATCACGCAAGCCTCCACTTCGGGCGGAGCATGGCGGGGCAGCCATTCGATCAGCCGGTCCATCGCCGCCTCGCGCCCGGCATCCTCGTCAGCCAGATAGTTGCGCGTCCACAGCGCGATCTGGCGCGCCATATAGCCGCTGGGCCGGCCATAATCGTCCAGCCCGGCCGCGACCGGATCGATCGAATGGAGTTGCGCGATCGTGGCGTTCATCGCGTCGAAATAGGCGGGCCGCGCCGCAGCGGCGATTTCCGGCAGCGCGGGATCCCAGAAGATCCGCCCGTCGATCATTTCCATCACGTAAAACGCCGTCCCGATCACGCTCTGGTCCGGGCAAAACCCGTAGACGGCGGGAACCGGCAGGCCCGCGCCAGCCATGGCCCGCAACACGCGTGCTTCGCGATCGACAGCGTGCGCGCCCTTGAGCAAAGGGCCCGGCGGCTGCTTGCGCAGCACATAGCGACGGCCCGGCGTGGTGAGCAGATAGGTGGGATTGGATTGGCCACCCTTGAAGCGGGTGACCTCCAGCGGGCCCGCATAATCGGCGATATGGCCCGCCATCCATGCCGCCAGCGCCCCCGCGTCGATCCGAAACGCCGCCCCGGCCTTGGTCTTCATGTCCTCGTCGCCCATGTCCCCGCCCGCTTGTTTTTGGCCCGGCACCGGACCTGCTTGTCCAAAGATTAGACTTTACGTTCCACATGGTCAATATATTTGCTATTCACTGACCGTTTATACATTATCATCGCTGACGTGGAATCGGCGACTCTTTCCGGCCCGGACCGGGTTCCGGACGCAAAAAGCACAATGACAGGGAGCAGGATTGCCGTGGATTTCGATTATACACCCAAGCAACGCACGTGGATGGACCGCGTCGGCCGCTTCATGCAGGACGAAGTGATCCCGACTGCACCGCTCTATCACCGACAACTCGATAGCGGGCCCACGCGCTGGCACCGCCCGGCGGTTGTGGAAACGCTCAAGGCCAGGGCCAAGGCCGCTGGCCTGTGGAACATGTTCATGCCGGCCAATGCCCTGGGCCATGCCGCCAACGATTTCGTGTTCGATTGCCCGGCCCTGTCCAACCTCGAATATGCGCCGCTGGCCGAAATGATGGGCCGGCTGGAATTTTCCTCGCAAGTGTTCAACTGCGCTGCGCCCGATACCGGCAATATGGAAGTGTTCCTGCGCTATGGCTCGCCCGAGCAGCAGGAACGCTGGCTCAAGCCCTTGATGACCGGCGATATCCGCTCGGCATTCCTGATGACCGAACCCGACGTCGCCAGTTCCGATGCCACCAACATCGAAACCAGCATCTTGGCCGATGGTGCCGACTATGTCATCAACGGGCGCAAGTGGTGGTCTTCGGGCATGGGTGAACCCGATTGCGACATCATGATCGTCATGGGCAAGACCGATCCGGCCGCGCCTGTCCATCTCCAGCAAAGCATGATCCTGGTGCCGCGCGATACGCCGGGGGTGGAAGTGGTGCGGATGCTGCCGGTGTTCGGTTACGACGATGCCCCCCATGGCCACGCCGAGGTGATCCTCGACAATGTGCGCGTGCCCGCCGCCAACATGCTGCTTGGCCCAGGCCGGGGGTTCGAGATTGCCCAGGGCCGGCTCGGGCCCGGTCGCATCCACCACTGCATGCGCACCATCGGCGCGGCCGAGGCGGCGCTGGAGCGGATGTGCGAACGGCTCGTCTCCCGTCGCGCCTTCGGCAAGTCGCTGTATCAGCATTCGGTCTGGGAAGAACGCATTGCGCGCGCGCGCATGGATATCGAGATGGCCCGTCTCCTGACGCTCAAGACCGCAGACATGATGGACAAGGTCGGTCCCAAGGGTGCGCAGGTCGAAATCTCGATGATCAAGGTCGCCGTGCCGCGCATCGCGCTCAGCATCGTCGACGAGGCGATCCAGGCCCATGGCGGCGCCGGCGTCTCCGATGATTTCGGGCTCGGCCGCGCTTATGCCAACTTGCGCACCATGCGCCTGGTCGATGGGCCGGACGACGTGCACAACCGTGGTATCGCGCGCATGGAACTCAAACCCTATCTCACCCGGGCCTAGGCGGCGTGGCGCCACCCCGCAGCGCCCGTGCCTCAGGCAGGGCCGAACCGGGGTGGCCGCTTCTCGCGAAATGCGGCCAGTGCCTCGGTATAGTTCCCCATGGCCGAGAGCATGACCTGCTGGCGGTCTTCCAGTGCCATCGCCGCTTCCAGGCCGGCGGCGTCGATGTTGAGGTTCAGGGCCTGTTTCGACAGGCGCAGGCCGAGCGGGGCGGTCTGCAGCATCTCTTCTGCAAGCACCAGGCCAGTGGCCAGCAAGTCTGGCTCTTCCACCACCTCGCTCAACAAGCCCAGGCGATGGGCGCGCCCGGCGTCGAGAAAGCGGCCGGTGAGAATGAGTTCGGCCGCCAACGAGGCACCCACCAGGCGGGGCAGGAAATAGCTCGATCCCATGTCGCAACCGCCCAGGCCGATCTTGATATAGGCGCAGTTCATCCGCAGCGACGGCGCCCCGAGGCGCACGTCCGAGGCCAGCAGCAGCGAGAAACCGCCGCCACACGCCGCGCCATGGCCCAGGGCGATGATCGGCTGCGGGCAGGCGCGCATCTGGCGCATGATCGCCCCGATCTGCGTCTGCGTGGCCAGCGCCGCCTCAGCCACAGAACGTTCGTCGGCATCGGGCCAGGCCTTCATGTCCAGGCCGGCACAAAAGGCGCGGCCCTGCGCGCGCAGGATCACCACGCGCACGTCCACCCGCTGCGCCAGACCGCGAAAATAGCCGTCGAGGTCCACCACCATGGCCGGCGAAAGCGCATTGAGCGAATCCGGCTGGTTGAGTGTGAGGATTTCGACGGCGCCGCGCCGTTCGATCAGGATGGTCTCGAACGACACCGCCATGCCCACCCTCCCGTTCAGCCGTTGAAATCATAGGCGCCGCCGCCCAGCAAGCCCATGCCGCCATCGCAATCGAAAATGGCGCCGGTGATATAGCGCGCCGCCTCGCTGGACAGATAGACGGCCAGATCGGCGATGTCGCGCTTGGCGCCATAGCAGCGCAGGGGAATCAACGCCTTGAACGCGGCCTCTGCCTCGGCCGTGGGCGTCAGGCGGCGCATGCCCTCGGTATTCTCGATCGGGCCTGGGGAAATGGCGTTGACCCGGATCCCCTCGCCCGCCCATTCCAGCGCCAGGCAGCGCGTCACCATGTTGACGCCGGCCTTTGCCGCGCAGGCGTGGATCTGGTTGGGCTGCGGATGAACCGCCTGGCCTGCGGTGATCGCGATCAGCGCGGCGCCCGGCCGGCGCAACAGCGGATAGCTGGCGCGGAACACGTTGAACGTGCCCAGCAGGTCGATGTCGACCACTGTTTTAAAGCCATTGGCCGACAGGTCCTTGGCCGCCGCGAGGAAATTCCCGGCCGCGCCCGAAACGACGATGTCGAGCGCGCCCCACTGGTCGGCCACCTGGGCCATGGCGGCGGCCACGGCGTCGAAATCGCGCACGTCGGCCGCGCTGCCGGTGGCGACAAAGCCCTGCGCGCGCAAGTCCGCCACGGCGGCGGCCACCCGATCGGCCGAGCGGCTCGACACCGCGATCCGCGCCCCGGCACGGGCAAGCCCTTCGGCAATGCCCAGGTTGATGCCACTCGATCCCCCGGCGATGAACGCGGTTCGCCCCTGCAACAAGCCTGGCGTAAATCTCGTCACGATCGCATTCCCGAAAATGGCGGCGTCATGATTGTTGCCGGCCACGTTGCACCACGCCGCCCACTTGCGCGGCAATCGCCTGCGCAGAGACGGCCAGATTATGGGTCCGCGCCACGTCCACTTCCATGGCTAGCGCTTCCCCCAGTGGCAGGTCATACCCTTGGTTGATCAATTGCTTGTAGCTGCGGGCCAGCGCCGGGCTGACGCCCGCGACATCGGCGGCCAGGGCCAGGGCCCGGTCCATCAGCTCGTCGGGTGCAACGACCTCGCCTACCAGACCCCAGGCCGAGGCGGTCGGCGCATCCAGGAAATTGCCGGTCAAGGCCAATTGCCGCGCCCGATAGGGGCCCACCACCCGCGACAGCCTTTGCGACAACCCCCAGCCAGGCAGCAGGCCCACCCGGCCGTGCGTGTCGGCAAAGCGGGCATTGTCCGATGCGATCAGGATATCGCAGGCCAGCGCCACTTCGAAGCCGCCGGTGATCGCAACGCCGTTGATCGCGCCGATCACCGGTTTGGGGCAAGCGGCGATATCAACGGTCGGGTTGAAGGCATCGCGACCGAATGACAGCACCTGGGTATCTTCGCCCAGTTCCTTGAGATCGAGCCCCGCACAAAAGGCCCGCTCGCCCGCGCCGGTCAAGACGATCACCCTGACGTCGGGATCCTGGCCCAGGCCGGCAAAGCCGTCGCGCAGAGCGTCGCGCAGCTCGGCAGACAGCGCATTGTGCGCCTGCGGGCGATTCAGCGTCACCACGGCGATCCCGCCGGTTCGCGCAATGTCGAGCACCGCCACGGCCTGACTATGCCGGCTGTGCTGCGACAGCGATGACCGGAACGGTCGGCGCATCGCAGACCGTGGTTGAATAGCGCGGTGCCGGCCCAGGCTGGACCACGCCGCACACCGTGACGAATGTGCCGCGCGCAGCATTGTGCGGGTGCAGCGGCGCTTCGCCCATGGAAACGACCGGAGCAAAGCAGGCGTCGGTGCCTTCCAGCAGGCTGCACCAATGCGCGCGCGGCTGCGACCGGAACAGGGCCGCAAGTATTTCACGCATCGCCGGCCAGCCGGCCTTGCCCAGCTGGTCGTCCAGCGCGGCATCCTGATCCAACCCAATGCGGCGCCGCAATTCGGCATAGAACTGCGGTTCGATCGCACCCACGGCGATATACGCACCATCGGCGCATTCATAAGTGTCGTAGAAATGCGCGCCGCCGTCGATCAGGTTGACACCGCGCCGGTCCTGCCAGTCGCCCGCGTCGAGCATGCCATACATCATCGCGTTCAGCAGGGCCGCGCCGTCGGTCATCGCGCAATCGATCACTTGCCCCGATCCACCGGCGCGAACGGCCAGCAGTGCGCTGACCATGGCAAAGGCCAGCATCATCCCGCCGCCGCCGAAATCGCCCACCAGGTTGAGTGGCGGCACAGGCCGCTCGCCGGCGCGGCCAATCGTGTGCAAGGTGCCCGACAGCGCTATATAGTTGATGTCGTGCCCCGCCGCCTGGGCCAGCGGGCCGGTCTGGCCCCACCCGGTGACGCGGCCATAGATCAGCCTGGGATTATCGGCCAGCAGCACGTCGGGCCCCGCGCCCAAGCGCTCCATCACCCCGGGGCGGAACCCCTCGATCAAGCCATCGGCGCGGCGCACTTCATCGCGCAGCGCGGCCAACCCTCGCGCCGACTTGAGGTCGAGCGAGATGATCCGGCGCGAGCGCAGCAAGGGATCCTTGAGGTCCACGCGCGCACCGGGGCGCTCGATGCGGATCACCTCGGCGCCATGATCGGCCAGCATCATGCCGGCAAACGGACCGGGCCCCAGCCCCGCGATCTCGACGATGCGTATTCCGCTAAGAGGTCCAGCCATTCGTCATTTCCTCAATGTAACAGGGGAACCGCGTCGCGCCGTCACAGCGTGCGGGCGATCAGCAGCTTCATGATTTCGTTGGTGCCGCCATAAATCCGCGTGACCCGCGCATCCTTGTAGGCCTGGGCAACCGGATATTCATTCATGTACCCATAGCCGCCGTGCAGTTGCAGGCATTCGTCGGCGATCTTGCCGAGCAGGTCGGAGGTCCAGTATTTCGCCATCGACGCCGTCGCACTGTCGAGCGCGCCCTGCAAATGCTGTTCCACGCAGTGGTTGACGAACACCTTGGCGATCGTCGCCTCGGTCTTCATTTCCGCAAGCTTGAACTGGGTGTTCTGGAAATCGAGGATCGCCCGGCCAAACGCCTTGCGATCCTTCACATAGGCAAGCGTTTCGGTCAGCACATACTCGATCGCCGCGATGCACTGCACCGCCAGGATCAGGCGCTCCTGCGGCAGCTTTTCCATCAGTTGGATAAAGCCCCGCCCTTCGACGTCGCCTAGCAGGCTGTCGGCCGGAACGAGCACGTCGTCAAAGAACAGTTCCGAGGTATCGGCCATGTCGCGGCCGATCTTGTCGAGATTGCGCCCGCGGCGAAAACCGGCCAGCCCGCGCGTGTCAATCACAAGCAGTGAGGTGCCCTTGGCCCCTCCAGCCGGATCGGTCTTGGCAACCAGCAGGACGAGATCGGCGTTCTGACCGTTGGTGATGAACGTCTTGGAGCCATTGATCCGGTAATGGTCGCCCTGGCGCACCGCCGTCGTCCTGATCGCCTGAAGATCCGATCCGGTGCCCGGCTCGGTCATCGCGATTGCCGAGATCACTTCGCCCGATGTCAGCAAGGGCAGCCACTGCTGCTTCTGCTGCGCCGTGCCATAGGCCTCGATGTAGGGGGCCACGATGGCATTGTGCAGCGTGACGTCCCAGCCTTCGATGCCGCGCCGGCCGATCTCTTCCATCAGCACCACTTCGTGGCGGAAATCGCCGCCCATGCCGCCATGATCAGGCGAGCTGGACAGGCACAGCAAGCCCATGTCCCCGCTGCGTTTCCAGAATTCACGCGGCACAATCCCCGCTTCGCGCCATTGCTGGACGGTGGCGCGGTCGGCGTGCTGATCGAGGAACTTGCCGACGCTGTCACGGAACATGGCAAGCTCGAAGGCATCCATGAATGCTGGGGTCGGAACGTTCAATGGCGACATGATTACCTCGGATTGGATGAGTTGAATGCCACCGCGCCGCCAGCCGGCGAGGCCTTGCACGGCATGCCTTCAGGCCTGCCCGGCCGTGTCGATCGCGACGAACACCACCCCGTCGCGAACCTCTACAGGATAAGTGGCGACATCCACCTCGACCGGTGCGCCCTGCGCGGCGCCGGTGCGAATATCGAAGAAGCCGGCGTGAAGCGGGCATTCGACCAAGCATCCTTCCTGAAAGCCGTTGGTCAGCAACGCATAGGCATGGGTGCACACGTTGTTGATCGCGTGCACCTCGCCATCAACGACGAACAGGCCGATCTTGGTGGAACCCACGGTCACACTGCGCGGGCAACCTTCGCTCACGTCGCCCCGCTGCGCCACCTCATGCCATTCCATCATATCGTACCGTTCCCATGCTCAGGTTGGAAAAATCCGGCGGATGCCCCGGCGCCTGGCGCGCCGGAGCATCCGCTTCATGCCAGATCGCGCGCGTTACATGGCATAGTTGAACTGCAGTGCCACGGTCCGTGGCTTTTCAGGAATGATCGCCGCCCCGGTATAACCCGTCGCGCTATAGGCACTTTCAAGGATATACGTGTTGGCCAAGTTGCGGCCGATCAGGCTGACAGTCCAATGCCCCGCGTCGCTGGCGAGCGAAATATGGGCATTGATCCGCTGGACGCTGGACAAGTGATAGAGCGGGTCGGTCGCGGTCAGCGGGTTCGACGGCTGGCGCGTCCAGAACGACGAGCGGAAACTGAGGTCAGCGCCTGCGCCAAAGCGGTAGATACCCAACTGGTGGTTGAAATCGGCCCCCACGATGCCACTCCACGCCGGAGCCTGGACCAGCGGCGCGTTGATGGTCTCGTCGAGCGTGTCGGCGTAGGTGACTTGCGCCCGCAACGCGATGTCCGAGACCGGGCGCAGGGTTGCATCCAGCGTGAACCCGCGCGAGCGCTGGTTGCGCGACAGATAGAAAATGCTCGGCCCCACAGTCGTCGCGTTCTGGAAGTTGTCCACCTTCACCGAAAAACCCGACAGGTTGATATAGCCATAGCGGCCCAAGGACCATTTTGCCCCCGCTTCCAAGGTGTGGGCCACTTCTTGGGCATAAGAGGCGTTGGCCGCAAACTGGGCATAGGTGGCGGCTGGCTTGGGCTGGTTGTTGAAGCCGCCGGACTTGGTGCCCTGGCCATAGGACGCATAGAGGTTAAAGCGCGTGGTCGGCGCATATTTCGCCAGCACCGAATAGTCGAGATTCTCGTCGCTGCGGACAACCCGCGTCGATGGGAACGGGGGCTGCACGATCGATGAATAGAGCCCGGGCGTAACCGTGGTGTTGGAAATATCGGCTTTGCGGCTTTCTGACGTATAGCGCAGCCCGCCCCCGAACTGCAACGCATCGGTCAGGTGGTAGAACGCCTGGCCATAGGCAGACATTGTGCCGGTATATTGCTGATAACCGAAGTCGACTTCGCCGGTAACCGCGAACAGATTGGTGCCCGGCACTGCGGGATTGGCAATCGGCGCGGCCACCCCGCGCTGATCGATCGGCAACGAAAAGTGATCGTGGGCATAGACCAGGCCCACGGTCCATTCGAGGCGGCGCTTATCCGCATTGGCTAGGCGCAATTCCTGCGAGAACAGCGTGTCGCGCTCGCGGACCCGCGCGCTGAAAGCGTCGGTCGGAACCTGGTCGACATCCACAACCGACGTCGAACGATAGTGCACATAACCAGTGATCGCGGTCAGCGTCGCGCCCTGCAAGGTCAGCGTTCCGGTGCCCGAGGCGCGCACCAGGTCATGCTGCGTGTTGGGCGCGCCCCAGGGGGTGAGGCCTTCCTGGTTGTGATAATTGCCGGTGAAGTCGCACGTGGTTGCCGTCAATGCACACAGGCCCGCAGCAGCGCCGCCAGCAGGCGACAGCGGCAGCATTTCGGCGGCCGTCCCGTCGGTATGGCGGTTATCGACCTGGACCGACACCACATAGTTGAAATTGGCCGCCGGATCCCACGCCACGCTGGCGCGGCCACTGAAGGTGCGGGTTCGCGGCCAATCCTTGTTCAGATAATCGTTGCGCACCCAGCCCTTTTGCACGTCGTATAGCCCGGCAACGCGGACCTTCAGCGTTTCGGAAATCGGCACGTTGATCGCGCCGTCGAACTTGTAGGATTTCAGGTTGAACTCATAGCCGCCGCCCAGCTTGAGCTCGAACTTGTCGGTCGGCTTTTGGGTCGTCACGGAAATGGCGCCCAGGCTGGCGTTCTTGCCTAGGATCGACTGCGTGCCCTTGACCACTTCGATGCCCGAGACATCGTAAAGCCCCATCAGCAGCGAACGCGAATGGCCATCGGCCACGCCATCGACAATCGGCATGACCGACTGTTCGAACGTGGTGCCGCTGGCGGGAGTGCCCATGCCATAGAGGAACAGCGCGGGGTTCCCGAGCGGGCTGATATACATCTGCATGCTGGGAACCAGCTGGCTGATGTTGACCAAGCTGGTGATGTTTGCCTGCCGCAGCTGCGCCGTGTCGACCACCTGGACGGTGGCAGGGACTTCGTGGAGATTTTCGGAACGCTTGAGCGCGGTAACGATGATCTCCTGGGTGGCCGGGCTATCGCTCTTGGCGGCAGCAGGTTCCGGGGCAGTTCCCGGCTGAGCCGAAGCGGGTGCCGCCTGCGCCAGGGCCGGCCCGGCATAGCCGAACGCGACCGAAGCCAGCAGTGCCCCGATTGCATTGTGATTTCCCATCATCCCCTCCTCCGAGACTGTCGATACTGGAAAGCAGTTCGACATTTTGATTTTGAAGAGTTGTGCGAGCCGAGCGCCGACCCATTCCCTGCGGCAAACGATTGATCGGCCACCGCGGTGGAACAGGCTGCCTCGCCACATCGCACTTTATAAAATATTTTCTATCTGGAAAGTTATTCGATTATATTTTGATCGACAAGCTACTTTTTTGGCAATCGCAGTATGCTGCATGCGCGTTGCACAACGACTGCGGCGCACAATGGCTGCGCCGCGCACTGCCCCCGCCGACACGGTCATTTTTCCGGTTCGATCGTCAACACATCCTGCACCGCATAGGCCGCCTCGACATCCGCCGCTCGCAGTTGCAAAGACTTTGCGCGGTTGATGTAGCCCTTGTCGGTGATCTCGTTTTCCTGGATCGAGGGCGGCGTGCACAGCACCCGCAGGCGGTCGACTCGCAACGATGATGAACGGTTTTGGCAGTTGTACGCCGCCAGCCGGCTAGCCAGCACCGCACGCACGGCCGGCACCGCCACCAGTTGCTCGACAGGGACCTCT
Source organism: Novosphingobium sp. 1529 (assembly GCF_040544855.1). Taxonomy (NCBI): domain Bacteria; kingdom Pseudomonadati; phylum Pseudomonadota; class Alphaproteobacteria; order Sphingomonadales; family Sphingomonadaceae; genus Novosphingobium; species Novosphingobium sp. 1529. The sequence continues at coordinate 51,481 of NZ_JBEPKW010000016.1, forward strand.
GCGCCCATTTCGGGTGCCAGCGCACGCACTTGCGCCAGGTTCAGCCAAACCAGCGCCGCCAGGTTGGCATGGCCCTCGCCGATGATCAACGCATCGTTGACCAAGGGTGAAAGCGCGCTGACCAGGGCCGCGCGCACGCTGCCCGCGTTGACGAACGTGCCCGTCAGCAACTTGAAATCCTCAGCCAGACGCCCGGCAAAGCGCAAGCCACGCGACGGGTCTGCCGGATCGACGAAGCGCACGGCATCGCCCATCCGGAAAAACCCCTCCTCATCGAACGCTTCGACCGTGCGCTCCGGCTCCTCCAGATAGCCCGGGGTGATATTGGGCCCTCGCGCGCGGATTTCGAAGCGGCCATCGCCCAGAGGCAGCAGCTTTATGTCGATGCCGGGATAAGGCAGCCCGGCATAGCCGGTGCCCTCGCTCGCCCAGCAATGGGCCAGCAGGCCAGGCGCGGTTTCGGTGCTGCCATATCCGCTGATCACCGGGATGCGCATGCCTGTCGCCGCCACGGCAAGACGTTGCAGACGGCTGCCGATTTCTTCGGGCAGAGCCGCACCGGCGTAGGAAATATATTCCAGGCGCGCGAAAAACCGGCTGCACAATTCCGCATCCTGTTCCAGCGCGTCGGCCAGGAGACTCAGTGCCAGTGGCACGTCGGAATAGGTGGTCACGTCCAGTTCGCGCAGATTGCGGATCGTGCGGGCAAACTCCCTGGCCGACGTGGGCCGGCCATCGTCGAGATAATAGGCCGCCCCGGCGTGCAGCGTGCTGTTGAACATGGCATTGCCGGCCATGGTGTGGTTCCACGGCAGCCAGCTCAGGATATCGCCGCCCGACCGTTGCGCACGCCACATGGCATCGCCCTGGTCCAGGTTGGTGCACATCATGCGGTGGGTGTTGATCACACCTTTGGGCCAGCCGGTCGATCCCGAGGTGAACAGGATTTTTGCCGCCGTGTCGGGCGTGAGCGCACCGACGGCCGCGGCCACGCCGGGCCCAGGCACGGTGTTCAGCATGCTTTCGAACGGCACCGCCCCGGCAACGGTTGGCACATTCGTCACCGCGACCAAGCGGTCGCTCGCGCCGATGGCATGCACCGCTGCGGCGAATTGTGCAGCGTCCTGGGCAAAGACGATCGCGGGCCTGAGCTTGTCGGCAATACCGACCAGCTTGCCGTGCGCGTCTGGAATCAGGGCATATTGCGGCGATGTGGGCGCAACCATGACGCCGATGGACATCGCGCCCAGCAGGAACAGCGCATGGGCAATCGAATTGCCCGACAGGATCAACGCGGTATCCCCCTTGCCCAGCCCGCGATCGAGCAAGGCCTGCGCGATCGCGTCGGCCCCGGCCTTGGCCTGGCCATAGGTGAGGCGCTCCCATTCACCGGCGCTGTTGCGTTCGGCCAGAAACGTGTGATTCGGGCGAGCCTCCGCCTGGCGCTGCAGAATGTCGATCAGCGTGCGCGGGGTGGTGGAAAGCTCTGCGGGATGCCGCAGGATCAGACTATCGCCAGCACCTTGCGTAACATTGACGCAAGGGTCCTTGACCGGCATGGGCCGAAAAGGCGCCAAATTCTCGGATTTCTCTGTAACGGCGGCAGCCTTCACATCCATTCTCCCTCGCTTTATTTTTGTATTTTCTGCAAAAATTCACATTCCCGATGCCGAGAGCGACCCATGAGCTGGGGCTATATGAAAATTACTACAGAGATTTCCGGCTATATCTGGCGGTATGGCCCTGCCGGTGGCAGGCCATTACTCTTGGTCAGGATGATAAAATCAAAATTGGTAATTGCGCAAGTGGAAAATATAATCATAAGATACAGACAAGATTGATAGCGAACCAAACGCCCGGCCGGCCTGGAACCGGACCCAGCGCACAGGAGAAGGAGCAATGCCCGCTGTGGACGCGCAAGCGACCTCGCCACCCATAACGGGCCGCTATGCCAGCCTTGCCCTGCTCACCATCACGGTCGTGCTGTGCAACATAGATCGCGGAATCATTGCTATCCTGTTCGAACCCATCCGCAAGGAATTCGCGCTCCAGGACTGGCAACTGGGCTTGCTGTCCGGGTTTGGCTTCACGCTGTTCTATTCGTTCGGCAGCATCGTCATCGCCCGGCGGGCCGAGCGCCGCAACCGCGTGGGCATCCTTGCCCTGGCGGTGGCGGGATGGAGTGCGATGACCATGGTCTGCGCGCTGGCGGGATCGTACGTCCAGTTGCTCGCCGCGCGCATGGGCGTTGGGCTGACCGAAGCCGGCTGCCAGCCTTCGTGCCACGCGCTGATCGCCGATCTATTCAGCGCGCGCGAGCGGCCCTTGGCCATGGGCGTCTTCGCCGCCGGCTCGGTCTCGGGCCTGCTCGTCTCGTTTCCGCTGGGCGGCCTGATCGCCCAGGCCTATGGCTGGCGCGCGGCGCTGCTACTGGTGGGGTTGCCCGGCCTCGTGCTGGCGATCGGCCTCAAGCTGTTGATGCGCGACCCTCGCTCGCTCCCCCATCTTTCGAGGCAATCGGCGCCCCATGCACGCAGGTCGGATGCGGGCGAACCGTGGACGGCAGCGATGAAGCAGATCTGGGACAACCGGGTACTGCGGCATGCTATCCTCGGCAGCGTGCTGATCACCATCGCCACCTCGCCCTCGACCTCGTTCGGGCCGGCCTATCTCATGCGCAGGTTCGCTATCAGCGAGGCCCAGGCCGGCTTGCAGTTCGGCCTGCTGACCGGCACGGCTGCCCTGCTCGGCAACCTGGGCTATGGCTGGCTGACCGCCGCCCTGCTGCGCAAGGGACCGGCGTGGGGTATGCTGGTTCCGGCCATCGCCAGTTGCGCCCATATCCCTGCCACTTTGGTATTCCTGCTCTCGTCGCGCCTTGACGTTGCCTTGGCCGGGATCACCGTGTCCTCCGTGATCGCAGTGGGCTGGATGGCCGCCACTTATGCCACGGTGCAAAGCGCAGCGGGGGTGGAGCGGCGCGCCACGGCGGCGGCCTGCCTGATGACTGCCTACACTCTGCTGGGGTTCGGGCTGGGGCCGCTCATCGCCGGCGTGGTCAGCGACCTGCTCAAACCCTGGCTGGGCGAAACGGCCATTCGCGGCGGCCTTTTGGCGGCCATGCCTTTTTCGCTGTGGGCGGTTCTGCACTATGGACTGGCGGCGCGAGCCCTGGCGCGTGGCACTGGCCCGGCAGATTTCGCCCCGGCATCCCCCCGCCCAATCCACCCATAACTGGCCGCTTGACCACCGGCGCCCGCCGCGTGGCTGTGCTGTCCCGGAGAAAAACGGCATGACAAGACGATTTGCCCATTCCTGCAACCCAGGCCACAACGGCCGGTACCGCACGATGCGGAGAGACTAGCCATGGCGGCAAGCCCCCCCAGCGCCTATGTGGTGGGCGCTTACGAGCACCCCATCCGGCGCGCCACCCATCACACCCTGGCCAGCCTCCACGCCGACGTCGCGCTGGGCGCGCTGGGCGATGCCGGCCTACGCGCGGCCGACGTCGACGGCTTCTTCTGCGCGGCCGATGCGCCGGGCCTGGGCGTCTTCGCGATGTGCGAGCACCTGGGCATCCAGCCGCGCTATGTCGAAAGCACCGAAACCGGCGGCTCGTCCTATATCGTGCATCTCAAGCATGCGGTGCAGGCGATCAGCAGCGGAAAATGCGATGTCGCGCTGATCGTCATGGCCGACAACCAGTTAGCCGCCGGGCGCGGCTTCGGCCTCACCGGCGTCGCCAATGCGATGGACATGCCCGCCATCAATTTCGAATTTCCCTATATCCAGTCGCCGGTCGGCGGCTATGCGCTGGCGGCGCAGCGACACATGCACGACTGGGGCACCACGGCCGAGCAACTGGCGTGGGTCAAGGTCGCCTTTTCGCATCATGCGCAGCACAATCCCCATGCCTTGCTGCGCGATCCGGTCACGGTCGCGGAGGTGCTTGCCTCGCCCCTGATCGCCGATCCGCTGCATCGCCTCGATTGCTGCGTCATGACCGACGGCGGCGGGGCGATCGTCGTGGCCCGACCCGAGATCGCGCGCAGTCTGACGCGTCCGCTGGTGCCGGTGCTGGGCACGGGCGAAGGCATGAAATACAACCTCGGCGGCAGGGTCGACTTGTCCTATTCGGCCGGCGTCCATTCCGCCCCGGCCGCCTTTGCCGAAGCGGGAGTAACCCCGGCCGATATCCGCTATGCCTCGCTCTATGACAGTTTCACGATCACCGTGATCATGCAGCTTGAGGACATCGGCTTTTGCGCAAAAGGCGAAGGGGGCCGCTTTGTCGACGATGGTAAGCTGATTGCTGGCGTCGGCCGCCTGCCGGTCAATACCGATGGCGGCGGTCTGTGTAACAACCACCCGGGCAATCGCGGCGGCATGACCAAGCTACTCGAGGCGATCCGCCAGGCCCGGGGCGAGGCACATCCTGCGGTGCAGGTTCCCGATCCCGCCCTGGTGCTGGCCCATGGCACCGGCGGCTCGCTGTGGGGCACCCATGTGGCCGCCACCGCCATCTTCGGGAGAGAATGACATGACCGATCCAGCCCAAGCCGCCGCCAAGGCGCCCGGCATCATCATCCAGCCCGATGCGGCACGCTATTTCGAGGCCGCCGCCAGCGGCGTGCTGATGATCAAGCAATGCCACGCATGCGGCCAGGCGCATTTCTATCCGCGCCAGGCCTGCCCGTTCTGTTCGAGCCAGGATACCGCCTGGATCGAAAGCAGTGGCAGCGGCACCGTCTATACCTATACCGTGCTGCGAAAGGGCCATCCCGGGCCCAGCATCCCGGTGTTCATCGCGCTGGACGAAGGGCCCACCCTGCTGGCCCGTATGGTCGGGGCCGAACCCGAAGACGTCCGTATCGGCATGCGGGTCAAGGCCTGCTTCCCGCCGCTCGGGCCCAACGGCGCGCCGCTGCTGGCTTTTGCCCCCGATCCAAACCCCGACCAAACCGCAAGACAGGACGCCATGCGCTCATGACCGACTCGCTCATCACGTACGAACGGGAGGGCGACATTGCCCTCATCGGCATCAATCGGCCGGAAAAACGCAATGCGCAAACCCAGGACATGTTCGGCCTGCTGGGCGCCGCCGCCACGCGGGCGGGCAACGAAGGCGCGCGCGCCGGCGTGATCTTCGGCCATGGCGATACCTTTTCCGCCGGGCTGGATCTGGTGGCTACGGCACAAGATCTTGCCCAGCGCACACCCCAAGAACTCGAACGGATGAAGCGCCTGCGCAGCGCGGCCCATGCCGGTTACGACCAGATCGGGCGCGGGCAGATTCCGTTCGTCTGCGCGATCCAGGGCGCGTGCATCGGCGCGGGATTCGAACTGGCCTGCGTGGCCCATGTGCGCGTTGCCGAGGAAAATGCCTATTTCGGCCTGCCCGAGGCGCTGCGCGGCATTTTTCTGGGCGGCGGCGGAACCGTCAATATCCAGCGCATCGCCGGCTATGCGACAATGGCCGACATGATCCTGACGCGGCGCATGCTCTCGGCCCAAGACGCCGAGCGGCGGGGCATCGTGCAATATGTGACGCCGCCGGGCGGCGCACTGGAAAAGGCCAAGGACGTGGCCCGCACCATGGCCGAAAACGCCCCGATGTCGAACTGGGCGGCGATCAACCTGCTGCCACGTATCGGCGATCTTTCGCACGACGACGGGCTGTTCGTCGAATATGTCGGCGCCAATTTCACCATCGGCGCGGAATCGCTGCAGCGGCTGAACGCCTTTGCCAACAAGACCGCAGAACGGTTCAAACCGCAGGATTGACGTTCCAGACTCGTGGGGGGGGGGGGGGGGGGGGGGGGGGGGCGGCATATTCCGGCGGGGGCGGCAGCGCTCCAACCTCGGGATAGCCGGGGAGCACCCCCGCCACCCCCCCCCCACCCGGCATTTTTAAAA
>NZ_JBEPKW010000017.1:0-56122 GCF_040544855.1 Novosphingobium sp. 1529
GGCAACTCGCCGACCTTGCACTGGATCGTCGGGGCTAGTTATGACAACGTGCGTACATCACAGAACAATTATTTCCAGCTGAACGATTATTCGGGAAATCTGGGACTTATTACGCTCACCTTGAACAATTACGCGTCCAGAATGCGCTCCTATGGGCTGTTTGCGAACGCCGAAGCCGAAATCGTCCCTAATCTGACGATCCAGGGCGGTATCCGCTACACCAACAACAAACAGAGCGCGACCTACTGCTACAACGACCCTGCCATCGACACCGCTCAAGGTACCGCGACGATCTATGGTGCAGCGCTCAACAGCGTGCCTATCACCATCCTGCCCGGCCAGTGCTTCCCGACATCAGGCGATCTGCTGTTGGGTACGGCCAAATCGACGCTCAGCCCGGTCACCAGCCACCTGCAGGAAGACAACGTGTCGTTCCGCGCAGGTGTGAATTACAAGTTCGACCAGGGCACGCTGCTCTATGCCACGGTCAGCCAAGGTTACAAGGCCGGCACGTTCTCGGCGATCGGCGCCTCGCGTATCCTGCAATATACCCCCGCTACCGAAGAAAAGGTGCTGGCATTCGAAGCCGGCTTCAAGGCGCCGCTGGCGGATCGTAAGGTCCAGCTCAACGCGGCGGCGTTCTACTACGACTATTCCAACAAGCAGGTCCGCGGGCGCATTGCCGACCCGGTATTCGGCCTGCTGGAGAAGATGCTCAACGTGCCCAAGTCCTATATTTTCGGGATCGAGGGTGAACTGGTGGTCAAGCCGCTGGCTGGCCTGCACTTGAGCGCGAGCGCGACCTACCTCAAGGCCAAGGTGACCTCGGACTATTCCAAAACGCCTGACGGGCAGGCAGTTTATAACGCTGCTGGCTATACCGGCAATTTCCGCAATTCGGAGTTGCCCTATACGCCCAAATTCAGCGCGAACGTCGACGCACAGTACGAACGCTCCATCGGTGACAACCTCGTCGGCTTTCTGGGCGGCACACTGACGTACCAGGGCCGGCAGAACACTACGTTCCACAATGCGGCGCTGCCCGCCGACGATTTCGAGATCGCCGGCTATGCCACGCTCGATGCGCGGATTGGCGTGGGTTCCGCCGACGGGCGTTGGCGCGGGACGATCTATGGCCGCAATGTGACCAACAAGACCTATACCACGGCGATCTCGACCTATCTCGACACGCTGATCCGCTATCGTGGCAAACCGGCGGTCTATGGGGCGTCCATCGCCTATCGCTTCTGATCGTGACCTGACCCGGTGAGGGCCAGGCAAAAAATCCCGGGGCCGCTCCATCGTGGGCGGCCCTTCGTTTCTGTCCATGCCGTTGATGAGAGTGCACTGCAATGAAAGCCCTGGTCTGCGTGAAGCGGGTGATCGACTACAACGTGAAGCCGCGGGTGAAGGCGGATGGCACGGGTGTCGAGCTGGCGAACGTGAAGATGAGCATGAACCCGTTCGACGAGATTGCGGTCGAGGAAGCCATTCGCCTGAAGGAAAAGGGCGTGGTGAGCGAGATCGTGGCGGTGTCGGTCGGGCCTGCCAAGGCAACTGATACGCTGCGCACGGCGCTGGCGATGGGTGCGGACCGCGCGATCCTGGTGCAGAGCGATGACGAGGTCGAGCCGCTGGCCGTGGCCAAGATTGTGACGGCGATTGCCGGCGAGGAACAGCCGGGCCTGATCATCACCGGCAAGCAGGCGATCGACGACGATTCGAACCAGGTGGGCCAGATGGTCGCCGCGCTGCTCGGCCGGCCGCAGGGCACCTTTGCCAATGAAGTCAGCGTCGAAGGCGATCACCTGATCGTCAAGCGCGAGATCGATGGTGGCCTGGAAACGGTCAAGCTGGCGCTGCCGGCGGTGGTAACCACCGACTTGCGCTTGAACGAGCCGCGCTATGCCTCGCTGCCCAATATCATGAAGGCCAAGTCCAAGCCGCTCGCCACCAAGACCCCGGCGGACCTCGGCGTCGATGTGGCGCCGCGCCTCAAGACGCTGAAAGTGGCCGAGCCGCCGGTCCGCGCGGCCGGCGTCAAGGTGGCCGATGTCGATGCGTTGGTGGCCAAGCTCAAGGAACTGGGAGTCGCGTGATGGGTAAGGTTCTTCTCTGGGTCGAGCATGACGGCGCGGCCATCAAGGACGCGACGCTGAGCGCGGTGACGGCAGCGGGCCAGCTGGGTGACGTGGTCGCGCTGGTCGCGGGCGAAGGCATCGATGGCGTGGCCCAGGCCGCCGCGCAGATCGCCGGCGTGGCCGCCGTGCTCAAGGCCGATGACGCGGCCTATGCCCATGCCTTGGCGGAAAACGTCGCGCCGCTCGTCGCCGGGCTGATGGCCGATCACGACGCGTTCGTGGCGCCGGCCACGACCACCGGCAAGAACGTCGCGCCGCGCGTCGCCGCGCTGCTCGACGTGGCGCAGGTCTCGGACATTCTCTCGGTCGAAGGCGCGAAGACCTTCACCCGGCCGATCTATGCCGGCAATGCCATCGCCACGGTCGAATCGAGCGATGCCAAGCTGGTGGTGACGGTGCGTGCCACGGCCTTCGCCAAGGCCGAGGCGAGCGGCGGCAGCGCTGCGATCGAGGCCGTGAGCGGCGCGGGGGACGCGGGCCTCTCCAGCTTCGTCGGCGCGGAAATCGCCAAGAGCGAGCGGCCGGAACTGACCAGCGCCAAGATCATCGTCTCGGGCGGCCGCGCCTTGAAGGACGCAGAAACCTTTGCCGCGACGATCACCCCGCTGGCCGACAAGCTCGGTGCCGCGATCGGCGCGAGCCGCGCGGCGGTGGACGCCGGCTATGTGCCCAACGATTACCAGGTCGGCCAGACTGGCAAGATCGTGGCGCCGCAGGTCTATGTCGCGGTGGGGATTTCCGGGGCGATCCAGCACCTTGCCGGCATGAAGGACTCAAAGACCATCATCGCCATCAACAAGGACGAAGACGCGCCGATCTTCCAAGTGGCCGACGTGGGCCTGGTGGCCGACCTGTTCACCGCCGTGCCGGAACTGGTGGGCAAGCTTTGATAGTTTACTTTGGCATTTGTAGCGCTGACTTTTAGAATGAAACAGAGGAGGGCGAGGCGAGTAACGCACCGTGTCACGTCATTGTCTGCCATGGGCAGCATGGCTTCTCAGCGGGCAGATTCCGAGATTATCCAATTGCCACAGCAGTAATACGGCGCCGAGCATGGCAATGCCGTTACCTCATCCCGCGATCAGTAGCCGACGTAGCGCAGCGTGCGGGTCGCTTGCCACTCGTGATTGCAGGTTGAAGATCATTGTCTGTCGCTGTGCCAGGTTATAGGCGGGCCAGGATGGGATGCCGGGGTGCTGGGGGTTTCCGGTTTTGGCGAAGGCGACCCATGCCGGATGCATCTGCGCGGCCATGCGATCGGGGCCGGGGCCCGGGCCGACAAAGTCACGGATGTTGTCATGTGTGCCGAAGACGAAGGACAACTCGACCGCGTGGCCGGCCTTGAGCCGTCCGCCGAACACCGGGGTTTCCCAGTCCATGCGATACATCCATACCGGCGACCCTTGTCGGACCTTGCGCTCTGCCAGCAGGATGCTGTTGGTCCAAAACATCCGGTTGCCGTTGAACGCGGTGATCAGGTCGCCGGGGCTATAGCCTGGATAGGCCTCGCGCAGGGCGGCGACCACTTCGCCGGTCTTGCGGGGCAGTAATTTGGCTATGGCTGCTTCAAGGTCTGCATCGGTCGCGGTGGCTAGGCTCTTGTCACCCAGAGCGAACATCGTACCTTCATCCTTGTTGGTGCCGATGATCAGCGGGATATCGGCGCAGAGCGGCGAGGCATCGGGCGTGAACGGGCCGCGCGGCAATGCCTTGCCATCGATGCTGGGGGTGAAATCGCCGGTCAGGAAACCGGTGGGAGCGAGCTTGGCGACTGCGTCGACCGCCGCTTGCTGGCTATCGAAAATCGTCTGGGTTGGAACGGCGGCAAGACCCTGGACGTCCCCTGGTTTGACCCCAAGTTTGTCGAGCAGCGCGCCGCCGAGCGCTGTGGCGTAGGCGCGTGGCGTGGCGTCGAGATCGGCACCGCTCTGGATCGCTGCCTTGTGAAACAGGCCTTTGGCATCGGGCATACCCATGAGCAGCGAAACTTTCGCGCCGCCGCCGCTTTCACCAAACAGCGTGACATTGGACGGATCGCCGCCAAACTGTGCGATATTGTCGCGCACCCAGCGCAGTGCCGCCACGATGTCGAGAAGGCCGGCAAGGCCGGACGAGCGGTAATCGGGGCCCCAGCTATCGGGCAACTGGGCGAAGCCGAAGACGTTGAGGCGATGGTTGACACTCACCAGCACCACGCCATCGCGTGCGAAATGATCGCCCCAGTAAGTGGGACGCGTGCCGGCGCCCGACGAAAAGGCGCCGCCGTGCAGCCAGACCATGACCGGCTTGGGTTGGTCGAGCCCTTGCGTCCAGACATTGAGGAACAGGCAGTCCTCGCTTTGCGTCTCGTCGAACGGAGCATCGCGCTGGCCGTGGGCCTGGATTGCCGAAGCACCGAAGCGGCCGGCATCGGCCACGTCGGTCCAGGGCTGGAGTGGCTGGGGCGGGCGGAAGCGCAACGCGCCGACCGGTGGTGCGGCATAGCGCAGGCCCTTGAATGCCAGCGTCCCGCTCAATTCATAGCGGCCGCGCACCGGCCCATTGGTGGTCTTCACGATCGGCGTGGCTGCGCCGAAATCTCCGGCAAAAGCAGGGCTGGTGAACGAGCGGCTGGCGAGGCACGTGGCCAGAGCGGCCGTGGCGCCGAGCAGGCTGCGGCGGGAAACGGAACATGTCATGCGAATGGGGTCCTCTCGCAACCGAAAGCGGCTTCTTTTATTTTCGAAGAGATCGAATATGAAGTTATTCGAAAGTGGTCAATCGGCTTTTCAGCCGACGCGGCGGGCTCGGGATGGCGGCGGCTGAAGATGGCCGCATTCAACAGATTCATTGGTTTCTTGAGACTGCGCAGGATGGGTAGGACCTCCCTGTGCAAATGACACCGTGGCGTCATGTCGCACGCCCGGAATAGGGCCCACCGCGATCGATTGGTTGTCGCAAACGAAATCAAACGAAAGAATCTGTTGATCGATTGGCAACGAGTCATTACGAGTCGCGACAGAAAGCACCCTTTTTAAATGGCCAAAGCCAGGTGCGAACCAGGAGAGGAACCGCATGAAATTGCCACAATTTCGTGCCGCCGCGCTGTCAGGCAGCGCCATGGCGGCGGGGCTCTGCGTCTCTGCGATGGTCAGCCCGGCTGCGGCCCACGCCGTGCCTGCTGCCGATCCGCCAGCCGTCTTGCCGTCGGCGGCTGCCAGCGCCGATGCCACCAGCGAAGCGGACAACACGCAAGTGCGCGAAATCGTCGTGACGGGCACGCTTATCCGAGGCGTCGCTCCGGTTGGCACCAATGTGATCGGCGTGTCCACCGCCGACATCCGCGCGACGGGCGCCTCTTCGACCAACAATCTGCTGGCGACCATTCCCCAGGTCAGCAATTTCAACTCGTTCCCATCCGGTTCGGCCAGTTTCGGCCAGCCCATCGCACAGACCAACTTGCGCAACCTGGGTGCTTCGGGCGGCACGACCACGCTGCTCCTGCTCAACGGGCATCGTTTGGTCGGCTCGGGCATTCTGCAGACTTACGCCGATCCCACAATCATCCCGCCCGGCATTATCGAGCGGGTCGAAGTCGTGCCCGATGGCGGTTCGTCGATCTATGGCTCGGATGCTATCGGCGGGGTCATCAATATCATCACCCGCAAGCGCAGCTCTGGTGTTGATATCGCTGCCAATTACGGTTTCGCCGACGGCTACGCCACGCTCGACGGCAACGTCACGGCCGGCAAGGATTGGGGCAGTGGCTCGTTCACGCTATCTTATGCCTATGCCTGGCACAACAATATCCAGGGCATCGAGCGCGACTACGTTACGCAGAACAACACCGCCAACGGCGGTAGCGATCGCCGCGTGACCACGTGCGCGCAGCCCAATCTGATCGTGGGCGGCGTCACTTACGCCATGCCCGGTCTGGTGGCCGGCACACGCAACCTCTGCAGCAACACTGATTATGCCGACATTTACCCGCGCGAGCGTCGCCATACCGTCTTCGGCACACTCGACCAGGACCTGAGTGACAAGCTTTCGTTCAACCTTACCGGCTACTTCTCGGAACGCGTCACGCATACCCTGACAGCGCCGCTGTCCACCAACAGCACGATCACGTCGGCCAACCCCTATTTCCGTCCGATCGGCACCGAAACCAGCCAGCAGGTGCTGTTCGATTACAGCCCGGTCTTCGGCAAGGGGACCGACAATCCCGCACGCTTCAATTCCTGGGGCTTTACGCCGACTTTCACTTATAGCCTGCCGCACGACTGGAAGCTGCGCGGCATGCTCAATTATGGCCAGAGCTACAATTCCACGACCGAGCGATCGATCAACACCGATGCGGTCAATGCGGCGCTGGCTGCCACGACGACTTCGGCCGCGCTCGATCCCTATGATCTGAGCCAGACCAACCCGGCCGTGCTGACCGGCATTCGCGGTTACACCAACTTCTCGGAAGCCACCCAGAAGTTGGCCGAAGCGCGGATCGTGGCCGATGGCGCGGTGTTGAGCCTGCCGGGCGGCGATCTTCGCCTGGCCGTGGGGAGCGAATATCACTGGGAAAAGATCGACGCCCACATTGCATTCGGCGCCGATGCCAGCCCCAAGCAGAACCGCGCCATTGCCTCGCGCAACGTCGCGTCGATCTATGGCGAAGTGCTGGTGCCGTTGGTGGGACCCGGCAACGCCATGACCTTGGTCCAGGCGCTCGATCTCACCGGATCGGTCCGCTATGACCATTACGACGACGTGGGCGGCACCACCAATCCCAAGATCGGGTTCACGTATCGCCCGGTTCACGGCATTTCGTTCCGCGGCAACTGGGGCACCTCGTTCCACGCGCCCAGCCTGGCCGATACCACCGGCGCGGTTGACGCGCGCGTCTCGTCGATCCCGATCGTGCTGAACCTGGCGCCGGGCAGTTCGCCTGCCGATGTGTTCCGCCCCATTCTCTACATTTCCGGCGGCAACCCCAACCTGCGGCCCGAACGCGCCACGACCTGGTCGCTCGGCACCGATATCCAGCCCGATTTCTTCAAGGGCCTGACGATCAGCGCGACCTATTATAACGTCGATTTCAAGGACCAGATCAGCGTCAATATTGGCGGGCTGTTGGGCGGAGCCAGCTTCTATGCCGATCCCACCAATGCGCCGTTCTATATTCTCAATCCCACGCTGGCACAGGCAACGGCATTTTCTGGCGGTGTGCGGGCGGACAATTTCACTTCGCTGGCCTCGTTCTTCGCCGCCAACAATCCGTATGCGATCTACGACTTGCGCCGCTACAATCGTGGCCGGCTCAAGCAGGACGGGATCGACTTCAATGTCACGCTGCGCCGTCCCGTCGGCTTCGGCACGATCAATGCCGGGTTCGCGGGCACCTACACTTTGCATCGCAAGACCAAGGATTCGCCGACTTCGGCCTATGTCGAGCGCCTCGACAACGGCGTTAGCCGCTTCAACTTCGTCGCCTCGCTGGGCCTCGATTCCGGGGCACTCTCGAGCCGGGTCTCGCTCAACCACTCGGGCGGCTACCCGATCATCGGCGAACCGCTGCAGCCGCGTGTCGGCGCGTTCAACACGGTGAACCTCTTTGCCGCGCTCGATCTGGAAAAGCTGGGGCTGAAGCGGCCGGTGTCGCTGTCGCTGACGGTCAACAACCTGCTCGATCAGGATCCGCCGTGGCGCAATGCCGGTTCGGGCTATGCCAATGGCTCGACCCTGGGACGCCTGGTGCAGTTCGGGCTGCGCACGAAGTTCTAAGCGTGTCGGACGGCGGGGCAACCCGGCCGAAAGACGCTAGGCCGGGGGCAGGCGGGATGGGGAAACCTCGCCTGACCCCGGCTTTTTTCGTGGCGTTAATCCGTGACGGTCACGACCACGCGGGCATAGTGGGTCAGGGCCGGCGTGCCATCATCGCTCGCTTCGGCAATCAGGTGCAGGGTCTGGCCCGGCTTGGCATCGGCGGGCACCTGAAAACGCAAGACCGAGCCGGTGCCGAGCGTGGCGGGCAGCGTCCCGGGATAGGTTCCGGCGGCGGCATAGGGCCACCAGCGCAAGGCCAGGCGGTTGCCATCGGGATCGCTGGCTCGCACCGACAGGTCGAGCAAGGCGCCGGCACGCGCGCTGCGCTGGACCGGACCGGCAAGCTGCACCACCGGGGCATGGTTGGCATCGACGCGGCGCGGCGTGACGGCCCAGAGGAGACGCGCGGCAAAGTCGTTCTGCACGGCGCGGAAGAAGGGTGACGTCGGCGCGCGCGGCACGGTGACCTGCGCAGCAGGATTGGCCAACATGGCCCGGATTGCCGCTCCGGCCTCTGGCGAGACACCGTAACTCTCGCTGTGGGAATGGACCCCGCCCCATCCGCCGAAGCTGCTGTCTCGCCAGCCTTGCAGGCCATTGTCGACCAAGTTGAGGAATGTGGGCGTATCGCCTTCGGAAATGAACGACCCGGGCGCCATGATCGGTGCCCAGACGTGATAGCCTTCGGCGCGCAATTGGGCTGCGGTCTTGCCGGCGATGCCGAAGTAATCGTACTTGTCGCCCGGCACCATCTGCTTGCCATCGCCCCAGACGCGATAGGCCGCCCCGATCGGGCCGCGCGATGAGATCCATCGGCGAGTCCAATCGGCGCCCAGCAGCGCGGCATCTTCGGCGCTGAGAGTCAGCTGCGAGAAGTAGGCCAGGCTCGCGCCATCGGACTGCTGGTTATAGCGGATCTCGGGCCAGTGCGGCTTGATGTATTTGGCGTAAGTATCGTCTTGATCGCCCGAAGGCTGGATCACCGCTTTGCGGATGACCTTGGCGCGGATTGCCGCCCATTCGGGCTTGCCGGCATAATCGTCCTCGATCCGCTTGAGCGCGCGGGCGATCGTGCTCTGGCCGCCCCAGGCATGAAGATAGACCGGCGCTTCCTGGTCATCGAGTAGCAGCTTGCGGATCAGTTCACTGCCCGCGGTGTCCTCGCTTATGTCGCCATCGAACGCGACGTTGCCCCAGCGCACTTTGGCGCGCAGCGCGGCCGGGCTGGGATAGGCCGGGTTGTGGACGCGCAAGTTGGGCCAGGCCTGGGCATAGAGATCCAGCGCCTTGTCGATGAACCGCTCGCCCTTGGCCCAGCGCCACGAGGTGCAGGGGCAGGCATCCACCCCGCCACGGTTGTACTCACGACCGGGAAACGTGCGTGCGGTGCCCTTGCCATCGCCTTTCCAGTGGAACTGGCTGCTGGCGTAGACCAGGCCTTCCACCTTGAAATCGGGCGCGTAGAGCAGGAAGCGCAAGAGCGAGTTGAAATCGTCCAGCTCGGGATCGGTGGTGATCACTACGCGCGGACGCGCACTGGCGGGCGGCTCAGCATAGGTCGGCCCGGCATGCATGGTGCGGGCAGGCGCGGCACTGGCCGGCGTGCCAGCGAGCACGCTCAAGGGCAGAAACGCTGCCACTGCGGTGAGGACCAGGGGACATGAAGGCATCGGATTTCCTCTCCTTGCGACGGCGTCCATGGCCGTTCGTTATTGTGGCGGGATCGCTGGGTCAGGTCGGCGATTCCATCGTGGCGCGCGCCACCGCCAGGCCCCATGCCGCGCGCGCTGCCTGTCGTGGTTCTTCGGCAAGGCACGGCGCAAAGCTGCGGTCGCGGGCACGCAGGCTTTCGGCCAGCGGCCGGTCGATCGCGTCGGCTGCGAGCATGGCGGCACCCAGTGCGCTCAGCGCAGTCTGCGCCGGACGTTCGACCGTGCGGCCCGACAGGTCAGCCAGCATCTGCATAAGAAGATCGTTGGCCGCGGCCTGGCCATCCACTGAAATGGCCGCGAAAGGGCCGCCCAGGTCTGCTCCCAGGGCGGCGAGTACGTCGCAGATCTGGTGTGCGATGCCTTCGAGCACCGCGCGCGCGACATGGGCCGGGCGCGAGGCCAGCGAAAGGCCGCAGATGAGACCGCGTGCGTCGGCTTGCCAGTGCGGCGCGCCTAGGCCCGCGAGCGCGGGCACGACCTGGACGCCGCCAGCATCGGGCACGCTGGCCGCCAAGGCGGACAGAGCCTCTGGCCCATCCAGCCCCAGCATTTGCGCGCCAAAACTGGCGGCGTGGCCCGACACGATGATGTTGCCTTCCAGCGCGTGGACCGGCGCGGCATCGCGCTGCCACGCAATCGTGGAGGACAGCCCGTGCGTCGAGCGGGTGCGGGCAGACGTCGGCGCCATCAGGGAGGATCCGGTGCCTAGCGTCACTTTGACCCGTCCGGGGCCATCGATCGCATGGCCGAACAGGGCGGCGTGGGAATCGCCCATCATGGCGTGGATTGGAATGCCTTCGGGCAGCCCGGCAAAGCCGCCGACGGTATGGCCGAACAGCGCGTTTGAGGCACATACCAGGGGAAGGATGCCGGCGGGAATGCCGAACAAGTCGAGCAAGCGCGGGTCCCAGTCGATGGTGTCGAGATTGAGCAACTGGGTGCGCGAGGCATTTCCTGCGTCGCAGGCATGGGCCGCGCCGCCGGTCAGCGCCCAGAGCAGCCAGGCATCGACGGTGCCGGCCCGCAATTCGCCAGCTTGCGCCAGGTCGCGCGCGGTGCCGCGTGGGCCGGCACCATGGTCGAGCAGCCAGCGCAGCTTGCCTGCCGAAAACATCGGATCAAGCCCCAGCCCCGAGCGCGCGGCCACTTCGTCGGCATGGCCGGCCTGGCGCAAGGCATCGCACAAGGGCGCGCTGCGCAGGCACTGCCAGATCACGCAAGGGCCCACCGCTTCGCCGCTCACCGCATCCCAGGCCACTACGGATTCGCGTTGGTTGGAAATGCCGATCGCCAGGATCGCGGCATCGCCCGCCTGCGCGCGTGCGGCCATGACCGCGGCGGCCACGCTGTCGCGGATCATCGCCGCCGGGGTCTGCGCCCAGCCTGGCTTGGGATGATCGACTCCGGTGGGAACGGAGCTGGTGCCCAGGATCATGCCATCGAGGCCCACCACCAGGGCCTTGGTGTTGGTCGTGCCTTGGTCGATCGCCAGGATGGCCGGCGTGCTGGCCATCAGCGCCCCAGCAGCGTGCGCACGGCCGAGGCGATCGACGGTCCGGTCAACCCGGCGCGTTCCATCAGGAATTCGGCCGAGCCGGTCGGCTGGAAGCCTTCGAAGCCCAAGAGTTTCATGCGGCAAGGCTGGTTTTGTGACACGATTTCGGCAACGGCGCTGCCCAGGCCACCGCGCACGCTGTGTTCTTCGGCCGTGACGATCGCGCCGGTCTGGGCGGCGGCCAGGATTGCCTCGACATCGATCGGTGACATGGACGCCATGTTGACCACGCGCGCGGCGATGCCCTGTTGCGCCAGTTCCTCGGCAGCGGCGAGCGCGCGGCACACGACCGTGCCATTTGCCAGGATCGCCGCGTCGTTGCCTTCGTGCAGCACTTCGGCCTCGCCGATCGTGAACGTGGCGTCGGCCGGGCGGGGCAGCGCGGGCACGCCCATGCGGCTGATACGCACGAAGACCGGGCCATCGAGCGCGGCGGCGGCGCGGATCGCCTGTTCGGTTTCCCAGGGATCGGCCGGCACGATCACCGTGATATCGCCCATGGTGCGCAACCAGGCCA
Source organism: Novosphingobium sp. 1529 (assembly GCF_040544855.1). Lineage (NCBI taxonomy): Bacteria > Pseudomonadati > Pseudomonadota > Alphaproteobacteria > Sphingomonadales > Sphingomonadaceae > Novosphingobium > Novosphingobium sp. 1529. The sequence continues at coordinate 11,722 of NZ_JBEPKW010000017.1, forward strand.
CGTCTTCGATCGAATGGTGCGTGGGGCCCAGTTCGCCATAGGCGACGCCACTGGAAATCCCGCAGAGCTTCACATTGGCTTGCGAATAGGCGCAATCGGCCTTGACCTGTTCCAGCGCGCGGCCGGTGAGGAAGCACGCAGCGCCGCTGACGAATACAATCTTGCCGCCATTGGCGAGGCCCGCGCCGACGCCGACCATGGCCTGTTCGGCAATGCCCACGTTGATCAGACGCTCGGGGAACTTGTCGCGAAAGCCGCCGAGCTTGCTCGAACCGACACTGTCGTTGACAACCGCGACCACGCGCGGATCGGCGGCACCCAGCTCTTCGAGCGTGGCAACATAGGCATCGCGGCAGTCATACAAGCCGGTCTTGGCCGGGGCGGGGCTGCTCATGCGTCGAGTTCCTTCATCGCTTGCGCATACTGCTCGGCATTGGGCACACCATGGTGCCAGCTGGCCTTGTTTTCCATGAACGAAATGCCTTTGCCCTTGATCGTGTTGGCCACGATGCAGAGCGGTCGGCTGCGGGCGGCCGATCCATCCAGCAACGGGATCAGTGCAGCGACGTCGTGCCCGTTCACTTCGGCCACGTCCCAGCCAAAGGCACGCCACTTGTCACCCAGGGGTTCCAGACCGACGGTCTCCTCCGTGCCGGCACCCTGCTGCAGGCGATTGCGATCGACGACCACGGTCAGGTTGGAGAGCTTGCGATGTCCGGCAGTCATTGCCGCTTCCCAGTTGCTGCCTTCCTGCAATTCGCCATCGCCCGTGAGCACGAAGACGCGATAATCGGCCCCGTCGATCTTCCCAGCATCGATCTGACCGGCAATCGCGATGCCCACTGCCACCGGCAACCCGTGGCCCAGCGGACCGGTGTTGGTTTCGACGCCGGGGATCTTGACGCGGTTGGGGTGGCCGTTGAGCCGCGAGAGCGGCTGCATGTAGGTGGTCAGTTCTTCCTCGGGGAAAAAGCCGGCCTTGGCGAGTGTGCTGTAGAGCGCGCCGGTGGCGTGGCCTTTGGACATGATGAAGCGGTCGCGCGCGGGATCGGCGGGGTGGCTGGGATCATAGCGCATCGAATCGAAATAGAGGGTGGCCAGCACGTCGGTGGCCGAAAGGTCGCCACCGGGGTGTCCCTGGCGGGCTTCGAAGACCATCCGCAGGGCGCGCTTGCGGATCCAGCGAGCCATTTCGCGGACATGAAGGACGCGTTGTGCGAGGTCTGGGCGGCATTCTGCCAGCACTTGCGGCATGGACTCTAATCTCCCTTTTGCCGGCTGGCCATTATCGTAACCGAAAGAGAGGGGCAAGCTTTACCCTTTCGATTTTTTTCGAATTTCTTTCATTTAGCGAGTCTGGCGCTTGAAGCTCCGGCGGAAACTCGGTAACGCCAACTCCACTGCGGCAGACGAAGGACCGCAAGGAGAGGTGGCTGGATGGCAAGCGCAGTTCCCCGGATGCAAACGATGACGCGATCGGGGACGCGATCGGGACGATTCGCGCTGGCCATGGTTGCCGTGTTGTTGTTGGCCGGCTGCAAGGTACTGACGGTCGAGGAAAACCGCCGCCTCAAGGCTGCGGCCGGACAGGGCTTCGATGCGGTCGCGTTGGTCGATCACGATTGGCAGAGCAAGATCATGCCCGCCGTCACCCAAGGTGCCGTGCCCTTTGGCGATCTGGCGAATGCTGCGCGCGCCGGGCAACTGAACGCTTTCGGCGCCGCCCATGGGCATCGTCCCTCTGATACCTCTGCCTACCGGTTCTTGGTCAGGGGCCAAGGGGTGGTTGCCGGCCGCGACCTGGCCGATCCGGCGGGCGGCATCGATCTGCGCGTGGATGGCGTGGGCGACGTTCGCCTGGAAATGGGCCCGGTGCTGATCGACACCGCGCTGCGCGATGCGCTACCGCTCTACCCCTTCAACGACATGCCCGACCAGATGGCCTTCGGCGCGGTGGCCAGTCAGCTGAACCTGCATGCGCTGGGCCAGACCCGCCCGGTGGCGGCCCATCTTGCCCCTGGTTCGGTGGTCTCCTTTATCGGCGCGGTGCGTGCGCCACAGGAGCCGGGCGACGGCTGGCGCGTGGTGCCCGTGCGCCTTGCTGCGGGAGCCGCGCTGTGAAGCCGCTGATGCGGGCACAAGGCGGGGGTGAGCGCCCGCTGATGCGGGCGCAGGGCGTGGTCAAGCGCTATGGTGGCGTGACTGCGCTGCACGGCGTGGACTTCGTGGTGGAGCCGGGCCAGGTCCATGTGCTGATCGGCGAAAACGGCGCGGGCAAGTCCACGCTGATGAAGATCCTCGCCGGCATCGAGACGCCCACCGAGGGCGAAGTGCTGATCGACGAGCAGCCCGTGCGCCTTGCCGGGGTGCGCGATGCCGCGGCGCGCGGCATCGGCATGGTCCACCAGGAACTCAACTTGTGCCCCAACCTGACGGTGGCGGAAAACATCTTCCTGCTAGGCACGGGCAGCGAATGGCTGGGCCGGCTCGACCGCGCGCGCGAACGCGACATGGCCCGCGCCGTGCTCGCCCGATTGCGCCAGGACATCGATCCCGATCGCCGCGTCGACAGCCTGTCGATCGGCGAGCAGCAGATCGTGGAAATTGCCAAGGCGCTGGCCGAGGAATGCCGCGTGCTGATCCTGGACGAGCCCACTTCGGCCTTGAGCGAAGCCGAAGTCGAGGTGCTGTTCGAGGTCATCGCCGATCTCAAGCGGCAGGGCGTGGGCCTTGTCTATATCTCGCACCGGCTGGAAGAACTGCTGCGCGTGGGTGACCGCATCACCGTGATGCGCGATGGCCAGGTGGTGGCCGCAGCCCCGGCGGCGGACGTTTCGGTGGCCTGGATCATCGGCCAGATGCTGGGCGAGGAAGGCCAGCTCGAACGCGCCAAATCCCTGCTCATCGATGGGCCGGCGGTGCTTTCGTTGGAAGGCATCCGCTCTCCCCGCGATCGGGTTTCGGCGGCGCTGCATGGCATCGACCTGGATGTGCGCGCGGGCTGCATCCTGGGAATCTATGGCCTGCTTGGCGCGGGCCGCACCGAACTGCTCGAAGTCGCCATCGGCGCGCGCAAGGCGGCCGAAGGCCGGGTCACGTTTCAGGGTGCGGACATCTCGCGCCTCTCGGTGGCCGACCGGATCGAACGCGGGCTGCTGTTCGTGTCGGAAGACCGCAAGCAGCAGGGCATCTTCGCCAATCTCGACGTGGGGCGCAACATCTCGCTGAGCGACCTGGCAAGTTGCGCCCGCCACGGGGTCGTGTCTGATCCGGCCGAGGCCCGCGCGGTCGACGGGATGATCGCTCGCCTGGGCGTCAAGGCTGCTTCGCGCCTGTCGGCGATCACCGCCTTGTCTGGCGGCAACCAGCAGAAAGCGCTGATCGGCCGGGCCCTGTTGCCCGGGCCCAAGGTGCTGCTGCTGGACGAGCCGACGCGCGGCATCGATGTGGGCGCGCGCGCTGAAATCTTTTCGACGATCCGCGAGCTCGCCGCCTCTGGCCTTGCCGTAGTGTTCACCAGTTCGGACGTGCTGGAAGTGCTCGCGATTGCCGACCGCGTGGTGGTCTTGTCCAAGGGCCACCTCACGCTTGACCAGCCGGTGGGCCAATGCAGCGAAGAGATCTTGATCGCGGCGGCCAACCAGGCCGCGCCGGCGCTCGTGGCGCCGCAACCGGCAATCTAGGGATGAGCGCGAACGTGAAGGACCAAATCGTGAACGGGAACGGCGCCATGGCGATCGTGCTGCGGTTTCGCACCCTGCTGGCGCTGGCCGTGGTGCTGGCTATCTTTTCCGTGCTGGCGCCCAATTTCCTGACCGTGGCCAATGCCATGATCATGCTCAAGCACATCGCCATCGTGGCGATCCTGGCGATCGGCATGACCTTCGTGATCCTGACTGGCGGCATCGACCTGTCGGTGGGCTCAATCGCTGGGGTTTCGGGCATGGTCGCAGGCGCGCTGATCCTCGACGGCTTGCCGCTGACAGTACTGGGCTATGTCGTCTACCCCTCGATCCCGCTGGTGGTGCTCATCGTGGTGGCGCTCGGTGTCGGGCTCGGGATGATCAATGGCGTGCTGGTCAGCCGCTTCAAGGTGGCGCCGTTCATTGCCACGCTGGGGACGCTCTATATGGCGCGTGGCGCGGCGCTGCTGCTTTCGAACGGCGCCACGTTCCCGAATCTTTCGGGCAATCCGGCGCTGGGCAATCAAGGTTTCGGCTGGCTGGGTGCCGGCGTGGTGCTCGGCGTGCCGGTGCCCGTCTGGCTCCTCGCGGTGCTGGCGGCCGGCGCGGCGGCGGCGGCTGGAGCCACCACCTTTGGTCGCCGCGTTTATGCCGTGGGCGGCAGCGAGCGCGCTGCGCTGCTGTCTGGCGTGCGGGTCGATCGGATTAAGTGTGCGGTCTATGCGATTTCGGGCGCGACCGCCGCGTTGGTGGGCCTGCTGGTCGCATCAGATCTTGTCGCGGCGCATCCCGCTTCGGGCGAGGCTTTCGAACTCAACGGCATTGCCGCAGTCGTGCTGGGTGGTGCCTCGCTGGCGGGCGGACGCGGCACGATCGGCGGCACGCTTGTGGGCGCTTGCGTGATCGGTGTGCTGGGCGACGGCATGGTCATGGTCGGCATCAGCGAATTCTGGCAGATGGTAATCAAGGGGGCCGTGATCGTGGCCGCCGTGGTTCTCGATCGTCTGCAGGAAAGGCTTGGTTGACGGATATGACGCAGGGCAAGCGTGACACGGAAGGTTCTGTTGAGGCTCGGCGCGCCGATGGCAACGTGCGCTTTGCCGAAGGCCGCCGCGCGGAAATTCTCGAATGGATTCGCGAGGAAGGCAGCGCGCGGGTGCGCGAACTGTCGAAGGCTTTTGGCGTATCGGAAGTGACTATACGCCAGGATCTCGAACGACTTGAAGCCGACGGCCAGATCGAGCGGGTCCATGGCGGCGCGTTTCTCAAGTCCGTGCCCCAGCAAGTGCGGTCCATGGCGCTGCAGCACCACGAGAACATGGATGTGAAGCACCGGATCGGCGTGGCGGCGGCCGCGCTGGTGGAGGATGGTGAGACGATCACGCTTGATGCAGGCTCCACCACCACCCAGGTGGCGGCGAACCTGCTCGAGCGGCGTGATCTGACCGTTATCACCAACGGGCTCAACATCGCGTTGCTGCTTGGGGCGCAGCCGGCGATTTCGGTGCACATGCCCAGTGGTCATTTCAAGGCACCGACGCTGTCGCTCAGCGGCGAGGGATCGGCGGACTATTTCCAGGGCCTGTTCGTCAAGCGCTTGTTCCTGGCGGCGGCGGCGGTTTCGATCGAGGATGGCATGAGCATCCCCTCGCTGGCCGACCTGCCGATCAAGCGCGCGATGATCGCCAGCGCCGAAAAGGTCTATCTCGTCGTCGATTCCTCCAAGATCGGCCGGCGTTCGTTTTCATCAGTCGGGCCGATCGGCTTGGTTCATTGCCTGATCACCGACAACGGCATTTCCGACAGCGACCGGGCGCGCTTCGAGGATGCGGGCATAGAGGTCATCGTGGCATGAAGCAGGTGCGTGGTGGTGTAAAAGCCTGGCTTATTGGGCTGGCTGTGGTCTTGGTCGCGGGTCTGGCCTGGTGGGGCACCGCTGGCCACAAGCCTTCGCGGCTGATCGTCATCATCACGCCTTCGCTCGATAACCCCTTCTTTGGCCAGGAAGCTGCGGGTGCCGAGGCGCGCGCGCATGAACTTGGCTATGCCACGCTAAAGTTCTCGCATGGCGACGATGCTTTCAAACAGAGCGAACTGGTCGACACCGCCATTGCCCGCAACGCTGCTGCAATCATCCTCGACAACGCCGGCGCCGAAGCCAGCGTGGCGGCCGTGCAAAAGGCGCGCAGCGCCGGCATTCCGGTCTTGTTGATCGACCGCGAAATCGCCGTGCGCGGCGTGGCGACGGCGCAGATCGTGTCGAACAACTATCAAGGCGCGATGCAGGGCGCTTTGGCCCTGGCCCAGGCGATGGGTGGCAAGGGCCCCTATGTCGAACTCGTCGGCAAGGAGTCCGATACCAACGCCACCGTCCGCTCGCGCGGGTTCCACGAAGTACTCGACCAGTATCGCGGTCTTGTGCCGATCGCACGACAGTCGGCCAACTGGAGCCAGTCCGAAGCCTTTACCCGCATGCAGTCCATCCTCCAGGCACACCCCGAAGTGAAAGGCGTGATCGCGGGCAATGACACCATGGCTATGGGGGCGCTCGCTGCGCTGCAAGGTGCGGGCCGCAGCGACGTGCTGGTTGTCGGTTTCGACGGTTCGAATGACATGCGCGACGCCATTCGTCACGGCCAGGCCGTGGCCACTGTGTTGCAACCCGCCTGGCAGCAGGCGCGCTATGCTGTCGATCTGGCCGACCGCCAGTTGCGCACCGGCAGCACTGGGCAGCCGGAAAAGCTGATCATGGATTGCGTACTGATCACGCGGGCCAACGCGGCGCGCGTTGCCGATTTCGCCTTGCAGCCAGCGGGATAGCTTCCGCAACTCGCTGACTTTTCTTGCCACTCTCCAAGGGATTCCCGATGAGCAAACTGACCTTCGGTGCCGGCATCTGGCACTTTGCCACTTATGTCGATCGCTATGCCACCGACGGCTATGGCCCGCCGCGCGACCTGATCGAGATGATCGACCTGGCTGGTCAGGTGCGCGATCTTTCTGTGGTCGACATCAACTTTCCCTGGAGCGCCGATGTCTCGGCCGACGCGGTCGAGACTGCGCTCAAGCGCAACAATCTTTCGGTGATCGGGATCACGCCGGAAATCTATAACCGCGAATTCTCGCGCGGGGCTTTCACCAATCCTGACGCCGGCGTGCGCCGCCGCGCCAACGAAGTGTGTAATCAGGCCGCAGACCTCGTGCGCCGTTTTGGCGCGTCTTACGTCAAGCTCTGGCCGGGCCAGGATGGCTGGGACTATCCGTTCCAGGTCGATCACCGCAAGCTGTGGCGCCTGTCCATCGATGGCATTGGCGAACTGGCCAGCCAGAACCCAGACCTCAAGTTCGTGATCGAATACAAACCGCGCGAACCGCGCGTGCACATGGCTTTCGATTCGGTGGCGCGCACGTTGCTGGGGATTGAAGCAATGGGCCTACCCAACGTGGGCATCCTGCTCGATTTCGGCCATGCGCTGTTTGCAGGGGAAAGCCCGTCCGATTCCGCGCAGCTTGCCATCGACCATGGCCGCCTGTTCGGCATGGATGTGAACGACAACCTGCGCGCCTGGGACGATGACATGGTGGCCGGCACGGTGCATCCGATCGAACTGTTCGAGTTTTTCTACACTTTGCGCAAGAACAACTGGGAAGGTGTGTGGCAGCTCGACCAGTTCCCCTTTCGCGAGAACGGGGTGGAAGCGGCCGATATGGCGATCGATTTCCTTAAGCACATCGACACCGCCCTTGACCGGCTGGATTTCGAGGCCTTGCAGGCCGCGCAGGATCGCCAGGATGCGCTGAGCGCGCAGAAGCTGGCGCGCAAGGCTTTGTTCGGCATCTGAACATTTTTGTTTGAACCAGACTGCAGGGCGGGGCGTCGGCTGTTACAGCTGGCGCCCCGACTTGCTCTGACATTCGCGAAGCGTGGTGATGCAAAATAGACACGTTTCGATATAGCGCTAAATTCTCTTTCGATTGCTTTCGAATTTATCTTGCTTGCCCTTTCGTAGTGCGTATATCGGCCCTCAAGCGCCGGGCCCGAAGGCGGGTCCGCAAGGTGCGCATTAAAAGGAGGGAGGGTGACGTGAGTTCTCGAATTCTGATGATCGGTGCATGCATGCCGGCTTTGGTGGCAGCCGTTCCGGCCTTGGCGGCCGAGGCCCAACCGCAAGACCAATCCCAGGCTGTCGATAGCCAAGAGATCGTCGTCACCGCGCAGAAGCGTTCGGAAAATCTCCGCGATACGCCCGCCGCCGTCGCTGTGGTGGCACCGGTGCAATTGACCCGCGCCGGTGTGACTACGATCGATGATCTGGGCAAGGCGGTGCCTTCGCTGGTCGCGCAGCCCGCCTCCACGACGCTGCGTCCCTTCTACACCTTGCGCGGCATCAGCACCGCGGTTGTGACCGTCGGTTCCCCCAGCGGTGTCGCGGTCATGCTCGACGGTGTCACGCTCGCGCCGGAATCGCTGGCCGCGCGCCAGCTATCGGATATCGCCAGCGTTGAAGTGCTGCGTGGCCCGCAATCGACGCTGGGTGGCCGCGCCGCTTCGATCGGCGTGATCAACATCGTGACGCGCAAGCCCACCGACACGTTCCAGGGCCAAGCCAATGCGACGATCACCGCAGACGGCGAATATCGCGGATCGGCATTCATCTCTGGTCCATTGGGCGAGTCGGTCGGGTACACGTTGTCTGGCTTCGGCTCGCATACCGATTCGATCACGCGCAATCTCACCACCGCGCAGAAGGACTATTCCGAAAACTTCGGCGTGCGCGGCAAGCTGCAGTGGGAGCCCCTCGACGGGCTGAAAGTCACGCTCTCGGGCAATTACATCGACACGCGTGACGTCGGCGCTTTTCAGGCCTATTCTTACGTCGATCCGACCGCCAAGTTCCGTGGCACTTATGCGCAGTCCGCAGCGCTTCCGGGTATTACACCCAGCGTCAGCAACACCGATTACGCTACGATTACCACCCCGGGCCAGCACTCTAAGGATCAGCTCTACAGCCTGGCGGTCGAATATCGTGCGGGCAAGGTGACATTCACGTCGCTGAGCGCTTATTCCAAGGAAAATCGCGACTTACGCTATGACGCCTACATGGAAGCGCTCGATTGGGCATCGCTGGGCTCGCGTGGCCAGTACAGCTGGAACAACATCCAGCGCTCGCAACTCAACATCCAGGGCTTCAACCAGGAATTGCGCTTCGCTACCGATCAGTTGGGCGCGGTGCGCCTCCTGGGCGGCCTCTATTACGATTATAGCAAGACCGGCTTCCAGTTCGATCGTCCGGCATTCGGCACCTTCATTCCGTTCGGTGCCTATCGCGTTGCGGAAAACAACTCCTATGCGGCGTATCTGCGCGCGGATTGGACGCTAGCGCGCGGCACGACGCTGACCACCGGGCTGCGCTTCAACCGCGACAAGATCGCGTATCAGTACAATCTGCAGTACAACACCACGCCGGCGAGCGCGACCAGCCAATTTAGCCGCACGGGGTCGGATAGTTTCAGCACACTGGTTGGCGATGTCACGCTCAAACAGCAGGTGTCGCAATGGGTGAACGTCTATGCGAAGTATTCGCGTGGTTACAAGCCCAAGGTTTATAACCTAGACGGCACTTTCACGGCAACCAATACTATCGCGCCTGTCAACAAGGAACGGGTAGATGGTGCGGAATTGGGCATGAAGGGTGATTTCTTCGATCGCCGCCTGTCGCTCAATATCGCGGCGTTCTATGCCGTCTACCATAACTTCCAGGTGCAGAGCGTCGATCCGACGGTTTCCGTGCCGACTTTCCAGATGACCAACGCGGGCAAGGCCAGCACGCGTGGCATCGAAATGGATGCCACGGTGCGCGCGGGGCAGGGCCTCTCATTCAACTTTGCCGGTGCCTATACCGACGCGCGCTATGACAGTTTCGTGGGTGCCAATTGTTATTCCGGGCAAACGGCGGCAACGGGGTGCACCATTTCGGGCGGCACCAGCTATCAGGACCTCTCGGGCAAACGCCTGCCCAGCGCTCCGCTTTGGAAGTTCAACGCGGGTGCCGAAAAGCGCTTTGCGTTAAACGAAGCTCTCGATGCCAACCTGGGCGGGGTAATCACCTACCAGTCGGCAATCGCATTCAGCTCGAACTGGAACGTCGGATCGGTGCAGGGCGCTTATGCCTTGCTCAATCTGTCGGCTGGTATCGCCGACCACGACGAGCGCTGGAGCGTGACGGCCTTCGTCAACAACGTCACCGACAAGCGGTATGCCTCTTCGATCTCAGACGTGGGTGGCCGCTGGGGCAACAAGCCGGTATTCAACAGCTGGTACGGACGTGACGCGCATCGTTATGCTGGGGTGCGACTTGAGACGAAGTTTTAGACCAGAGTAAATCACTCGCGCCTGGAAAATTCGAGGCCAGCGCGCGCAGGTACGTTGTGGCAGCGGTTTTCGTGGTTCCGCAAATTAAAGCTTCGAGCATTGTGAAAAGCGGGAACCGTTGTTCGCGCGATACGAAAAAAGTAACTAGACCATCCTGCCTGATTTCGAAATCAGGCAGGATGGTCTAGTGCGTTCGCGTTCAAGATGCCGTTCGTGGTTGCATCCTTCTCGCCTCAGCGTTCTTGGACACCCGGCCCGATGCGTCGACGCTGATTACCTCACGGCGGTCGTCCTCGAGATAGAGCGCGGTCAGCAGTCCGGTGGTGTAAGCGCCGGTGTCAATGCCTATCCGGTTCGGGCGATCGACGACGGCGCGCGAAATGGTGTGACCATGCACGATCACTGCTCCAAAATCGTCATCGGCATCGAGAAAATCCGAGCGGATCCACAGCAGGTCCTCGCGGGCCTGGCGATGGAGCGGTACGCCTGGTCGCACCCCGGCGTGGCAGAAAAAATAATCTCCTGATCGTGCGGTCAACGGCATCGTCCGTAGCCAGCGGGTGTGGCGCCGCGGCATGTGGCGGCGGAGTTGCCGCGCATAGCGCCGTAGATCCGTGCTGGATTCCGGCAGATCCAGGCCATAGCTGCGGATCGTTTCAGCGCCGCCCACCTCGAGCCACTTCTGCAGGACCATGATGTCACCATCGAGCGCTCTGAGCATCGCTTCTTCGTGATTGCCCATAAGCGCGATCACCTGGTCCGTGTCACTCTCGAGCCCGGCGACGAGATCGACAACGCGGGCACTGTCCGGGCCGCGGTCAACCAGGTCTCCCAGAAAGACGATGTGCAAGCTTTCCGGTGTCCCCTGCGCACTCGAATGGGCGCCGACGGCGTCGAGCAGCAGTTTCAGCAGGTCGTAGCGGCCGTGAACATCGCCAATGGCGTAGATGCGTTCACCCGGATCAGTTCTCGGCAACGATATCTCTTTTCCATTTGGGGCGCCCGCGAGCGGCGCACATGCCATGTCTCTGCTACGGCCTGCAGAGTCGCGGACAAAATTGGCTTTCGCTATGTCGGGAATTTGCGCGGGTTTGTCCAGAGTGCGACCAATGTCTCGCTCGTTATGGCGCGTGCGCGCCATCACTGCCTTGCGCGAAGATCATAGCATGGTATTCGGGTCAAAGCAGGTGCCCAGAGCCAGCTACTGCCGCATGCGATCTCATTCACAAGGAAACGTGCCGAAGGTTATGCAGCAAGCCCTCGAACTGGCCCTTGACAACACCGTCATACCTTTTCGAGCTAGGCGGCGTGTTCTGCTCGTCGCCTCGGGCGGAGGGCATTGGATCGAACTCACGCGATTGGCGCAGGCGTTTCAGCACTGTGATTGTGATTTTGTTAGCACCGTGCCCAATCTCACAGCGCCGATCGGGGAACGGCCGGTGCAAACCATCATCGACAGTTCGCGGCATACCAGAATGAACTTGCTGCATTCGGTCCGTCAGATTTGGAAAATCATTCGCGAGGTGCGTCCTGATCTGGTGGTCTCGACCGGTGCGGCTCCTGGCGCTGTCGCCGTCATTCTGGCGCGTATGAGAGGTATTCAGACCATCTGGATCGATAGCATCGCCAATAGCGAGGAACTGTCGCTTTCCTGCAAGGCTGTTCGTCCTTTCGCCAGCCTGCGGTTGACCCAGTGGCCGCACCTTGCGCAGACGAATTCCGCTGTGCGCTATTTCGGACGCATTTTGTGATCCTCGTCTCGGTAGGCACCCAACTGCCCTTTGACCGCTTGATCCAGGCCGTTGACAGCTGGGCAGAAGCCAATGCGCGCACCGACGTGGTCGGCCAGATCGGGCCGTCGCGCTACACGCCCCGCGCGATGCGGTGTTTTCCGTTTATAGAGCATCGCCAGTTTTACGAACTGCAGAAGCAATGTACGCTGATGGTTAGTCATGCGGGCATGGGCTCGCTGATCGGCGCCATGGAACTGGGCAAACCGATCATCATCCTGGCCAGGGATCATCGGCGCGGCGAGCATCGCAATGGTCACCAGTTGGCGACACTGGGCCAGTTCCGCAACTTTCCTGGCGTCTATGCGGCCAACGACGAGCAGCATGTCAAGGAATTGCTGGACCGCAGTCACGAACTGACCGCAGCGCCATCGCTTGATCCTAAGGCGTCCACGGAGTTCATCGAGCGGCTGGCCGCCTATGTCGAAGACACGGCGCCGGCGCGGCTGCGCCTTGCCGACCGCTGGCGCAAGCGCCGCGGCGCTGGGGGGGCGGTGTGAGCGCAGCAGGCATGTTAGGTCGCGTGCCAACTGCCATCGCCAGAGTTCTTGCCAACCCTGTCTGGCTGCTGGCGGCGGCGGCGGCGGTGCCGATCGTCGCGTTTCAACACCCCCCGATCATGGACGCGCCCAACCATCTTGCGCGGATCTGGCTCGAAACCCAGAACCCGTTGCCTGGTGTGCTCGGCAAAGCCTACATCGTCGACTGGTCGCGCGCTTCATCCAATATTCTCGTTGATCTGCTCGGTGCGCCGCTGTTGCGTGTGATCGGATTGAACGCCTTCTGGGTTGTCGTGACGGCGCTGATGGTGCTGGGCCCATCGCTTGCCGCGATCTTTATCGCGCGGCAGCTACACGGCCGGGACAACCCCTGGCAGGCGCTGGCACTGAGCACTGCCTGGGGGCAGTCAACCATTTCGGGTTTCATCAGCTACACCCTGGCCATCGGGCTAGCCCTGGGTTTTTGCCTGCTCAATCTCAAGCTCGCGAGGTTTCTCGATCGCAGGGCCCGTTGCCTGATCTGCTCGCTCGAAGTCCTCGCGATCTACCTGACGCATCCTTTCGGGGTGGCGCTGTTCTTCGCATTCGCGTTTGCGATGCTGTTGGGGCCTGATCTTCGCGCCATGCGCCAGCTGACGCGGGGCAGGGTACTTGCCGCATTCGGCGGCTACGCGGTGATGATCCTCCCGACGATCGCGTACATTGCCTTGCACCGCGGCAACAGCCCGCTCGAGCTCAGCCCCATCGATTATCGCGGCGTGGTGTCCCACCTGGTGTCGCTGGTCTCGCCGTTCTTTGCCTATGACGAAAGCGTTGAACTGGCGCTGTTCGCGGTAATGGCGTCGTGCTGTCTGGTGGCCGTGTGGCGCGGTCGCCTGGCGTTTCATGCCGGCCTCCTCGTCTCGGTACTCCTGCTAGGCGTGCTGGCGATGCTGATCCCCGACGGCGTGGGCAATGCCTCGTTGCTGACCAGGCGTTTCCCGCTGATGGCCGCGTTGCTGCTGTGCATCGCGGCGCGTCGCAAAGATCCCGACGCTGCGCCTCGCACCAACTGGCTCGCGCTGGCATGTGCGCTGGTGATCCTGGCGCATAACGCGTGGATTTTCGGCGTGTGGCGGCAGCGCGAGGCAGATTATTCCGCGCTTGTCGACGTTTCCAAACGCATTCCGGCCGGTAGCAAGGTGCTCGTTGCGGTTGCCGATGTCCCTCCTGGAAGCGCCTTGCCACCTGGGCAATATGTCCACAGCTTCTTCATCCGCGCGCATCTGCCGGCTTTGCTGGTGCCGCTATCGGCCAGCTACATTCCCAATCTCTTTGCCGTTCCAGGTCAGCAGCCGCTTGCTTTTTCCGCTTCGTTTGCACGGTTGCAGGCGCAGATGGCGACTATTCCCACTGACGCGGAAATTCGTGCGCGCACGCCGCCGTTCGCGCAGGATCGCTATCTGGAGGCGTGGAAATGCGATTTCGATTTTGTGGTGATGATGAAGCCGGATCCGACCCGTGCGCCGTTGCCAATACCCTACGCGCAACGCGTCGCGCGCACACCGTTTATCGATCTTGACCGGATCGACAGACCTGCGACCTGCGGGAAGGCTCACTGAGCCGTAGCACCGCCCGGGTACTGGCCACTTCCCGTGCTAAGCCCGCGCAATGTTCTACCCCCAAGCTTCGTCGGTCAGGCCGACACCGTTTCAGGGAGAGCGGGCGCGCGGGAATTCCAAAAGGGCCGACGCGCACTGGGGTAACGCAACGCCAGACACGCGGTGCACAATCGCAAACAAAGCGTGATCCGCGCCGCCTTGCCATAAGGCGGGCTGCGTGGCCGCTATGCTGGCCGCCTGGGGCAGCGATGCGTCGGGTAGCAAGTACCAGGCCTTGCGCAAATGGCGCTGCCCTTGCTTGCAGCCATCGCCCATGCTGAATATCCCGCGCCAGCCAGCGCCCACGAAAGTCATACGCCATGCCCAAGGCGCTTCCCGCCATTACTGACGATCTGATCGCCGACCTGGCTCAGACACCGGGAATGGTGCGCTCGGGGCAGGACTATGCACGGCAGGGGCGGGTTGCGGACATCGAGATCGACGCGGATCTGGGCATGGTTTCGGCAGCGGTGCGCGGCAGCGGCCGCAACGTCTACATCGCTACACTATTCTGGACAGAAGCCGATCTGGGATTGGACAGCGAATGCACGTGTCCGGTTGGATTTGGCTGCAAGCACGCAGTGGCGCTGGCCTGTGTCCTGCGTGATAGGGCCCCGGAAACACCGCGCCTGATCATTGCTGCGGCACCGCCAGAGCAGGCCATGGCGGCAGAGGTGGGCCAGTGGTTGGCACAAATCGAAGCCGAGCGCATGGCCGACAGCCGGCTGGTTCAACCAGTTTGCTTCGTGATCGAGCCCAAGCGCGTCAAAAAGACGCCCAAGCGTGTGAAGGGGGCAAAGAGCCAGCCAGACCCGACCCGCCACCGCATTCTCGCCACCTTGCGCGCGTTCCGCCAGCGTGCGCCGGACGATTGGGTGCCGCTCCATACCTGGGAAATCGCGCAATCCCGCCTCAACCTCGCCCCCGAAGCGCTGCGCCTGCTTGCGCGAATGACGCCGGTTGCGGCGGGCGGCGATTTCAGCACCGATAAAGTTCCCCAGGGCCGCTATGGCTGGCAATGGTTGGCCGAGGCGGCAGGGTTGGGCCTGCTGCATTGGAAATCGCCTGCCGGGCCGGCGTTGACCGTAGCGCCTGACAACCTGTCCGTGCGGTTCGCGTGGCGCTGGCTTGCTGATGGCAGCCAATTTCTGGACCTGGAAGGACTGCCGATTGGCACCCATGTCGCCGTGGGTGACCCGTCATTGGCCATCGACGAGACTGCTGCCACGATTACCCTTATCGACACTGGGCTGCCTCTACCGCAGGCAGGGCGGCTCCTGGCGATGCCGCCGATCGCGCCCGCCGACATCGCGGCAATCGCGGCCCGCTGGGGTGTTATCGCAGGGGATGCCATCCCTGCACCCATGCCTCCAACCCGGGTCGAGATTGTACAGCGTCCCCGCCCGGTGCTGCGTTTTCTGGTCGAGAAGCTCGACATGCGCGAACGGTCGAGCAATTGGTATGCCAACAGTTGGCGGACAACGCCGTGCAAGCTCATGCGCCTGGCTTTCGATTATGGCGAGCATCGCCTGACTGCGCCCGTGTCCGCAGGCGATGTGATAGTGCGCGGTGCCGACGGCCCGGTCTGCCTGATCCGTGCTCTGGACGCAGAACAGGCAGCGGCCGACCGCTTGGCCGATCTCGGGCTGGTGGCGCTCACTCTGGTGGATGATGTGCGCCTGAAACCAGCACAAGCCTGGGATCATGGGCTGACAAAGACGGGGGGCAGTTATCCGGCCTTCCTTGCCAATGCCGCCGCCACACTCGAGGCCGAGGGCTGGCGCATCGAATATGCCGATGATTGGCCGCATCGTCTGGCGCCCCGCGAGGAGGCAGCGCTGGGGTTGACCCTGGGGCCGGCTGACGGTGCAGCGGCCCGTGGTCAAACCAGCGATGCGATCGATTGGTTCGATCTGGAACTGCCCGCCCTGGTGGCCGGCGCGCGCATCGACATCTTGCCCGCTTTGCGCGCGATCCTGGCCGACGCGGGCGAGGCCATGCTTGCGCTCGGCGACGATTACCTGATTGCCGTGCCGATCGATGCGACGCGGTTCACCACGGTGCCGCTGGGCACGGTGCGCCCCTTGCTGGCGGCGCTGCTGCGGCTTGCTCTGGCCGAGCGCAATGCCGCTACGCTGCGGGTCAATCGCTATGACCTTGGCGCCATCCATGAACTGGGCGGCGACGGCGTCAACTGGACCAGTGGCGATGCGCTGCGCTGCCTGGCCAGCGCGTTGCACGATCCAGCACAGGCGGATGTTGTTCCACCCATGGGGCTGACTGCTGATCTCCGGGCGTATCAGCGCACCGGTGTGGCGTGGCTGCACGCGCTGCATCTTGCCGGCCTGGGTGGCATTCTGGCCGACGACATGGGTCTGGGTAAGACCTTGCAGGCCATCACCCACCTCATCGGCAAGGCTCCGGCGCTGGTAGTGGCACCAACCTCGGTGCTGCCCAACTGGCAGGCCGAACTGGCGCGCTTTGCCCCTGGCCTGCGTTGTCATGTCTGGCACGGACAGGCCCGGCGCGAGGGCGCGGCAGCAATGGTGGAAGCCGATGTGGTGCTGACCAGCTATCCGTTGCTGGCCCGCGACAAGGATATTCTGGCGGACCGCGCCTGGGCGCTGGTCGTGCTGGACGAGGCGCACGTGCTAAAAAATCCTGCCACGGTCGGGTTCAAGGCTGCAGCCGCACTGCGTTCGGCGCAAACTATCGCGCTGACTGGTACGCCGGTGGAAAACCGCCTCAATGACATCTGGGCCTTAGCCAGCCTGACCAACCCCGGCCTGCTTGGCAGTTTCGATACGTTCCGCAAGGCCTATCGCACACCGATCGAGAAGCACGGCGATGCCACCGCGCGCCAGGCGCTGGCTCGCCGCCTGCGTCCGTTCCTGTTGCGCCGAACCAAGGATGAGGTGGCCAGCGAGCTGCCGCGCAAGACGCTGATTTCCGAGCGGATCGCGCTGACCGACGGGCAACTGCGGCTTTACGAGAGTCAGCGTTTGCTGATGCAGACGCGCGTGCGCGAGGAGATCGCCCGTGTCGGCTTGATGCGGGCGCAGATCATCGTGCTCGATGCCATGCTCAAGCTGCGCCAGATCTGCTGCGATCCCGGTCTGTTGCCCGGTGGCGCCGGCGAAGGGGTGGCCTCGGCCAAGCGGGAGCGTCTGCTGGAAATGGTGACCGAGCTGGCCGGTGAGGGCCGGCGGGTGATCGTGTTCAGCCAGTTTACCGCGATGCTCGATCGCATTTCCGCCGACCTGACCGTCGCTGGCCTGCTCCATGCGCAACTGCGCGGCACCACCCGCGACCGCGCCGCGCCAGTGCGCCAGTTTCAAAGCGGCGAAGTGCCGGTGATTCTGGTCAGCTTGAAAGCCGGTGGGGCCGGCGTCAATCTCACCGCTGCCGATACGGTGATCCTCTACGATCCGTGGTGGAATCCGGCGGTGGAGGCCCAGGCGATCGACCGCGCGCATAGCATCGGCCAGACCAAGCCGGTGTTCGTCCACCGCCTGATCGCAATGAACACGATCGAGGACAAGATTCTGGCCTTGCAAGCACGCAAGCAGGATCTGGCCGATCTGCTGTGGCGCGAGGGTGGCGACGCTGGCGCTAGCGGCCGCGCACTCGATGACGACGATATCGCGTTTCTGCTGGGGGGGCCCGGCTAAAGGGTATTGTCGACTTATGACTGCAAACCGCATCGAGGGTTTGCATGCAACCATGAGCTGCGTCTGATCTTTTTCGACGCGGCATGGTCGCTGATCGTACCCACTATCTGACGTCGCAAGGTGATGGCACCAGCCAATGCGAACACACTTCGTCGGCAGTACAGAATGTCGGGCAACCTGCGTGACCACAGGCGCACTGGCCGTGTCACAGGCTGCCTGTTTCGCGGCAGCTTCGCGGGTTTAGCATTGTCCCGCATCATGAGGACGCAGAACGGCGCGCATGGTCTATAACCGCTTCCAGCCCTTATCTGGATACGCATTACCCATCTGGCCGTTGGCAGGCGGAAGAAACCAATTTGACTGTTTCTATTGCCGGGAATGACGAGAGGAATTACAGGAGAGCCGGACCCGTAAGATAGCGGGCCTGCACGAACTTTGCGCGCCGGCATCCACCCCAAAGAACCAGGATGCTGGCGTGCTGTTTTCTGTGCTATAACAGCAGATATGCTTAGCCAGCAGGTGGCGGGCACTGTGCCCCTCGCTGTCTGATCTGCGCCCAGGGCATGCACTTGCGGCGCAGACAAACCGGTAGTCTACGCTGTGCTTCCTGCGGCCCGGCGCGGGCCTGAGCAGTCGGCCATTTGCTATCCTGTCGGCAAAGCCGGGCGGCTGGTGCACGCCCAGTCCGCGCCTATTCGGCAGTGGGGCGGAACACGGTGGTAACAGTCATCCGGGTGGCCTCTTATGGATCGCCGGCTCGCGGCGTGGTCGCCGGGGTAGCATCTTGCGTGCAAGGTCCTAGGCGAATGCAAAGCGCCAGATCACCAGAGGGCAGGCATTAGTGTTCGTGCGAGGTCATGATGCTCTGTGCCCTCTTCAGCAGGCTGGCTGTGAGGGTGCGGATCGTGTCATCGAGAAGGAAGCCCAGACCGAGTGCACCTATGCACCCTGCGGCAGCGACAAGGATCGCCAGTGGTAGCGAGAGAGGAACGAACCGGGCAAATACGATCGTCGCGAGCAAGGTCGCCGCCATCGGCAGAAGTCGGAGCAGGGCGCCGGCTGCATGCCGGCTGACAAAGAAGAACAGCAGGCTGTCGATCGCCATCCGGATCGCCATTGCTATCGCCGTACCGGTCAGCCCGAATGTGGTGGTGAGATACCACAGCAGGCCAAAGAATGGCGCTAGTTCCAGCGTGAACACCAACGCGGGGAGATAGGGGCGCCCTTGTGCCTGAACCAGCTCGAAGGGTATGAACGAGAGGCCATTGAACCACGCTCCGAGGAACATGATCTGGGCCAGGGGGGCAGCCACGTCGGCAAACGTGGGACCCATCCAGATTGTGATGAACGGTCGCATCATCACGATTGCGCCGACACATATTGCTCCATACCCGTAGCCGAGGCCGCCAACCGTGGCCTGAGCGAGATGGTTTGCTTCTTCTGCGCTGACGCGCGACATGCGCGGAAACAGCGTGCGCGAGGCTGCGGCCGCAAAAATCTGGCTTTTCATGATGAGGCTGAAGGGAATGGCATAGTAGGTTACCGAAGCAACCCCCAGCGCTGCGCCCAGTACCATCTGGTCCATCGAAGTCAGCAGCGGGTTGAGGGTATTGCCGATGCTGACCCAGCTGCCATAGCGCAACAAGGCCTTAGCCGTTGCGAAATCCAGTTGAGGAAGTGACCCGCTTCGCTCCGACCACCAGGCAAACGCCACCACCAGGATGACCGCTCCGCCACGCGCACAGACCGCTGCCGGTACGACGATCTCGAGACGCGGAGCGATCAGCAGGGCGCACAGTAACGGCACGATCTGAATGGCCAGCGTTCCGATCAATTGCAGGAGATTGGCTGCAAGAAAGCGGTCTCGTGACTCCAGGCTGCCGATTCCCGCGCCGTTCATCAGGGCGAGCGGCAGCAGGCCTGCGACCCACGGTATCGCTCGACCCACTTCGGGGGCAATTTGCGGTGGGACTGAAATGACATGTGCAAACAAGGCTATGCCGCCCGCGGCCAAGAATGCACCGCCGATGCATCCCATCAAGCCGTTGATAGCCAGGGCGGTAATGAAGATACGCTCGCGTTCGCTCTTTTGTACCGGATCGATCTTGGCCAGTGCGTTGGTGGCGGCGCGCGAGAGCCCGAGATCGAGGAAACCCATTGTCCCCAACAGAATCCAGATGATCGACATGACGCCATACCGCGCCTCGCCGATGTGACCGACGAAAAGCGGGACGGTCACCAGCATCAGAAGGAGCGTCGCGACCGCTCCACCCACGTTGACGATGAAGTTCGCCCGAAATCCCTTGCTCTGCATGGGCGCACCCTTACTCGACCAGACATCTGGTTCAATCCAACAAATGCACGCCGGCTAAGAGGTCGCGGGCCACGGTGTGCCATCGGTAGCGATTTCGATGCAGCGCCGAAGCGCTTCCGGACCGCTCGTCTCGCAATGGGGCGGTCTCCTCGGCATGCCGGCGGCGATGGGGTGGGGCGAGTCCGGCGCCGAACGGCCAGGGACGTCAGGAAAATTTCGTATCTTTGGCAGTTCGCAATCGCTTCAACGGCTGGCGGCGCTCGCAGATTAATCTATACAGGCGGTCATGGCATCCTCTTCCGGCACCCTGACCTCCCGCATCCTGATCTTCTCGGGGCTGGCTTTTTTTCTTTTGGTTCTGATCGGTCCGGTCATTACCAACATGGACGGCCAGAACGGGACGGAAAGTGGCAGTTTGTTGCGTCAGGTCGGCTATATCCTGACCTTCGGCTTGCTGGTCTTCGCTGTGTTGCGCGAAGGGCATGGCACTTGGGCTCTGCGGATGCCGCTCCCTATCGTTGTCGCGCTTGGATGGTGCTGGATCAGCCTGGCTTGGGCGATCAACTTCGAAATCGCTCTGCAGCGCGTGGTTCTAACTACGATTTCGGTGTGGTTTGCGTTCATCCTGGTGCGTGGCGGCGGTTATCAGCGCTCACTCGATGTGTTGCGATCCGTCCTAGTGATCGCGCTCGTGGCGAACTACCTTATCGTCTGGCTCGATCCACAATTTGGCATCCATTTGTCCTACGATGTTACAGCCCTCTATGGGAACTGGCGCGGAATGATGGGGCACAAGAACTTTGCTGGGGCTGTGGCGGCGATCACGATCCTGTTGTTTGTGTTCAGTCCAGGCAGGCTTCACCTGGGAGTCCGTCTCGCGATCATCGCAGCCGCAACCTACTTCCTCTACAAGACCCAGTCGAAAACGTCTGGCGGCATGGTGGCCATCGCGCTTATCGCGGGTTGGGTATTCTTGCGGTTTGACCGATCGATCCGGCGCTTTGCTATTCCCATGCTCATGGTGCTTTCGGCGGCAATGCTGTTCGTCGACAGCATCTTTTTCAGTGCAACATCCTACGATCAAATCCTCAATCCGAAGGCGTTTACCGGGCGCGGCTTTATCTGGGGCACGCTGCTGCGCTACGCCCAAGACAACTGGCTGCTCGGCACGGGCTTCGGGTCGTTCTGGAACGTCGGGTTCGAAAGCCCCGTCTACACTTACGGGACTGGCTTCGTGCGCGAGATTTCCGTCGGGCACAACGGCTACCTCGACCTCCTCGTCACCATCGGTGCGCCCGGTTTGGCGCTCGCACTGACCGCGACCGTCATTGTACCCACCGTGAGGTTGCTTACGAGCGCCGTGTCGGCGCGCCGCGGCGCGCTCGCGGTTGCCCTGCTGGTCTTCTGCGTCGGGCATAACTGCACCGAGAGCAGCCTTTTCGAGCGAGACAGCTTCGTCGGCGTCATGATGATGATTGCCGTGGCTTATGCCTATGGCTGGTACGCGCGCGACGAGCGCAAGGGGCAATCATCAGCGGGTGGTCAGGATGTCTTTGCAGCGCTGCGGAAGCGGACCAAGACCGTCACCCAGATTTAGCGATTATCGGCCTGGGTTGCGATGCTTGCGGCCATCTCGGCTGCAAGTTCCGGGGTCACGTGTGTGCGATCCATGTGGAGGGGACCTCCTGTCGCGCTGAAGCGGCGGCAGCGTCCATTGGGGCATTCAATGGCAAACCACGATACGTAGCGCGCACCGGTCGACGGGATCAGCTGACGCATACGCGCATCAAGCGGCGCGCGGTCGGCGATCCTGAGCGTCTCAAGATGCGATAGATCATTGGCGAGCATCGCGCGCGCAAGGGCGTCTGGCACGTCGGCGTCATACTCAACCACCGGGCCGACGACCACCACGCGAGATCCGCGCGCGCGCAGATATCCGATCGTCTTGACCAGGGCCGGCATGTCTTCGCTGTACCAGCGGCCAGCCAGCACTACCGTTCCGATCTTGCGGAGATCCACCTTGTGATAGGCCGCGTTCACGATGGCGCGGCAACCGGGGAGCCCCGGTCCCTCCAGTAGCGGCCGGCAGCCTGCAGCCGTTGCCTGAACCAGATGCGCGCCTGGCATCGCCTGGCGCAGGGCGAGTGAGAGCTGCCCGGCATGACTATCGCCAACCAGCATGACGTTGGGGTGGTCCGCGGCAGGAACCAGGCAGGTGGGATCGTAAGCGCGTCCGGTGGGGATCACGAAGCAGTGGTCCAGGTCGAACTGCGCACGCCCTGCAGGCGTGCTGTCAAAACTTTGGTAGGCAGCAACTTTGGCTACTGCAGGAGGCAGCGCAACGATCTGCCAGGCAGCACCGGCAATG
The DNA here is from genome assembly GCF_040544855.1 of Novosphingobium sp. 1529. NCBI lineage: Bacteria > Pseudomonadati > Pseudomonadota > Alphaproteobacteria > Sphingomonadales > Sphingomonadaceae > Novosphingobium > Novosphingobium sp. 1529. The sequence continues at coordinate 34,061 of NZ_JBEPKW010000017.1, forward strand.
ACGACACCGGCTACGGCAAAACACGCAATCCCGGCAAATGCGGTAGCGACGAGGCGGATCGGCGAGCCGGCAGGCACGCCTGAATCGCGTACACCGCGCCACCGCCGCAGGGCCGGGCGCTCGACGAGCCAGTAGGACAGGGTGGCCGCTGTGAAGGACATCGTCAGCAGAATCGCGCTGTCAGTAAAGCTCAGCGTCGCAGGCCGATCGATCATGTAGAAGGCGATGATCGGGCGATGCCACAAATAGAGCGAGTAGGAGAGACGGCCGATTGCGCGCAGCGGCCGGGTCTCGAGCAGGCGCGCAGCAGCCGTGCCGGGCAGATAGCCCAGCAACACGGCGGCGCCCATCACGGGGGGGAGCGCAAAGGGAACAGGGAACGGCCATGTCGCGCCAATCCGTACCGCGCATACCACGATCGCGACCAGGGCGAACATGCACAGCATTGATCGCCACCGGGCGGATTCGATACGCGGGTAGCAACGCAGCGCGACCAACGCGCCGAGCATGAGTTCCCATGCGCGCGAGGGCAGCAGAAAGTACCCGCCGTTCGGGTCGCGCGCAGCAAACCATCCGCCGATCAGGAACGAAGCGATCGCGATCGCCCAGAGTGTACGGATTAGAGCCCTGCGTTCCGCGCCGCGCAGTGCCAGGAGGAGAAGCGGGTAGAACAGATAGAATTGCTCTTCCACCGCCAGCGACCATGTGTGGATCAAAGGTTGGAGTTCAGCCTTTTGCGCGAAGTAGCCGCTGGTCAGGTAGAAATAGATGTTGGAGCCAAACAGGCTGGTAGCAGCCGCACTCTTGCCAAGGTCCTGGAGAGAAATCGGCAGCAGCAGCCAGCATCCCGCCGCAAGCGTTGCGGCGATCATGAGGCCCAAAGCGGGAAGGATTCTCACCGCGCGGCGCTGATAGAACCCTAACAGCGAGAAGTGCCCTTGCGCAATTTCGCGCGTGATGATCTCGGTGATCAGATACCCCGAAATCACGAAAAAGACGTCGACGCCAACAAAGCCGCCTTTGATGAATGTCAGCCCGCAGTGCAGCAGGAGAATCGGCAGGATGGCGACAGCGCGCAATCCATCGATATCCGGGCGATACCTCAATGGTTCACGGCTGAAGTGCGGTCCGCCAGCGAGATCGTTACGCTGAGCGCTGGCAGTAGTCGGCAAGTTCGCCCCCATGAATGTGCCAAGACCCGTGGAACCTGCTCGACGCCAAGAGGTCATCCTGATAGACGCTTGGCAGCGCCGATGGGGGGCCGTCAAGCAGCGCGGCGGGAATAGCATTCGGATCCATGATTTCAATCGCAACGCCAAATAGAGCTTCGGGTTGGGTCGCGGAGGGCAGGCAGGTCCGCCCGCGGGTTCTCCAGATCATTACCAAGCTCGACATGGGCGGGGCTGAAGTCATCGCGCTTGATCTGGTGAGCGCATTGCAGCGATCGACCGATTTCGCGGTGGCTACCGTGCTCGACGTGGAGCCGACCCCTGTCGGGCGTGCCATGCGCGCGCAACTTGCCGATCTCGATATTCCCATCTTCCTGGGCGCGCGTGGCCACTACAAGAAAGGCGGAGCGATCGTTGCCGCCTGGCGTCTTGCACGCGCGGTCTCGCATTTTCAGCCGGACGTGGTGCACTTGCATACCGAAATGCCCGAGCTCACCTGGGCGATCGCCCGGATGTTGTTCCCGTGGACGCGGCGCGTCGCCATGGTGCGCACCGTGCACAACAGTGAATTGTGGATTGCTTGGGGCGGGATCGGGCGTTGGGTGACGGATCGACTGGCGACAGCACGCGCTGTCGCGGTGTCGCAGGCCGCCGCAGAAGCCGATGCGGCGATCGGCACGCGGCGCCCGCGACCACAAGCTGAGGTCATCTACAATGGCGCGCGGGTGCCTCCGCCGGCACTTGGCGGGGGCGAGGCTTCTGGCAGTGAGGTTGGCGATGGAGGCGGTGTGGGGCCGGCAAGGGCTGCGGTTAGCGTGCTCTTTGCGGGCCGGTTAATCGCTCAAAAAGGCCCCGACCTGCTCCCGGCGATCCTGGCATCGGCCCATGCCGCTTGCCCTCGAGCGGACGTCAAGGTCCAGATCGCAGGAACCGGACCGCTCGAGGAAGCCCTGCGCGCTGAGTTGGCCGGGATTGCGCCTCGCTGGGTGATTGAGATGACCCCGCCCATCGGCGGGTTGTCGCTGCGCCTTCGCGAGTTTGACGCTGTGTTGATGCCATCGCGTTTCGAGGGATTCAGCGTGCTTGCCATCGAGACGCTCCTCTCCGGGGTGCCGCTTGTTGCGACACGCGCCCCCGGGCTCGTTGAGGCCTTGCCCGCTGATTATCCGTTCTGCGCGGCCGTGGACGACGCGCAGATGCTGGGATTGACGCTCGCGAGGATCCTGGAGGCGCCGCAAGCCGCCCAGCAACAGGCTGCTGCGTTCGTTCCCGAACTGACCTCGCGGTTTGCGCCCGAGGCGATGATCGCGCGCTACAGCGACATCTATCACGAAGAGCATCGCAGGAGGGCTCCATGAGCGCGTCGCCTCTGGTCTCTATCGGCATCAAGGCCTTGAACGAGGAGGGCCATATCGCCGCGGCGGTGACCAGCGCGCTGGCCTCCCTTTCGGATATCGACGGCGAAGTCGTGCTCGCGGACAGTGGTTCGCATGACCGCACTGCGGCCATCGCTCTGGAGTTCGCCGCCCGCGGCGCCCCGGTTCGTGTCTGGCAGCTCAGCAATCCGGCCGAGCGGTGCTGCGGGATCGGTGCCCAGCTCGCCTACCAGCAGGCGCAGGGCGAGTTTTTCTACCTGCTTGACGGTGACATGGTGCTCGATCCGGCTTTTATCAGCGCTGGCCTCGCCTTTCTGCGCGACAACCCGGACTATGCCGCAGTCGGGGGGCGTGTCATCGAAGCGCAGACGCAAAGCATCGAGTTCGAGTTGCGGGCGCGTTCTGATCTTGAAAAAGGTTCCGCTCTTGCTGGCGATGTTGATCGCCTGGACTGCGGCGGACTTTATCGTTGTGCTGCGATTCGCTCGGTGGGATACTTCGCTGACCGCAATCTGCATGCGTTCGAGGAATTCGAACTGGGCGCGCGATTGCGGGCGCAAGGTTGGAAGTTGGCCCGGATCGATCAACTAGCAGTCCACCACTATGGCCATGCCGTCGGTGGCTACCGCCTGATGCTCAAGCGTCTGCGCAGCGGCTATGCTGGCGGCCCAGGGGAGGTGGTTCGCGCGGGATTGCGTCGCCGACATCAAGGCCAGATCGTGCGCAATTTCTCGCAATTGCGCAACGGCATCGCGGTCTGGGCGTGGTGGATATGCCTTCTTGCCAGCATGCTGTGCGGGCAATGGGGGCTATTCGCTGGGCTGCTTGCGGTACCTATTGCCTTTCTCTCTTGGCGACGCGGTGGCTTGCGTCTCGGACTCTATTCTTTGGCGACGTGGAACGTGAATGCGATCGGATTGATCCAAGGCATGGTCCGTGCGCGTACAGCCCCAACGCAGCCGATAGCGGCAAAGGCGCTGCACCCATGACAGCGGACCGCACTGGCAAGCGTTTGCTCATCGTCCATTCTGCTGGTGATTTTCGCGAAGCATGGCGGTTGCGAGCGCGATCCGGAAGCGAGGTGTATTACGGTCACGGCTATATCCTCGATCAGCTTGCGCACATGGCGGAGCGCTTCGAGGATGTCGGTTACCTGTGCTGCGCGGCGCCACTCTACGATGAGCGCCTGCCTAATGGCGCGCGCGTGCTCGGCGCTGGCGCGGATCCCTACCGCGACCCCAAACCGGCATTGGCGGTGATGGCACGGTTCGATCCAACCCATGTCGTCATCCATGGACCTCTACCAGCCTTACTGCGCTGGGGGCTGGGCCGGCGTATTGCGGTTGGCTGTTTGCTGGCCGATTCGTTTCACCTCGACCCGATCCGGCGCTGGTGGCGCTATCGCCAGTTGCCTCGATTGCTGAATATGCCGGGTGTCAGCCTCGTTGCCAATCACGGCGTAAATGCTGCACGTGGCCTGGTTGATCTCGGCGTCTCGGCGCGCAAGGTACTGGCGTGGGATTTTCCGCATGAGCGCTCACCGCGAGACAGCCTTCCCAAACAGCTCGCACCCGGGCGCACGCGGCGCTTGCTCTATGCCGGATCCATTGTGCGGTCCAAAGGCATTGGCGAGCTGATTCGGGCAGTGGCTCGACTGACCCCGGCGCACGACATTCACCTTGATATTGCAGGCGCCGGGAAGGTGGAGGCCTATCGCCAGCTTGCGCGGCGCCTGGGTGTTGCCGATCGCGTCACATTTCTTGGGCTTATCCCCAATACGGCGGTACGAGAGCTTATGCGGGCTGCCGATGCTGTGGTCGTGCCCAGTCGTCATGCCTTTCCCGAGGGATTACCTCTGACATTGTACGAAGCGCTGACGTCACGGACACCGCTCATCGCCTCGGATCATCCGATGTTTGCTGGACATTTGCGGGACAGGGAGAGCGCACTGATTTTCCCGGCGGGGAGCGTCGCGGGCCTGGCCGATGCAATCGGGCGGCTGTTCGGCGACACAACGCTTTACGCAACCCTCTCGCGACAATCGCACTTGGCCTGGGAGAGGATGCAGTGCCCGGTGAAATGGGGAACACTGATCGAGCGGTGGGTCAACGATGATGTCGAGGATCGCGCTTGGTTGCGTGGGCATACTTTGGCCGCCGATTCACCCGGGGAGTTGGTGACGTGAGCGCGAGGCTGCCGCGCGGCGGTTGGTACTTTGCCATGACGCACAGCGCGCCGGGAGGGCTGCGCGAGATATGGAACGATGTGGCAGACGGCCTCGCGCAGCGCGGCCACGTGGTTGGCCGCTTTGTCCTCTATCCTGACGGTCGGGGTGGGGATGGCCGGGACGCGCAGCGAGAAGGGTGGCACCACGTGATGCAACGTCGACGGGCTGGGCCAGTTGGCCTGTTTCGGCTGATGGTTGCGCTTATTCGCTGGTTGCGCTCTGCGCGGCCCGCTGTGGTTGTGACTGCCATGCCGTTCGCCAATGTTGTCGTGCCGGTAGCTGCTACCCTTGCCAGAACCGGCACGCGTGTCGTCGTCACCCACCACTCTCCGCAAGCGACCCACCATCGGGTCACCGCTCGGCTGGACGCGCTCTCGGGCTGCCTTCCCGCTGTGAAGCGGATCGTCTGCGTGTCAGCCGCTGTTGCCAATTCGTTTGCGGCAGTTTCGCGGCGGTACCGAAACAAGCTGGAGGTCATTCACAATGCTCTCCCTCAGCACATTGAGGGATTTGCTGATGAGCTTTATGCCACCCTCAGGCAGACGGCGCCGATCCCAGGTCGCTGCATTGCTGTCGGGCGTCTCAGCCACCAGAAAAACTACCCGCAACTGCTCCATGCTCTGGCAGCGATGACGAGTGGAACGCTGGATATCGTCGGCGGCGGCGAGGATGAAGAGACCCTGCGCGCCTTGGCAGGTGATCTCGGGATTGCGCATCGGGTCAATTTCCTCGGACAGATGAGCCGCCTTGACGCGCTACGCCAGTGCGCGAGGGCGCAGGTGTTTGTGCAGGTAAGCCATTACGAGGGGCATAGTCTGGCTTTGATCGAGGCCGCGCGCTTGGGTCTGCCGCTTGTTGTGTCGAGCGTACCCGTGCAATGCGAAGGCATCACCGACAAGGCAGGCAACCTATGTGGCCAAGCCGTTGCGCTTGGCGACCCAGCAGCGTTGGCAGCCGTACTGCACACATTGCTGGCCGACGATAGCGCGCGCGGTGTCTGGGCAGAGCGTGCGCGGCGCCTCGGCCTGGAAATTAGCAGCGCGGCGATGGTCAACAAGTATGAAACTCTGCTCAGCAGAATCGCGGCGTGATTATGCCTCGACACATGCGCAGCCAGTGGGCAGGGTCGGCGGCGATGACGCGTAGACCATTGTCTTTTTGCCGAGCGCTTCCGACCCGCGTGATGCCGGGCGTTGCGCCATGGTAAGGCTCTCCACTGGCGCAAGGCGCCTGATGCTGGAAGACCGCCGCAATGTGGAGATGGCGAGGCGTCGCTTGCTGTCCGTCGGCGCGTTCGTCCTGTTGATGATGACGGCAGTGGGAACCAGCTTGTTCTTCGCTACGTCGGCCAGCGGTGACAGTGCAGGTGGCGATGCCTTTCGCCAGCTGGGCATGCTGGGGGCCTGTGCGCTTCTGCTCATTGCGCAGATCGATTTCGAAGGCACCCGGCCGCCGATGGCCATGCCGCTGACCCTGTGGTTACTCCTTGGCTATTGTCTGCTTTCGATCAGTTGGTCTCTCGTTCCGCTGATCTCACTTCGCCGGTTGATCTCGTTCGGCCTCACCACGTGGGTGGTGGTTCGGGTAGTCGGTGATCTTGGTGCTGTCCGCACGCTCAGCTTGTTGCGTTGGATTCTCGTCGGGCTCGTGCTTGCCAGTTTTCTGGCTGTCTTTTTCAGCCCTCTGGCAGTACACACCGCCGTGCTGGGCGATACCGATACGACCGCGGGCGACTGGCGCGGGGTCTTCAGTCACAAGAACGCTGCAGGTCCGGTCATGGCAATGACGATCCTGCTCTTCCTGTTCGATCGCCGCCGCCTGTCATGGCTCATCTGCATTCCGGTGATCCTGCTGTCCGGCTTTTTCCTGTACAAGACCAACTCCAAGACCTCGATGCTGGTGCTGCCGCCTGCGATCTTGGTTGGATATCTCATGCTCTATTATAACCCGCGTCAGCGCTTTTTCGTGTGGGCCGGAGCGCTCACGGTGCTATGCGTGGGTATCGCGTTCTTGGTGTCTTCACCGAGCGTCGCGCGGATGCTCGACGATCCGCGCGCGTTTACGGGGCGCGGACGAATCTGGCATATTCTTTTTGAATATGCGCGCGAGAATCCTTGGTTTGGAACCGGCTACGCGGCGTTCTGGCAAATTGGGCCAGCCAGTCCGGTCTACAAGCTCGATAGCGGCTGGGTCGCAAAGTTTGTTGGCCATGGTCATAATGGATATCTGGACATGCTGGTGACAATCGGTCTGCCCGGTCTGACGCTTGCCATCTTCGCAATGCTAGTCTGGCCAGTATTCAAGCTGCTGTCCGCTTGGCAGATCAGCCGTTCACGTCGCGCGATTCTGGCTGCGACCATCTTTTATTGTGCGATGCACAATTTGAGCGAGTCGTCGTTGCTGGGTAGCACGCCGGTGCAGATCATGCTGCTGGTGGCTGTCGTCTTAACTCATCATCTGGCGGCGCAGAGTGAGGGCCAGCATCAGGTTTTGCAGCGGCGGCTGCAGCAACGCTTTTCCTTTCGTGGTATTCTGAGCCTTGGTGTGGGAGCAGGCCGATTTGGCCCCCAGGACGTACGCCGCTAACGTTAGCCGGTCGGGAGACAAGGCGTTCGCTTTTTGACAATCACCGTCTATAAGTATTGCGGTTCCGAGGATACCGCGTCCGGTGAGGCGATACCGCGGCTGTCTTATTCTGTTGCATTGCGGCAAAATCGTTGCAAAGAGGTCATTAACTGAACCCCGCTCAGGGCTCCCGAGGTGCACGCTTGATCGATAAATCCGACGATCTGGAATTGAGCGCCGAAGTGATCCGCGTGTTGGATTCTGCCGACTGGTTCTCCCATCCCGAGACTGTCACGGTCGCCGGACTGCCAATCGTGCGTTTGACGCGCGAACAGATGTGCCGCATCATGGTGCGCGATACCGCCAGAGCGCGATCGGGCGACCTGCAACGGCCACGGGTCATTACGTCTGCCAACGGCAATACGATCGCAATGTACCACTCGCAGCCAGCCTTCCGCGCTCTGATCGATCAGATGGACCTGATCAACGCTGACGGCATGCCGTTGGTCTATGCGAGCCGGATGTTTTGCACCCATCCACTGCCCGAACGCTTGGCGACGACAGATTTTATTCTTGATGCCTCGGCGGAGGCGGCGCGCGCTGGTACTCGCTTTTACTTCCTCGGGGCGCGTGCCGGGGTGGCTGAACGCGCAGCCGCGTATTTGCAGGCGCGATACCCCGGCCTTGAAGTTGTTGGCGCTCGCAATGGGTACTTCGAACATCGTGAGCTTGCTGGTATCTGCGCCGACATTCGCCGTTCCGGTGCCGATGTTCTATGGCTGGGGCTTGGCTGTGGACTTCAGGAAGCCATTGCCCTGGAGTGTCGCGATCAACTCGAAGGCGTCGCCTGGATTCATACCTGCGGCGGCTTGTTCGATTACTATGGGGCAGGGGTCTCGCGTGCGCCGATCTGGATGCGTCGGGCTGCGCTCGAATGGGCATACCGGGGAGCGCGCGAGCCGATCCGCCTGGGATGGCGCTATCTCACGACCAATCCCAGGGCCTTCTGGTACCTTGCCACCAAGACTCATGACTGAAGTCGCGACGACCTCGTGCGCCGGCTTTTCTGACGCCATTTGCCCGGGACAACCAAGGAAGCAGCAGTGCCCCGCGATCGCCAGAACATTCGTTTCGAACAGTTCGTTCAGCCCAAGCGCCGGGGGCGCAAAGTAATGGCCTGGAGCGGGGCGGCTCTGGCCTTGGCCGCCATCGCGGCAGGCGCGGCTGCCTATCTGCATCGCAACGATCCTGAACCTCTGGCCACGACGCCCCCGCCGGCTCTTTCACAGGCCGGCGGCCCGGTTGCCAACGAGGCCTATCGCTGGTCGGCCGTGGCTGTCGGCGGTGGTGGCTTCATCACGGGCCTGTCCATGGATCCGGCTGGCAAAACGTTTGTTGCGCGAGCCGACGTCTACGGCGCCTATTTGTGGGACAGTGCGGCAAACCGCTGGGTGCAGCTCGTTACATCTGCGACTATGCCTGCGATGAACCGGGTCCAGGACGGCGTTGCCACCGGCGCTTTCGAGGTTGCTGTTGCGCCGTCCCGCCCGGACCGCATTTACCTGGCAATCAAGGGCCAGGTCTATCGCTCGGACGACCGTGGCCAATCCTGGGTTGTTGCAAGTGAAGGCAATCCATTCCCGCTGACGTGGGATGCCAATAGCGATTGGCGTCTCTACGGACCATTCCTCGCTGTCGACCCAGGCAATCCGGATATCGTTCTGCTCGGTTCGCCAGCCGATGGGATGTGGCGCAGCAGCGATGCGGGCCGGTCCTGGCGTCGTGTAACCTCGCTTCCTGCGAGCGTCGATCGCAATCCGCAGGCCGAGGGCATGCAGGCGCCGGGCTCCCAGGTCTGGTTCGACACGGCAAACAGAGCGTCTGGCGCACGCGTCTTTGCCTTCGTTTCGGGGCGCGGCATGTATGTCTCGCGCGACCAGGGCGCTACTTTCGCGCCTTTGCCCAGTGCCGGCATCGCTCCGACGTCGCTCAACCGTGGTGCTTTCGATCACAAGGGCGGCTTCATTGCTGCAGACGGGACCGGCAAGACAATCTGGCAGTACAGAGATGGCGTCTGGCACGATCTGGTGAAGGAAAAGAACCTGCGTGCAGCGCCTTACGCTGCCGTTGCAGTCGATCCCCGGAGCGATCGGATCGTGGTCTCCGATATTTCTGGCAGCGGCTATGTCAGCGAGGACGCGGGCGCGAACTGGGCAACGCTCTCGGCGTCGGCAAAGGTGGGGCAAGGTGATCCGCCTTGGCTTAAGATCGCCAATGGCTCCTTTTTCTCCACGGGCGACCTGCTTTTTGATCCGGTACGCCCCAACCGAATCTGGGTGGCAGAAGGTATGGGCGTTTTTTACGCTGACCTTCAGCCAGGTACGACCAATCTCGAGTGGGTCAGCCAGACGCGCGGCATCGAAGAACTCGTCGCCAATGACATAACCCAGGCGCCGGGACACGCGCCGCTGTTTTCCGGCTGGGATTTCGGCACGCACATCAAAGCGGATCTTGCCGCCTTTTCTACGCGGTTCGTCCCGCGTCGGTCATTCATTGCGGTACAACAGATAGACTGGACGCCGGCAGACCCGAGTTTCCTGGTCACCAACGCTTCCGACACCCGGCAATGCTGCTCGGACGACGGCAATGCGGTCATGGCTGGCTACAGCACGGACGGCGGCAATAGCTGGACGAAGTTTGCAACATTGCCAACGCCGCCCGGAACCAAGCCGGACGATCCGTGGCGCATGTCTTACGGAACCATCGCCGTGGCGTCAGACAACCGCGACAACATTGTCTGGGCGCCAGGGCGCAACCGCACGCCATTCTATACGACCGACCGGGGCGCCACCTGGCATCCGGTACAGCTCGACGGCGCGATCGGCGATAACACTGGCTCGTTCATGGGAACATGGAACCAGCGCAAGACGCTCGCAGCCGACAAGACCAAACCGGGGACGTTCTATCTCGTGCACAGTGGCGAGGCTCCCAATGAGCGCCTTGCCGGACTATGGCGGACGACCAATGGTGGGGCGTCTTGGACGCAGGTCTATCACGGCGAAATTGCTCCCAGTAGTGGCTTTGCTGCCAAGTTGCGTTCGGTCCCGGGCAAGGGCGGATATCTTTTCTTCACTTCCGCATTTCCCTACACGACCGACACCCGGTTGCGCCGCAGCACGGATGGCGGAGAGCATTGGGAGGCTTTGAACGATGTTTCCCGCGTCGACGACATCGCCTTTGGCAAGGCGGCTAAAGGTGCCGACTATCCCGCCATCTACATTTCCGGCCGCGTGGTCGGTCAGTACGGGATCTGGCGGTCCATCGACAATGCCAGGACATGGCAGCGACTCGTCGAGTTTCCCCTGGGATCACTCGATATGGTGACCGTGCTTGGCGCCGACCCCGATGTCTTCGGACGCGTCTATATCGGTTACAAGGGATCAGGCTGGGCCTGGGGTGAACCTGCTCCTTGCGGACCAAGACCTTTGACGCCGTTTGCAGCGCAGCAATGCAGCCGCGTCGGCGGCTAACTCCGCCCGCATGGCAGCGGGTGCGGCTGGGTCTGGGCTGCTGACAGGCAGCCCGGCATTGGGGCCCCACAGCCTCTACCAGCCGTCGCCATCCGCAAGCGTGAGATCATCTAGACCAATCGAAGGAAACGGGAATATATTGCGCTTGCGAAGAAGCAAGGTTGTGCTGCCATGCTGCGAATTTGATATTCTCAGAAAATAGGTGTTATCCCTTAATGTGGTGTTGAAGTTAAAAAATAAAAATCCAAATATGTAAGATAAGGTTTTTTAAATACCCAAATAGAAGTGCATGGGCGCGAGGTGAGTAATCCGTGATTTCGCTGGTTTTTCGCTTGAAAGTGCCTATTTTTTGGAGCTGAATTTTTTCTGAATTATCGATTTGTTCTTAGGGATGCACTGTTTGGGCGGGTTGGCTGGCGGCATTTCCGGACTTGAACATTCCGAATTAGCTGATTACACCCTAAGGGGTAGGCCAAAATCGGAAGGGCGTTAATTTCGTGGGATTGTGTAGGTATCTGGCATTCCTGGCGCTCGCGGCTCTCGCTGGCTGTGCGGGGACGAGTGGTTTGCGTGTGTCATCGGGGGAGCGCTATCAGATCGCCTCCGATGTCAATGAAACCTATATCCTTGGTGCAGGCGATAAAGTCCGGGTTACCGTGTTCAACGAACCCAACCTGTCTGGCGAATTCGCGGTCGGGTCCGATGGAACGATCTCGCTGCCACTGGTCGGCGATCTGGTTGCCCAGGGGAAGACGACCAAGCTGGTTGCGGATGAATTCGCGGCGAAGCTTGCCGATGGTTATATTCTCAAGCCCAGTGTAGCGATGGAGGTTTCGGTTTATCGGCCGTTCTTCATCCTCGGTGAGGTCGAGAAGCCTGGCCAGTATCCCTATGCGAATGGCATGACGGCGCTTAACGCGATTGCGACCGCTGGCGGATATACGCCGCGAGCGAAGCGGACCGTGGTCTTCATTCGCAAGTTCGGTGAGGCGGCGGAAACCGAATATGAACTGACCTCCTCGCTTCGGATCTTGCCGGGCGATACCATCCGCCTCGGCGAGCGCTATTTCTGAGCTGGTCGATGCCAGAGGGGACGCGTCGATGTGGGGGCATAGTCCTGCCACTCGAGAGTGAGTGCCGTGAGGTCCTATTGGCCGCGCGGTCAGCCCTGCATCTTGCTTGTTCTTCTGGGCTGTCGGCTCTGTCCAAATCTTCGCGTGTCGTGTCGCTTGCCGCGCTCGTTGCGTTTCCTGCGGTGAGCCATGCCCAGTCGGTCACGACCATTGTCGATCCGTTCGTGCCGGTCGACTTCGATCGGGGGCGCAACAAGAGCGTGGTCGAGGACATCGATCCACATTTTCTTCCGGTTGGGGTGCGTGCAGGGAGTTTTGAGCTCTTTCCGGCGATTTCCTTCGCCTCGGGCGCGACGGACAACGTCTATGTCAACAATGTCAGCAAGATTTCCGACGCGCTGTTCACGCTCAAGCCGCAGTTGCAGGCCTATTCCGATTGGTCGCGCCACAAGTTTTCTTTGAATGCCAGCACGGATATTGTCCGTTATGCGCATCAAAGTCTGCGCAATCGACAAGAATATACGATCGCCAGCGTGGGCCAGCTGGATATCTCAAAGCAACTTACCCTGCGTGCGCAGCTCAATCTCGACCGACGTGCTGAGACGCCGTATCTGAGCGAACTGACCGTAAATGCGTCAGTGCTGTCGCAGTATACGCGCTTCAACCCGATCCTTTCAGTTGTTTACGAAGCGGGTCAGACCCGCTTGACCGGAACTTTCGAGCATTACGCGCTTCGTTTCAATAACGTGAACTTCGCTGATGGATCCGTTCGTAGCCAGGCTGAACGCAACAGAAATATCGATCGGGTTGCGTTGCAAGGCGATTATGGCGTTACCCCCAGCCTCGCGGTATATTTGCAGGCCAACGCCGACCATATCGGATATCTCGTGCCGCGTTCCGACGGGTCAGCCAACCGTGACGGCAACACTTATCGAGTGATAGGCGGTGTCGCACTGGACTTAGCGGGACTGTTGCGAGGCAAGGTGGGACTCGGATATACGCGTCGCCATTACGATGCGGCTCGCTATGACAGCGTGGGTGGCTTGACCTTTGACTCGAATCTTCAGTTGTTTGTTTCGCCACTGACGACGTTTACGCTCGCGGCCCGCAGTATATTTCAGGACATCAATTACAACGTAACAACCGGTGCCTACCGTGATACGACTTTATCGGCTAGCGTGGACCACGCGCTGCTGAGAAATCTCCTTCTCTCGGCCAATGCGCTGCTGATCCAGCGCAGCCCGATTGAGAAGAGCGATCGTCTTGGCCAGTCCATCGCGCAGGTCCGGTTCCAAGGCACCTATCAGGCGGATCGCTACACCACTTTGACGATCGGCCTTAACTATGGGCGCGGGCGCCCCACGAACAACTCAGGAAGCGTATCGTTCGACGAGTTGAGTGGACAAGCCTCGATTCAGTTGAGACTATAATCGTGCATATTATTTTTTTCGAACTCACGTGCAGTGTGTCACGGCAAGGGGCGACGCAACAATGAAAGTCATGAACGACACGGCAAATTACGAGGCACGTCTGGCCGATGTCATTCGCACGGCCCGCGATGTCGTGAAACGACGAATGCTGACGCTGGGACTGGTCGCTGCTGGTGTGACCGTGCTTGGCGTGGCAGGCACTCTCTCATTGAAGCCCGTCTATGAAGGCGTGGTTCGGTTGCAGATCGATCCGTCGCGCAACCCACTGGAGCGCAGCGCGTCTGATGCCCAGGCGCAGCTTGCTAGCGAGGCGATCGAGACTGAGGTTTCCGTGATCAATTCGCTGGATTTGGCGCGGGCTGTCGTCAAGCGACTTAATCTCACCAGAGATCCCGAATTCAGTGTAGGGATCGCCCAAGTCGAGAAGAAGAGCGGGCCGCTCAGTGAGCCTGAAAAAACTGATCAGGTGGCGCGGCAGGTCATGGGCAACCTTGCCGTGAGCCGTGAAAAGCTGACCTATATCATTGGCATTCGTTATCGCGATCCTCAAGCCGCCAAATCTGCAACGATCGCCAATGCCTTCGCCACAGCTTATCTCGATACCCGAGTTGATACTAACATTGGCACAGCAGCTCGGCAGTTCCAGTTCTTCGAACAGAGGTTGCAGGAACTTGCCGCCGATGCCCGTGCGGCCGATGATAAGGTTGCTGCTTTTCAGGCCGAGCACAGTATCGTCAAGAACGGCAACAACGCTCAGACGACGATTATCGACCAGCAAGTTGGTCCGCTGGCGACCCAGCTTAGTGTGGCACAGGCGCAGGCAGAGGCTGCCCGGGCTCAGGTTGCCATGGCTAAAGCGCAAGTGCGCGCGGGCCGCATTGACGCCGTCGCCGACGTGCTTGACTCGCAAACCATCATCGATCTGCGTCGTCAGCGTGCGGAAGTGACGCGCGATCTCAGCCAGATCGAAAACCGCTACGGTCCGCGCCATCCCGACGCCATTCGGGTCAGGGATCAGCTCGCTCAGATCGATGGCCAGATTCGCGACGAAGCAGGCCGCATCATTCGTGCGCTCGAAGCAAAGGCTTCTGCTGGCGATGCCCAGGTTCGCGGGCTACGCCAGGAAATGGCTGGGCTGGAAAGCCAGCAGGCCCAGGATGTGCGCGCCCGTGTCACGGCAGACAGCCTTCAGCGTGACGCCGACTCCAAGCATACCGCCTATGACAAGGCAGCCTCTCTCGCGATGGAAAGCCGTGCGGCGACGCAGAACTCCATCGCCCAGGCGCGAATCATTGATGCAGCTGAAACACCCGTTGCGCCAGCGTTCCCTAACAAGCCGCTCTTTTTCCTTGTTTCTCTGCTGGTTGGCCTCGGGGCCGGTGTAGCCGTGATCACGGCTCAGGAACTGTTGGTTTCTGGTGTGCGCAGCGTGGAAGACGTGGAAGGGACTCTCGGCATTCCTCTGATCGGCGCGGTTCCCGCGCTCAAGAAGACTGAGCGTCCGGCCGACAACCTGCTGGAGAAGCCGACCTCACAGTTTGCCGAGGCGCTGCGCAACATTCGGGCTTCCATTCTGGGCGTCAAAGCCGGGGTGGCGCGGCCCAAGCTCATCGCGTTGACATCGGCAATGCCATCCGAAGGCAAGACCACGACGGCTTTGGCATTGGCACGGACGATGGCAATGAATGGCAGCAAGACCATCCTTCTCGATGTTGACGTTCGCCGCGCGCAGATGCGTCAGATTGCCGGTAACGTCACAGACGGAGCCGGGACGGTGGAGCTTCTGCAGGGTTCCATCACTCTTGAGGAGGCCATCCAGCCTTCGGGCTTGGATGGCATGGATCAGATTTTGGTCCGGGCGCCCTATTTCAGCTCGGAAAATCTGTTCGGCAACCAGACCATGAACGATGTGCTGAGTAAGCTATCGGAAATGTACGATGCGGTGATCCTCGATTTGCCGCCACTTCTGGGTCTTGCAGATGGGCGTTTTATCGCTGCGCTTTCCGATGCGGTCGTACTGATCGTTAAGTGGGACGATACGCCGCAGCATGTGGTTGAGTCCGCTGTCAATGCGTTGAATAGCGACGGCTCGAACCTGATTGGTGCTGTGCTTTCGATGGTAGATCCTGGTGCGCGGTCGGTTGGCAGCTACTATTATGATGAGAAGTATTCTCAGTACTACACGCCGAGAGAAGCGTAAGATCAATTTTGACTTTGGATATTGCTTTCCGATTTGAATTATGGAGATCAGCGGCCGCGACCGTAGCCCGGGTTATGGCGCGGCCGCCAGCGAAGCCGCGCCGCGAGCTCAGGAAGTGGCAGGTTGCTGGCACTTGTCCGAGAATGGCGCAAACATGGCATTGTCAATCGGCGTCCAATCGGGGGTCTGATTCAAATTCCGTGCAATCTGGGTCATGCGAGCGCCATAAGTCCGGCCTTGAGCAGGTCGATTTTTGCGCGCCCGTACATCTGGCGCCTAATCGGCACGTCTTGCTCGTAAGCGTCCGGCCTTGGTCGTATTGCCAGGTTGATGCGCCATGGCGATGAGCCAGCCCTACGCAGTGTCCATTCGCACTGTGTAAGGAGAGTGCGTTGGATAGGGTCGAGATCATCACCGGGGTTGGGCGCCGCCGCCGGTATTCGGATGAGGAGCGCGCGGCGGTTCTGGCTGTGAGTGCTGGTCGTAATCTCCCCAAATGTGCTGGTTGAAAATTCCCCAGTTTGAGGACTGCGCCTGATCGGCATGGGGGCATGCCCCCATGCCGATCAGGCGGCAAATTATCCCTGCTGATGCCGAAGGAAGGGCGAGCAGGTGATAGGACTGAGGGAGGTCGTTTTGATCCAGGAACTTAAGAGACAGGGGCTGAGCATCAGCGCCATCGCGCGCCAGACCGGCCTCGACCGCAAGACGGTGAAGAAATATCTGGCCAACGGTCTGGAGGCGCCAACCTATTCGCCACGCAAACCCGTAACGAACGCTGTGGAGCCATATCGGACCCATCTGCTGGAGCGGTTGGAGAGCTATCCTGGCCTTTCAGCCCGCAGGTTGCATCGCGAAATTCGAGAGATGGGCTTCAAGGGAGCCTATTCCTCCCTGACTGAATATCTGCGCGAGATCCGGCCGCCCGTGCCCAAGGCCTATGAGCGGCGCTTCGAAACTGCCGCCGGCGTACAGGCTCAAGTTGATTTTGCCGAATTCCAAACGATCTTCACCAGCGAGCCTGGTGTCGTGCGCAAGGTCTGGCTGTTCAGCATGGTCCTGGGGCACAGTCGGTGGCTTTGGGGGCGGTTCTGCCCGAACCAGGGGCTGGAAACGGTGATGCGCTGCCATATCGCAGCCTTCGAAGCGATGGGGGGCTGCTGCAGCGAAATTCTCTACGACCGCATGAAGACCGCCGTCATCGGTCAGGACGCTGCCGGAGTGGTCACCTACAACGCCTCGTTGGTGGCGCTGTTGGCCCACTACTATGGCAGCGCCCCGAAAGCCTGCCAGCCTTACCGGGCCAAGACGAAGGGTAAGGTGGAAAGGCCATTCCGCTATATCCGGCAGGACTTCTTCCTTGGCCGCAGCTTTCGTGATCTCGACGATCTGAACGCCCAGTTCGGCACATGGCGTGCGGATATCGCCAATGCCAGGGAACACGCGACCACCGGGCGGATCGTGAAGGAGTATTTTGAGCAGGAACAGCCTCATCTGCTGCCGCTGCCCGGCATGCGCTACGACACTGTCCTGACGGTCGAACGGCGGATCAGCCGGGAAGGCATGGTCGCGGTGGCCGGCAATTATTACAGCGTACCCGATACCACTCGCCGCCGCGTGGTCGAAGTCCAGCATCACACGCATGAGGTGCGGATCTTCGAGGAGGGGCAATTGATTGCCCACCATCCGGTGATCGAGGGCAAGAACCGCAGGCGGGTCGAGCCCGGTCATCGCAAGGCACAGGCGGCGAAAGCCGCACAAATCCTGCCCAAAACCTCGGACAAGCCGGTCGGCCAGCGACCATTGACCTTTTACGGCGCCGTAGGTGACCGCCTGGCTGCACTCAATGCCACAGGTGCTGCGTGATGTCCGTCTCCGACCGCATCCGGCAGAGCCTGCTGGCTCTCCACATGGCCCTTGCTCTGGAAACGCTCGATCACACGCTGGCAAGGCTGGAAAAGGGCGAAATCAGCGCGATCGAGGCCATCGACGACCTTCTGGCCGAGGAGCTGAACCTTAGGGAGGGGCGGCGTATCGGCGTGGCATTGCGCACCGCCCGCCTCATGCCGGTCAAGACGCTCGAAAGCTTCGACTTCTCCTTCCAGCCTTCATTGGACCGGCATCGCATCACCGCACTCGCCCAACTCGAGTTCATCAACCGCGCGGAAGTTCTCCATTTTCTCGGACCGCCCGGTACGGGCAAATCCCATCTCGCCACCGCCATCGGAGTGGCAGCGGTCAAAGCTGGGCGCAGCGTTTATCGCTGCTCGCTGGCCGAGCTGATCGAAGCGCTCACGAAGGCGGAGCGCGAAGGTCGCCTAGTCGAGAAAATCCGCTTCTACACCCGCGCGTCGCTGCTGATCGTCGACGAAATCGGCTACCTGCCTATCACCCCGGGCGGTGCCAATCTCTTCTTCCAACTCGTCAACGCCCGCTACGAAAAGGGCGCAATGATCCTAACCTCCAACCGCGGCTTCGCCGAGTGGGGCGAAGTCTTCGGTGATCCCGTAGTGGCCACCGCGCTACTGGACCGACTGCTCCACCATGCGGTCGTCGTTCAGATCGAAGGCGCAAGCTACCGATTGCGGCAACATGCCGACCTGATCCCCGAGCATACACGCGCCCACGCCAATCTCATCCCGCCGCCCGCGCCCAAGCGCCGCGGCAGGCCGCCAAAAAATGGAGCTGTCGATCATCTCAATGGCTGATCACCAAATCCGCGCTGGGGATTTTTGCGCCAGCACTTCTGAGGAATATTCGATCAGCATTTACATCAGCAGCCTATCATGTTTGCGCTAGCCGCGAATCCCCGGAACCAATTTTCTGACTCAGTAAGATTAAGCGACCTATCCGAAAACTGCGATGACAGCCCGCGTTGCTGGCCGGACGCTACAGCGCAAATTCGATAGCGCGCGTCTTGCCAGCAGCGCTACGGTCACAACCTAGACCACGTCCGGGGATGCGACCCAGGATTGTCGCCAGCCGTCACGAACAGTGAACTGTGGCAAGCCAATTGCGTGTTGACAGGTTGCGGTGCGGCAGATATGCTGCACTGCAATATACGCATATCTAGAGAATTCGTGATTGAAATAAGTCGTATCCGAAACATCCTTGTCTCTTTTTGGGCTTGTGAGGGTCGCAATGGTTGGGTCTGAGTGATTAGACCTGTTGTCGCAAACGCATTCTGCCAACATTGACTATCACGTGCCGTATACAATCGAACATATCTTGAAGGTTAAGCGGCCTAAAACAGTCGTGATCTTGTTGTACGAGGCGGGGCTAGTGGAACCGGTCGCAGGAGATTCCATCGCAGAGCGGCCATTATGCGCAATGAGCTTGGCGTAGGGCATCAAGAGGTGCCTCGGCAGTCTTCATTGCAGTGGGCGCGTCTTCGCCGCACGGCGTGCGGATCTCGAGTGCATCGATGTGGGAGCAGAAGGGGTGACGAGAGTTCGAAGATTTCGGCTGCTACCAATGCGCTAGGGTCCGCGGCACAAAGGGGTGGTGATGCTAGGGCTGGCGTTCGAGTTGAACGCCAGTGCCTGAGTGTGTGCCCTCTAGGTGCAGGCGTTACACCATGCTGGTGTGCCGATGGCGATCTACGGTCCTGAGGGTGTAGAGATAACGGTCCTGTTAATCCGCGAAGTGACTACGAAGGGCAGCGCCTATGCTTTGATCGAGTGCGTCGACGGGGCGTTGTCGTCGCCAACCGGAATGTCTTGCGCGCTGTAGCTTGAACGGATCCGAATGACCGGCAGCGGCAGCGGCAGCGGCAGCGGCTCTGGGCAATTTATGAGGTATCTGCGAGCGAGCAGGCGTGCGCGCAAAGGGTCCATTTACGTCAGCCATAGGCAAATATTAATAAGTTGCAGATGCGAGTTGGCTTGGGATACTGAGCCGAATTTCCAATACGGGTTTATGCGGCGCCGCCATTTAGGCGGAAAAGGAGCGGGCAGTGACGGTACGCAAGAAGGCTCTCATTACGGGTATCACGGGACAAGATGGCTCCTATCTCGCTGAATTTTTGCTCGAAAAGGGCTACGAGGTGCATGGCATCAAGCGCCGTGCCTCCTTGTTCAATACACAGCGTATCGATCACATCTATCAAGATCCGCATGCCGCGCAGCCTAAATTGAAGCTGCACTATGGCGATCTTTCTGACACCTCGAATCTGACACGGATCATCCGCGAAGTGGAGCCGGACGAGATTTACAACCTAGGCGCGCAAAGTCACGTGGCTGTGAGCTTCGAGGCGCCCGAATACACAGCTGATGTTGACGGCATGGGCACACTGCGCCTGCTTGAGGCAATTCGCTTCCTCGGCCTCGAAAAGAAGACCAGATTCTATCAGGCCTCGACCTCGGAACTCTATGGTCTCGTTCAAGAGATCCCGCAGCGCGAGACGACACCGTTCTATCCACGTTCGCCTTATGCGGTGGCCAAACTCTATGCCTACTGGATCACGGTAAACTATCGTGAGGCCTACGGCATGTATGCCTGTAACGGAGTGCTGTTCAATCATGAGAGTCCGCGCCGTGGCGAGACCTTTGTGACCCGTAAGGTCACGCGCGGTCTCGCCAACATCGCGCAAGGGCTGGAAAGTTGCCTTTATATGGGCAACATCGACAGCTTGCGTGACTGGGGTCATGCCAAGGATTATGTCCGCATGCAGTGGATGATGCTCCAGCAGGACCAAGCTGAAGATTTTGTGATCGCTACCGGAGTCCAGTACTCGGTGCGCGAGTTCATTACTTGGTCAGCAGCGCACCTTGGCATCACCTTGCGCTTTGATGGTGAAGGGGTGAATGAGGTCGGCATCGTTGAGAAAGTCGTTGGCGAAGACGCCCCCGCCGTAACAGAGGGCGACGTGATCGTGCGCATCGATCCACGCTATTTCCGCCCGGCTGAAGTTGAAACGCTGCTAGGCGATCCTACCAAGGCCAAGGAGAAGCTGGGCTGGGTGCCCGAGATCACTGTCGAAGAAATGTGCGCGGAAATGGTCAAAGAAGATCTCCACACCGCCAAGCGCCATGCCCTGCTCAAGGCGCATGGCTTTGAACTGCCAGTCTCGATCGAGAACTAAGGGAGCTGTCCGATGCGCATCTATGTGGCAGGACATCGTGGCATGGTCGGCGGAGCGATTTGCGCAAAGCTTGCTGCGCGCGGTGTGGAGGTTATCACCCGCACTCACGCTGAACTCGATCTGACCAACCAGGCTGCGGTAGGAGCCTTTATGGCTTCGGAACAACCTGATGGCGTGGTACTCGCGGCGGCGAAGGTGGGTGGCATTTATGCTAACAACACATATCCAGCCGAATTCATTTATGAAAATCTGATGATTGAGGCCAACGTCATCCATCAGGCTTATGCGAACGGGGTGCAGCGACTGTTGTTCCTCGGCTCGTCGTGCATTTATCCACGCGCAGTCGCGCAGCCAATGCGCGAGGATGCACTGCTGACTGGAGTACTGGAACCTACCAATGAGCCTTACGCGATTGCCAAAATCGCCGGCATTAAGCTGTGCGAGAGCTATAACCGTCAGTATGGCACCGACTATCGCAGTGTGATGCCCACCAACCTCTATGGTCCAGGAGATAACTTCCATCCAGAGAACAGCCATGTGATGCCGGCGCTGATCCGCCGTTTCCATGAGGCAGTGGCGAAGGGGGCGGACGAAGTCGTTATCTGGGGTACGGGCAAGCCGCGGCGCGAATTTCTGCATGTCGATGATATGGCAGAAGCATCTCTGTTCGTGTTCGCTTTGGATCGAGCGACGTATGACGCCAACACGGAGCCAATGTTGAGTCACATCAACGTAGGGTTTGGTGAGGACATGACTATCGCTGATCTTGCGCACCAAATTGCGGGGATAACCGGGTTCACGGGCAAGATAACGTTCGACACGTCGAAGCCTGATGGGACTATGCGTAAGCTTATGGACACTTCGCGTCTAAACGCTATGGGCTGGCAGCCAAAGGTCACTCTCGCTGAAGGTCTGCGCGGGACGTATCGATGGTATCTGGAAAACGTCGTAACGGCATCTCAGCTGGCACGAGCTTAGGCTGCGGAAATAGGCACGATATGGCGGGGGCCAGTGGCCCGTTGATGTGATGGACAGCTGTTGAGTACCGCCGGTAATTGATGGGTCGCATGCCCCTGCCCGACGGCAGCGAATGTGCCAAAGTGTTGTTTCTACAACTGGTCTGAGCCACGAGCTTCTTGCACCTACGAGTAGGGCCTATGGCCAGATTTATGTCCATGCTTGGGCGTGATGACAACCGGGTCGGGGGCTAAACCCCCACCCGGTTTACCAGTGGATTTGACCGTGATCTCGGCTGGGGCAGGTGATGCGCCCCGGGATTGCCGGAGACCTGAACTCCTGAGAGGACAGGTGTATGGTAACTGCTCACCGTGTTGGCTTATGGCGGCGTGGTCAGGCGACGGCGAATTTGCCGTCGACGAGATCGCGGATGGCGCTGAGGGCTGATTGAC
>NZ_JBEPKW010000018.1:0-48530 GCF_040544855.1 Novosphingobium sp. 1529
CGTTCGCCAGCTCGACACCCGTGCCATCCGCCTTCACCCGCGGCTTCACGTTGTAGTCGATCACCCGCTTCACGCAGACCAGGGCTTTCATTGCACTCACGCCTTTCCCAACGGTTTCGCCGTCTTGTAATTCACGCTTACGTAAACGTCAACTAGCCTTCCTCGCAGGCGGTTCATTCCATCTCGAGGATGATCGCGTCCACCGCCAGACTTTCGCCGGCCTTGGCACGCACTGCTTTGACTTTGCCGCTCTTTTCGGCGCGCAGGATGTTTTCCATCTTCATCGCCTCGACCACGGCAAGCGGCTGCCCCGCTTCCACGCTGTCGCCTTCGGCCACGTTGAGCGACACCAGCAGGCCGGGCATCGGGCAGATCAGGAAGCGCGAGAGATCGGGCGGCACCTTTTCGATCATGTGCGTGGCATAGGGCGCCACGCGGGCGGGCAGCACCTGCACCTTGTGGATCGCGCCGCGCGTGGTCAGTTGGAAACCGCTGCGCGTCGGCTTGACCTTCACGCCCAGCACTGCGCCGTCGACCTCAGCCTCTACCAGCCAATCGCCGGGGGTATATTCCATCGCCAGATCGAGCGGCGTGCCATCGACGGTAACCTCGTCACCGGCCAGCGCCACGGCAAAGACCTGGCCACCCAGGGTGACCGACCATGCCGATGGCGGCCGCAGCCGCTTGCCCAACTGGCCATCCACCCGCCGGGCGCGATCGGCCCGCGCCGTCGCCAGGAACGCGGCAATGCCCGCCAGCGCGCGCTGCAGGGCTTCGTCGGCGGGGGCGCCGTGGAACCCTTCGGGATATTCCTCGGCGATGAAGCCAGTGGTGAGTTCGCCCGAACGGAAGCGCGGATGCTGCATGATCGCGCTGACGAAATCGATGTTGTGACCAAGGCCCTCGATCTCGAACGCGTCGAGCGCGGCAACCTGGCGGTCGGCGGCCTCGTCGCGCGTCTTGCCCCAGGTGACCAGCTTGGCGATCATCGGATCGTAGAACATCGAGACTTCGCCGCCTTCATAGACGCCGTCGTCCACGCGCACGCCGTCCACCCCGCGCCGGCCATTGGCCTGGCCGTCGTCGGTCCAGCCGGCAAGCGGCGGGCGATAGCGCACCAGGCGCCCGGTGGAGGGCAGGAAGCCGCGATAGGGATCTTCGGCATAGACGCGGTTTTCGATCGCCCAGCCATCGATGCCGATATCATCCTGCGTGAAAGCCAGCTTTTCGCCCGCGGCCACGCGGATCATCTGTTCCACCAGGTCGATCCCGGTGATCGCCTCGGTAACCGGGTGCTCCACCTGAAGGCGGGTGTTCATTTCCAGGAAGTAGAAAGACTGGCCTGTCTTGTCCGCCCCCGAAACGATCAGTTCGACCGTGCCGGCGGAATAATAGCCCACCGCGCGCGACAGGGCGACGCACTGTTCGCCCATGGCCTTGCGCATCTCCGGGCTGACGAAGGGCGAGGGGGCTTCCTCCACCACCTTTTGATGGCGGCGCTGGATCGAGCATTCGCGCTCGTTCAGGTAGAGGATGTTGCCGTGCTGATCGCCCAGGATCTGGATTTCGATGTGGCGCGGGTTCTCGATGAACTTTTCGATGAACACGCGATCGTCGCCAAAGGAATTGAGCCCTTCGCGCTTCACGCTTTCAAAGCCCTCGCGCACGTCCTTTTCGGAAAAGGCGAGGCGCATGCCCTTGCCGCCACCGCCGGCCGAAGCTTTCATCATCACCGGATAGCCGATGTCGTTGGCGATGCGCACGGCATGGTCGGTATCGTCAATCTCGCCGACATAGCCGGGAACGACGTTGACGCCGGCGGCCTTGGCCAGCTTCTTGGATTCGATCTTGTCGCCCATCGCGGCGATCGCGCCGACGGGCGGTCCGATGAACGCGATGTTTTCGGCGGCCAGTGCCTCGGCAAAGCTGGTGCGTTCCGACAGGAAGCCATAGCCGGGATGCACCGCGTCGGCCCCGGTGGCCTTGCACGCGGCAATGATCTTGTCGGCGATCAGATAGGATTGCGCGGCCGGGGCCGGGCCGATGTGCACGGCTTCATCGGCCATCTGCACAAACGGCGCGCGCGCGTCGGCGTCGGAATAGACGGCCACGGTGGCAATGCCCATGCGGCGCGCGGTCTTGATCACGCGGCAGGCGATTTCGCCGCGATTGGCGATAAGGATCTTCTTGAACATCGTCCTCTCCCGTCCCGTCACGCGTCGAGCGGCGGCATGTTGTGGCCCAGCAGGCGCAGCATATCGGCAGCGCATTCCACCACGTTCGATCCCGGGCCATAGATGCCCTGAACCCCGACTTCGCGCAGGAAATCATAATCTTGCGGCGGGATCACGCCGCCCGCCACCACCTTGATGTCTCCCCGCCCGGCCTCGCGCAGGCGCGCGATGAGTTCGGGGATCAGCGTCTTGTGCCCAGCCGCCAGCGATGAGGCGCCGATCGCATCCACGTCGGTGGCAAGCGCCAGGACGCAGGTTTCTTCCGGCGTCTGGAACAGGGGGCCGCTGGTCACGTCAAAGCCCATGTCGCCAAATGCCGAGGCAATGACATTGGCGCCGCGATCGTGGCCGTCCTGGCCCATCTTGGCCACCAGCAGCCGGGGCTTGCGGCCCAGGCGCCGGGTCACGGCCTCGACGCCCTCGATCACCTGGGCATAGCGCTTGTCGGCCGCATAGGCCGCGCCATAGACACCCTTGACCGGGGTAGGCGTGGTGCCATGGCGGCCGAACACCGCCTCCATCGCATCGGAAATCTCGCCCAGCGTGGCGCGATGGCGCGCGGCTTCGACGGCCAAGGCGAGGAGGTTGTGGGTGAGGTCGGGGGTGCTTTGGACAGGCCCTTCGACAGGCTCAGGGCGAACGGTGTTCTGTTCTGCCCCTTCCGTGCTGGGAACGTCCTGTTCCGCCCGTTCCGTTCGGGCTGAGCTTGTCGAAGCCCCCGCGCGCGCCGCCTCTGTAATGGCCTTGAGCGCAGCCTGCACGACGGCTTCGTCGCGGCTGGCGCGCACCGCGTTGATGCGGGCGATCTGGCCGGCGCGCACGGCGTGGTTGTCTACCTCCAGCGTCTCGATGCGGTCTTCGGTGGCGAGGCGATACTTGTTGACGCCGACGATCACGTCTTCGCCCTTGTCGACGCGCGCCTGGCGGGCGGCGGCGGCTTCCTCGATCATCGCCTTGGGCCAGCCGGCGGCCACGGCCTTGGCCATGCCACCTTCGGCCTCGACGCGTTCGATGATGGCCCAGGCCTGGTCGACCAGCTGTGCGGTGAGTGCTTCGATATAGTACGACCCGCCGAGCGGATCGACCACGTTGCACATGCCCGTTTCTTCCTGGATCACGATCTGGGTGTTGCGGGCAATACGCGCGGAAAAGTCGGTCGGCAGCGCGATCGCTTCATCCAGCGCATTGGTGTGCAGCGACTGCGTGCCGCCCAGCATCGCGGCCATCGCCTCGATCGTGGTGCGGATGACGTTGTTGTAGGGGTCCTGCTCCTGCAGGCTGACGCCCGAGGTCTGGCAGTGGGTACGCAGCATCTTGCTGCGCTCGTCCTTGGCGCCCAGTTGCGTCATCGCGCGGTGCCACAGCACGCGCGCGGCGCGCAGCTTGGCCACTTCCATGAAGAAGTTCATGCCGATGGCAAAGAAGAACGACAGCCGCCCGGCGAACTTGTCGATGTCGAGGCCAGAGGCGACGCCATACTTCACATATTCCATGCCATCGGCAATGGTGAAGGCCAGCTCCTGCACCTGCGTGGCGCCGGCTTCCTGCATGTGATAGCCGGAAATCGAGATCGAATTGAACTTGGGCATCCGTGCCGAGGTGAAGGCGAAGATGTCGGAGATGATCCGCATCGAGGGTTCGGGCGGATAGATATAGGTGTTGCGGACCATGAACTCCTTCAGAATGTCGTTCTGAATGGTTCCGTCCAGCTTTTCGGTGGGAACGCCCTGTTCCTCGCCCGCGACGATGAAGAACGCCAGGATCGGGATGACCGCGCCGTTCATCGTCATCGACACCGACATCTGGTCGAGCGGGATGCCGTCGAACAGGATCTTCATGTCCTCGACGCTGTCGATCGCCACGCCGGCCTTGCCCACGTCGCCCACCACGCGCGGATGGTCGCTGTCATAGCCGCGATGGGTGGCCAGATCGAACGCCACCGACAGGCCCTTTTGCCCGGCGGCCAGGTTGCGGCGATAGAACGCGTTGGATTCCTCGGCCGTGGAGAAGCCGGCATATTGCCGGATCGTCCAGGGGCGGCCGGCATACATGCTGGCGCGCACACCGCGCGTGAACGGGGCAAAGCCGGGCAGGCCGGGGTCTGTCGCCACGTCATCGGCGGTATAGAGCGGCTTGACCGCGATGCCTTCGGGCGTGTGCCAGGTGAGGTCCTTGCCCTTCACCTCCTTGGCGGCAAGGGCTTCCCAGTCTTTAATGGTCCCCACGGGGCGTCTCCATGATTTCGGTCAGCTGGCCCAGCATGTCCTTGGGGTGCAGGAAAAAGATCGGCCTGCCGTGGGCACCGATCCGCGTTGGGCCGAGGATGCGCTTGCCCTGCGCGGTGAACCAGGCGCGCGCGGCCTCGATGTCTGCCACCTCGTAGCACAGGTGGTGCTGCCCGCCGGCCGGGTTCTTGGCAATGAAGCCGGCGATCGGGCTGGTTTCACCCAGCGGTTCGATCAGTTCGATCTGCGTGCCGGCAGTGCCCGCTTCACCCGGCGTGTTGACGAACGCCACCTTCACGCCCTGCTCGGGCATGTCGAACGGCGCGGTGATCAGGCTCGCGCCCATCACATCGCGATAATAGGCGATGGCGTCGTGCATCGAGGGCACCGCCACGCCAACGTGGTTCAAACGACCAAGCTTCATGGGATTGCGCGCCTTCTTACAGCGGAATGTTGTCGTGCTTCTTCCACGGGTTTTCGAGGCTCTTGCCGCGCAGCTTGCGCAGGGCGAGCGCGATGCGCCGGCGCGTGGAATGCGGGTGGATCACCTCGTCGACAAAGCCCTTGCTCGCGGCCACGAACGGGTTGGCAAAGCGGTCTTCGTATTCCTTGGTCTTGGCCGCGATCTCTTCGGGGCCCAGCCCGCGGAAGATGATTTCCACTGCGCCCTTGGCGCCCATGACCGCGATTTCGGCCGTGGGCCAGGCATAGTTCAAATCGCCACGCAGGTGCTTGGACGCCATCACGTCGTAGGCGCCGCCATAGGCCTTGCGCGTGATCACGGTGATCTTGGGCACGGTGGCCTCGCCGTAGGCGAACAGCAGCTTGGCGCCGTGCTTGATGATGCCGCCCAGTTCCTGCGCGGTGCCGGGCAGGAAACCGGGCACGTCGACAAAGGTCAGGATGGGAATGTCGAACGCATCGCAGAACCGCACGAAGCGCGCGGCCTTCTTGGACGAGTTGATATCGAGCACGCCGGCCAGCACCAGCGGCTGGTTGGCCACCACGCCCACGGTGCGCCCTTCGACGCGGCCGAAGCCGCACAGGATATTGGCCGCATGGCCCGGCTGGATTTCAAAGAAATCGCCCTCGTCCAGCACCTTGGTGATCACCTCGCGCATGTCGTAAGGCTGGGTGGGCGAGGCCGGGATCAGCGTGTCGAGGCTTTCATCCAGGCGGTCCCACGGGTCGGACGTGGGCCGCTCGGGCACGCCGGTGCGGTTGGTGAGCGGCAGGTAATCGAAGAATTCGCGCGCCGTCAGCAGCGCCTCGATATCGTTTTCCAGCGCCAGGTCGGCCACCGAGGTCTTGGTCGAATGCGTGATCGCGCCGCCCAGTTCCTCTTGCGTGACGATCTCGTTGGTCACCGTCTTGACCACGTCGGGGCCGGTGACGAACATGTAGCTGGAATCCTTCACCATGAAGATGAAGTCGGTCATCGCCGGGGAATAGACGGCGCCGCCCGCGCACGGCCCCATGATCAGCGAGAGCTGCGGCACCACGCCCGAGGCCAGCACGTTGCGCTGGAAAATCTCGGCATAGCCGCCGAGCGAGGCAACGCCTTCCTGGATGCGCGCGCCGCCCGAATCGTTGATGCCGATCACCGGCGCGCCCACTTTCAGCGCCATGTCCATGATCTTGCAAATCTTCATCGCGTGGCGTTCGGACACCGCGCCACCGAACACGGTAAAGTCCTGCGAAAACACGAAGACCAGGCGGCCATTGATGGTGCCTGATCCGGTCACCACGCCATCGCCGGGAATGGTGTTTTCCGGCATGCCGAAATCGACGCAGTTGTGCTCCACATAGGCGTCGATCTCTTCGAAGCTGTCTTCGTCGAGCAGGATGTCGAGCCGCTCGCGCGCCGTCAGCTTGCCCTTGGCATGCTGGGCATCGATCCGGCGCTGGCCGCCGCCCAGGCGCGCGGCGGCGCGGCGGCGTTCCATCTCGGCAATGTTGGCTGACATGGCATCTCTCGCTTTGCAAGTTTGCAGAATTGCCCCCGCGATGCCGCAGGGCGGGGGCGCTGTCCAATGTTAATCTGTAAAGTTGCGAAGCGATACTTTGCAAAGCGCGGGCTGCGTGATAGCCCGCATGGCACCATGGCACGCCGTCCTCTCTTTGCCGGGCAACCCTTGCGCGCGCTGCGCCAGCGCCGCGCCCTGCGCCAGGCCGATATGGCCGGCATGCTCGGCATCAGCGCGTCCTATCTCTCGCAGCTGGAAAACGACGAGCGCCCGCTGACGCCCGCGCTGACCGATACGTTGATGGCAACGTTCCCGGTCGATTGGGCAGACCTGGCGCCGCCCGCGGCCGATGACCTGGCCGAGGCATTGCGCGGGGCGCTGGCCGATCCGCATCTCTCTGCCAGCCCGCCGGGCGAACAGATCGAGCGGCTGGCCCGGCAGTTTCCCGATCTGGCGCGGCAGGTGGTGCAGTTGCACGGGCTCTATACGCAAACCCGCCAGAGGCTCGACATGATGGACGAGACCATCGGCGCGAGCCTGGCTGCGGGCGGGCGCCTGCCGTGGGAGGAAGTGCGCGACTGGTTCCACCATGCCGGCAACTATGTCGATGCGCTCGATCGCGGGGCCGAAGACCTGGCGGCGCGGATCGGGCAGGGCGAGCCATCGCCCGATATTGCCCAGATGCAGGCCTGGCTGGCGGGCGAAGGGGTGAGCGTGGTGTGGCGTGGCGGCGGCCCGGTGCGGCGCTATGATGCGCCGCGCCGCACGCTCACGCTCGATTCCACCCAGCCGCTCGAATCCAGCCGGTTCCAGCTGGCCTATCAGGTTTGCGCCATCGCGCTGGCCGATGCGATCGCGCAGATCGTGGCGCAAGCGCCCCTGCGCAGCGAAGCGGCGCGGCACCTTTTGGCGGTGGGCCTGGGCAACTATGCCGCAGGCGCGCTGACCATGCCCTATACCGCCTTTGCCCAGGCGGCGCGGGCGCTGCGCCATGATGTCGATCGGCTGCGCCAGCCGTTCCACACCAGTTTCGAGCAGGTGTGCCACCGCCTGTCCACGCTGCAACGCCCGCAGGCGCGCGGCATTCCGGTGTTTTTCTGCCGGGTGGACATGGCCGGCAACGTGACCAAGCGCCATTCCGCCACGCGGCTGCAGTTCGGCCGCTATGGCGGGGCCTGCCCCTTGTGGATCGTGCACGAGGCGGTAGCCATTCCCGATCGCATTCACGTGCAACTGGCCGAAATGCCCGATGGCGTGCGCTATGTCTCGATCGCCAAGGGCCTGGTGAAGCCATCGGGTTCCTATTACCGCCCGTCGCGCCGCTATGCCGTGGCGCTGGGCTGCGAAGCGGCGCTGGCCAGCGAGTTCGTCTATGCCGATGGGCTCAACCTGGCGAGCGACGAGGCGGTGGCGCGGATCGGCGCATCGTGCCGCACCTGCCCGCGCGATACCTGCGATCAGCGCGCCTTTCCGCCTAGCGACCGGGCCATCGCCGTCGATCCCGCCCAGCGCGATCGCGTGCCCTATCGCATCGTGACGGGCTAGTCCGGCAGGGCCGAATCGGCGCTTGGCTGCCTTTGGTTGACGCCATGCCTGGCGCGGCGGTTGGTCAAATTAGGGTCGATTAATTTTCGTTACCGTCACAAAACCTCGCAAAACCGGGGGCTTTCTGCCATGCTGCAGGGCATGCGAAGGTATTTGTTAACCATTGTCTGCAAGACCTCTAGAGAGATTACTAAGGGGTTTGGGCTATGCGGGCAGATGCAAAGGTCTTGTTGGATCGGTTGGGGAAAAGCGATTTTCGCTATCGCGAATTCGTCGACCGCTTCGCCGATCTGGAAAGCTGGCCGATCTTCGAGGCGCTGCTCAAGGACCCGCGCATCATGCCGCAGGACGATGCCTCGGCTATCGCGGCGACCATGCCCGGTGACAGCGGCCGCCTGCCGGCGCCCCGTGCCCAGGCGCGCCCCGAGATCCGCCCTGAAGCTCGTGCCGAAGCCCGCCCCGAACAAGCCCCGGTGGCCGCTGCGATGACGCCAGCTGAGCGTGTTGCCGAGCCTGTGGCCGCCCCGGTGGCGGTTGCCCCATCCGATCCCGTGCCGCTGCCGACCAAGCCTGCCGCCACGCCCAGCCTGTTTGGCCGCTATGGCCGCCCCGATCGCGCCCAGAACATCCGCTCGCTGCTGCAGCGCCTGTCCGATGCGGTCGAAGGGGGAGACGCCTGATGGCCCTGATCCTGTTCCACAGCCCGCGCGGCGGCACTGGCAACTCGTTCCTGGCGGCCACCACCGCGATTGCCCTGTCGCGCGCCGGGCACGATGTCACCGCGCTCGATCTGGCGCAGAGCGGCACGCTGCAGCTGCACTTCGGGATCGGCCCGGGTGAAGCGCTGCCCCCGCTCGATGCCCCGGCCGAGGATACGGCCAGCGCATCGGTTCAGGGTGTGGCGCTGCGCAGCGCGGCTGCCCTGGCCCGCCAGCCCGATTTTGCCGAAGCGCTTGCCAAGGGCGAGATCGGCTTTGGCGGCGAGCAGCTGTTCGTGGCCGACATTTCCAGCGCCGATCGCCACTTGCGCGATCTGCTGCTGCCCTATGCCGTGCTGGAAATCTGCCCGCTGACGGCGACCGCCGAATGCCTGATGATGCTGCCGGCGGTCAACGATACCGGTCTGGCCAAGACCCGCTTCGTGATGAGCATGGTGGAAGACACCCGCCGCTTTGCCCGCCATTCGGTGGGCTTCCTGCGCGAACTGCTGGGCGATCGCCTGCTCGGCCAGGTGCGCCGCGACGAGGCCGTGATCGAGGCTGGCGCCATGCTTCAGCCGCTCGGCCGCTATGCCCCGCACAGCGCAGCCCTGGCCGATACCATCGCGCTGGGCGAATGCGTGGCCGAACTGATTGCCGAAATCCTGGATGATGAGGGCGCCGACCTGCCCGAAGACGATGCCGCCGCACCCGCTGGCCAGACCGGAAAGAACCGCGCCGCATGATCGCCCTGTTCCGCAATCCCGCAAACCTCCTGCGGCTGGGCACGTTCGTCCTGCTGGCGCTGACCGCGCTGGTGGTGATCGGCGTGCCGCTTGATCTCAAGCAGCAGTGGATGCTGGCCGGCGGAACGATCGTGGGCATGATGGCGCTGTCGCGCTGGAAATCGCGCAAGGGTTCGCTGGCGATCGGCATCCTCGCGATCATTACCTCTACCCGCTATATCTTCTGGCGCACCACGCAGACGCTCTCGTTCGGCACGCCGCTGGAATTCCTGTTCGGCACCGGGCTTTACCTGGCCGAACTCTATGCCTGGGTGCTGCTGATCCTGGGTTTTCTGCAGACCACCTGGCCGCTGGAGCGCCCGGTTGCGGAAATCGAGGGCGAGCCCGACACCTGGCCGACGGTGGACGTCTATGTCCCCACCTATAACGAGAGCCTGGATATCGTGCGCAACACCGTGTTCGCCGCGATGGACATGGATTACCCGCACGACCGCTTCAACGTCTATATCCTGGATGACGGCCGCCGCCCGGAATTCCGCGCCTTTGCCCGCGAGGCCGGCTGTGGCTACATCACGCGCGACAACAACCTGCACGCCAAGGCGGGCAATCTCAACGCGGCGATGAAGAAGACCGAGGGCGAACTGATCGCGATCTTCGATTGCGACCACGTGCCCACGCGCGCCTTCCTGCAGCTGACGGTGGCCTATTTTCAGAAGGAGCGGAAGCTGGCGCTGATGCAGACGCCGCACTTCTTCTATTCGCCCGATCCGGTGCAGCGCAACCTCGCCACGGCCAAGCACATGCCGGGCGAAGGCGATCTGTTCTATGGCCCGGTGCAGGGCGGCAACGACCTGTGGAACGCCACGTTCTTCTGCGGCAGCTGCGCGGTGATCCGGCGTGAAGCGCTGATGGAAACCAACGGCTTTGCCGGCGAAACGGTGACCGAAGACGCGCACACCGCCTTGAAGCTGCAGCGCACCGGCTGGTCCACCGCCTATATCAGCGCGCGCCTTTCGGCGGGCCTCGCCACCGAGCGCCTGGTGCTGCACATCGGCCAGCGCATCCGCTGGGCACGCGGGATGACGCAGATCCTGCGCATCGAAAACCCGCTGCTTGGCCCCGGCCTCAAGTGGCAGCAGCGCCTGTGCTATCTCAATGCGATGCTGCACTTCCAGTTTCCGCTGCCGCGCATCTGCTTCCTGACCAGCCCGCTCGCCTACCTGATCTTTGGCCAGAACATCATCGCCGCGTCGGCCTCGCTGATCTTTGCCTATGCCGCGCCGCACCTGTTCTGCTCGCAGGTCACTTCGGAACGCTCGCAGGCCGGCGAACGCCGCCCGTTCTGGGGCGAGGTCTATGAAACGATCCTGGCCTTCCACCTGGTAGCGCCCACGGTGATGACCTGGTTCAACCCGCGCAAGGGCAAGTTCAACGTGACCGACAAGGGCGACCTGCTCGATCGCACGTTCTTCGACTGGGCCATCGTCAAGCCGCACATGATCTGCATGGCCACGATCGTGTTCGGCATCCTGCTGGCGATCGGCAAGCGCGTTTTCTTCCAGCACCTGTTCAACGTGCAGCTCGATACCCTGGCGCTCAACGTCGCCTGGGCCACCTTCAGCCTGATCATCCTGACCGCTGCCGTGTCGGTGGCGCGCGAAACCCGGCAGGCCCGCCAGACCATCCGCGTAACTGCCGAACTGCCTGTGGCTGTTCACTTTTCCTCGGGCCATGTGGTGGATGGCACCACGATCGACATCTCGATGGGTGGGGCCGCGATCGAACTGCCGCCCGAACTGCCGGTGGGCGATGCCACGGTGACCGATATCGTCCTGGCGATGGGCGATGATCGCCTGGCCGTGCCGGTGGAAACCGTGCGCCGCACGCGTGGCCGTGCATTTGTCCGCTATCAGCCGCTTGACACACTGGGCCAGCGTAGGCTTGTTCGTGCCGTTATGGGACGGGCGGACGCCTGGCAGCGCGCCGCGCCGCCAGAGATTGTGCCTGGCTTGCGTTCGCTGAGGGATATTCTGGTGGTCGATGGCTTGACGATCAAGCGCCTGCTCTTGCTCAATCGTGCCGAACGCAAGGCCGCCAAGGAAGAGCAGCGCCGTCTTGCCGAAGCGGCCAAGCTGGCGCGCGCGGCCGAGGAAAAGGCCAAGGCCGATGCCAAGCTGGCCGAAGGGCAGGGCAAGCGCAAGAAGCGCGCCAGCCTGGCTGCTGCCGCCGCGATGCTCCTGGCCATGCCGCTGGTGGGCACGCTGCTGGCCCCGCAGCAGGCCCAGGCCGCCACGGCGCCGGCCGGCGCTGCGCCCGCCGCTGCCGCCTCGGGCGGCGGCGTTTCGCGTGAACGGCTGACGCTCAAGGACCTGCGCATCAAGAACGCCGTGCGGCTCCAGGGCACGCGCGGCGAAATCTCCATTCCGTTCGGCGTGCGCAAGAACCAGGTGGTGACCGATGCGTCGATCACCCTGCAACTGGCCTGGTCGCCGGCGATGCTGGGCGATCTCTCGCAGCTGGTCGTGCTGGTGAACGGCGAAGTGGTGCAGACCGTGCCGCTGCGCCCGCAGGATTCTGGCGGTCAGGTGCTGACCCTGCCGATCAACCCGGCGCTGTTCCTGCCCGGTGACAACCAGTTGAACCTGCGCCTCATCGGGCACTATGCCCGCGATTGCGAAGATCCATTCAATTCGGTGCTCTGGGCCAATGTCAGCAACACGCGCTCGTGGCTGGACCTGACCACCCAGGCCCTGCCCAACGTGCCCGACCTGTCGCACCTGCCCGGGCCGTTTTTCGATCGTGCGCTCAACACCACGCTCAAGATGCCGTTCGTGTTCGCCGGCCAGCCCCACAAGGGTGAGCTTGAGGCCTCTGCTGCCATGGCCGGCTGGCTCGGTTCGATGGCCAGCTATCGCGGATTCTCGTTCCAGCCACTCTTTGGGCAGATGCCCATGGGCAACGCGATCGCCTTCCTCAAATCGGGGCAGAGCCTGCCCGGTCTCAACATGACGGTCAGCGGCCCTTCGGCCGCCGTCGTGCGTAACCCGCGCGATCCCTATGGCACCGTGCTGGTGATCATGGGGCGTGACGATGGCGAACTGCGCCTGGCGGCTGCTGCGGTCTCGTCGGGCCGCGGCGTGTTTGGCGGGGCGCGGATGAATTTCGATGGCGCCCGCGTACCCAGCTATCCGCGCTATGGTGCGCCGCGCTGGATCACCACCGATCACGCCGTCAAGCTGGGCGAGATCATGGAGCCCTATGCGCTCCAGGGCATGGGCCTGCCGCCGGGCCCGCTGACGGCACGTTTTCGCGTCGCGCCAGACCTGTTCTTCTGGCCGCGCCAGGGCGGCACGCTCAACCTCATCTATCGCTATCCGCTGGCCAAGTGGATGGATCGCAAGGCCTCGCGCCTTGATATCTCGATCAACAGCCAGTTCCTCAAGACCCTGCCGCTGGCCGGCAGCTGGTGGAGCGACTGGTTCGGATCGAAGGGCGCCAACAGCTTTGACGGTTCGGCCAGCCTTACCCTGCCGCGCTACAACCTGTTCGGGCAGAACGATCTGGTTTTCGATTACAACCTGATCCTGGCCGACAAGCAGAAGTGCACCGGCACGCTGCCTGATAATGTGCGCGTGGCAGTCGATCCGGCCTCGACCATCGATCTCAGCCACGCCTATCATGCGCTGGAAATGCCCGATCTCGCCACGTTTGCGGGTGCGGGCTATCCCTTCACGATCCGCCCTGACCTGGGCGAAACGACCGTGCTGATGAGCCGCAATCCCACGCCGGCCTCAGTCCAGACCTTCCTCAACCTGATGGGCCGGTTTGGCGACAGCACCGGGATCGCCCCCACCGGGGTGACCGTGGCCGATGGCGTCGATCCCGATCGGCTGTCGAGCCAGGATATCCTGGTGATCGGCAGCTCGGCGATTGCCGGGGCTGGCCAGGTCTTTGCCAATGCGCCGCTGCATTGGGACGGGCACGGGCTGAAAGTGGCTGAAAAAAGCCCGCTGCAATATGTTTCCGCGCTGTTTTCCGATCGTGGCCTCACCAACGAGGCCGATGTCGAGCCGATGATCCACGCCGCGCGCGGGTTTGCCGGCATCGTCAGCTTCCAGTCTCCCTATGCGTCGGATCGCACGGTGGTGGCGCTGGTGGCCGATGATGCAGCCGATCTGCCCCCGCTGGTCGATGGCATGGCCGATTCCAAGATCAACGCCCAGATCCAGGGTGACCTCTCGGTCGCCACGGGCGATGGCATGTCCAGCTTTGCCATCGGGTCCACCTATTGGGTCGGCAGCCTGCCGATCTGGATGAAGGTGGCGTTCTGGTTCAGCCAACGCCCCTTGCTCATGGCGTTCGGCACGCTCATTCTGGCATTGGGGCTCACTGGCCCAGCTTACGCCTATTTCCGCCGCCAGGCTCGCCTGCGTCTGGGTGCAAAGGATGAATGAGATGTCCGCGCCGCTGCCTTCTTCCCGTGCTGCTGTTGCCATCCTGCTGGCCTCGGGTGCCTCGCTGGCCTTGCCCCAGGTGGCATTTGCCGATGTGCCCGGGGTAAAGGCCCTGATTGCACAGGGGCTCTACTGGAAGGGCAAGGGGCGCCAGGATCTGGCGGATCAGGCCCTGCGCCGCGCGCTGGCGCTTGATCCCGGCAATGTCGAGGCGCGCCGCGCTCTGGCCGGGGGTGGAGCGCCCGCCGCTGCACCCAAGGCGCAGCCTGCCAAGCAGCCCGCAGCCAAGCCGGCCCCGCGCCCGACGGTGGCGCGGGCTGCGCCGCGCCCGCAGCCGCGCCCGGCCGAGCGTGTGGCGGAAAAGGCGCCGCCACCTGCGGCCAACCCGCGCCAGCGCGCCGCCGACAATGCCGGCAAGCAGCGCATGGCCGGGTTCGATGCACTGGATGACAACAACCTGGATGCGGCCGCCAGCCGTTTCCAGAAGGCGCTGGGCGTCAACCGCAACGATGGCGATGCGCTGGGTGGCCTGGGCATCGTGCGCCTGCGCCAAAGCCGCTTTGCCGAAGCGCGCGATCTGTTGGAACAGGCCTCGCGCCAGCCCAATCCGGGCCGCTGGGCCGAGGCGCTGTCTGCTGCGCGGTTCTATGCCGGCATGGACGAGGCGCGCAATCTTCTCGCGCGTGGCCAGACCGACCAGGCACAGGCTGCGGCCGAGGCGCTGGTGCGCTCTGGCTTTGGCCAGCCGGGGCCGGCGCTGGAACTGCTCGCCGATATCTATGAACGCCAGGGCCGCTATGCCGACGCGGCCGATTTCTATCGCCAGGCCGGCGAGGTGAGCGGCACGCAGACCGACCAGCGCCTGCAGAGCCGCGCCGCGCGTGGCCGCGCGCTGGCCGCCGTGGCCCGCGGCGATGACGTGACCGCCGAACAGGAATTCCAGGGCGGCCTGATGCTCGACCAGAGCGATCCTTGGATCCGCTATGAATTCGCGCGCTTCCTGATCCGCCATGGCCGCAGCGTCGAAGCCGAATCGCTGATCAATACGCTGACCCAGTCGGGTGATCCCGATGCGCTTTACGCCGCCGCGCTGATCGATTCCGATCTGGGCCGCCATGCTGCCGCCGAATCGCTGATCGATCGCATTCCCGAAACCCAGCGCACCCCGGCGATGCGCAACTTTGCCCTGGGCGTGAAGACCGACAGCGCGATCGAGCGGGCCAAGGCCATGGCCGCCGGCGGCCAGCGCGAGCAGGCCGTGGCGGCGCTGCGCCAACTGGGTGCGATCAAGACTCTGCCGGCCGCACGTCGTGCCGCGATTGCCAGCGCGCTCTATGACTTGGGCGATGGCGTGGGCGCCGGGCAATATGCCCAGGCGGCGATGAGCGGCGATATTGCCGATCTCGACGGCTATGACGCGGTGGTTCGCGTGCTGGCCAAGACCGGCCGCGATGATCTGGCCCGTGCGGCCCTGCAAAAAGCGGCGGCGCTGGGCAATACTTCACCCGAAGGCCAGCGCACCTTGGCGCGCATGTCGGCCGGGCTGGCAGTGGGCCAGGCCGATCGCCTGCGCCTCAACGGCCAGTTTGCCCAGGCGTTCGACGTGCTGCGCGGCGCCTGGGGTGCTGCGCCCGACAACCTGGAAATCATGGCGGCGCTGGCCCGGCTCTATCAATCGGGCGGCATGGCCGCGCGCGCGGCGCAGACTTTCCAGATCGTGCTGACGCGTGACGGGCGCAACCGCGATGCCCTGCTCGGCCTGGCGCAGACCGCCCAGGCCGCTGGCGACAAAGAACTGTCGCAAAGCGCGGCCAACCGCGCGCTGCAGGCCTTCCCGCAGGATTACCAGGTGCGCATGACTCTGGCCCAGGTGGCCCAGGCGCGCGGCGATCGCAGCGCTGCGGTGCGCCTGCTCAAGGAAGCGCGCGCGCTCTATTCGCGGCAAAGCGGCAGCAATGGCATCGATGCCTTTGGCGGCAATCCTTTTGCCGCCGATCCGATGGGCGTGGGCACGGGCAACCCGTTCCGCGATCAGCCGGCGATGCAGGCCCAGCCGCAGATCAATCCCTTTGCCCTGGGCAGCGGCACGCGCCTGCCCAGCGCGCAGATGGTGCCGATGAACAACGGCTTCGGCGCGCCCCCGGCCTATGCCGCACCCGCCAGCTATGCTGCGCCATCCTATGGCAACACGCCGGCCTATGCCACGCCGGTGGCGCAGAACGGTGGCTCGATCATGGATGGTGCGGGTGGTGGTTATGCCACGCCGGCCGCCCAGAATTCCTATCAGGCCCAGAATTCCTACCCGGCCCAGAACACCTATCCGTCGCAACCTGCCTATCCGGCGCAGGGCACTTATGGCGCGCTGCCAAGCCCGGCCTTTGGCGGGCAGGGCTTTGGCACGGCGCCCGCGCCTGTCGGTTCCTCGCCGTTTGGCGATGCGGCAGCGCCATTGGCGGCTGGCGGCCCGGTCGATCCGGTGATGGCCAAGATTTCGGGCGATATCGCCTCGCTCACGCGTGAAAGCGGGCCGCGGGTCGATCTTGGCACCTCGTATCGCGAGCGCAAGGGCGAGACCGGGCTTTCGCAATTGAGCGACCTGCGCGGCTCTGCCGAGATTTCCACCGGGCTCGCCGGTGGCCGCGTGCATGCCCGCGCCGAAGCGGTGGTGCTCGATTCCGGCCGACCGACCGGATCGGGCTTGGCGCGCTTTGGCACCAATGCCACGATCGAGGCGCAGGCCATCGTGGCGCAGAAAGCCTCTGCCCTGGTCCAGGCCGATACCCAGCACCGTTCGGGCGTGGGGCTGAGCGTGGGCTATGACAGCAGTGTGGTTCATGCCGATGTCGGCACGACGCCGCTGGGCATGGGCAAGACGCAGGTCTCGTTCCATGCTGGCGTCACGCCGGGCCTGGGCAATGGCGTGCAGGCGCAGGCCTGGGTGGAACGCCGCCCGGTAACCGACAGCGTGATCGCCTATGCCGGCACGCGCGATCCGGTCACGGGGCAGACCTGGGGCCATGTCATGCGGCTGGGCGGCGGCGCCGGACTGTCGGTCGATCGCAACGGCAGCGGCGCCTACGGCACGGTTGCCTACAACCGCTACAACGGCATCAACGTGCGCAAGAACCATGGCGTGGAAGCCAACGTGGGCGGCTATCTGCGGGTCTATCGCACCGAGCATTCGTCGCTGACCAGCGGGATCAACGTCAACTACCAGTCGTACGACAACCCGCAGAACTACTTCACCTATGGCCACGGTGGCTATTTCAGCCCGCAAAGCTTCCTCTCGGTCAGCTTTCCGGTGCGCTATGCCCTGGACAAGGACCAACTGGCTGTGCGTGCCGCGGTCACCCCGGGCTATCAGAGCTATAACCAGAAAGACGCCGCGCTCTATCCCACCAACGATCCGCTGCAGGCCCAGCTCAACGCGCTCAAGGCCCAGGATAGCGACGTGCGCGCGCGGTATGACAGCCTCAGCAAGACCGGCTTCGCGCTCTCGGCCGAAGGATCGGTCTATTACCAGATCAGCCCGTCGACCCGCATCGGGGGCGAGGCCAGTTACAATACCTTTGGCAGCTATGACGAGCTTCGCTCGACCATCGGCATCCGCCAGAGTTTGGGAGCGACCAAATAATGTTTGAGGACCCGAAGACACCGCGCGTGTCCAGCGCGTTCCGAGCTTCGCCACCGGCCGGTGCCAGCTTTCTGGTGGCCATGATCGCGCGCGAGCTGTCGAGCGCGGCGACCGAAGAGCAGAGCCATGGCTTCTATGCCGCGGTGGGCAAGCGGATCGCCGCGGTGGTGCCGCTCGATGACGTGGAAGACCTGGGCACGATGACCACGCGCATCAATGCGCTGTGGGCCACGCTGGGCTGGGGCAGCGCCGTGGTGACGGTGGAAGACAGCGCCATCGTGGTGCGCCAGGACGGCCTCTATCCCGAAACCGAGGCCGAGATCGCCGAGCCGTGGAAAGCACTGCTGCCGCCCTTGATGGAGGGCACCTATGATACTTGGTTCCGCATGATGGGCAGCAGCATTGCCCTGACGACCACGGCCGAATGGAAGGGACATACGCTTGCAATCAGACATGGCCGCTGATCGGATGAAGCGCCCGGCCGGCGCCGGGCAGAGTGAAGGAATTGATCGGCGTGGGTTCGGGTTCGGGTTGCTGGTGGCACTGACCGCCGCCTGCGCCCCGGGGCGACAGAGCAAGGCCATGGCCAGCAACGGCGATTGGGAAACGTTCAAGGCCCGCTTTCTCGATCCCTCGGGCCGGATCGTCGATCCGCAGAACGGCGGGATCAGCCACAGCGAAGGGCAAAGCTATGGCCTGGTCCTGGCCCTGGAGGCGGGCGACCGTGCCACGTTCGAGCTGATCGCCGACTGGACCAACGACAACCTGCTGCGCAGCGACGTGGCCCTGCACGCGTGGCGGTACGATCCGTCAAATCCTGACCACGTGCCCGATCGCAACAATGCCGCCGATGGCGATATCATGATCGCCTGGGCGTTGCAGCGCGCCGGGCAGCGCTGGGGCGTGGGGGAATGGCGCACGCGCTCTGCCGCGATCCGCGCCGCCATCCGCCAGCGCCTGGTGGTCGATCGCTTTGGCATGAAGCTGCTGTTGCCCGGGCTGGAAGGGTTTCAGGCCAATGGGCGCGTCATCGTCAATCCATCCTATTTCATCTGGCCTGCGTTCACGAGCTTTGCCGAATGGGATGGGCCGGGCGTGTGGCAGGCGCTGGCCGATGATGCCACCGCGATCGTGTCACAGGCGCGCTTTGGCCAATATGGCCTGCCGGCCGACTGGGTGGAGGTGGCCGGCCCGGGCCGCTTTGCCCCGGCCCCCGGCCACGATCCGCGCTTTGGCTTTGACGCGATCCGCGTGCCGCTGTTCGCGCTTGCCGGCCATCGCGCCAGCCTGGTCCAGCCGGTGGCCAATTTCTGGCGGCAGTGCCTGGCGCAGGGGCAGCCGATCCCGGCGTGGATCGATCTCAATACCGGGGAGCGCGCCTCGTTTGCCGTATCGAACGGCGGCGCGGCAATCGCCAGCAAGCTGATCGGCACGCGCCCGCCGCTGGGCCTGGCACCGGAATACTTTGGCGCGGCGCTGCAGATGCTGGTGGGTGCGCTGACCTGAACGAGGCGGCCTTGGGGGCTGGCCTGGCCGCCCCCACCCTGGTTTGCC
Organism: Novosphingobium sp. 1529; assembly: GCF_040544855.1. NCBI lineage: Bacteria > Pseudomonadati > Pseudomonadota > Alphaproteobacteria > Sphingomonadales > Sphingomonadaceae > Novosphingobium > Novosphingobium sp. 1529. Next base: position 19,058 of record NZ_JBEPKW010000018.1, read on the forward strand.
AGAACATGGTTTGCCCGAACGTGGTTTCCAGGGGCCCAAGCAACCCACCGAAACAAACGCGGATGGGCTTGCCAACCACGCCGCGCACGCCCACTTTGCGGCAAATGACCGAAGAAGAAATCAACAACCAGCTCGTCAATCGTAAGTTCTACAAGGCCGAGCAGGAAGCCGGGTTCGCGCAAAGCCACCCCAAGACCACCCCCCAGCAGCAGGACCCGGCCTATCGCCTCGCGTTTGGCGATACCGACTTCCTGTTGCGCGAGGAACTGCGCCCGGTGCGCTTTCAGCTGGAACTGCTCAAGGCAGAAATGCTGCTGGAAGAGGCCGATATCGGCTCTACCCTGGTGATCTACGGCTCAGCCCGCATTCCCGCGCCCGAAGCGGTCGATGCCGCGCTGGCGACGGCCACCACGCCCGAACGCAAGGCCGTGGTCGAGCGGCTGGCCAGCAAGGCCAAGTATTATGAAGAGGCGCGCAAGCTGGCGCGCTATGCCTCCACCTGCGGCGTCGTGGAAGAAGGCAAGCGCCAGTTCGTGGTCTGCTCGGGCGGGGGCCCGTCAATCATGGAAGCGGCCAACCGCGGCGCGGTGGACGTGGGCGCGGATTCGATCGGCCTCAACATCGTGCTGCCGCACGAACAGGCGCCCAACCCCTATGTGACGCCGCACCTGTCTTTCCAGTTCCACTATTTCGCGCTGCGCAAGATGCACTTCCTGATGCGCGCGCGCGCCGTGGCGGTGTTCCCCGGCGGCTTTGGCACGTTCGACGAATTCTTCGAACTGCTCACCCTGATCCAGACCGGCAAGATGAAGCCGATCCCCGTGCTGCTGTTCGGGGCGGATTACTGGAACAAGGTGATCAACTTCCGCGCCATTGCCGAGGAAGGCGTGATCAACTTCGAGGATCTCGACCTGTTCAAGCCGGTGGAAACCGCCGAGGAAGCCTGGAACGAGATCGTCAAGTTCTACGACCTCGACTGCGGTTGCGAGTAACCTAAACCCGCACCGCGTGATGGCCCATCGGGCCGTGCCCGGCGCCAAGCCCGGGCGCGGCCAGCAGCGCCGCGCGGACAAAGGCGCGGGCGCGGTCCACCGCCTGTTCCAGGCTGGCCCCGCGCCCCAGTTCGGTGGCGATCGCGCTCGACAGAGTGCAGCCCGTGCCGTGGCTGTGGCGCGTGGCAATGCGCGGCGCTTGCCACAGGCGCGGCGGCTGGCCGGGAATGACCAGGCGGTCTTCCACCACTGGCCCATCGGCATCGCCGCCCTTGGCGAGATAGGCGATGCCCCGCGCCGCCATGGCGGCGTCACCGCCCAGCGCGGCCAGTTCCGGCACGTTGGGCGTGGTGAGCGTGGCGAGCGCCATCAGGCGTTCGAATGCGGCGATCGTGGCGGCATCGGCCAGTGCCGCCCCGCTGGTGGCGATCATCACCGGATCGAACACCACCGGCACGCCCAGCCCTTCCAGCCGATCGGCCACTACTGCGGCAATTTGCGGCGATCCGAGCATGCCGATCTTGACCGCGTCCACGCCGATATCGCTGGCGCAGGCATCGATCTGCGCGGCGACCATCTCCGGCGTGGTCGCGGCCACGGCAGTGACGCCCAGTGTGTTCTGCGCGGTCAGCGCGCAGATCGCCGTCATGGCAAAGCCACCGAGCATGGTAATGGTCTTGATATCGGCCTGGATGCCGGCGCCGCCGCCGGAATCCGAACCGGCGATGGACAGGATGCGCGGGGGCGGGCTGGTCATCGCGGGTCTTTCACGCAAACAGGAACAGGACGGCCACCACCGTCATCGCCACGGTGGCCAGCCAGCCCACGGCCGCCAGCCGGCGCGAGATGACCAGGTGACCCATGGCGCGCGGATTGCGGGCGATCAGCATCGTCACCACCATCAGCGGCGGGGCGAGCAAGCCATTGATCACCGCCGTCCAATAGAGCGCCCGCATCGGGTTGATGCCGATGACGTTGATGGCCAGGCCCGCGAACGTGGCCAGCGCGATGGCAATGTAAAAGGCGCGCGCCTCACGCGGGGCGCGGTCGAGCCCTTCGTTCCAGCGCAAGGCCTCGCTCAGCGCATAGGCGGCAGAGCCGGCCAGCACCGGCACCGCCAGCAGCCCGGTGCCGATGATGCCCAGCGCGAACAGTGCAAAGGCCAGATCGCCGGCAAACGGCCGAAGCGCCATGGCCGCCTGATCGGCCGAGGTGATGTCGGTAATGCCATGGGCGTTGAGCGTGGCGGCGGTCGCCACGATGATGGCGAGCGCGGTAACGTTGGAAAAGCCCATGCCCACCAGCGTATCGGCGCGAATGCGGCGCAATTCCGGCGCGGCCCGGCGCGGGGCATCGTGCAGCGGCCGCGCCTGGCGGCGGCGCAATTCCTCCACCTCTTGCCCGGCCTGCCAGAAAAACAGGTAGGGGCTGATCGTGGTGCCCAACAGCGCCACCAGGCCCGACAGGAACGCATGGTCAAGCTGCACTGTGGGCACGACCACGTGATAGAGCGCGTCACCCCAATCCATCGGGGTGACGATCAGCACCGCGATATAGGCAAACAGCGACAGCGTGGTCCATTTGAGCCAGCCGGCATAGCGGGCATAGGGCACGAACACTTCGGCCAGCACGCTGATCACGGCAAAGCCGAGGGTATAGAGCGGCAGCGGCCCCGGCAGCAGCAGGTGCAGCGCTGCAGCCATCGCGCCCAGGTCTGCCCCCAGGTTGATCACGTTGGCCACCACCAGCAGGGCGATCACGCCCGGCAGCAGCCAGCGCGGGTAGTGGCGCCGCACGTTGTCGGCAATGCCGCGCCCCGTCGTGGCGCCGATGCGCGCGCAGATTTCCTGGATTGCGGCCATCAGCGGATAGCTGAACAGCATGGTCCAGGTCAGCGTGTGGCCAAACTGCGCGCCCACCTGGCTATAGGTGCCGATGCCGCTGGGATCGTCATCGGCCGCGCCGGTGATCAGGCCGGGGCCCAACGAGGTCATCAGCGACTTGGCCGGGGCATCCGGTTCTGGCGGCACGGTCATGCGTGGCGGCGCTCAGGCAGTGGGGGCGGTGATGGCGTCAAGCACACGGGCCTCGATCTCTTCACGCGGCAGGCCGGGGGGAATGGTTTCGCCAATGACATAGCGAATGGTGCCGCGTCGCTTCCACACGCGGTGATACAGGGCGCCGCTATGCACCGCCACCGGAACCACCGGTAGTGACAACAACTTGTATATCCCGGCAAAACCCGATTGCAGCGGATAGCGCTGCCCCACTGGCACGCGCGTGCCTTCGGGAAAGATCGCCAGGGGGCGCCCTTCGGCCAGGCGGGCGCGGGCATGGGTCAGCATGGCACGCAGCGTCTTGGCGCCGGCCTCGCGCTCCACCCCGATCAGGCCATAGGCCCAGCCGGCGCGGCCCCACACGGGAATGCGCATCAGCTCGATCTTGGCAAAGATGCAGGGGCGGTGCAGCACTTGCGGCAGGTCGATCGCCTCGAAAAAGCTTTCATGGCGCAGAGCATAGAACACGCCTTCCTGCGGCGGCGTGCCCACCACTTCCACACGGATGCCCAGCACATGGCGCACCAGCGCGCGGTGCACGCCGGTCCACGCCTGAACCATGGCAAAGACGCCGCGCGGCGCCACGATCAGCACGATCGCCAACACCAGCAGCAGCAGCACGGTAAAGCCATAGAACGCGGCATAGAACACCAGGCTGCGCACGATTTCGGCAAGTGTAGGGGAACGGTCTTCCACGGCGCTTGTCACCATCCTGCCAGCCACGCCACCATGCGGGCCAGCAGCTTGTTGTATTCCAGGAACAGGATCTTGAGGCTGGGGCGCGAGGGCACGGCATCGCGCACGATCACCAGGCCCTTGGGCGCCACGACCCACAGATCGAACGTGGCGCGGCGCATGTGCCAGTCGGTGGTGACCAGGCGCACCGAATGGATCTTGTGCCGGGCGATCCAGGCGGCGGCCTCGTGCGCGTTGGAGCGGGTATCGACCGAATCAAAGCCCAGCGTGATGCAGCAATCGAGTCGCGCGGGATCGACCTTGTATTCGGCGGCAAATTCGGCCGGCCGGACCTGGCGATCGACACCGCTGACCAGCAGGGTCTGCGCCTTGCCGGCCTGCAGCATGGCCAAGGCACGAGGAATGCGGCCGCCGCCACCGGTCAGCACCACGATGCCATCGGTGCGCGTGCCATCGGGCGCCGGCTGCGGCAGGAACCACGCAAACCACAGGAAACCCAGCATCCACAGCAGGATCAGCGCCGAACCCAGGCGGCGAAACAGGCCCGGCGGCTTTCTCATGCCCACGGCTTTCGCATGCCGCAGGGCTTTCTCACGATCGTGCGGCGCGTGCCGGCGTGCGGTGTGGTCATGGTTGGGGGCTGCTGCATGGCTGGGGCGTTATGGGGGGCAATATGGGGACGGTCACGCGATCATACCATGCGCCGCAAGGCGGCAAGAACGGTAAGTCGGGCTGTCAGCATCACCAGCAGCACGCCGGCGATGGGAATACCGGCCAGCGCGACCCAGTCGGTCCAGGCGAGCGAGCCTTGCGCGACCATGCCCGAACCCAGCGCGGCAAACTGGCGCGCCAGGCCCAGCACGGTAACGACGCCGGCAAGCAGGCCAACCAGGCCGCCCATCGCTGCGTCCGTCGCCATGGAACGCTGGAACACCCGCGCGATCTGCACGTCGGTGGCGCCCAGCATATGGACGATCTCGATCGTTTCGCGATGGGTGCCCAGCGCATTGCGCGACGCCAGCAGCACGGCGGAAACCGTGGCAAAGGCGAACAGCGCGATCAGGCCGCCGGCCGCCCATTGCAAGGCACCAATGGCGCGGAACACCGGGGCCAGCCAGCTTGACTGCGCATCGATCCGCGCCGCCGGGGCCGTGGCGGCCAAGGCCTTGCGCAGCAGATCGAGCCGCGCCGGCGTGGCCGTGCCGGCCAGGCGCACGTCGATCAGTGCCGGGATCGGCAGATCGTCCAGATCGTCGCCCGCACGGGTGCCCAGCCAGGGTTCGACCAAGGCATCGAGCTGATCCTGCGGCACGGCTGCGGCACTGATCACGCCGGGGGCGTGGCGCAGCACCGCCAGCGCCGCATCGGCCTGGCGCTGGCGCTGGGCGGGCGCGGCCGAGACGATCTGCACCGTCACCCCGCCTTCCAGATCGGCGCTGGCCGCCTGCGCGGCATGGCGCAGCGCCAGGGCGCTGGCCGCGGCCACCACGGTCAGCGCGATCATGATCGCGATCACCCACGGCATCGGGCCCGATAGGCGCGCCTCGGGCAGCAGGCGGGATTCGCCTTCGCCACCCAGGGCGCGCAGCGTGCGGGGCAGGGCGCTGGCCAAACGCTTCATGGGGTATGCCGTTTCATGGCAGGCCACCATCGCCCATCGGGCCATCGCCATTGCCGCCGGTGTCGACCGGACGGCGCGGGGGATAGCGCAGCGCGCCGGTGGGATCGGCCAGCTTGCCCTTGTCCAGCCGCATGATCAGCGAATCGGGCACCTTGCGGATCAGGTGCAGGTCGTGCGTCGCGACCACCACCGTAGTGCCCAGGCGGTTGAGGCTTTCGAACAGGCGTAGCAGCTTGATCGCCATCTCCGGATCGACGTTGCCGGTCGGCTCGTCGGCCACCAGGATATCGGGACGGGCGATGACGGCGCGGGCGATCGCCACGCGCTGCTGCTCCCCACCCGAAAGCGTGGCCGGCCGCGCCTGGAATCGATCGCCCAGCCCGACCCATTCGAGCATGTCGGACACCGGCTTGGCGATGTCCTTTTCGCTTTGCCCGGCCACGCGCAGCGGCAGGGCCACGTTGTCCCACGCCGAAAGGTGCGGGACCAGGCGGAAATCCTGGAAGACCACGCCGATGCGGCGGCGAAAGCCGGGCAGGCGTTCGCGCGGCAGGGTGATGGCATCGGTGCCGAACATGCGGATCAACCCGCGCGAGGGGCGCTGCGCCAGATAGAGCAGCTTGAGCAGGCTGGTCTTGCCTGCGCCGCTGGCGCCGGTGAGAAAGTAGAAGCAGCCGGGATAGAGCGTGAACGAGACATCGGCCAGCACTTCGCGGCCGGCGCCATACCGCAGCCCGACATTGTCGAACTGGACAATCTCGGCGGCGGCTTGGTTCATGGCAGAAAGATCGGGCCCCGTTCGCGTGTTTGGTCGTGCGCCATGCCCGCCTACCATGTCGGCGCGGGGGCCGTTTGGCAATGTCCCGCATGGGCGGTTTGGTGCGTCGCGCGATGGCAAGGGCGCCTATACGCGTCAATGCATGTGGAAAAAAGGGCGCATGGGCGATTTGCCCCCTTGCACCCTATTGTTTCAGCCCCTCTCGGCATGCTTAGACCGTTTTATGATAATCGCCTGTCCCGCCTGTGCGACGCGCTATGTCGTCCCCGACAGTGCGATCGGCGTGGACGGCCGTACCGTGCGCTGTGCCAAGTGCCGGCACAGCTGGTTCCAGGCCGGCCCCGAACTCCCGCCGCGCCCGTCGGAGCAAGCCACGCCGCCCGAAACTGCCGCTGTCGAAACGGTGCCTCCGCCGTCGGCTCCGCCGCCGCCGCCCGCTGCGCCAGTGCAGCCGGCCGCGCCGGTTGCGGTAGAGGAAGCGCCCCCGGCGCCCGCCCCACGGGCAGAGCCGCCCCGCGCGCAGGCCCCCACGGCCGAATACGTCTCGCCGGTATCGAGCTTCGAACACCAGCCCCCGTTCCGCCCGCGCCGCAACCCGGCGCGGCTGTGGACGGCCGCGGGCATTACCTTTGCTCTGGCCGTGGCGGCGATGATCGGCCTGGTTTCGTGGCTGGGCCTGCCCGATTGGTTGCCGGTCAACCGGCCCACATTCGGCAACGGCCGCCCCGATCTGGTCCTTTCGTTTCCGCCCGCGCGGCAGGACCGCCGCACCTTGAGCAACGGCACCGCCTATTTCGGCGCCAGCGGCACCGTCACCAACGTGGGCAAAGACTTGCGCGAAGTGCCGCCGATCCTGATCGTGCTGCGCGACGCGCAGAACCGCATCGTCTATACCTGGGACGTCGCCCCGCCCAAGGACAAGCTGCGCCCGGGCGAAAGCGTGACGATCAACGAAGCGGTAACCGACGTTCCCAAGAGCGCGCGCTCAGCCGAAATCGGCTGGAAACCGGAATAGGCATGCAGGCCCCGGCCGCACGCCGGGGCAGCAACGACCGGCTGGGGATAAAAAAGTGCAACCGCCCTGTTGCAGCCCCCCAAAACCCCTGCTAGGGGCGCGCTCCTACCCCGACGGGATGTGCCCTTGGCCAACCCGGATGCGATATGCGGTCGTGGCGGAATTGGTAGACGCGCAACGTTGAGGTCGTTGTGGGCGAAAGCCCGTGGAAGTTCGAGTCTTCTCGACCGCACCAGCACCCCTCCCAGGGCTGCTCAGGAAATCGCCAAATGGCTGAAAAAAGCCATTTCTTGCCTCACCGCAACCCATCGTGTATCCTCCCAGCGCACGCAAAACGGGGGACCAGACGGGGGACTGAAACCACCCCTTTTCTCCCCGCTGAGGAAAGGATCGGTGAAGCAGCACATCCTCTCGCACATCGCCGCGCGCAATGCGCCACCCGGCCGCTATGGTGACGGTGCGGGCCTGTGGCTGCACAAGCGTGAACGAGCCCGGGGCAAGTGGGTGCTGCGCTATTTCCTCAAGGGCCGCCGCCGCGAAATGGGCCTGGGGCCCTGGCCCGATGTTTCCATCGCCGATGCCAGAGCCGCCGCTGCCGAGGCCCGCGCCACCTTGCGCGCCGGGCAGTGTCCGATCGAAGCCCGCCGCCAGCAGAACCGGGTAATCGCGCGCCTGACGGTCGCCCAGGCGATCGCCAGCTGCTTCGAAGCGCGCAAGGCCCAGCTCAAAGGCGATGGTGCGGCCGGGCGCTGGCTGTCCCCGCTCAACGTCCATGTTATTCCCAAGATCGGGGATCGCGCGATCGAGGATGTCGATCAGCATGCTCTGCGCGACCTGCTGGCGCCGATCTGGCACACCAAGCCCGAAGCGGCGGCCAAGGCGCTCAATCGTCTCAGCCTGACCTTTACCCACGCGGCCGCGCTCGGGCTCGCCGTCGATCTCCAGGCCTGCCTCAAGGCGCGTGCCCTGCTCGGCAAGCAGCGCCACGAGACCGAGCACATTCCGGCCCTGCCTTATGCCGATGCACCCAAGTTCTATCAGTGGCTGGGCAAGCTCGACACGACGGCCGCACGGGCACTGCGCTTCCTGATGCTGACCCTTGCTCGCACCAGCGAAGTGCGGCTCGCTACCAGCGATGAAATCGAGGGTGAGGTCTGGAGCCTCTCGGCCAAGCGCACCAAGACCAACGAGAGCCGCCGCATTCCCCTGGTGGCCGAGGCGCAGGCGCTGGTGGCGGGTCAATCCGGCCACCTGTTTGCGGCCTATCGCGGCAAGCCGCTGTCCGACATGGCGATGACCGCGCTGATGGATCGCGCTGGACTGAGCGCGCGGCCGCACGGGTTTCGCAGCACGTTCCGGACTTGGGCCGAGGAATGCACCAAGGCGGATTTCGAGACCAAGGAAGCCTGTCTTGGTCACGCGGTCGATGTTGGCGTTGTGGGTGCCTACCAGCGCAGCGACCGGCTCGCCAAGCGGCGCAAGCTGCTGGAGGCCTGGCACAAGCACCTGACGCGGCCGGTTGCCGCAGACGGAGTCTCTGGCGCCGCTAGATCCGCGCGCCGCCGAGTTGCTCCAGCCAGTGCAGGTGAAGGTTCCTGAGCGCGGTGCGGCGTGGATAGCCAGGATCGTCTTCGTCGCGCAGGTGCGCGATCACGGCAAAGGTGAAGGCCGCGCTGCCATGCGCGTTCCAGGCTTCCTGCAGCGCGCGGTGCGGATTGGCGCCCTGGCGCAGCGTGAACCACAGGCGGTTCTCGATGGTCGAAAGGTCCGGGGCGCTGCCGATCCACAGTTCATCGGTTGCCACACAGCGGATGGCATAGATGCCTGCCGCGATCTTGCGCTCCTTGTAGGCCGCGACGGCGGCCTTGCGCGTGGTCTCTGTCATGTCCTGCCTTTCGTGCTGCGCGCGTCCTCCACGACCACTTGACCGCGCATACAATTATATCCGGGTGTATTGTAGAATAAATTTATCCGGCTATAAAAAGCCCATGACGAATGAACTCTCCCTGCAGTGCACCGCCTTTGCTGGCCTGCGCAAACTGGCCCAAGGGGCGCTGATCGATGTGGCCTTAGTGGTGAAGACCGCAGAAACCCGGGACATGGACGCTGTGCTCGTGTTTGACGACGCCACCGGACGCGTGCTCGATCTCGATTTGCGTGGCACCACGGCAGAGATCGTTGCGCGGCTTGCCCGCCCGGGCGGCGGTGAGGCAGAGCCGGCGCGCGGGCGCGGGCGGCCCAAGCTCGGCGTCGTGCCGCGCGAGGTGACGCTGTTGCCACGTCATTGGGAATGGCTGGCGCAGCAGCCCGGCGGTGCCTCAGGCGCGCTGCGCCGACTGGTCGACGAAGCACGGCGGGCTGATCATGGGCGAACCGAGCGCAAGGGCGCGCAGCAGCGCGCCTACACGTTCCTGTCCGCCCTGGCAGGCGATCTGCCAGGCTACGAAGAGGCGATTCGCGCGCTGTTTGCCGACGATGGCGACGCGTTCGCGGCCAGGATGGCGGCTTGGCCGCAGGATATTCGCGATCACGCGCTGATGCTGGCCAGCGGGGAGGGCGCGGCATGATGCGCAGTGGCCTGCGCAAGCAGCGCCTCGCGGCCTTCATTCAAGCGGTCTGGGATGAAGGGAGCGTGGAGGCGGCCGACGACTACATCGCCGAAGCCTATACCCTCCACCACGATCCCGGCGATCCGTGGCACGGCCAGACGCTCGATCGCGCCGGTTTCAAGGACCGTGTCCGGCAATCGCGCGCGGCGTTTCCGGATCAGCGCTTTGCCACCCAGGGCCTATTGGCCGATGGTGACAGCGTGGTGATGACCTGGCTGTGGCGCGGCACGCACGCGGCCGATCTGCCGGGCTATCCGGCCACGGGCCAGACGATCCACATGTCTGGTGCGACGGTCTACATGTTTGACGCGGACGATCGCCTGACTGGCCATTGGCAGATCACCGACCGGCTTGGCGTCTACCAGCAATTACAACGCGGGCGTCAGGAAGCGTCGCCTGCCTCATAGAACATGGGATTGCGCATCCACTCACGGATGGCAGATTCCCGCCAGCCGGTGCGGCGCGTGGCAATGCGCACCTGCTTTGGAAACGTCCCCGCCTGGATCTTGCGGTAGAGAGTGGCGCGGGTCAGGCCGGTGCGATCAAGCACGGCATTGAGGCGCAGGATGCGGTCTGGGGGCTGTTCGTTCATGGCGTGGTCTTCCTGCGCTGTGGTTAGTTTTCTTGCTCCGTCGCTGTGAGATTTGTTGGTCTGCGGTCAGCGTCAAGAGTGCCAAAAACGGTACCAACGCACTGAATCTACGCCTGATTACGCCAGGGCTGTCGATTGTACACCAGGGTTCTCCATCGCGATGGTTGGGCGGCTGGGCAGCGGATGCTGCAGTTATATAATCCGCAGCGGTGGAGCGCGTTGCGGGACGCCGCCAGCGTTTGGGCGAGCAATGCCAAAGCGTTGGAGGATTGCCAGAAGCGTGCGGCGAAGGTCGGAAAGGGTGTGAGTTGCTCAATCTCGTTAGGCGACCGGCAAAGGTAGGCGCAGGACCGATTTCGTCCGGCATTGCGGACGAACCGGAACGGCGGCTTACCTTCAGCAAAATCCAATTGCTGACATTGCCAGATAGATTGCTTGGCCATTGATGGTCAGTGACAAACTGTCCCGGTGACATTGCGCCTAACCCACTCTATGTGCGGCTTGTGGAGTGGGTTCGCCGCCTTCTGGCCCGACGTGGCTTGACCACGCTGATCTGCTGTGCAGTTTTGGCGCTGCGGTTGCTTGTGCCTTCGGGCTACATGGTCGAGGCTGGCGGCAGCCGCATTACCATCTCGATCTGCAACGGCGTGGCTTCGGCTCCGATGTCGGTGTCATTACCGCTCAAGCATGATGGCGGCACGCAGGATAGCCCGCAGCATAGCGAGCACGCCATGCCATGCCCCTATGGCAGCCTGGCCCATGCGGCCTTGCCTGCGGCGGACCCCATCCAGCTTGCGCAGTTGCTGGTTTTCATCCTCGCCGTGGCATGGCTCGGCCTGGCTTTGCCTGCCCGCAGTGCACCCACGTATATCAGGCCTCCGCTAAGAGGGCCGCCGATCTACCTTTGATCCTGCTTGTTGGGTGCCGCCTTGCGCGCCCGTTCCGGATTCTGGTCGGGCGCCTATGCGCGCTGACCATTCAAAGGTATTTTCATGCGTTCGCTACTTCTTGCAGGCACTTGCGTGTCTGCCGCGGCCTGTGCTGCTGCTTTCCTTCTCCCCACCACCGCCATGGCGCAAATCACCACGGACCAGAGCAAAGCCGCGCCAAGCTGGGCAGGCGACCAGATCATCGTCACCGGCAAGCGTGATACCTATGCCGCGCCGACCTCAGCCTCGGCCACGCGCACAGACACGCCGCTGATCCAGGTACCGCAATCGGTGCAGGTGGTGACCGGCGCGCTGCTCAAAGAGCAGGATCGGCGCACGCTGGGCGATGCGCTGGTCAATGTCTCGGGCGTGACCCCCACGCGGTCGGACGAGACTTTGTTCATCCCGCCGATCCTGCGTGGGTTTCCCGGCGAGGTCTATCTCGACGGCCTGCCGATTTTCGCGGGCAACCAGCAGGCGTTTGATCCCAACAGCCTCGTAGGCGTCGCCGCGATCTCGGTGCTGAAGGGTCCGAGCGCCACGCTCTATGGCGGCGGCCTTGGCACGCCTTTGGGCGGCATCATCAACATCGAAACGGCGCGCCCGACGGACAAGACCGGCGGAACCCTTGCCTTGCGCGCGGGCAGCTTTTCGACATGGAACCCCTATGGCGATGTCAACCTCGCCTTGTCGCCTGAGGTCTCGGCCAAGATCGCGGGCGAGTATCAAAGCAACGGGAGCTGGATCGACAAGGTCAAGGGCAAGCGCTGGTCGGTGCAACCCAGCATCCTGTTCAAGCTGACGCCCGACACCGATCTGCTGGTGCAGGGCCAGTTCAATCACCGCGGCGCGCTGGAATATTCAGGCCTGCCCGCCGATGCGGCACTGGCCGGCACGATTGCCCGCAATGCCTTCCCCGGCTCGCCTATTGGACAGCCGCAGACCGACAATGACAACCGCATGGGCACGGTCACCCTGCGTCATGCGTTCTCAGAACGTGTGAAGCTGACGATCAGCGGGCGCTATTATGCCAATGAGGTCGACGAAAGGGGCAGCTTCGTCTTTCCCGATCTGATGCCCACCGGCACCATCGCGCCGAACTACGATGTCTATCCCATCTCCATGACCAACCGGACGAAGGAGGCGACGTTTGACGCCAATCTGGCTGCCCGGTTCGATGCGTTGGGCGGCACGCATAATCTGCTCGGCGGGGTCAACTATGACTGGACCAGCTTCTACAGCGGCATGGGCCTGTTCGTCAGCAACAGCCCATCGGGCACGATCAACCTGTCGAAGCCGGTCTACAACCTGAGCTACACCGCGCAAACACCCGCCAACTCCAACGAGCGCGACCACTATCAGACGCTTGCCGCCTATGTGCAGGATCAGGCGACCTATGGCCCGCTGCATCTGACCGGCGGCCTGCGTCTGACCTCGCTACGCTTCGTCGAGGACAGCGATTACGGCGTGGCCAATCACAAGACCTATACCCATGTCTCGCCCCGCATCGGCGCCACACTGGATGTGGTGCAAGGTGTTGCGCTGTTCGCAGGCTGGGCCACGGCCTTCCGCGCGCCCTTCGCCTATATCAGCCTCCAGCCTTCCAAGCCGGAAGGGTCGAGCAATGTCGAGGCAGGGGTCAAGCTGGCCCTGCCCAAGGCGGGCCTGTCGGGCACGTTCGCGCTGTTCAGCCAGACGCATGATAATGTCGCCACGGCTGACCCGAAGAATGTGGGCTTCTACATCCAGTCCGGCCGCCAGCGGGCGCGGGGGTTGGAAGTCGATCTGGTGTGGGAACCGAGACCTGCACTCTCGCTGCTGGCCAATTACGCCTATACCGACACGCGCGACAATGGCGTGGCGCCGGGCGACAGACTGGCCCGCGTCCCCGAAAGCAGCGGGCGCATCGCGGCGCGCTATCGCATCCTGCACGGGGCGGCCAAGGGGCTGGCCTTTGGCGCAGGGATCACGGCCGTCACCTCGCGGCAGTTGACGCTGCCCAATTCGATTGCCGTGCCGGGCTATGCCGTCATCGATGCGCAAGGCTCCTATGACATTGGCCGCTTCACGCTGGGCGTTTCGGTGGTCAATCTGGGTGGGCGGCGCGCATGGGATCCTTATTCCTATATGGGCTATCCGGTGGTTGGCCCCAATCAGCCGCGCTCGGCCTATGTCACGCTCAAGGCCAGGCTTTGAGGGAGCGGGCAGCATGAAGCGTTGGACGGATTGGGCGATGCTGGGGCTGTTGGCGGCATTGCTGCCAACCAGCACCATGGCGCGCCAGGCTGCGGTGGGTGGAGTGATGATGCCGCTCTACCCCAAGGGGAGCACCGATGCGCTCGGCGTGCCAGAAACCCGCGAGCGCATCGCCGAGGCGGATGAGACGTTTATCTTCAACGTCAGCGATCCAACGCTCGAAATATTTCGCCCGGCGCGGCCCAATGGCACGGCGGTGATCGTGGCACCGGGCGGTGGCTTTGTCGGCTTGGCCTATGAACATGGTGGGCGAGACATTGCCCGCCGTCTGGCCCGCCATGGCGTCACCGCTCTGGTTCTCAAATACCGCACGATACAAAGCCCACAGGACGCGATGCGCATGCCCGAAGTGCATGAGAGGGAGATGGCCGCGATCATCGCGCGGGCAAAAAGCGGGGAGCCTGCGCCGGTGCGCCCCTTTGCCGGTGAGGCTCACGCGGTGGAAGATGGCTCCCGCGCCATGACGCTTGTGCGCGAGCACGCCAGGGCTTGGGGCGTTGATCCTGATCGGATCGGTATGCTCGGCTTTTCATCGGGCGCATTCCTCGCCGCAGATCTGGCCATTGGCGACAAGGTCAGTCGGCCTGCCTTTGTGGGGCTGATCTATGGTGGTTTGCGCGGGCCAGTGCCCGCCGATGCCGCGCCCGCCTTTATCGCGGCGGCTGCGGATGACTCCTATCTGCCGCAGGATGGGCCGTTGCTCTATGCGGCGTGGCGCAAGGCTGGCGGGGCGGCGGAACTTCACATGTTCGAGCGCGGTGGCCATGGCTTTGATCTGAGGCCGAAAGGCGCGACAAGCGACCATTGGTTCGATGAGTTCCTATGGTGGATGCGTTCGCGCGGTCTTCTGCCCGAGAAGCGCAAGTAATCACCTGCCATCGTAACTTGGCCCTACTCACCCGCCACATGGGGCAAATTGTCCAAATTTGATCCAGACCGGTGACACATAAGCACACGGACTATAGACGCAAGATCGATCATGCTCACGTTCCGCGCCTTTTTCATGTCTAACCCCCGCGTGGCCGCTCTGCTGGTCGCGCTGGCTTTGTGCATGAAGGCGCTGATTCCCGCCGGTTATATGCTGGGCGGCGACACGAAAACGATCACGGTGCAGATCTGCGCCGATTCGCTGGGCCATCAGATCACCAAACAGATCGAGCTTAGCAGCAAGGACCACGGCAAAGCAAAAGCCGATACGCCCTGCGCCTTCACCGCGCTGACCCATGGCGCGCTGGGCGGGGCCGATCCCATCCTGCTGGCCGCCGCGCTGCTGTTCATTCTCGCGCTGGGTTTTGCGCCGCACCTTCCCGCGGCACCCAAGCGCGTCCACTATCTGCGTCCGCCGCTGCGCGGACCGCCTGCGCTGGCCTGACAGAACCTTCCCTTTCTGTCGGATAGGCCGGTGCGCGGGCTCTCCTTCCCATAAAGCCCGATGCCCCGGCCATGGCCGGAGTAGTCCTTCATGTACGAGATTTTATGCCGCTCGCCCGAGCGGCCCTTCGCCCTGAGCGCGCACAGCGATGTGCCGCAAGGGCACCACGCAGGCCTTGTCCTGCATATGCGCGAGAACCGCTCGCACTTGAGCGAACCCGCCCGCCAGACCTTTGCGGTGCTGGGCGCGATGATGATGGCGCTGTCGATCCTGCCTGCGATGTCTGGCCATTGGCTGGTGCCAGCCTATTGCCTGATGACGATGGGCGCGCTGGTCTTCGCGCTGGAGTATAATGCGCGATCCAAGCCCGCTGGCGAAGTGCTGGAAATTGCCCATGGCACGATCCGCCACCGCGATGCCGATGGCAGGGCCACACATATGCCTTGCCTGTTCGCCAAACTGGACGCGCAGGCGCCCACACCATCCTCGCTGCGCCTCATCCTGCGCAGCCCCAAGGCGAGTGTCGAGATTGGCCGCTGCCTTGGGCTGGAGGAGCGGCAGGCGCTGATCCCGTTGATTGCTTCGGCCCTGTCACAGGGGCGCCGCTGATGCCCGCCCACATCCGTCACCTTCGCATTATGCGCCGCCGCGCATGGATTTTGGTCGCGCTGGGCCTCGTGGGCCAGATCGCTGGCGCTGCCCTCGATCCGATCAGCCATTCCGGCGCGGCCCTCGCGGCCTACCCCCAGGAGACTCATCCATGACTTTTCGCTTCAACGCCGCCATGGCGCTGGCCGCTATCACGTGCACGGCAACAACCGCTTTCGCTCGGGCCGAACACCACCATGCTGCCCACCAAACCATCGCCATCACCAACGCCTGGGCGCGTGAGACGGCACCCGCGCAGGTCAACGGCGGTGGCTTCCTGACCATCACCAACAAAAGCGATACGGCGGACCGTCTGATCTCGGCCACGTCGCCCGTGGCGCCCACCGTCCAGCTGCACACGATGAGCATGGATGGCGGCGTGATGCGGATGCGCGAATTGCCCGACGGCATTGCCGTGCCAGCCAAGGGCGTCGTCGAACTGGAACCCGGCGGCCTCCATATCATGTTCATCGGCATCAAGGCGCCGTTCAAGCCGGGTCGGACCATCGCGCTTACGCTGCGCTTTGAAAAGGCCGGGATCGTCAAAGTTGCGATGCCGGTGCGCGCGGTGGGGGCGATGAATGGCGGCATGGATATGGCCCATGACCACCACTGAGCCTGATCCCAAACCCCGCCGGGGACCGCTTCTGGCGGGCATCGCCTTGGCCGCCACGGTTGCCTTTGGGCTGGGTCTTGCGGCTTACCTTGGTGGCCATGGCAAGCCTGCGTCCGAGGCAACCCAAGTCACAAACCTCGGTGGCCCTTTCACGCTGATCGACAGCAACGGCAAACCCTTCACGCAGGCCAATCTGGCGGGCAAGCCCTATGCGATCTACTTCGGCTTCACCCGCTGCCCGGATGTATGCCCGACGACGCTGGCCAAAATGGCCCGGCTGCGGGCGAGGCTCGGCAAAGATGGCGACAAGTTCGCGCTTGTCTTCGTCTCGGTCGATCCGGGGCATGACAAGCCCAAGGACATTGGCCAGTACGTCACGCTGTTTGGCACGCCCATCATCGGCCTCACGGGCACCGATGCCCAGCTTGCGGCCATCGAGAAAGCCTATGGCGTCCATGTCGCCAAGGTGCCTCAGCCGGGCGGCGATTACACCATCGACCACACGGCGGGCGTCTATCTGATGCGCGGCGATGGACAGTTCCAGACGCTGCTCGACCACAATGAAAGCGATGACGCCTCGCTGGCGAAGCTGCGGCAGCTCTTGGGCTAAGCTGCACGATTTCACACAAATTAAGCTATTCAACAGGGGTAATCATGAAAATCTCGACTTTCGCTCTTGCCATCAGCCTTTTGGCCGGAGCCATGCCTGCCTATGCCGCCGGTGCAACTGCCGATGGGGCCGATGCCGGCGCCGCAGAAGCGCCTGCCGATCCCACCATCGTTGTGCTGGGGCAGCAGAAGACCAATGTGGCCAAGGTGCCCGCGGTCGTTCAGTCGATCACGGCGGATGACATCAAGACCAGCATCAATTCGCTCACCTCGGGCGCCTCGATCAAATATCTGCCCAGCCTTGAGGTGCGCGAACGCTATATCGGCGATCGTAACGGCATCATCCAGACGCGCACCACCACAACCACCAGCAGCGCACAATCGGTGGTCTATGCCGATGGCGTGACCATCTCGAACCTGCTGGGCAACAATTACGCCTATCCGCCGCGCTGGGGCCTGGTGGCGCCAGCCGAGATCAGCCAGGTTGACGTGATCTACGGCCCGTTCAGCGCGATCTATCCGGGCAATTCGATGGGCGGGGTCATCAACCTTACCACCCACATGCCCGACCATTTCGAGATCCATGCCGGGCTGACCGGCGCGCGCCAGTCGTTCCACCTCTATGGCAGCAACCAGCACAATTACAGCGGCGATGCCAGCCTGGCCGTGGGCGACCGTATCGGCAATCTGACGATCTGGGCAACCTACGATCACCTTGATGCGCAAGGCCAACCGATGAGCTTTGCTACCACCGGCGTTTCGACCACCGCCGCCTCACTCACTGCCAAGGTGGTGACCGGAGGCTTTCAGGATATCGATCCCGGCACTGGCAAGCCCCGCATGGTGTTCGGCGGCTATGGCATCGATCACACGGTTCAGGATCAGGGCAAGATCAAGCTGGCGTATGCTTTCACGCCCTCGCTCACGCTGACCTATATCGGCGCGCTGTGGGGCGCGCATTCCGCCACGCAGGCACAGTCCTACCTGACCGATGCCTCGGGCAATGCGGTCTACAACGGCACTTATAACCTCGGCGGCAAGGCCTACACCGTGGCCGGGCTGAACCCCACCATTAACAACCAGTTGCACATGATGCATGCGCTGGGTCTGGAGCAGAAGGGCACGCGGCTCGATTGGAAGCTGACCTTTTCCAGCTACACCTATCTGACCGAGCATAGCCTGTCGGCGTCCAACTATGGCAACACCACAGTGGGCAGCCACCAAAACATGCACAACACCAACTGGAAAGACATTGACGCGCAAGGCATCTGGCGCCCTGCTGAGGGCCATGAGGTGAGTTTTGGCTATCACCTCGACAATTTCCGTCTGCGCCAGCGCACCTATGCGCTCGCCCAGTGGACCACCTATGACGATGGCGCACAGACCGGCGCTTCCTTCGGCCAGACCACCACGCAGGCGATCTATGCGCAGGATCGTTGGAAATTGCTCGATCCGCTCACGCTGACCATCGGCGGGCGCATGGAGTTCTGGAAGGCGCAGGACGGCTCGAACTTCTCGTCGAGCACCACGCCCAACACCGTCACCTATCCCAGCCAGAGCCGCAACAATTTCTCGCCCAAGGCGGCACTGGCCTACAAGATAACCCCGGCACTGACCTCGCGTTTCTCGTTCGGGCGGGCGGTGCGCTATCCTACCGTGGCCGAACTGTTCCAGAAGGTGACCAACGGCACCAACCTCATTGCCAGCAACCCCAACCTCCTGCCCGAGGATGTCTGGGCCTATGAATGGACCAGCGAGGTCAGGGGCAAGCTCGGATCGCTGCGGGTCTCGCTGTTCCAGGAAAACCGTAAGAACGCGCTGGTCGCGCAAAAGGATACGCTGGTCAGCGCGACGGCATCCTCGGTCACCGAGAATGTGGCCTCGGTGCGTTTTCGCGGAGTGGAAGCGGCGGCCGACCTGCACGATGTGCTCATCAAGGGCTTCGACCTGCGCGGCTCGGTGACCTATGTCGATGGGGTTGTACAGTCGGACCTGCAAAACCCGGCAGCCAATGGAAAACAATTCCCCGGCGTTCCGCCCTGGCGTGCGCGTGCCGTGGCGGTCTGGCACCAGAATGACAAGCTCAGCTACTCGCTGGGTTATCGCCATTCTTCCGGCGCTTACAGCACGCTCACCAACACCGATCTCGTCATCCATGCCTATGGCGCCAGCAGCCCTTATGACATCTTCGATGCCAAGGTGACCTACCGCCTCGACAATGGCCTGACCCTGTCGGCGGGTGTGGACAATTTCACCAACAACCGGGGCTATGTCTATCACCCCTATCCCAACACCACCGGATTCATCTCGATCCGCTTTGATCGATAAGGCCGCACGCATGGGCAGTCCCAGGCGGGCTGCCCTTTATCGCAGGATGAGGATTTCCCATGACCAACACATCGATCCAGCGCGCGGCGCTCTATCGCATGATCTGGCGATGGCACTTCTATGCCGCCGTGTTCGTGCTGCCGCTGATGGTGCTGCTGTCGATTTCGGGCGCGCTCTATTTGTTCAAGCCTCAGATCGACCGCTGGGAGGAGCGCGCCTATCAGGGCCTGCCCACCGCCGGGGCGGTCCCGGCCTCGGTGCAACTCGACGCGGCCAAGGCGGCGGTGCCGGGGGGCAAGTGGACCTCCTATCGCCTGCCGCAGGTTGAAGGCGACGCCGCCGTTGTTCACTTCAAACTGCCGCAAGGCGGCGCAAGTGATGTGTTCGTCTCGCCGCAGGGCAAGGTGCTGGGCCAGATCGCGCCCGAAAACCGCATCATCGCCATCGACCGCAAGATCCATGGCCAATTGCTGCTGGGCCGCAATGGCAGTTGGCTGGTCGAACTGGCGGCCAGTTGGGCGATCGTGATGATCGTGACCGGCCTCTATCTGTGGTGGCCCAAGAATGGCGCGGCATGGGGGGCCGGCGTTGTTTGGCCGCGCGTGCATCTGGGCGGGCGGGCCGTTTGGCGCGACATGCACGCGGTCACCGGCTTTTGGGTTTCGGGGCTGGCCCTGGTGCTGCTGTTCACCGGCCTGCCATGGGCCAGCGCCTGGGGCAGCGCCTTCAAGGCGGTGCGGCAGGAGATGGGCTGGGTGAAAGGCCCGCAGGACTGGACCATCGGCGGCAAAGTGGCTGATGATGGCGGCGACGACCATGCCGGACACAACAAGCCCGATGCCATGGCAGCGATGCCCGGCATGGAAGGCATGGCCAGGATGGATATGGCCGGCGGGCACCATCACCATGCAGGCGGCATGGGCGCGGGTTTCAACGCCGCGCTGTTCGACACCATGGTTGACCATGCCAAGGCCGAACATCTAGCTTTTCCAGCTTTGGTCATCCCGCCCGGCGCGCCTGCGGGCGAAGGTGGCGCGGGCAAACCCGCCAAGGGCTGGGTCGTCAAATCGGACGCGCAAAACCGGCCCTTGCGGGTGACCTTGCGCTATGACGGGCAAACCGGCGCGTTCAAATCGCGCGAGGATATCACCAACCGCCACCCCATCGACAAGGTGATGGCCTATGGCATCGCCTGGCACGAGGGGCAGTTGTTCGGCATCATCAACCAACTCATCGGCGTGCTGACCGCGCTGATGCTGGTCACGCTGGCGGTCAGCGGCTTTGTCATGTGGCGCCGCCGCAAGCCTGAGGGCGTTTTGGGCGCGCCGCCGCGCTTTTCGCAACAGGGAAAGCTGCGGGGTGTTGGCGCTTGGGGCCTGCTGGTGTTCTTGGCTGTCTGGCTGCCGATGTTCACCGGCTCGTTGGCGATCCTGCTGCTGCTGGATCACTTCGTGCTGCCGCATTTGCCGAGACTGGCACGGTGGTTGGGGATGGAAACGAAGGGACGTGCGCAATTGGCCTCGTAACACCGAGGTGGGCGCGGATGATGGGGCATCCATTTCGGCTCGCCCCAGTTTTGCGCAATATCAGGCCCGCTGTGATCGCAGCGGGCTTGTCTATATTTGGTGAACCAATGGCGGGTTCGGACATGAAGATCAGTAGCAGTGAACGACCACTTTGAAGGGCGGGCACGGCGCCCGATTGGGTGCCGCTGGAACCGGCAGCACGCGCCTACTTGCGGACGTTGATCATAAACTTGAGAATGTCGCTGTCCCGATCAATCAGCGACCTGTTGCCATTCCGCCGAATACGGGAGAGCGCCTTCTTGCGGAATTGCTGATGCGCGTTGATCTGCTTCTCTACCCATCGCCGCGGATGGGGATTGGATAGCGCAATCCGCTCGGCCTCGATTATGCTCGCATCGTGCCGGAGGCGTAGCTCATTGATCAGTGATACGATGATGTGCAAGTGCACTAACTTGATTTGGGGGCATTGATCATGCGTTTTGTTGCCGGCCTTCTTCTGCTTTCCTCCGCTCTTGCATCACATTGCGCGCAAGCTGCACCCGCGCCGCTTTTCAAAGCGGAACGCATCTCGGATGATATCCGGATTTTGGCGTCCGACGAATTTGAGGGACGCAGCCCGGCCACCAAGGGCGAGACGCTGACCACCGCCTATCTGATCAAGCAGTTCAAGGAGGCCGGGCTGAAACCCGGCGGCGAGATCGTGAGAGGCCACCGCACGTGGACTCAGGACGTGCCGCTACAACACGCCACCTTTCTGACTATGCCTCAGGCCAGCCTTTCTGGCTTAGGCCCGCTGGTGCAGCGCAAGGACATCGCGATACGCCCGCCTCAGCACGGCGGCGCTTCATATCAAGTGACCGGGGCGCCTTTGGTGTTCGTCGGCTATGGAGTTGCTGCGCCTGAGTTGCACTGGGATGATTTCAAGGGTCTGGATCTTAAAGGTAAGATCGCCGTGGTTTTGGTCAATGATCCCGATTTCGAGGATCCGGGCTGCAAGTTGGGCTGCGCATTTGGCGGCAAGGCGATGACCTATTATGGGCGCTGGACCTACAAATACGAGGAAATGGCGCGCAGAGGGGCCGCCGGCGTGCTGGTGGTGCACGAGGACAAGCCCGCAGCTTATGGCTGGGCCACGGTCGCAGGGTCCAACACCTTCGACTCGTTTGACATTCTACGCAAAGCGCCAACCTTGGCCCACACCCCGCTGGAAGCTTGGATCACAAGGGACACAGCCCTTGCCATGTTCAAAGCATCTGGCGTTGATTTTGAAGCCGCCAAGGCCAAGGCGATGACCCGTGAATTCACACCTGTCACCCTGACGCCAACGTTCAGTGCCAGCTACTCGGCCAGGGTGGAAGTCATTCACAGCAAGAACGTTGTCGCTCTGGTGCAGGGCAAGCAGCGTCCGCATGAAACTGTCCTTTATTCGGCCCATTGGGACCATCTTGGGATTGGCGACCCAGATGCGCATGGCGACAGAATTGCCAATGGCGCCAAGGATAACGCTGCAGGCACCGCGCTGTTGCTGGAACTGGCGCGCGCGTGGGCCAAGGCGCCTGCGCCTGCGCGTAGCGTTGCCTTTCTTGCTGTTACTGGCGAAGAGCGCGGGCTGCTGGGCAGCGAATATTACGGCCAGAACCCGCTCTACTCGCTGGCAACCACTGCAGGCGCCATCAATCTGGATGGTGGCTTCAACGTCTTTGGTTCCACGCGTGACTTTACGGTCAAGGGTCTAGCCAAGAACGGATTGCTCGACATGCTGATCGCGCAGGGCGAGACCAATGGGCTTCGCTATACGCCAGAAGCTCACCCCGAGGCGGGCACCTTCTATCGTTCAGACCATTTTTCCTTCGCCAAGGTAGGTGTCCCAGCGCTATCCTATGACCCCGGTCTGGACATGGTGGATGGTGGAACCCCACGGGGCGAGGCGCTGCGCGCCGATTATTTGGCCAAGCGCTATCACCAGAACGGCGATGAATGGAGCCGCGAATGGACTTATGATAGTGCGCTGCAAACGCTCACCATGATTTATGCGGTGGGCCGCGAACTGGCCGACGGGCACGATTGGCCACAATGGGCCAGCGACAGCGAATTCGCCCTCCGGAGAAACCAAAGTGCGAAACTGCGTCATTAGCGCAGTCGCGATAACGGTAGTGTTGCGCTCAAATCGACCGAAAAATGCGGCCGCTGCCCGCATCTGTTCCAAGGCCAATGTCTGGGCTCAAACTGACATCTGCACCACATCGGGAAACGGTAATTCTGTTTAAACCCCTGTCTTCATGTGTCGCGCAGCAACGGTGAACTAGCGGCAGGTTCCGATGTGGGCACTGAGGGCTTGAACGTCCGCTTTCGCGGCGGCTATTGATCTTGCGCTGTTAACCAGGCGCGCTGCTCTTTCAGATGGTCGACGAACTCGGGGCGAGCGCAGTAAGCCTGTTCAAATGTGCTCAACGGCTGAGGAAGAGGTTGCTTGAACTTTTCCGCAGCCTCTTTGCTCAAACAACGGAAGATGACCTCGCGCTCACCCAGCATGTCGATTGGGCTGCGACTGCTATCTTTGCGCGCAATGGGCGCTGCCAGATCTGCAATCATTTTGCTCCAGCCAGTACGATTGGTTGCGGCTCGATCGTCGGCGCCGCCGGCATTGGGGGAAATTACGATCGCCGAACGAATGGCTTCGGCATCATCAAAATGGCCCAGTTCGCGCAGTGCGTTTGCCGCCCTAAAGCGAATGGCGATGGATTCAAATTCGGTGGCATCAATCTGCACCGCCTTTGCCGCCGTCACAAACTCCTCATTGTATCGGCGCGCTAATGAGCCGAGCGGATCAAGGTTTTTGGCTTCCCAACTTGCTGAAAGCAGAAGCCAATAAGGTTTGGCATCGCCCAGAAAAACGGCAGTTTTATAGGCGAGATAGTAAGGCGTTTCGCCCGAAGAGCGCAGAGCCTTGAATTCCGGACTGGCCACAAAGACTGCCAGCTTGGACACTTCCTGCGGCGTGAAGTCTCGATACATGACCAACCCGTTAGATGGGCATTGCGGCGGCAAGGTGGGAAATTGTCCTGATCCCAGCGGCATCCCATCCGGAAATGCGCCCCATGTCGAGATACTGGCCAAGCCCATATATTTGAACTTCTCACCGCCGACAGGGCACTTAACCTTTTCCTCGACATAAGTGCTTGCATGCACGGCTGAACAGGAAGCCAAGAGTGCAGAGAATGCTGTGAAAACCCACTTGGCATGTTGGGCAACAGCATTTCGGTGCCAAAATTGGTAGCAATCTTTAAGCATGTCCTTAGCCGCTCCCCGGTGATACGGATTCAGCCGTCAATGGTGAGAGAATTCAGGTGGATCGTCAAATGCTGTGTGTTGCCATCACCGCCAATCGTTGATCCCGTCGAGGGGATGATCACCCCACCCTGTCATTCTTGTTTGATGCACAATGGGCCTCCATCGCAGCCTCCCAGAGCGTCTGAAGACGTCCTGTAAGCGGCTGTTTTTCGGAACTTTTATCTGCTATTATGGCTCCGTCAGTCGAGGGCCGTTTCATCAGATCTCACCCGTGTGATGGACGAGTTGATGGTAGGCCCCGATTTCAGGATGGGGACATACCATCATGTCGAACGGAAAACGGCAGAAATCCGGGCTTACGGCGGCATGGGTGTCGCGTGCGAAGCCCAAGGACAAACCCTACAAGCTAAGCGATCGCGACGGCCTCTATCTGCTGGTCGAACCCAGCGGTAGCCGCGTCTGGCGCATGAATTACCGCATTCATGGCAAACAGAGAACCATAACTTTCGGTCGGTGGCCCGAACTGCTGCTTGGAGAGGCCCGGGAGCGACTGCTTGATGCACGTCGGCTGCTTGCCAAGGGGATTGATCCCGTCGAACACGCCAAGCTCGAAAAGATCGCCAGATCGCTGGCGGCGACGCACACGTTCGAGGCGGTGGCCAAGGAGTGGCTCGACAAAATAGTCGCCGAAGGCGCCGCGCCGATGACGGTGAAGAAAGCGCGCTGGCTCCTGGCGAAGCTTTACCCAGCAATTGGAAGGCGCCCTATCAGCGAAATCTCTGCGCATGAATTGCTGCTGGCACTCAAGAAGATAGAAGCCACCAAGCGCTACGACACCGCCAATCGGGCGCGGACAGCATCCAGCCAGGTTTTCAGATATGCCATTGCCACCGCACGGACTGAGCGCGATATCGCCTCGGATCTGCGCGGTGCGCTGATCACGCCCAAGACCACCCATCGGGCCGCAATCACGACGCCTGTTGAAACAGGGGCGCTGCTGCGCACCATCGACGATTATGATGGGCACCCCCTGACCCGAACGGCGTTGCGGATGCTTGCACATGTCTTCGTCCGGCCCGGCGAATTACGCTGGGCGGAGTGGTCCGAATTTGACCTCGAAAAGCGCGTATGGACCATCCCAGGGCACAAGATGAAGATGCGTCGCCCTCATGCTGTTCCGCTCACCAGGCAGGTGCTGGCGATACTGGCGGAGATTGAGCACGACGCCGCTTATAGCCCTTTTCTGTTCCCCTCCCTGCGCGCCGTTGATCGACCCATGTCCGATAACACAATCAATGCAGCGCTCCGGCGGCTGGGCTATGGCAAGGAGGAGATGACCGGTCATGGCTTCCGCGCCTTGGCAGCCACGCTGCTCAACGAAATGGGCTGCTGGAATCCGGACGCCATCGAGCGACAGCTTGCTCACGCTGATGGGAATTCTATTCGCCGGGCCTATGCACGGGGCCAATACTGGGAGGAACGGGTGCGCATGATGCAGCACTGGTCTGATCATCTCGACCAGCTACGCGATGGCGCGAAGATCCTGCGCCCGAAATTTGGGCACAGCGGATCGTAGAGCGTGGGCTGGCAGATTGGCAGTTAGAGACGGCCGTTGTCGACCAAATCAAGACATTCCGGTGCGGGCGCTGGAATGTCGGCTTGCGCCAAAACCGGTCACTCGCAAGTTTGACAGCTGCCGGTCGGCTCACCGTGCCGGGGATCGCCAGAGGTTCAGAGGTCAGCGCCTCGTCGGTCACTACCTCGGCGCTCCCGCGCGCGAGCGGATCCGCGTCGCTGCCCCAGGCCGCCCGCTCGGTCTTCTGGCTTGGCGCCCAAGCATAGGCATCGTGGAAGCCGATCGGGGCTCGAAAGAAATTGAGCTTACGCCCCTCCGATGGCTTCTTGCGCTCGGACGGCAGCCACGAAATCGGGCACGTCGCGCTCCAGCCAGTCGAGCAGTTCGGCACGTCCAGCCGGGGGATTGCGATACCCGGCCGCCTGCCGATCGAGTGCGGCCAGCATGGCTTCAGGCATGGCCAGGAACCGATCGCACAGAAAGGCGTCCGGCCCGATCGCGCGCAGGCCGTCGGGCAGCGGGACGAAATCCTTGAGATTCGCGGTGACGATCAGGTCCGCGCCGATCGCAACCGCTGCCGCCGCGACATGCCGATCCTTCGGATCGTTCGACATCGCGCCCTCATGCAGCGCCCAGTCCTCGACGGCCGCGTCCGGGAACGCGGTCGCCATCTGACGCTGCAAGCGCTCGGCGTTCTCCGGCGTGACGCGGTGATCCTCGACCAGGTTGCGCGACATCTCATCGAGAATCCGTTCGGACCAATGCGCCCGGAAACACCCCGCCGCTGCCACGCGCAGCAACGTGTCCCGCAGGATCATGGGGAAAAGCACATTGGCGTCGAGAACCGCTGCCACAAGCATAACTGTCTATTCCTTCGCGGCCTTCGCGGTCCGGACCCGCTTCGTCCTCGGCTGCGCGGCCTCGTCCTCGGCTACGCTGCGCTTCACTGCATTGATTTTGGCGTGTTTGCGCGTGACGTCGTTCGCTCCCACGTCGATCGCACGTTCGAGGAAGGCGCTCATGGTCGCATCCTGCAGCCCGCCGAGACCGGGGGGGTCAAAGGGTCCGTTCCCCTGCGCCTGCTTCTTCTCCCACAGGTCGAGCAGCACGATGTTAGGATTGGGCAGGAAGGCCAGGCCGAACTTCTGTCCGCCGCTCGGGCGGATCTCCACGAACCCGAAACTCTCCAACAGCTTCATACGCTCCTGCCAGCCGCGCACACCGCGCGGGCCGGTAAAGCCGGAGGCATAAGGCAGGTCGGTCGATCGGCCGAGCCGGACCAAGCCATTGTCCCAAGTCGCGCAGAACAGGGCGAAATAGGTGCAGCCCAGCGGCTTCCCCTTGGAGAGCTCGTCGAGCGCCCGCATGAGGAGCGGCATCGTCTTAGGCACGGTCGCGAACCCATGATGCTTGCCGCGATCCCACAGGCGCTCGGCCGCATCCTCGAAATAGGTGTCGCGCAGCTCGATATCCTTGGAGCGAACTGCTTTCCCCTTCAATGTGGCCATCGCTTCAATTCTCACTTTGATTTCGTGACTGGATTATCTCATTGATTTATCAGAAAAAATAGAGACATACGCAAGGCGTCAAGCTGGCTGGCCGACATCGAACCGGCGTTTCAACCTTAGTAAGCTGACTCATATGAGTCACGAGGCTTGCAGGCGGTGCGCTATATGCGGCGGCAGGGATCCAATTTTCTGAGGCTTGCCCGTGGTTTAGGCGAGGCTGCTATGACTCCATAATACTATGGTGCTAACCTGTGCTGACATGTGCTCCAGTCGTCGACCTGCTCCTCACCTCCTGTTGGTTGCGTTTGGGTCGTTTGTTCGCCATATTGACCTCCATGGCAGATGTCAGAACCTCCGAGTCCCGCAAGGGTCGCAAATCGGTTACCCATAGCGAACGGACAGCGGTGACGCACCTAGCGGGCATGTTCGCGACCGGGAGCAAGGGCAAGGCGCGCACCACGGTGCATGTCATCGACGCGACTGGGCGTCAGCTCGAACTGCCAGCGTCGCTCGCGGACGTCATGGCGCGCGCTGCTACACTCATGGCGGAAGGCCGGCAGGTATCGGTGGTCGCCGACGACGAGATGCTGACGACGCAGGCAGCGGCCGAGCGACTTAACGTCTCCCGACAATATGTCGTGCGCCTGGTCGATGGCGGCACCTTGCCCGGGGTCAAGGTCGGCAGCCATCGCCGGCTGCGCGCGGCCGATATCGAGGCCTATCGAATCAAGCGTGATGCGACCCGCAATGAGGCGCTCGATCAGCTCGCGGCGCTGAGCGAGGACATGGACGGCTACCGCCTTCGCTGACCTTTCACGTCCTCACGCTCGACCGATCGTCATGAATGGAAGCGCCTGTCTGTGCTTCGTCCGGTGAAAGAGGGTTTCAAGGCATGGGTGCCGATCCGTCCCTGATCAAAGCGATCCGTACACGCGCGGCCGAGATCATTGCCGATGCCAAGGCCTACGACGTGCCCGCGTTATGCGTACTGCTCGGTCTTGAGGCCGGGACGGAAGACGAAGCGATGCGCAGCAAGTTCAAATATGCGCATTCCCGGCTGATGGAGGTACCGGCGCCTAAGCTGCTGCCGATGATCCACGCGCTCCTGGCCGAAGAGGCGGATTTCGCTTTGTCGGAATTGCTCGCCAAGGCCGAAGAATCTGACGGGCCTATGGTCTCGGCGCTGACGCGGCGCCGGATCATCAGTCTCTTCGACGGCCAGTATCTTTGCAGCGAGTATGACGAGCTGATCTTTCTGGAGACGATCTGGCCGCTCGGCGCGATGCCGTCGGTTTTTCAGAATGATTGGGGCGAACGCAGCAGCCTGCGTGAGGATGTCCTCCAGCACACGGTAAGGAACGAC
Source organism: Novosphingobium sp. 1529 (assembly GCF_040544855.1). Lineage (NCBI taxonomy): Bacteria > Pseudomonadati > Pseudomonadota > Alphaproteobacteria > Sphingomonadales > Sphingomonadaceae > Novosphingobium > Novosphingobium sp. 1529. Next base: position 47,440 of record NZ_JBEPKW010000018.1, read on the forward strand.
GACTGGAGCAATCGCGAACTGCTCGAGCATCTCGGCCTGATCGACTGCTCGAAGGTGCTGTTCTTTCGCGTACTCGAAGCGCTGGTTCATCCGACCACTGTCTCCGATACGGTCCAGCAGGCACGGGTAGAAGGCATTAACGAGCATCTGCGCCATGACGGCTATCGCCTGCAGCGCGCGGGCCGCCTGTCGGGAAGCGTGATCTACAAGGTCGAAGCGGCCGCGATTGGTTCGCCGGCCGAAGCCAGCATCTCCGGGACGCTCGCGCGATTCGAGCCCGAGCAGGTCCATGCGCGCTGGGAGGCAGCGCTCGATCGTCGCGCGACGGATCCGGCAGGCGCCATCACGCTGGCGCGCACGCTGCTCGAAGACGTCTTCCGCTGGCTCCTGGACGATCTCGCGCCGACGCTGGAGGCGCCGGCAACGGATCAGGACGATCTGCCGCAGCTCTACCGCAAATTATCGAAGGCGCTGAACTTGGCGCCGGACGGGCATAGCGAGCCGGTCTTCAAGCAGATCCTCGGCAACTGCCAGTCGATCGTCGAATCGCTCGGTGCCTTGCGCAACAGGCTCGGCGACGCGCACAGCAGCGGTCCGCGTAAGGCGAAGCCCGCGCCGCGCCACGCCGAACTGGCGGTCAATCTTGCAGGGTCGATGGCGACCTTTCTTGTGGCGACCTGGGAAGCTCGCAAGGACGCGGTCCCTGCGAACGAAGCGGCGGCCGAACGTGCGGCCTGAGGCTGGCCGGAAAAGTGAGCGGAGATGCTATTGGGCCAGCTTCTGTTGCTCTCAATGCCACTCCGGCGAACGCCAAATGACTGCTCCAGACACGAACGACCGGCAGCAGGCGACCAAAACGCGTCGATCGCGGTCGGACTTTGAACGTCAGCTCCTGCCAGAACCGGCCGTTTGCTGAGCCCGAGATCGGTTTTCTTCTCGGTCAGGTCGAGGGTCGGCAGGGCCTGTCGTTAGTCGATCGATATTATGGCGATCAGTGTAACCATCCGGTCAGGGCCGCGGAAGGATGATGTTTGGTGGGCGGCGGCTGTCAGCCGCCCGCGCCAGCTGGTTTGCTCAACCCTTGGTGAATT
>NZ_JBEPKW010000019.1:0-44071 GCF_040544855.1 Novosphingobium sp. 1529
GTCGGAAGATTCGCGTCCTGACCGTGGTGGACACGTTCTCGCGGTTCTCGCCGGTGCTCGATCCACGCTTCAGCTACCGCGGTGAGGACGTAGTTCAAACCCTCGAGGCGACCTGCGCCGTGGTTGGCTATCCAAGGACGATCCGGGTTGACCAGGGCTCCGAGTTCATCAGCCGAGACTTGGACTTGTGGGCCTACACCAACGGCGTGACCCTGGACTTCTCGCGGCCGGGCAAGCCGACAGACAACGCCTTCATCGAGGCTTTCAATGGACGCTTCCGGGCGGAGTGTTTGAACACCCACTGGTTCCTGACGCTTGCAGACGCCCGCGAAAAGTTGGAGGAGTGGCGCAGATACTACAACGAGGATCGGCCGCATGGCGCCATCGGCAACAAGCCCCCGATCACGCTGATGCATCCCGGTGACGTACCCAGCCCGTCACCGTGACCATGGCTGGGAAACTCTAGCCCCGGGTGGTCCAGAGAACGGTGTCGGATCATGAAGGGGGCCGGACTCTACCTCTGACTGGTAACAATCAGGGGAGCACGTCAATCGCCGACTGCGACCACCAGCGCGCTTGAATTGAGCGCTCCGTGCCGAGTATGGTCAGCAGGAGCCGCGTGCTCGCTTCCGCCCTCGCTGCTTCGGTGAATTCGGCATCGCGGTCGTCATTCTGGTGAGCCGTAAGAAAACGTCGAACATACTCGAGCGATATCAAGAGAATGGCATGGCCTCGCCGTGCAAGGGCACGGCCCATGTGATGCATACCGCAGCAGGCCTCCATTGCCACGATGCAGGACGCTAGAGCACTTGCGTATGCAACGAGCGTCTCTCACCGCATTCGCCGGCGGACAACGGCCTTCCCAGTTGCATCCAGACAAACCACGCTGCAGCTGTGCATGCTCAGGTCCATTCCGAGAACCGATACGTCCATGACTGTCGCTCGGTCTTCAAACCCTCCCGCTGTCTCAAGATGCAGTTCGGCTTCGGGCAGGCCATCCATGAACTAGACCTCGGATGCCTGATCGGGAGGACTAGCTGTCGCGCGTCACCTCAAGCGAAGCTTGTCCTAGACGCCGCTGCCGACAATGTGATGCAGCCGGTCATAGCTGACATCCCCGTCACGGGCTGCCATGGGTTGAACACTCTTGCTGTCACCCGGCCCGATCAAGCCCGCGATGTAAGCCGGGCACATCCGACGCCGCGTCTTGTTCCGCCAAACCCGCTTCTATCACAAGCCTCGTCAAAAGCTGGCTACCCATGAATCACCGTGTTCCCGAATTGGAATCCCAAAAATCACTCTTCTGCCAAAGTAGTGCTAGTTAGCCTGCAATCCCTCCACAGCAGGAACCAAATCCGCCCTCAAACACCCCTACCAAGCGGCTCGACTATGTGGGAAATTTGTGGGAAAAGAATGAAGGTAAGGAACAATTTTCCATTTTAAATACATTTTATCAATTGCTTAATGATTTTAATTATATTCCGTCCCCGGGACGGGCCGGTCGATGATGATCCGCATCGCGATTGCGGTCGTGTCCGCGCGTTTCATCGTTGCTCTCCCGTGCCTGCGCGCGCCCAGTCACCAAGCACCTTGCTGCAATTACCACCGGGGATCGGGCCGGAGATTTCATGCGCGCGATCGAAGGTTCTTCCGGCCATGCCATCACGCTGCTCGCTTTGAAGCTGTCAGCACGTCTCTTTGTGCGCCCCGGTGAACTTCGACAAGCCGAATGGGCAGAGTTGGATTTCGATCGCAGCGTGTGGAACATTCCTGCCGAGAAGATGAAGATGCGTCGCCCGCACCGCGTCCGTAAGCGCCGACGGAAGGCGGCGTTGACGCGGCGTCAGGCCGCGGCGCAGCAGCGCTTGTACTTCATGCCCGAGCCGCATGGGCAGGGCTCGTTTCGACCTGTCTTGCCAGTCTGCATGGCGTGGAAGGCGGGTTCCTTGTCCTCGCGCATGAGCGCGAGCTTGCGCATTCCAACTAGGGCGCGGGGTATGAGGCGGCGTGCTCATCACGGATTGTGTTGGCGTCGTCGCGTTCATCGAACGGCTCGCCGATGTCCATGAAGCCGGTGAACAGGGCAACGAACGTGGCGGTTCGTTCGTCCTCGGCGATCGCCGACCAGTAATCCGGCGCCAGCTTCATGGCGCTCCAGAAGCCCCTGACCCAGGTCCTGACCTTACCGTGGTCTGGCTTCTGACCCGGCTCGCAGAAGGCGGGGGAGAAGCCTGGCCAGCCTTTGGCGAAGCTTGCCTCGATAGCCTTGCGATGGGCCAGGACTGTAACAAGGCCCTGCTCGATCCGGGCAGGATCGACCGCAGACCGTTCTCGCCACAGACCCATGACCCACTGCGCGGTTTCCAGGTGCGGCGTGACCAGCACGCCGGTGAGGTAGCCGTCCATTTCGAGCGGCGGCAGGAGGCCGGGGTCGCGGACCAGCGGCAGTGGGATGGCGGGGTGCGGTGTTGCGGTAGTCATGCCGCCAGGGCAGTATCGCGAGCCGCGTGCCAGCGCCATGGCAGGAGTTCGTCGATCCGGTTGATCGGATGGCTCCCGATCCGCTCGATCACAATTGTTGCTGATCTCGAGCAGGCCGTCATCGCAGTAGCGGATCATGGCAGCCCACCGACGATTCAGCGGATAGCGGCATGCCTTGGCCAGAGCGCTGTCGGACGACAGCCCCTGCTCCATGGTCTCCAGCCAGCTTCGCAGGCGACGCAAGTCTGGGTTGGGTAAGGCGCGGTTGCGCGATGACCTGGCCGGCAACGATCTGCTCCCCCGGCTCGACCTGCGGGTGGAAGCGGCCAAGGATTTCGGCAGCGGCAGCCCCACGCGCGTGCCGGGCGAGGTGATGTTCGGGGTGCGCCTGTCGATGCCGCTGGAACAGCGCGCCGCGCGGGGCCGCCTGGCCGAGGCAGAGGCCGATGCCGACGCGCTCACGCATCGCCTGCGCCTCGCTGAACAGCAGATCACCGCCGTTCTTGCAGCCTGCGTGTGCAGGTCAGCGGGGCCGAGCGCCTGGCCACGCTGGCCGGCGACGAGGCAGGCCTGGCCCGCCGCATGGCCGAGGCCGAACGCCGCCGCTTTGCCCTGGGCGCTAGCAATTTCCTGCGGGTCAACCTGCGCGAGGAAGCCGCCGCCGACGCGCAATTGCGCCAGATCGACGCCCAATACCGCCACGCCGCTGCCCGTGCCGAACTCGCCGCCAGCCTGATGGACAGCGCCAGCCTGCTGGGGGAGAGTTAACGCATCAATCACAGTAGGTCGGGGTCCGGCTCAAGGCCGACCAGATGGCGCCCGACGATGACCAGGCGATTTTCGAGATCGAAAAACATGTGATTGCCGGCAGTATGGATGTCCCGCCAATAGCGCTGCAATGGTCGCGACTTGAATGTCGCGCTTCCGCCAGCGGCGGCGAGCAGGCGGTCAACCGCGTTCATGATCATGCGCCCGGCAAATGCTTCGTCGCCACGCGAGCGCAAGACCTCGTCCATCGCCGGACGGGTTCCCGCCTTGGCGTGATCGACAATGCCTTGCCAGTGCGCGATGACCAGCGCACTGGCAGCGCGGATTTCCATATGGCTTTCAGCAAGCCGGATGAATGACAGGGGATTGTCCATCCGCAGCTTGCCGGTATGCGGGCGAATGCGTTTCTGCACACTTTCGCGGTAGGCAGCCAGGGCGCCATCCGCAGCACCGAGCAGTACGGCGCCGAAGTTGGCCGCAGTGGCCAGAAATGGCATCCGGAAGAGCCAATGGTCGTGCAGACCGGGTTCTGCTGGCGGCGCGAACATGCCTGGCCCCCAGCAGCGATGCTGCGGCACGAACACGTTGCGCACTTCCACCCGCTTGCTGCCGGTGCCACGCATGCCAACCGTGTCCCAGTTGTCTACGATATTGAAATCGGTGCGCGGGATCAGGCCAAGGTATGACACGCCCGGCATGCCCTCGACGCGAAATCCAAGCTGGGCCCAGGCAGCATGGTCGCAACCGCTGGAAAAGTCCCATGCGCCGGTAAGCAGATAGCCGCCCTCGGTCGGCTGCGCGGTGACTACCGGCGCGAACGACGAGCAGATGCGGGTGTCGGGCCCATCGGCCCAGATGTCATCCTGCGCCTGTTTGCCGTAATAGGAAATCCCGTGCGAATGCGTGCCAACCACACCAGCTATCCAGCCAGAAGCAGGGCACACCGCAGCGAGGCGCCGCACGCCGGCGAGGAATTCGATGAAATCGACCTCGTCGCCACCATACATTGCCGGCACGAGAGCGCGGAAGACACCTGCTTGGGTCAAGGCAGCGATGCTGTCGGGATGAAGCGAAATGCGCTCATCGCCTTGTGCAGCTGCAGCGGCGATCTGCGGCAGTATCTGCTCTATCCGTGCGCCAAAGCCATCGGTCGCGACGCCATGTGAATCTGGTGGCGGCATGAGCAGGGCGTGATTCATGGGGGCTCTCCTGAACGGTGGCACCGCGCTTCATCGCGCGTTGCGGGCCGCGTTTTGTCAGGAAGCCAGACTTCAGGAAAATCGTAAGGCGTGTACGGATACATCACGTAAAATGATAGATGCCGGCATGGCGCCAGCCTTCATGCCGCATGGTCATCCATCATGTGCAACACCCTTTCGAGCCGGGACAGCAGCCATTCGAGGCCAGGATCGGATGTCCGGTGACGATGCCATTGCGCAATTTCGACCACGGGCTTGAGCGCGAGGGGCAAAGGCAGAACCTTCAAAGGCAACATGCATGCAAACCGTTCGGCTTGGCGGCGGTGCATCACACCCATGTGCCTGCTGCCGACCAGTGCAAAAGGCACCATGGCGAACGAGGCGACCGACACCTCGATGCGGCGATGGATACCCATTTCCGCCAACTGCTTTTCATACACGGATGGGTGCGAAACGCCCCTGAATTCGGCACAGACATGGCCCATGTCGAGGAACTGGTCGAGCGTGATGCGATCGCCAATCGTCGGATTTCCGGCCCAACAGACAGCCCGCGCGTCATCCTCGAACAGCACGCGCCGCGGGTGTTCCGGCCTGGCGAAACTTTCGGCAACGATCAGAAGATCGATGTCGCCTCGCTCGAACATCTCCAGCGCACTAATATCAGGGGGAAGGAACTTGAAACTGATCCCCGGCGCCTCGTTTTGAACCTGCAGCGCAAGGTCGTGGCCAACGATCATCGCCACATAGTCCGAGCACCCCAGCGTGAAACACCGAACCGCGGTGGCCGGGTCGAATTCGGATGGGTTGGTAATGGTGGATCGCACCTGTAGCAGAATCGCGCGAATGGCAGGGGCAAGCTGCTGGGCCTTGCCGGTCAGTACCATGCTGCGGCCGTCTCTCGCCAGAAGCTCGTCGTTGAAATATTCACGCAGCCGCTTGAGCGCCCCACTGACCGCCGATTGGGTCAGGTTCAGGTGCTCCGCCGTGCTGGAAACGCTCTTCAATTCGATCAGCGCATCGAGCGTGACCAGCAAATTGAGATCCAGTTTGTCAAAACGCATCGCGCCACTCTCCCAGCTACGCGGATGCGTGCATCTAAACCGGAACACTACATGCTTTTGCAACCCAAAGATGGGCGATGCCCGGCAGAGGAACGACGGCCGCCATATGGCCCGGCGCGGCTACCCGGCTCGGGAGCTAGGCCCGCCAATGCCGAGCATTATCTGCATCGGCGCGCTGGTTCCGCTCAGATCGGATAATGGCCGGGCAGGGTTTCCACCGTAATCCAGCGGGTTTCGGTGAAGCTGTCGATGCCCTGGCGCCCGCCGAAGCGGCCATAGCCGCTGTCGCCTACCCCGCCGAACGGCATTTGCGCCTCGTCGTGCACGGTGGGGCCATTGATGTGGCAGATGCCTGATTTGATGCGCTTGGCCAGCATCAGGCCCTTGGCCGCGTCGCGGGTGAAGATCGCTGCGGAAAGGCCGTAGTCGGTGTCGTTGGCCAGCTCGATCGCGTGGTCTTCGTCGCGGGCGCGGATGATGCCGACGACCGGGCCGAAGCTCTCGTCGCGGAACAGCTTCATGTCGGTGGTCACGTTGTCCACCAGATGGGCGGGCATGATGACGTTCTGGCTCGTCTCGCCGCTGACGAGAAGGTTCGCGCCTTTTGCGACGGCATCTTCGACCAGGGAGAGGCAATGGGCGACCGTCTTGGCATCGACCACGGCGCCCAATGGAGTCTTGCCCCCACGTGGATCGCCAGCGGTCAAACTCTTGACCTTGGCAGCGAATTTCGCGGCGAATTGATCGGCCACGGCATCGACTACGATAATCCGCTCGGTGCTCATGCAGATCTGGCCCTGGTTGAAATAGGCGCCGAACGCGGCGGCCTTGACCGCCTCGTCAAGGTCGGCGTCGGCGCAGACGACGAATGGCGCCTTGCCGCCGAGTTCGAGCAGGCACGGCTTGAGGTTTTCAGCCGCACGTTTGGCGATGATGCGGCCCACCGCCGTACTGCCGGTGAAGTTGATGCGCTTGACCTGTGGCGCGTCGATCAGCCCGCCAACGACATCGGCAGCATCCTCGGGTCGGTTGGTGACGACTTGCACCAACCCTTCCGGAAAGCCGGCAGCGGCAAAACTTTCGATGATCAGCGTGTGGGTGCGGGGGCATTGTTCCGACGCCTTGAGGATCACACCATTGCCGCAGGCCAGCGGCACGGCAATCGCGCGCACGCCCAGAATGATCGGGGCATTCCAGGGGGCGATGCCGAGGATGACCCCGACCGGCTCCTTGAGCGCCATCGCCAGGCAACCCGGTTTGTCGCTGGGAATAACCTCGCCCGCAATTTGCGTAGTGAGGGCCGCTGCCTCGCGGATCATGCTGGCACCCAGCATGTGGTTGAAGCCCGCCCAGCCAGCGGTTGCCCCGATCTCGGCCATCATCGCGGCGATGAAATCATCCTTGCGCGCCACCAGGGCATCTGCTGCCTGCATCAAAACCGTGCGCCGCGCATTGGGGCCCATCGCGGCCCACGCGGGCTGTGCGGCCGCTGCGGCCGCAGCAATTGCGGGCACGTCGGCTGCTGTCATCGCGCGCGCCGTTGATGCCACTTCGCCGGTGATCGGGTTCAAACGGGTAAAGGTCACCAGATCCTCTCCTCAAACTTTCCGGCTGACAGCTTGGGGCATAATTAGTTTGTCGTCAAACTAAAATGCTGTATCAGCGCGCCAAGGCCGTGAACGAATCGACGGCCTGGAGGAGAGCAAAAATGAGACTTGCAGGGATGGATGCACGGATATCGGCGAGCGTGACCGCGATGATCGTAGCGGGACTGTGGACCGCGTCGGCGCAGGCACAAGCGGCAGACCAGGTGCCGGATCAGGCGGCCAAGGATGCGGCCGTGGCGCAGGAGATTGTCGTGACCGGGTCGCGCGTTGCCAGCAATGGCAATGCCCAGCCAACCCCTGTTACCGTGATGTCGGCCGACCGCCTGCAGGATGCCTCGCCGCGTGGCCTGGCCGAAGGCGTGCTGTCACTGCCCAGCTTCAACGGGTCCAACTCGCGGACGGCGGGTGGTGCGGCAGCCAACGCCGGGCACAGCTACCTCAACCTGCGCGGCCTGGGCACCAACCGCAATCTCGTGCTGCTCGATGGCCGCCGCTTCGTGTCGACGCAAGATGCCGGCGCGGTCGACATCAACCTGTTCCCGCAGTTGCTGATGAAGCGCGTGGAAGTCGTGACCGGTGGGGCGTCGGCGGCCTATGGTTCTGACGCCATCGCGGGCGTTACCAACTTCATCCTCGACGATCGCTTTACCGGGCTTAAGGGCCTCGCCTCGCAAGGCATCAGCCGTTACGGGGACAGCAAGACCACCCGTCTCTCGCTCGCCGGCGGCACGTCGTTCCTGGATGGCAAGCTGCGCGTCGTTGCAAGCTTTGATTACACCAAGGACACTGGCGCCCAAGGCTACAACATCGGCGGCAAGAACCGCGCGTGGCAGCGTCTTGGCAGCTTCCTGGTCAACAACCCCAATGTGTCGCCAGCCAATCCGGCATCGCCCACCAACCCCACGCTGATCGTGGCCAACAACGTGGTGTTTCCCTATGCCACCACAGGCGGTCTGATCGTGTCGGGCCCGCTGGCGGGAACGCAGTTCCTGCCGAACGGGGCAACCGCGCCGTTCACCTTTGGCACGAACCGCACGTCGGGTTCGATGTCGGGCGGGGATGGCGCCAGTCCGGTTGGAACCGGCACGCTGGAAACGCCGCTGGATGCCAAGGTGGGCTTTGTCCACGTTGCCTATGGCGACAAGGACAGCATCGAAGTGTTCGCCGAGGGCAACTATGCCCATACCTACATCACCAACAATGCCGGTGCCAACAGCTATGGCGTGAACGGCACGGCTTACACGATCTTTGCCGACAATGCCTATCTGCCGGCCAGCATCGCCTCGCAAATGGCGCCTGGCAGCAGCTTCAAGATGGGCCGCTACAACATTGACCTTGGGGTCTACCAAAAGCAGGTCGAAACCGAGGTGGTGCGCGGCGTCATTGGCGCGCGGGGCCGCATCGGTGCCAACTGGAACTGGGACGCCTATTTCCAGCATGGCCGCACGCAGGGCAACTTTACCGCCGCCAACGGCATCATCACAGCCAATCTCTACAACGCGGTTGATGCGGTGGTGAACCCGGCCACCAATCAGATCGTCTGCCGCTCGACGCTCAGCAATCCTGGCAATGGCTGCGTGCCCATCAACCTGTTTGGCGCCGGCACCCCGTCGGCCGCGGCGCGCCAGTATATTGCCGGCAATGCCTATGCCAACCAGACTGTCACGCAGGATGTACTGGCGGCCACGCTGCGTGGGTCGCCGCTGGAACTGCCCGCCGGCAAGGTGCAGGTGGCCGTGGGCGCCGAACACCGCCGCGAAGGCCTGAAGCAAGTGGTGCCCTCGCTGGCCACCATCACCCAGACCGGCAATGGCGCGCAAGGGTTTCCCGGCAGCCTGCTGGGCACCCAGGGCGGCTATTTCCTGGGTAACTCCTCGCCGGTCAATGCCAGCTATCTGGTGGACGAAGCCTTTGCCGAAGCACAGATTCCGCTCCTGGCCGACAAGCCCTTTGCCAAGTCACTGGAACTGAACGGCGCTGCCCGCGTCACGCACTATTCCAACGCCGGCACGGTGTGGACCTACAAGGCGGGCCTGGTCTATGCGCCGTCAAGCGATCTGCGCCTGCGTGCCACGGTCTCGCACGATATTCGCGCGCCCAACCTCGGCGAACTTTACCTGTCTCAGGCGCAGACGATTGCCACGGTAATCGATCGCCAGAATGCCAATGCCTCGGCGACGGCGACGATCCAGTTGCCCGGGAACCCCAACCTGAAGCCGGAAAAATCGAACACCATCACGATCGGTGCGGTGCTCACCCCCAGCTTCTGGCGCGGTTTCAGCGCATCGGTCGATTATTACGACATCAGCATCAATGGCGCGATCACCCGCCTCAGTAACCAGCAGACGGTGGATGAGTGCGCCGCGGGCAATGCGGCCCTGTGTGCGCTGATCACACGCAATGGCGGCGCCATCTCGGTGATCTCCACGCCCAATCTCAACCTTGCCACGTTGAAGACGCGCGGCTTCGATGTCGAAATGAACTATGGCTTTGGCATCGGCACGGTGTTCGGCCAGCCGAGCCGGGTTTCGCTGCGGGCGCTGGCGTCCTACGTCACCAAGCTACAAACCACGACGCCGGGTTCCGCGCCGATCGATCGCGCCAGCCAAACGCCCTTTCAGGGCACGGCCAGTGCCGATATCGACCTTGGCCGGCTGAATGTGCTGGTGCAAGAACGGCTGATCGGCAGCCATGCGATCGACAGCACCTATACGCCTTCGTTCGTGGCCAACAACCACATCGGCGCGGTGTGGTATACCGACCTCAATGTCACCTATCACCTGGGCGGCAAGCTGGAGGGGGTCGATGTGTTTGCCTCGGCCAACAACCTGTTTGACAAGGCCCCGCCGCTGGGTGCCACCACCTTTGGCATTGCCCCGTCTTCCACCCTGTCGCAGTTCTATGATGTCATCGGGCTCTATATGACCGCCGGCATTCGCTTCAAGTTTTGACCCTGTTGGCTGGCGCCCTTTGTGGCGCCAGCCTTTTTCGCATGGGGAGATTCGACCATGACCAAGATTTCAATCGCCAGTCTCGCGCTGGCCGGCGCGATGGCGCTGACCACAGTGGCCCCCCTGCAGGCCGCGCCTGCCGCATCGTGTGACCGGGCCTGCCTGATCGCGATGATGGAAAGCTATATCGACGCCATTCCCACGCACGATCGCGCTGGCCAGCCCATCGCGGCCGGCGCCAGGGAAACCGTCAACGGCCGGGTATCGCCCGCCCAATCGGACTATTTCTGGAAGCTGGTGGACGGTATCACCTATCGCCAGATCCTGGCCGATCCTTCCACCGGGCAGGTCGCCATGCTGGGTGTTGCGACCGAGGCGGGCGGCCGCGGCGCCTATTGGCTGCGGTTGGCGGTGAAAAATCGCCAGATCACCGAGATCGAGCAGGTGATCGGCGACCGGCCTGCTGGCGGTGTGCCGGGCCTTGCCGCGCCCAACCCCTATTTCGATCAGATTCTGCCGGAACAGAGCCGTTCCACCCGCGCGCAACTGATCGCCATTGCCGACAGCTATTTCGAGGGTTTGCAGCGCCACGATGGGGCTGGGGTGCAGTCTGCCCTGGGGTGCCGGCGCTATGAAAACGGCAACCAGACCTCGCTCAACCCGCTGGGCAACACCTGGGCCTGCAACGTAATGAGCGACTACACCTACATGGACAAGATCAAGGAGCGCCGCTTCCCCATCGTCGATGTGGAACGCGGCATCGTGGTCGGCGCCATGGTGATCGAGGTGTCAAAGCCCAAGGCCAGCGCCGCGATCACCGGGGCCGTTCCCGGCGGCCCGCAGTCCGTTGTGCCGCTGTTCAGCCGCCCGCACGACACGCTGATCCAGGAGGTTTTCAAGATCGCCGACGGCAAGATCCAAGAGATCAACGTGATCCGCCAGGACATGCCCTATCAGTGGGGCAGCGGGTGGTGATGGCCCTTATCCGAAAGACGCCGGCATGAAGATCATGGTTGTGGGGGCAGGCGCCATGGGCACCCTGTTTGGCGGGCGCTTGGCCCGGGCCGGCCATCAGGTGGTGTTCGTCGATACAGACCCCGCGCGGGTCGCGGCCATTGCCGCCAATGGCGTCTGGGAAAACGACATCCCCGCCCGTTGCGCGGCGGCGTTGCCCGGCGTGGCGCAGGGTGAGACTGATCTGCTGATCCTGTTCACCAAGGCCCAGCATACCGCCGCTGCCATGGTACAGAACGCTGGCGCGTTGCGCCCCGATGGCATGGTGCTCACGCTGCAGAACGGCCTGGGCAACGGTGTCGCGATTGCAGGCGTTGTCGGCGCTGATCGAGTGCTGGTGGGTATTACCAATTGGCCGGCCGATTTGCTCGGCCATGGGCGCATCCACGTGGCGGGCCATGGCATGGTCAAGTTCTGGAGCCTGACAGGCGCGGATACCCCCGCCATTCACCAGGTTGCCGCCGCATTGGCCGAGGCGGACCTTGGCGCGAGCGCCGAGCCTTCGGTCAAGGTCGCGATTTGGGAAAAGGTGATTTTCAACGCCGCGCTCAATGGTATCTGCGCCCTGACGCGGATGACAGTGGGCGAGGTCGGTGACTTCGCGCCCGCTCGTGATCTCGCGTTGCAGGTGGTGGCGGAAGGAATCACCATCGCGCTGGCCAACGACGTGGCGGTCGACGGTGAGAGAGTGCGCCAAGCCGTTGCCTTTGCCATGACCCATCACCGCGCCCACAAGCCGTCCATGCTGCAGGATGTGGAGGCCGGCCGCCCCACCGAAGTCGATGCCATTCAGGGTGGTTTGCTGGCCGCAGCCCACCGTCACGGCGTGACGACGCACGCACTTGCCCATTGCACCGCGCTGTTGCGCAGCATCGACCACATCGTTCGGAGTTCGTGATGTACACCACCGCCACTGCCTTTCTGGAAGCCCTTGTCGAGCAAGGCATCACGCACGCGTTCGTCAATCTGGGTAGTGATCATCCGGGGCTGGTAGAGGCGATCGCCGAAGCGCGCGCAAACGGGCGGGCCGTTCCGACCATCGTGACCTGCCCGAACGAGATGGTGGCCTTGACCATTGCCCATGGCCATACCCAGATTAGTGGTCAGCCGCAGGCCGTCATCATCCACGTCGAATGCGGGACGCAGGCCCTGGCTGGCGCGGTGCACAATGCCGCCAAGGCGCGCATTCCGGTGCTGATCTTCGCCGGTTCTTCGCCCTTTACCCAGGACGGGGAAATGCTCGGCAGCCGCAACGAGTTCATCCAGTGGATTCAGGATGTCCACGACCAGCGCGGGCTGGTGCGCGGCTACATGCGCTATGACAACGAAATCCGCACCGGCGCAAACGTCAAGCAACTGGTTCATCGCGCGATGCAATTTGCCAGGTCTGACCCCAAGGGCCCCGTCTATCTGATGGCCCCACGCGAAGTGCTGGAGGCGCCGTGCGAGCCGGTAAGCGTGGACATGGCACGCTGGCAGCCGGTGACGCCCTGCGCGCTGGCAGCGCAGGATGCGCGCTTTCTGGCCGAGCGGCTGGTCAAGGCGAAGCGCCCGTTGATCGTCACGTCCTATCTCGGCCGTAATCCGGCAGCGGTTGACGTGTTGGCGGCGTTGTGTGCCCAGGTGGGTGCGGGCGTGGTGGAATCGGTGCCCAGCTACGTCAACCTGCCGCACAACAACCCGTTCTATCTTGGCAACTACTGGAACAATCCCGAGCAGAACCCCGATCTCGCCGCTGCCGATCTGGTGCTGGTGGTAGACTGCGACGTGCCGTGGATTCCGATCAAGAACACCCCGTCCGAAGCGGCCGAAATCTATCACATCGACATCGATCCGCTGAAGGAGCAGATGCCGCTATGGTATATCGAGCCGCACCGCAGTTTCCGCGCTGATGCCGCGCAAGCCTTGCAGGCCATCGGCGATGCAGCAGCGGCACTGGACACGGATGCTGCTGCCTTGGCCGAAAAGACCGGGCACTATGCCGCGCGCAGTGCTGCGCGTCGCGCCCGCGTCGCGCAGGAAGTGTTCGCGGGCGAGGGGCTGACGATCGCCCGCCTGATGGCGGCCCTGCGCGAGCAGTTCGATGGCCAGACCATCGTGATGAACGAGGGCATCACCAATTATCAGCCGGTGTTCGATCATCTGGCCCCCGTGCGTGCCGGCAGCATGTTTGCCAGCGGCGGCGGATCGCTGGGCTGGAACGGCGGCGCGGCAATCGGGGCAAAGCTGGCCAATCCCGAAGCGACGGTGATCGCCGTGTCGGGCGATGGCTGTTATATGTTTACCGTGCCGTCCAGCGTGCACTGGATTGCGCGCCGCTATGCCACGCCTTTCCTGCAAGTGGTGCTGAACAATGACGGCTGGAATGCGCCGCGCCATTCAGCGCTTGCGGTTCATCCCGATGGGCATGCCAGCAAGGCCGCCGACCTTGATTTGAGTTTTACGCCAGCGCCTGATTACGGCGCGATTGCAGCGGCATCGGGCGGTGCGGCCAGTTTCGTCGTGGACCGCGAGAGCGACCTTGCCACCGTGCTGGGCGACGCTTTCGCCGTGTTGAAGAACGAGCGCCGCGCGGTGGTCGTCGAGGCGAGGCTGGGCTGATGGCGTTGGGAGAGGCGCCTTCGTCCGTTGCGGGGGTAATTGATGACCGACCCTGGGGCTGGCGGCAAAAGCTGCTGCTGGCGCTGGTGTCGCTCACCATCCTGCTGGATGGGTTTGACAACCAGTCCTTGGGCTTTGCCTTGCCCAGCCTGATGAGGGATTGGGGCCTGCCCAAGGCGGCGCTGGGCAGCGCGCTGGCGGCTGCGCAGGTTGGCATGTTGATCGGGGCGATCAGCGGCGGCGTTGTGGGCGACAGGTTCGGTCGCAAGGCTGCCCTGGTGGCCAGCACGACCTTGTTTGGTGCGGGCACCTTGCTGATCGGCTTTGTCCACACGCCGCTGCAACTGGCAGGCTTGCGATTTGCCGCCGGCCTCGGGCTGGGGGCGGCTTTCCCCACTGTTGCCGCGCTGGCCGCAGAATTTACGCCGGCGCGCCATCGCAGCCTGGCGGTCATCCTCTCGATCGTCTGCGTGCCGCTGGGCGGCGTGGTTGGCGGCATGGCGGCATCGGCGATCCTGCCCGTGATGGGCTGGCCGGCGCTGTTTGTGCTGGCCGGCGCCTGCACCTTGGTGCTGGCACTTCTGCTAATACTGGCGGTGCCGGAATCGGTGACGTTCCTGCTCTCGAACGACGCGAGCCCCGCGGTTGTCTTGCGCAGCCTGCGCCGGATGGGCCTGGGCGATGCGGTTTTGCCCGAACGCGCCGCAGCCCGATCGCATGGTGCTGCCGCGCCGCTGTCGGCCGTCTGGGCCCCGGCGTTGCGCGCCGACAGCATGCTGTTGTGGGCGGCGTTCTTCTTTTCCCTCGTGTCCGTCTATGCCGCGTTCAACTGGCTGCCCACGCTGCTGGCAGAGAGCGGTCTGAGTGTGGCGCAGGCCGCTGAAGGTCTGGCGGCGTTCAACATGGGCGGGGTTGTCACAGCCCTGCTGGGGGGCGCGTTGATGGCCCGCTTCGGCTCGCGCTGGGTGATGGCGGCGATGGCGCTGGTGGCGGTTGGCGCGGCTGCGACCCTGGCCTTGCTGGCCAATGTACACCTGCCGCTTGCCGCGACATTCGCGCTCATCGCGATCGAGGGCGGCTGCGTGAACGGGGTCCAGACCAGCCTCTATGCCTTGGCGTCGAACATCTATCCGGCGCCAACCCGCGCGCGTGGCGTGGGCATGGCAACCGGGATTGGCCGGCTTGGCGCGATTTCCAGCGCGTTGCTGGGGGCAGTGGTGGTTGGCGCGCTCGGCATGGCCGGCTTTCACTGGACGATCGCAGGGGTGATGGTGGTGGTGTTGGCAGCGATTGCCCTGATCGTGCGCCATGTGCCATCCCGGTGATTGCTCGGCATTTCCGCCAAGCTTGACTCCGCCGTGCCAGCCGTGCGACCGATCCGGACCGTCTGCCGGATTTGGGACCATTGATGCCGCGATGTAGTTGCTGTCATGTTGATTCGGCGCTCGTTGTGCGGGTCACGCCAGCGGTGGTCCATGGCCGGTAAGAAGCGGCGCGGTGAAGCGGCCGTAGCTACCGAAGACAGGCAATGGACGCGCGGGCTCGACGACGTCATCGCCTATCATCTGCGCCGCGCGCAGGAGGCATCGTTTGCCGCCTATTCCCGCAGCATTGGCGAAATCCGCATCTGGCCGGGCTGGTATGCCCTGCTGCGGATCATTTACGACAACCCCGGCATCAACCAGACCGAACTGAGCGCGGCCAGCGGGCGCGACAAATCCACCCTGACCGCGTCCTTGCGTGAACTCGGCAAGGCAGGGCTGGTCGAGCGCGAGCGCGACGAGATCGACCGCCGCAATTTCCGCCTCAAACTGAGCGCGGCTGGCGAGGCCCAACTCGCCGAGCTGGAACTCAAGGCAGCGGCCCACAACGCCAGGATCGACAGCATCATCGGGCCAGAGCATCGCGATCTGTTCCTGGCGCTTCTCAAGGAACTGTCAGCCCGGCTCTGACCAGATCGCGCTGCGTGGGTCGATCGGAGTTGCACGCTATGCACCACCGCATTGGGCCAAACGGCCCTGGCAATGCTTGCTCTCACTTGGCGGGGCAGTGCATGTTTCTGGTGTTTCATAGTAAGCGCCAACGGAAGGCGGCGTTGACGCGGCGTCGGGCTGCCGCGCAGCAGCGCTTGTACTTCATGCCCCAGCCGCGTTTCGACCTGTCTTGCCAGTCTGCATGGCGCGGAGAGCGGGTTTCTTGTCCTCGCGCATGAGCGCGAGCTTGCGCATTCCAACTAGGGCGCAGGGTATGAGGGCTGCGTGCTCATCGCGGATTGTGTTGGCGTCGTCGCGTTCATCGCACGGCTCGCCGATGTCCATGAAGCCGGTGAACAGGGCAACGAGCGTGGCGGTTCGTTCGTCCTCGGCGATCACCGACCAGTAATCCGGCGCCAGCTTCATGGCGCTCCAGAAGCCCCTGCCCCAGGTCCTGACCTTACGTGGTCTGGCTTCTGACCCGGCTCGCAGAAGGCGGGGGAGAAGCCTGGCCAGCCTTTGGCGAAGCTTGCCTCGGTAGCCTTGTGATGGGCCAGGACCGTAACAAGGCCCTGCTCGATCCGGGCAGGATCGACCGCAGACCGTTCTCGCCACAGACCCATATCCGCCTTTCTGGACAGCGATCGCGGCTTCGTCCGCGCCCGCGAAGCCGCGATCGCAAGAGTTCAAAATGACGCGATCGTCGGAGGAATATGTCCGGCTTCTGCGGATCGCCGAGGTGAAGCGATGCGTGAGCATCGGCAAGAAGCGGATATACCGGCTTATCAAGCGGGTGGATTTTCTTTTCACATTAGCACTTTTCAGCGCTTGCCGGTATTCCGCTCAGACACGCTCTAGCAGAACCGCCAGCCCCTGCCCCACGCCGATGCACAGGAACGCTAGGGCATAGCGGCCCTGCTTGCGGTGCAGTTCCTCCACTGCGGTCATCGCGATCCGTGCACCAGACATGCCCAGTGGGTGACCCAGCGCGATCGCCCCGCCGTTGGGATTGACGCGTGGATCGAGCGGATCGATGCCAAGATCGCGCAAGGTAGCGATCGCCTGGCTGGCAAAGGCTTCGTTCAGTTCGATCACGTCGAGTTGGTCGATCCGCAGCGCGTGGCGGGCCAGCACCTTGCGCGCCGCCTCGATCGGGCCGACGCCCATGATGCGCGGCGCGATGCCGGCGGCGGCCATGCCGATGACGCGGGCGCGCGGTGTCAGGCCATGCGCCGCAGCCGCTGCCTCTGTCGCAACGAGCATGGCTGCGGCGCCATCGTTGAGGCCCGATGCATTGCCCGCCGTCACCGTCCCGCCAGGCTTCACAACGGGCTTGAGAGCGGCGAGCGCTTCCAGCGTCGTGGCGCGCGGATGCTCGTCTGCATCGAACAGGATCGGCTCGCCTTTGCGCTGCGGGATCGTCACGGACACGATTTCGGCGGCAAAGCGCCCGCTGGCCGTGGCGCGATGGGCCTTTTCCTGGCTGGCCAGGGCAAAGCGGTCCTGGTCCTCGCGGCTGATCTGCCATTGCTCGGCGACGTTCTCGGCCGTCTGCGGCATGGTATCCACGCCATAGGCCGCCTTCATCGCGGGGTTGATGAAGCGCCAGCCCAGCGTGGTGTCCTCGATCTTCTGGTCGCGCGCGAATGCGCTATGCGCCTTGCCCATGACGTAGGGCGAGCGAGTCATACTCTCGACGCCACCCGCGATAAGGAAATCCGCGTCCCCTGCACGGATCGCCTGGGCTGCCATGCCCAGCGCGTTGAGACCGGAACTGCACAGCCGGTTTACGGTAACCCCCGGCACCGTTTCAGGCATGCCCGCCAGCAGCACGGCCATGCGGGCCACGTTGCGATTGTCCTCGCCCGCCTGGTTGGCACAGCCAAGCAGCACATCGTCCAGTGCCGCCCAGTCTGCCCCCGGGTTGCGCGCCATCAGCGCCTTGAGCGGCACAGCCGCCAGGTCGTCGGCGCGGATGGTGGCGAGCGATCCGTTGAGCTTGCCGATCGGGGTACGGATGGCGTCGCAGATGAAAGCATCGGGCATGCGGTATCAGCTTTCCAGAAAGGCGGCGATGGTCGCGGCCAGCGGCTCTGCCGCCTCTAGCGGAGCCAGGTGCGCCGCTGCCAGCGCAACATGGCGCGCGCCGGGAATGCGCGCAACCAGGTGTTCGCCATGGCCCTCGAACGGCGTCGAGGTGTCGCGCGTGCCGGTCACTACCAGCGTCGGACAGGCGATGGCGTGGAGCCGGTCGGCCAGGGCCATGTCGCGAATGGCACAGGCACAGCCGGCATAGCCTTGCGCGTCCATGGCAAGCAGTTGACGCCGCACCGCTTGATAGATGGCCGGATCGGCAGCATCGGACAGGAAACGCCCCATCGCCAGGTCGACGATTCCGGCCATGCCTTGCTCGCGCACGGTGGCAACGCGGTTGTCCCACGCGACGCGGTCCATCGTTGCCGAAGTGCAGATCGGCAGCAAGGCCCTTACCCTGCCCGGCGCGCGCAGCACCAGTTCCATGGCGACCATCCCGCCGAGCGAAACACCCGCCACGGCAAAGCGCGCAAATCCAACGGCGTCGGCTGCGGCCAGCACATCGTCTGCCAATTGCGCCAGGCTGTAGTCCCCCGGATCGGCCAGCGAAGCGCCATGGCCGCGCGTATCGATCCGCAGCAGCGCGAAGCGATCGCGCAAATGCGGCAGGACGGCGTCCCACAGGTCCATGTCGGTGCCGATGCTGTTGAGCAGAACGAGTCCGGGCGCCTCGTCGCGCCCGTCGTGCTTGATGTATAGCCGGGCGCCAGGGCGCGCTAGGAACGCCATGCCATTTCCTTTGATGCGATCGGTGCGTACTCTGACGCGGTCAGGGAAAGCGCCAAGGGCGCTGCCGTCTTGGCCAGCACCTCCGCCTCGGTTACACCGGGCGCGCATTCGATCAGGTTAAGCCCGCCCTTGCCGCGATCGACCGCCAGGACAGCAAGATCGGTGATGATGAGGTCCACCACCGCCTTGCCGGTGAGCGGCAATGTGCAGGCAGGCAGGATCTTGGGGCTGCCGTCCTTGGCAACGTGATCCATGACCACGACCACACGCTTGACCCCCGCAACCAGGTCCATCGCGCCGCCCATGCCTTTCACCATCTTGCCTGGGATCGTCCAGTTGGCGAGATCGCCCTGGGCCGATACCTCCATCGCGCCAAGCACGGCCATGTCGATGTGGCCGCCCCGGATCATGGCAAAGCTGTCTGCCGAAGAGAAGAAACTGCTGGTCGGGAGCGCGGTAACGGTCTGCTTGCCGGCATTGATCAAGTCAGGGTCTGCTTCCCCGTCATAGGGAAAAGGTCCGATGCCCAGCATGCCGTTTTCAGACTGCAGCGTTACGTTCACACCGGGCGGCACATGATTGGCCACCAGAGTGGGAATGCCGATGCCCAGGTTCACGTAATATCCGTCGCGCAGTTCGCGCGCGGCGCGGGCGGCCATCTCGTCGCGGGTCCAGGCCATCATGCACTCTCCCGCTGACGCGTGGTCAGCTTCTCGATGCGCTTCTCATTGATCGTGGCGAGGACGATCCTGTCGACGTAGATGCCCGGTGTGTGGATGCCATCGGGGTCGAACGTCCCTTCAGGCACGATTTCCTCCACTTCCACCACGGTCACTTTGCCGGCCGTCGCCATGTTGGGGTTAAAATTGCGCGCCGTCTTGCGATACATGAGATTGCCCGCGTGGTCCGCCCGCCAGGCTTTGATGATCGAGAGGTCCGCCCGCAGCCAGGTCTCTCGCACATATTCGGCGCCTTCAAACACGTCCACCGGCTTCCCCTCGGCCACGACAGTGCCGACCCCGGTTTTCGTGTAAAAGGCCGGAATGCCCGCGCCGCCGGCGCGGATCCGCTCGGCCAGCGTCCCTTGCGGGTTCAGTTCCAGTTCCAGTTCGCCAGACAGGTACTGGCTCTCGAACAACTTGTTTTCGCCGACATAGGACGAGATCATTTTCTTCACTTGCCGGCTTTCCAGCAGCATCCACAGGCCAAAGCCATCGGCACCGGCATTGTTGGAAATGATCGTCAGGCCCTTGACCCCGCTTCGGCGGATTTCGGGGATCAGACTCTCGGGGTTGCCCGAAAGCCCAAACCCGCCCGACATGATTGTCATGCCATCAAACAGAAGGCCATCAAGCGCAGCGGCAGGATTGGCGTAGATCTTGTCCATGTCGTGTCGAAACCTTTAGCCGAAGTATGCGCCTTATCCGCCCTGGCCGTGCCTTATGCTGCGTCCACCGGTTCGGCCGCAGCGCGCGCGCGGGCAGAAAAGCCTTCGTCCTCGGCATCGCTCGCCCGCTGCAACTGGAAATCGAAAGCGATATACGCCGCATCACCCTGGCGATTGGGCACAGGCAGCAGGCCTTCGCGCGTGCCAAAGGCAAAATCGTCGGCTGCAAAGGGGTCGTCGCCGAAATTGATCTGGGTGGTCAAGGTGCGATAGCCCGGTGCCTCGATAAAGAAGTGCACGTGCGCCGGGCGATTGCCATGCCGGCCCAAGGCCTGCATCAGTTGGTCCGTTGCGCCACCGGGCGGCACCGAATAGCCGCTCGGCTGCTTGGAATGAAACGCATAGCGCCCGTCCTTGCCCAGCTTGATGCGCCGGCGGTTGTTGAACGGGGTCTGTTCGCCGGTTGGATCGAAGTGCGAATACCACCCCTGGCTGTTTGCGTGCCAGACATGCACGATCGCATTCTCCACCGGCTCGCCATCGGGGCCGGTCACCGCGCCGCTCATGTAGAGAGTGTGGGCGCCTTCGTCGGGATCGACCGTCAGCGCGGCATCGCCTTCCACCAGCGGCGCACCGGCCACATAGAGCGGCCCTTCGATCGTGCGCGGTGTGCCGCCAACCCGCCCGGCTTGCGCGTCCTTGGCATCCAGGAACAGGTCGATGAAATGCTCAAGCCCGATGCCCGGTACGATCAGCCCGAGTTCGCCGGAACCTTCGGCAAGATACTTCACCGCCAGCCAGAATTCGCTCTCCGACACGTCATGCTTGACGATCACGGTCATGGCGCTTTCGATAAGGTCGCGCATGATAGCCTTGAGACGCGGGTTGCCACCGCTTTCCTCGATGCCCGCCGCACGATCGAGCAGCTTCTGGACTTCTGGCGATTTGACGAAGCTGGTGTCCATGTTCACTCTCCTGGATGTCTTTTATGCCCGGTTTTCGTACGCTGCGCTCAGCGATCGTCGTCGTGGAGCGACGAGGGATGCCGGCACAGCGGGGTCACTTTGATGGTCATGAACGGAAAGAGTGGCAGCGCCATCAGCGTGTCATGAAGCGCGGCATTGCTCTCCACATCGAAGATCGAGACGTTCGAATAGAGCCCCACCTTGCGCCAGATATGGCGCCAGGTCCCTGCCGCCTGAAGCTGCTGGAAATAGGCTTTTTCCTCAGCCTTGATCCGCGTCGCTTCATCAACATCGAAGCCCAGCGGAATGTTGACGTCCATTTCCACCATGAACAGCATGGGTTTCAGGCTCCTGCACTGACGGGATGAAGACGCGGCCCGTCGCGGTCGCGCCGGAAGAAGGCGAGCTTGCCCTCGTCAAAAGCGATGCCAAGCCCTGGCCCGTCGGGCACGCCCAACGAGAAGTCGCGATAGTCGAGCGGCTCGCGCAGAATCTCTTCGGTCTGCAGCAGCGGGCCGAACAACTCGGTTCCCCAGGCCAGATGCGGGATGGTGGCAAAGACATGGGCCGAGGCGGCCGTACCGATACTGCCTTCGAGCATCGTCCCGCCATAGAGACCGATGCCTGCGGCCGCGGCGATTGCCGCAACTTCGGCCGCAGCGAACAGCCCCCCGGATTGGGCGATCTTGAGCGCAAGCACATCGGCCGCGCCGGCCGAGGCGATGCGCAGTGCGCTGCGCGGCCCGTGCAAGGCTTCGTCGGCCATCAGCGGGATCGTCTGCTGCGCGGTCAGGCGGGCCATCGCCGCGATGTCATCGCCTGCAGTCGGTTGCTCGACCAGATCGCAGCCCACATCGTGCAGCATCGCCATGCCCAGGCTGGCCTGCGTTGCCGACCAGTTCTGGTTCACATCGACGCGAATGCTGCCGCGATCGCCCAGCGCCTTGCAGATCGCACCGACGTGGGCAACGTCATCGCGCACCGCACGCTTGCCGATCTTGAGCTTGAAGATGCGGTGCCGGCGCCGATCGAGCATTTCCTCACCCTCGGCAATGTCGCGCCCGGTATCGCCGCTCGCCAGGGTCCAGGCCACGGGCAGCCGATCGCGCCGCGCTCCCCCGGAAATCAGCGCCGAGACCGGCACGCCAAGGCGTTTGCCTGCGATGTCGAGCAAGGCGGATTCCACTGCGCATTTGGCAAAATGGTTGCCGCGCACACTGGCGGAAACCTTGGCCATGGTCGCGCCGACCTGCGCGATATCGCAGGTTTTCAGCACGGGCAGGATATAGGTGTCTATCGCCGACTTGATGCTTTCGGGGCTTTCCGGGCAATAGCTGAGACCACCGATCGTCGTGCCCTCACCCACGCCTTCGATGCCGTCGGCGTCGGTCAGGCGCACGATTACCATCGATTGCGCATGCATTGTCGCCATGGCCAGGACATGCGGGCGGATCGTCGGCACATCGACAATGAAGGTATCAGCCCGACTCAGCGTTGCCATTGCAGAAATTGCCCCAAACAGCATAATTTCAATGATCGATAAGCCTTGCGCCGGAGGCAATCCAACATCTATTGGGTCTAATCGCTATACCTGATAGGTATGAACCATGCTGGACCTGCGCCTCTTGCGCTATTTCGTGATCGTTGCCGACGAAGGCAATTTCAGCCGCGCGGCCGAGCGGCTGCATATTGCCCAGCCGCCATTGTCGCGCGCGATCCAACAGCTCGAAGCCCATGTCGGCGCGCCCTTGCTGGATCGCACGATGCGGCCGCTGCGCCTTACCGAGGTTGGTCGCCTGCTCCATGCTCAGGCTGTGCAATTGCTGGCGCGGATGGAGGATGTCGACACGATGGTGAAGACCGCCGCCACCAGCCGCCGACGGCGGTTCGTCATCGGGTTTGTCGCCTCCACGATCTATGCCCGGCTGCCCGAAATGATCCGCGAGTTCCGCAAGGTCGCGCCAGATGTCGAGATCGTGATGGTCGAAAGCACGACGCTCGAACAGATCGCACAGCTGAAGGACGGGCGCATCGACGTAGGCTTTGGTCGCATCCGCTTTGACGATCCGGCCGTCCGCCGCATCGTTCTGCACAACGAGCGGTTGATCGCCGCCTTCCCGGTCGACCATCCCCTGGCGCGCGGTGAAGGGCCGATCTCGCTGCACGACCTGGCGAACGAGCCGCAGATTCTCTATCCGCGCTCTCCGCGCCCAAGCTATGCCGACCAAGTTCTGTCGCTGTTCCGCGACCAGGCGATCGAACCACGCATCGTCCACGAGGCGCGCGAACTCCAGATCGCCATTGGCCTTGTCGCGGCGGAGGAAGGCATGGCCATCGTCCCGGAGTCGGTGCGCCGCGCGCGCAGCCACGACGTTGCCTTTCGCGAACTGGCCGAGCCTGCGACATCGCCGATCATCATGAGCCACCGCGTGGGCGATCTTTCGCCCGATATTGCCAGCATGACCGAGGTTGTGCGCCGCAAATACCGCGATTGGGGCCATGATGCGCCTTTGTCAGGCCAACTGTGACGATGCCCCGCGTTGCCCGCGCAACCAATAGTTGACCTGCGAGCGCGTCATGCCAAGGCGCCGCGCCGTTTCGGTGACGTTGTTGCTGGTGGCCACGAGCGTTGCGCCGATCAGGCGGTCTACCACCTCGTCCCGCGTGAGGCGCGCATCGAGCAGCAGGGCATCGATCCCATCGGGCGCTTCGGGCAGGCCAGACGCCCCGCGGCGAATGCGATCCATCACATAGGCGGAAAATGGCTCACCGGCTCGCCCGTCGCCATCGCCGCCATCGCTGTGTCCGCCGTCGAACGATTGCGCCGTCATCGTGAGGTGGTGGATGCCGATCAGCTCGTTATCGTCGGCCAGGATCACCGCCCGCTCGATCAGGTTTTCCATCTCGCGAATGTTGCCCGGCCAATCGTATTCCAGGAAATGGCGAATGATCGCATCGTCGAACGCCACCTGGGTGCGCCCGTGCTTGGCGCACATCTTGCGCAGGAAATAGTTGGCCAGCAGCGGGATATCGGCGCGGCGCCGGCGCAGCGGCTGGATCGTGATCGGAAAGGTGGAAATCCGGTGCAGCAGGTCTGACCGGAACGTGCCGTTTGCCACATCCCGGTGCAGATCCGCATTGGTTGCAGCGACAAGCCGGGCGTTGGTGCGCAGCGGCCGGCTGCCACCCACGCGATCGTATTCGCCTTCTTGCAGCACGCGCAGCAATTTGGCCTGAGCCGCGAACGACAAGGTGCCGATTTCGTCCAGAAACAGGGTTCCGCCTTCGGCCCGCTCGAAGCGACCAGGGCGCGATGCCGTAGCACCGGTGAACGCCCCCTTGTCCACGCCGAACAATTCCGCCTCGATCAGGGTTTCGGGAATGGCGGCGCAGTTGACCGACACCAGCGGACCATCGGCACGGTTGCTGCGCTTGTGCAATTCGCGCGCGAACACCTCCTTGCCCACGCCGCTTTCGCCGGTGAACAGTACCGGCGCATCGGTTCTCGCCACCTTGTTCACGAGGTGAAGCGCCAGGTTGAACGCCGAGGAGGCGCCGACGATGGAACGTTGACCGATGCGCAGGTCTTCATCGGGTAGCAGCTTTCCCGCCGCCACCTCGCCCTGTCGCTGGGCGTAGTTTTCCGCGCGGAACCAGCGCATTTCCTCGTCGGCGTTTTCCCACTGCTCGGCCGCCTTGCCGACGAGGAAGCAGCGATCGTGCCCCATGGCGACGCATTGCACTTCTCGAAAGATCATCGCCCGCCCGAAAAACGCCGAAGCATAGCCCGAAGCATAGCCCACCTGCTGCCAGCCACCGGGATAGGGCGTGATGCCCAGCTCCTGCCGGTGCGACAGGCATTCGGCAGAATTGTGCCAATGATATTCGCTGTAGAAATGGCCGGTCTTGCGATCCGCTTCGAACACCAGCGGTTCGACCTTGACCGATCCCTTGAGCGCATGAAGCTGCGGCCCGACCGCGAAGCCGGCGAAAATGTCATCTTCCTTGCGCAGATCCAGTGCCAGTTGCGCATCGGCCGAACCGATGCCGTAGCCGATCCGCGTCACCAACCCGCGCGCTTTGTCGTAACCCAAAGAGGACACCAGCTCGCGCCGCATGATCCCCAGGGCATTGTTGTCGGTCAGCACCATGCGCTGGCCGTTCAGCGTGATCTCGGCCCGATCGGGATCGTAGTGGAAGGACTTCCACAGATCGTCGAACGATGGCTCACCGGCCACGACCAGTTTGCGCGCCAGATCGCGCGCGGCATCGCGTTCTCCGGCCCAGGCCGGATGCGAAGGATGCTCGCTGGGCATCACTCTCCCCTGTGTTTGTTTTTATACAACTCCAGCATAATGAATGGCCAATTTTGCGCAACAGTTCTCATGCCACACGAACGATCTCGCGCATCATCCCAATTATTTCATGCCCTTATTTAAACTGGCACATTCCCTGCTCTTACACTCTGCGCAACGGCACTCCGAAACAACGGGGGCCATTACGGAGGGGTAGAAATGATCAAAGCAGCCTTGCTCACCGGGACCGCCATGCTGTCTGCGGCGTTGGCAACTCCCGCCATGGGCCAAACCACAGCCGGCACCGAACCGGCTGCCACCGCGCAGAATGCTCCTGCCGCCGATACCGGCATCGCTGAAATCGTCGTCACCGCGCAGAAGCGTGCGCAGAACGTGCAGGACGTGCCCATCGCCATTTCAGCCTTTGCCGGCAATGCGCTGAAAGAGCGCGCCGTGGCTGATGTGTCGAGCCTTTCGAACATCTCGCCCAACGTGACGCTCGATGCCGGCTCGCCTTTCTCGGGTTCGTCCTCTGTCTTGTCAGCCTATGTCCGTGGCATCGGCCAAAGCGACTTTGCCGCCAACTTCGATCCAGGCGTCGGCGTCTATCTCGATGGCGTCTATCTTGCCCGCACCGTGGGCGCCAACCTCGATTTGCCCGATGTGCAGCGCATCGAAGTGCTCAAGGGGCCGCAGGGTACGCTATTTGGCCGCAACACGATCGGCGGCGCGATCTCGATCGTCACGCGCGATCCGGGCAACACCACGTCGTTTCGCGGCGATATCACCACCGGCCGCTACAATCGGCTCGACATGAATGCGAGTGTCGACTTGCCCGTGTCCGACACGCTGGCTTTCGCGATAACCGGCGCCTCGCGCCACCGCGATGGGTATCTCAACCGCATTCCCTATCCTGGCGCGGCGACCTACGCCACCGATCCGGAATCCGCTTTCCGCGCCAACGGTACCGATCGCTCCGCCCAGGAAGGCGGGCAAAGCGAATGGTCGCTGCGCGGCAAGATGGTGTGGCGTCCGACAGACCGCCTGACCATCCGCGTCTCGGGCGATTACATGCGGCAGAACCAGCAGGGCACGGCCAACAAGCTGATCAAGACGACATCCAGCATGCCTTCGACGCTGGCCTTTCTCTACAACACCTGCATCAACACCCCGCAGGCGGGGCTGGCCGCAGCAGGGCTGAGCGCGCTGTGCGGTTCGCGCGGCACACCGCTCAATCCGGGGCAGATGCTCGGCGGGATCGGCGGCGTGAATGTCGATGCCGATCCGAACAACAACCGCCTACCGTATGACGACCGCTTCGTTACCAACAGCATCGATACCAGCTATGCCACCGGCATCAACTTTTCCAAGATGAAGGCCTGGGGGCTTTCCGCCACCGTCGATTACGAACTGGCCGATGGCCTCTCGCTGAAATCGATCACGGGTTATCGTGATCTCGACTGGGCAACCGGCCTCGATGCCGATGGCTCGCCGCTCAACATCCTGGAATTCTCTTTCGGCCTCAAGAACTGGCAATTCAGCCAGGAGTTGCAGCTGGTTGGCCAGACCCTCGACAACAAGCTCAAGTTCGTTCTGGGAGGCTATTACTTCAAAGAACGCAGCCACATGAACGACTATGTGACGTTCGACCAAGGCCTGATCCAGATCGATGGCCCGAATTATCTCGACACCAAGAACTATGCTTTCTTCGGGCAGGCCGATTATGAAATCTCACCGCTTGTCTCGGTCACCGTCGGCGGGCGCTATACCAACGAGAAGAAGACCTTCAACGGCGGCCAGAGCGACCTCAACGGATTTTTCTACAAGGTCAGCGGCTGCACGACCTATGGCAATCCCTGTTCCTCGCTGCTCGGGTTCCCCGATCCCAACCAGCCGCTGCGCTTCTTTGTTTCGCAAGACCAGCATCAGAAATTCAACAACTTCTCGCCCAAGCTGGGCATCCAGTTGCACCCATCACGCGATGTGATGGTCTACGGTTCGTGGTCCAAGGGCTACAAGACCGGGGGTTGGACCACGCGACTTTCCGCGCCGCTCAACTACGCGCCCACGTTCAACCCGGAAAAGGCCGAGACGTTCGAGGCCGGGATCAAGTCCGAACTGCTCGATCGCCACCTGCAGATCAACGCTGCCGTGTTCACCACACGGTATTCCGATATCCAGCTCAATTTCCAGCTTGGCATTTCGCCCACCATCCAGAACGCCGGCGATGCCCGCATCAAGGGTTTCGAGGTGGAGGCAGTGCTCGCCCCGGTCGCGGGCCTCACTATCAACAGCTCGATCGGCTACACCCAGGCCAAGTATACCAGCGTGCTGCCCGGCGCCGTGGTGGCCCCCAACACGCTCCAGGCCGGCGTCTTTGTCGGCGCCCCGCTGCCCAAGGCCCCGAACTGGAAGTTCAACATCAGCCCGCGCTATGAATATCGCCTGGGCAACGGCGGCTCGGTTGTCGCGCTGCTCGACTATACCCGCACCAGCAGCCTGTGGAACGATACCGAGCGCACGCTCCTGCTCCAGCGCCCGGGCGTGGACTCGCTCAGCGCCAGCCTCACCTATCGGGCCCCGGACAAGCGCTGGAGCGCCACGGTGGGCGGCACCAACCTGACCAACGATCGCTACATCGTCAGCGGCAATCTCCAGGCCGCCGGCCTCATCTTCGGCACCTACAACCGTCCCACCGAGTGGTATGCCCGGCTGGGCGTGGAGTTCTGACCATGCCAACCAAGACTGAAACATTCCTGCAAAACTGCTGGTATTGCGCCGGCTGGGGCACCGATGTCGGGCTCGGCAGCCGCGATCTTGTCGTGCGCAAGATCGCGGGCCGCTCGATCCTGCTCTATCGCACGCCGCAAGGTGCGCTGGTGGCGATGGAGGATCGCTGTCCACACCGTTCCGCCCCCCTCTCGCTTGGCCGCAAGGAAGGCGATGCCGTGCGCTGCATGTACCACGGCATGCTGTTCGGCCCCGATGGCCGCTGCCGCCAGGTGCCCGGCATGGACAAGATCCCGCCTGGCGCTGATGTGCCGACGCTCGCGGCGGTGGAAAAGGACGGCTGGATTTGGGTCTGGCTGGGTGATCCCGCCAAGGCCGACCCCGCGCTGATCTGCGAGGCGGTGGGGCCGACCGATCCCGACTGGGTGCTCAAGACCAACGCGATCCGCATCGAGACCAATTACCGGCAGGAAATCGCCAACCTGGCCGATCTCAGCCACGTATCCTGGGTGCATGGCGAAACCTTTGGCGGGTCTGACGACTGGAGCCTGATCCGCCCCCGGCACAAGAACCTGCCGCGCGGGATCGAGACGCGCTACACCGTGCGCGGCGTACCGGCGCCCAACTTTGCCAAGCACCTGTTCGATCCGGCAGCACGGTTCGATATCGATGTGCATGTCACGCTTACCGTGCCGTGCAATTTCATCATGAGCTTCCGCATCAAGTCTGCCGGCGATGCCACGTCGGGAGAGAGCAACGGGGACTTGCTGCTCGATACGTTTACCAGCCAGGCGGTCACGCCGCGCGACGATGGATCGATCGACTATTACTTCTCGTGGGGCACCAGCAAGGCCACCTGGTTTCCCGGCATTGTCGAACTGATGCATGCCACCAACCTCGATGCCTTTCTCGAAGACAAGCGCATTCTGGAAGGTCAGCGCGAGCGGCAACTGCAATATCCCGACGCCCCGCAAATCGACATCGTCCACGATGCCGGCCCCGGCCGCATGCTGTGGGTGCTCGACAAGCTGCTGGAGCAGGAAGCATCGGACCACGTGGCGGAGACCGTTGCATGAACGGATGGATTTCCGTTCGGGTCGCCGAGCGGCGCGAGGAAGCCGAGGGGATTGTCGGCCTCGTCCTCGCGCCGCTGCCCGGCGCCAGCCTGCCGCCATACGAACCGGGCGCGCACATCGACCTGAAAATGCCCAATGGCATGATCCGCCAATATTCGCTGTGCGGCCAGGTGGGCGACACAACGGTCTATGAACTGGGCATCCTGCTCGAGACCGCCGGGCGCGGCGGCTCGCGCCATGTGCACGAAGAGGTCAAGGTGGGCGACGTCCTGGATATCAGCGCACCGCGCAATCTCTTTGCCCTGGTGCCAGGAGAGCCCGCGCTGCTGTTTGCCGGCGGCATCGGGATCACCCCGATCATCGCCATGGCCGATCATCTGGCGCGCAGCGGCACGCCCTATGCCCTGCACTATTGCGCCAGAACGCACGCGCGCATCGCGTTTCGCGAACGCATCGCGCACTCGCACGCGCCCCACCACGTGCATTACCATTTCGACGACGTGCCGCAGACGCGGTTGGACATGGCGCGCGTGCTGGCAGAGACCGATCCGCAGGCCCACCTTTATGCCTGCGGCCCGGCCGGCTTCATGGATTTTGTGATCGGCGCGGCGCGGGCGGCCGGTTGGCCCGAAGCGCGCCTGCACGTGGAGCATTTCTCCGCGCCGGAAGTGCAGGATCCGGGCGATGCCTTCGAGATAGAGATCGCCGGAACCGGGCAAATCGTGCCCGTTGCTTCTGGCCAAAGCGCGGCAACCGCGCTGGCCGAGGCAGGGATCGAAGTGCCGCTGTCCTGCGAACAGGGCATCTGCGGCACCTGCCTCACCACTGTGCTCGCCGGGGTACCTGACCATCGCGACATGTACCTGTCCGCGGCCGAACAGGCTGCCAACGACTGCTTCACGCCCTGCTGTTCGCGCGCGCGCACGCCGCGCCTTGTCATCGAAATCTAGATTGGAGAGGTCTTGCCATGAAAACCCGTGATCATTTCCTCATGAAGGCCTGGTACATCGCCGCCCTGTCCACCGAGGTGGACGGCGCGCAACTGTTCCATCGCAAGCTGCTGGGCAAATCGGTGCTGATCTATCGCCAGGCCGATGGCACCGCAGTGGCGCTGCACGATCGCTGCCCGCACCGCTTTGCCCCGCTCAGCATGGGTACGCGCCATGGCGACGAGGTGGCCTGCCCCTACCACGCGCTGCGCTTCAACGCGCAGGGGCAATGCACCCACAATCCCCATGGCACTGGCCATATTCCCAAGGCAGCGCAGGTCGATACCTTTGCCCTGGTCGAACGCCACGGCTTCCTGTGGATCTGGATGGACGCATCCGAACCCGATCTCACCCTGCTGCCCGATTATTCCCCGCTCGACATCGGGCACGAAAATGCCGTGGCCTACACCTACATGCATCTGCCCGTGAATTACGAGCTGATCATCGACAATGTCATGGATCTTAGCCACATCGACCACGTCCATGGCGAGATCATCACCACGCGCGGCAAGCTGTCGCCGATCGTGCCGCAACTGCGCGAAACCGAAAAGAACGTGAGCGCGCGCTGGGAATGGTCGCAACAGCCGGCGATGATGATCTTCGCTCCGTTCCTGCCGCGTCCCGAAGACGAGGCCAGGCAGTTTTTCGACATCACCTGGAGCGCGCCGGCCAACATTCAGCTTACCGTTGCCGCGGTGCAGGACAGCGACCACTTCGACGACGCGCTCGACCAATATGACCTGCACAGTTGCACGCCCGCCGATGCCTTCTCCACCCACTACTTCTTCGCCACGCGGCGCAATCACGTGGTGGAGGATGCAGATTACAACGCAGCCAAGATCGCTGGCATGCATGCCGCCTTTGAAGACGAGGATGGCCCGCTGGTTAAAGCAGTGCAGCAGGAAATGGGCGATGCCGAGTTCTTCTCGCTCAACCCCGTGCTGATGTCCAACGACGTCGCGCCGGTGAAAGTGCGCAAGATGCTCGATCGCATGATCCGTGCCGAACGCGCCGAGGCATAGCGCCACGCGAACACCCTGGGGGACGCCGCACCGGAGCCTCAAGCCGAACAGGGCGCCGGCGCGATAACCTCACGTCCTGCGGGCAGCGTGGTTTGCGCCAGGCTGCCCGCCTTTTCATCTGGTGCACGTGCTCGCGGCACAAGATAATCGGCCAGCATGCAGAAAAGCGCGATTGCGCCACTAGGCCGGCACCCTGTCCAGATTTCCGGCACCACCTCAATTGAGCCGGCGAGAACAGCGCCACCCCCCGTCACGTTAAACATCCGAATTGCCGAACGCGCGGCGAAGGGCATCGAATTTGGCCTTGGTGAACTGGCGTGCCGGTGCCGTATCGGCAGCGACAACATCAAAGCCGTGATAGGCACCAGGGATCACCAGCAATTCGCATGGCACCTTCGCCTCGATCAGCCGACGCGCATAGGCAACGTCTTCAGACACGAACAAGTCGATGCCACCAACGCCAATGAACGCCGGCGCCAGTCCGCCCAGGTCCTTGACACGAGCAGGAACGCCTGCCGCCGGCACGTTTGCACCGCCTGGCCGCATGCCCAAGAACGAGGACCAGCCATAGCGATTGCTGGGCGCATCCCAGCCAATCGAACCGAGCGGGAACGGCGGAATAACAGTGCTGCCGGTGCGATCGTCCAGCATCGGATAGATCAGCACCTGCAACAGTACGGGCACCTCCCCGCGATCGCGCGCGGTGATCGCCAGACGCGCGGCATGGCCGCCGCCGGCACTTTCACCCATGATGGCGATGCGGTTAGGATCGACACCGAGCGCGGCTGCATTGTCATGCACCCATTTCAGCGCCGCGTAGTTGTCCTCGACCGAACCGGTGAAACGGGTTTCGGGGGCAAGGCGATAATCCACCGTAACAATGACACAATCGAGTTCCTTGGCCACTGCTTGGTGCTTGCCCACCTCGAAGGCGGCTGTGCCGGCGATATACCCGCCGCCATGCATGTGCACGATGGCGGGTCGCTTGCTGCCGGCGCGGGCGTTGATGACAAACACCTTTACCGCTGGCGCGCCACCTGGAACGGGGATCAGGCGCTCTTCCACCGCAACATCGGGCAGTCGCTTGGGCATGAATTCAGGGTGCGGACGGCGCAGTTCAGCCAGGGTGCTGTCGTTGGGCGTGCCGTGTTCGGCACTCATGCGGGCAACCATTTCAGCCGACGGGCGCAAGGCTGGATTTACATAGCGCAGCGCATCGCCCGGGGTGAGCGCGCCGCCAGCTGCGGATCCGGCCGCAGCGCGGGCGATGGGAGGCACCAACTGACTGACGGCCAAACTGCCGGCCCATTGCGCAAGATTCCGGCGCGTGATCTCGAGTGCCATGATCGATTTCCAATCGTGTAACGGGTTTTCAGGAAAGCTGCGTCTGCGCCCAGGCATGGAACAGATCCGGCCAGGCTTTATTGGGTTGATTGGCCCGACCCGCGCCAAAGGCGTGGCCGCCCTTTTCGAACATATGAACCTCGACAGGCCGCTGCGCTGCCGTCATCGCACGCATCATCACCAGCGTGTTTTCCGGTTTGACCGCAGGGTCATCCAGGGCATGCGCCAGGAACATCGGCGGCGTATCGGCGGTCACGTGCAAGGCTGGGGAGTGGCGCGCGATCTGCTCCGCCGTCGGATTGGCGCCGAGCAGATTGGCGGTCGAATCATGGTGGCCGAGGTCTGGGGAAAGGCTGATGACCGGATAGATCGCCGCCACGGCAGCAGGCCGTGCATCGGAATCATCCAGCGCGTCCACCGCTGGAAAAACCCGATTGCCATAGCCGGTGGCGAGTGATGCCGCGAGATGCCCACCGGCCGAAAATCCCACTGCCATGATGCCGTCAGGCCTGAGCTGGCGGCGCGCTGCGTCAAGGCGGATGACTTGGACGGCGCGGCGCGCATCGGCGAGCGGAACGTCTGCGCGCTGCTCCCACCCCTCGCCCGGCAAGCGATAGACCAGCACAAACGTGGTATAGCCCATCGCGCCGAACCGCGCGGCAACCTCGATGCCCTCGTTGAGGATCGACACCCAGCTGTAGGCCCCGCCGGGAAGGAGAAGCAGGCTAAGGCCGTTGGATGGCACGCCTGCTGGTGGCGGAAAGACCCGGATTTCGGGGCGCGCGACATTGCGGATCAGGATGTCGGGAAAGCCAGCGGGCAAAGGCTGCGCCTGGAACCCCGTGCCCGGCACTGCCCCTGGCCACAGCGGCACGCGTTCCACGCTGTTCCATGACGCCGGGAGCGGTGGCAGTTGCAATCCCCTGGGCAGTACCTGCCCCAGCGCCGGGCCGGTTGCACAGGCCCCTGCGGCTAGGCCAAGCGCTGGCAGTATTGCGCGGCGCGTCCACCCTGCTGCCCGCCGGTTGCCTCCGTCCATCGCTGCATCCTCTCTCGCTTATTCTCAGTCCATTTATATCAAATGGTAGAAAATGCAATTGATTGCAGCAAGATTCTCGCTATGGTTTCGGCAAGGCTGACGAGGCCACGAGAGGATCCCTGATGATGCAGAAATATTCAACTGGCATAGCGGCGATCTGCGCCGTGCTGTCCATGGCGGCAGCGCCGGCCCAGCCCGACCTGGCGCGGGTGGATGCGCGCGCGCCGGCCGGTAGCGGCCGCTTTCCAGCCGTGATGGAGCAGGCGGCATCGTTTCCCGGCTACACGGTATTCGCACCGGCCCATCTCGCCACTCAATCGAAGCTGCCGGTCGTGCTGTGGGCCAACGGCGGATGCATGGCCTATGGCAACCGCTACCGGACGTTTCTGACCGAGATCGCCTCGCACGGGTATCTGGTGATCTCGATCGGTGGGATTGGGCCCGCCACGATCGAGGGTGGCTCGGAAGAGGGCATGCCCCCGCCGCCAGTGAGCATGACCGCCCCGGCCCTGTCGAACTATACCCAGCTGACCGACGCGCTCGATTGGGCGACAGCGCAGAACCGCGATCGCAAAAGCGCGCTGTTCGCCAAGGTGAATACCGCTGCCGTGGCCGTGATGGGTCACTCGTGCGGAGGACTCCAGGCTATCGCGGCCGCCGCCGATCCACGGATCAAGACCACGCTGGTCATGAACAGTGGGGTCTGGAACAAGGGCACGGGTGGCTTGCCCGGCGCGCCGGTGACCAAGGCGAGCCTGGCCAAGCTGCACGGCTCGGTGCTCTATATCGGCGGTGACGCGTCAGATGGCGCGCACGAAAACAGCCGTGACGATTTCGAGCGCATCACCTCCATTCCAGCGGTCTGGGCCTATCCGGACGGGGTCGGCCATGGCGGAACCTACTTTGAGCCGGGCGGCGGCACGTTTGGCAGCGTGGTTGTCAACTGGCTGCAATGGCGCCTCAAGGGTGATCGCGCCGCTGCATCGCTGTTTTCGGGGCCGGATTGCGGGCTGTGCCGCGACACCCGCTGGCATATCGCCCGCAAGAACCTGAAATGATGATCGGGCGCGACCCGGCCGATACGCCAGCTGGCAAGCCGGCGAAGCGAAAGGAAATACGCCATGCTGTTTGACCGCCGCAGCGCGATGGGCGCGACGCTTGGCTGTGCCGCGCTCATGGCGTTTGATCGCCCTGCGCATGGTGCGGCGGCAACATCGGTGGCGCGGACGACCGCTGGCCGGGTTGCGGGCGTGCTGGCTGACGGGGTGCACCGTTTCCTCGGCGTTCCCTATGGCGAGCCAACCGGAGGAGCGGCCCGGTTCCTCCCTGCCCGCCTGCGTCGACCGTGGAGCGGCATCCGCCCGGCCATTGAGATCGGCCCGCGTTGCCCACAAAAGGGCCATGACGGCTCAACCCCAGAGGCTTCGGAAGACTGCCTGTCGCTCAACGTGTGGACCGGCGCGCTCAAGGGGCGCAAGCCGGTCATGGTATGGCTGCACGGCGGCGGATGGGAAGCCGGCATGGGCTTCGATCCGCTCACCGATGGGGCGTTCCTCGCCCGCACGCAGGACGTTGTCGTCGTGACTATCAACCATCGCCTGAATGTCTTTGGCTATCTCAATCTCGCCCACGCCGGGGGCGAGAAATACGCCGCTTCGGGGAATGCCGGGCTGCTCGACATCGTCCTCGCCCTGCAATGGGTGCGACACAATGCCGAGGCATTCGGTGGCGATCCTGACCGCGTGATGATTTTCGGCCAATCGGGCGGAGGGCGCAAGGCCAGCGTGATGCTGGCGGTGCCGGGCGCGGCGGGTCTGTTCCATCGCTGTGCATCGGAAAGCGGGCCAGCGCTGCGCATGGATGATGCCGACCTTTCGTTCGAGCGGGCCGATCGCCTGTTGCACACGCTTGGGCTGAATGCCGGTGAAGTGAGCAAACTTGCCGATATTCCCGTGGCGACGGTCACTGCAGCGGGCATCACCGTGCGCAACGCCATGGGGCAGTTCCGGCCCAATGTGGATGGCGTGGTCCTGCCCCGGCAGCCCGTCGATCCTGGCGGCCTGGCCCCCAGTGCCCATGTGCCACTCATCGTCGGAACGGCGCGCGATGAAACCGCGCTGTTCCTTGGCGCCGACCCTGCCTATGCCACGCTTGGCGAAGCGGAGTTGCGGCGGCAGCTGGAACCATTTCTGCCGTCCAGCCATGCCGAGGCGGTTATTCAAACCTATCGAGCGCGCTATCCCGCGCTCGACAATGGCCGCTTGTTCGCGCGGCTGACCACCGATCGCAGCTATCTGCTCGATGCGATTCTGCTTGCCGAGCACAAGGCAGCGCAAGGTGGAGCGCCCGCCTACCTCTACGCGTTCGACTATCCCATGACTGTCGGCGCATTTCATGACGTGACCCCGCATGTGGCCGAAGTTCCGTTCATCTTCGGCACGCTGCCGGCCTGGCGCTATGTCACGCCATCGGCAGAGGCGCTGCGGCTGGTCGACACGATGTCGGGCACCTGGGCAGGCTTTGCCCACACGGGTGTGCCCCATGGGCCGCAACTGCCGTCATGGCCGCGTTTTGACGTTGCGACGCGATCGACAATGGTGATCGGCAAGACCATCCGCGTCTTGTCCGATCCGTATCGTGCCGATCGCGAAACCATGCTGCCGTTCGGTTCGCAGCAACTCGATCGCTTCGAGCCAAGGCCCCCCGGGCCCTGGATCCGCCCATGAGCAATGCATCAATGCCAGCAAGGCAATCAGGCAGGACAACAGCGATGACCGAAACAAAGCGATCCCGGTGTTGGTCCCGTGCACTGATTGCCGGCGCCGTGGCTGCCATGCCGCTCTCCAGCAGTGCCCAGACGCCACCAGCGCCAGCCGGCGGTCCCTCGCCGATCGAACTGGCGCGCTATGCGGGCTATTTCGCGTTGCCAGACCTGCCGGGTACCGGCCCGATGCCCGCTATCGTCGAAAACCGCGCCACGCTCCCCAACCACCTTGTCTATCGCCCGGCCTCGCTTCCGAAGGATGGTGGCAAGCTGGGCGTCCTGCTGTGGGGCAACAGCGGATGCTCGGCCGATGCGGCCAGCGCGCGGCTCCACCTGCTTGAAATTGCATCGCATGGTTATGTCGCCATTGCGCCCGGCACCGCGTTGACCGGGCCAGACGCACCCGCTGCGCTTCGCGGGATCATGCCTGATCACGCGCTGCGTCCGGTGGCGACGATGCCGGCGGATATCCTCAAGGGCCTCGATTGGATTCTTGCCGAAAACGCCCGGCCGGGAAGTGATTTCTATGGAAGGATCGATCCGCGCCGCGTTGCAGTTTCCGGGCACAGTTGTGGCGGCGTACAAGCGCTGGATGCCGCGTCCGATCCGCGCGTCCATGCCGTCATCATCCACAACAGCGGCATTTTTCCGGATGGGACGCCGTTCATTCCCGGGCTGACGACACCCAAGCAAGCGCTGGAGCGCCTGCATACCCCGGTCCTCTATATCATGGGCGGCCCGGGCGACATTGCCTACGATAACGGGATGGACGATTTCCGCCGGATCAGCCGTGTGCCGGTGGCTATGGTCAATATCCAGCTCGGCCATCGCGGCAGCATGGACGAGCCATATGGCGGGCGCGTTGCGCAGGTGGCACTCGACTGGCTGGATTGGCAACTCGATGGCAATGCAGCGGCTGGGCGAACGTTCACGGGCCCGATGTGCCGCCTCTGCGTCGATCCGGCGTGGACTGTGCAGCGCAAGGGCTTTTAAGCGCCAAGTGGGCGGCATCGGGCGGTTGGCTCCGCCCGATGCCGCATGCGCTGCTCAGGGCAGCTTCTGCTTGTTGGGATCGATCTTGCGATCGCTGCGGAGCATCGGGTCCCAGTGTTCGGCGATCCGGCCATGCGCAATGCGGAACAGATCGAACCAAGTGGTGACATAGCGCTGCCCGGCCGCGTCGGTTTCTGGCCGTGCGAATGCGATCGTCACATAATCGCCCTCTGCCATGATATGAATCATCGGGATTTCGAGATGATCGAGCACCGGCCGCACTGGCCGGGTCGCCTTGACATAGGCGATGAGCCCGGCGAGCCCCTGCGCGGCATTCGGATTATGCTGGATGTAGTCCGTGGCGATGAATTCATGCGCACGGTCGGTGTCTCCGGCCTGCAGCACGATCCGATACATATCAAACACCAGGCGTTTGTTCGCCGCCAGCTTGCGATCGGCACTGGCGAGCAGAGCCCGCTGATCCCTGGCCGCGAGGACCACCACAGGTGCGGCGGGCGGGGTGACCGTAACGCCAGGCGGCACTGCGGCAGGCGCGCTGGCGGCCGCAGCCAGGAAGAGCAGGGAAGACAGGGCCATCGGAGTATCCAAACAGGAAGATGCAGGAAAGGAGATCGGGAGCTTTTACCAGATGGAGAAGCTCCCAATCCGATCGATCAGAACGAGCGCTTGACCGTGATGCGCCATTGGCGCGGCGCGGCCGGGAAGCCGGTCACCAGGCCATTGACGGCACGCGCATCGAGCAGCGCATAGTAGTACAGCTTGTTGGTAAGGTTCATCAGGTTACCGATCACCATCCACTTGCCGTCGGGCGCTTCCCACGCGAGCGAGGCGTTGAGCAGGGTGTAGCCCGGCACCTTGTTGAAGGTGGTGTTGGGGATCGAGGTATAGAAACTCGACTGGTACGTCATGTCGAGGCGCGGCGTGATCGCTCCGGCAGATTCCGTGTCGATCCGATATTGGGCGCTTGCGCTAGCCTTCCATTTCGATGCCAGCGGGAACTGCGAATTGAGCGTCGTCCCCGCGCTGATGGCCGCAGCCTGCAGCGACTTGAACCCGATGTCGAGATAGCCGAGGGTTCCTTGCAGCGTGAGCTTGTCGATCGGGCGGGCGGTCACTTCCAGTTCACCACCCTGGGTCCGGGCCTTGCCGGCGTTGAGCAGGGCGCTGCATGGCTGGGCATAGCTGGCCAACGGAACGTTCGGATAGGCCGGATTGGCCGGGCAAGAACTGACCGGCAGCTGCAGGTTGGTATAGTTGCCGTAGAACAGGCTGGCGTTGACGCGCAGGCGGCGATCGAACAGGTCGCTCTTGAAGCCAATTTCATACGAGGTCAGCCGTTCGGGATCGAACGGGATAACCTGATAGAGGTTGTACGGCCGGGGATTGACCCCGCCACCCTTGAAGCCGGTTGCGACCGAAGCATAAGTCATGAACGTCGGCGTCCACTGATACTGTGCGGCCACGCGATAATCGACGTTGTCTCCCTTGAACGTGCCCGACAGGCCGTTCACCGGGCAGACTGCAACGTTGACCACGGTTCCGCCTGCCTGCGGGCACGGGAAATAGGGCGGGCCATCGGGATGGAAGCCAGCGACCGACCCAGGCACGCCGAGGCGCCCGAAGTTGAAGGTCTTTTCCTGCTTGGAATAGCGCAGGCCACCGATCAGCTGCAGCTTGTCGGTCGCTTTCCAGTCGATGTTGCCGAACGCAGCATAAGTGGTGGCGGGCACGCGATCACGTCCCAGGAAATCGAAGGGCGGAATATCGATGCGCGAATCCAGCTTGGTCTTCTCGTTCATGTAGAACCCGCCCAGCGTCAGGTTGACGCGGTTGTCGAACAAGCCGGCATTGAGGCGGAGTTCCTGGGTAAATTCGCGATAGGTCAAGGCATTGGTCAGCAACGCGCCGCCGATCGGGGTGGTGTCGCTGTCATCGACATAGTCCATGCGCTGACGGCGATAGGCCGTGATCGACTTGAGCGAGACATGATCGCCGATCTTGTAGTCGATGGTGAGCGAACCACCACCGCCATGCGTGGCCGAACGCGGCTGGACGCAATAGGCCGCGGTCTTGTCGCTGGGCGACGGATCGCAATACGTCGCATAGCTTACATAGGCGCTCTTGCTGTACGGATCGGTGGCATAGGCACCATAGGGCGAATAGCTGATGAACTGTGATGCGCCGCTGGCGGTGCCAAGGCTTACGCCGTTGATGCTCGTTTTGGGCGTTTGCCCCGGGTTCTGCGCATAGAGCAGCGTTTGCGGCGTGCCTTCCGAATTGTCGTTGATGTAGTCGCCGGCCAGATTGACCTCGAGCGTGTCGCTGGGAACCCAACGCAACTGTACGCGGCCCGCCGTTACCGACTTGCCGCCCAGCGTGCCCAGCTTGCAATCGCCCGAAGAGCCGAACGAGGGGACCGCCGTGCCGGGATGGGTGCAGGCAAAGTCATAGCGCGTGACATAGCCATCCTTGCTGTCGGAAACCCCGGTGATGCGCATGAACAGACGATCGCGGACCAGCGGGATATCCGCCGCAGCATTGACCCGGACATTGTTGAACCGGCCATAGGACAGCGCAACATAGCCGCTGCCATCACCGGTCGGCTTCTTGGAATAGAGTTTGACCGAACCACCGATGGAGTTCTGCCCCGCCAGCGTCCCCTGAGGCCCGCGCAACACCTCGACGCGGTCAAGGTCGACAAGATCGAAGTTCGCCCCGGCGATCGAACCGTAATAGACGTCGTCGATATAGGTGCCCACGCCGGGCGACACCGCCGGGTTGGAATCGACCTGGCCTACGCCGCGGATAAACGATTGCACCGACGGGCCAGCACCCGCTTGCGCCGGCTGCAAGACAACGTTGGGCGCCTGCGCCGCAATGTCGCTCACGTTCGTCAGGCCCTGTGCCGACATCGTCTCGGCCGAAAGGGCCGTGATCGCCAGCGGCGTGCGCTGGACGCTTTGCGCGCGGAACTGCGCGGTAACGACGATTTCGCCGATCGCCCCTTCGGTGGTGGCGGTGTTTTGCGCAGCGCCTTGCGGTTCTTCAGCCGGGCTCTGCGCGGTTTGGGCCCAAGTGCTGCCCGGGAAAGCAAGCACAGTGGCAAATGTGGTAAGCGCCGCAGACTTCAGCAGCCAGGTCTTGCGCAACGTCGAAGCGTTAATTCTATCGGTCATGATAACTCCCCTCCTAATAATGGCGGGTTCTGGCCGCCTTGTTTGCCGTTAACGTGCAATCGATTGAATCTTTGGACACAAAAACGCGATGGTCGTTATCGCGTCATTTGACTGGCTTGGCTTTGGACAGTGGCAGGAACCCAGCACCCATGAACTTGCGCCCGCAACGGAAGCGGCACATGCACCCTGGCGATCGGGCCGCGGCTGGGCCGATCGGCATCGAGCACCCACAGTTCGGATTGAAAACCCGCGTCGCCATTGGCCTTGTCGACAATGCACAGCAGCCAGTCACTGCCGTTGGGCTCTGTCGCCGGAACGTGAACGGGCTCGCTGACAGCATGGCCCGGCGGCAGCGCCAGCATGTCGATCTCGCCATGCGGCAGCGTGATGCGGATCAGGCAATTGAAGGCAGCGCCCACTGGCCCACCCGGCAGCGGCGGCCCACCCTGCGGGTTCATCGAGAGATACCAGCCGGTCTTGTAGTCGCGGCCGCAATCCGCATCGCGAATCCGCGGCATGTCTCCGGGCGGCCCGAGCGGCGTCACCGTGAAATGTTCGCCCTCGCCAGCCAGGTCGAACGTCCAGCGTTCAAATCCCCCGCGAATGGCGCGTTGATCGATATGGATACCACCCGCCTCGCGCATAAAGCCAAACGCATTGGTTTCCGAAACGAACAGATCCAGGTGCACCACATCGCCCTCGTCAAAGGCATTCATGATGTGAAAGGCCGAAGCGCCCTTGGCACCCTTGAACCACCGCATTCCCGCCACGTCGCCGTCTCGGCCCATGATCCCCACGCAGCATTCCAGGTTCTGGTCGTGCGCCCATTTCGGCCCACCTGCCCGCAAGCGGTCGAGATCGGTCGTGGTGGGGAAGAACGGGAAGATCGCGCGGCTGCGCGTGATGGCAAAATCATGGATCATGCCGTGATAAGGCTGCTGGAACCACTGCTCGCGCATCAGGTGCCCGCGCGGGTCAAGCACCGCATAGGAAACGTCGCGCGAGCAGGCGCCATCGGCTTCATAGCCGAACAGGAACAATTCGCCGGTCTCGGGATCGACGCGAGAGTGCGCCGTTACGGTTTGCGAACGCAAGGCTCCGTCGAAATCACATGCCCCCTTGGTGGCCAATGTGTCCGGATCGATCTCATAGGGGAGACCATCCTCCTTGGTCATGAACAGGTGCCCGGCGTGCCACAGCGGCGTCGTATTCGCGACGGTGCGATCGGTTTCGGCCACCGAGGGATGATCGGTGAACGGATTGCGATAGCCGCCAAACAAGGCCTGGCCAGCGTGTTGCTCAGCCAGATAGCGCGCGGTCTGGACGTAGCGGATGTCGAAATCCACCGCACCTTTGCTGAAGCGAAAGCGGGAAATCATGCCATCGCCCGACAGGATGTTGTCGTCGGCAAACATCGGTGGATGGGCCGGGTCTGGCACGGCCCGGAAAAACGATCCTTCCAAACCGGACGGTAGCGTCCCTTCCACAGTAAGGCCGGGCACCGAGGCCTCGATGCCAACCGGGGTGTTAAGGCCGCGAAAATGGACAGTATCGGGATAGGCGTCGCGATCGCTGGCCACCCAAGGCTTTTCGCTGACCGGCAGGGTGCGTTCGTCGTGCACGTGTCTCTCCTAGATCGGGCTTGCGGCCCGCCATCCGTTGCTTGAAAATATCGAGAATGGCGGCCCTGCCCGGTCTTTCTGAGATTTGGATATCGGCAAATCGCCGAACATCTATAAAAAACCGGACAATTGAATTTACAGCAACCCAATGGGCGTCAGGCTTCCGAACGGCTCATCGAGCGGGCACCAACGCGATGCCCTGTCACACCAGTGCCCAATAGGTGAAGATGGAGTGCGATTTGTCGCGATCCGCCTTGCCCACGAAGATAGTCTGGCTGAGCCATTCATGGGGCCCCTCGGGCGCTTCGAAGCGAGGCGTCAGCCCCATGTAATACTCCGACGGATCGACGTGTTCGTACCGCTGCATGCGATCCAGCACAGCCTTGTCGGCGTGGCGGATTCCGGTGTTGTGAAGCGCAACGATAGTGCCGTCATCTGCCTGGAGCAGGTAGCGCGCATCAAAACGCACGCTGTTGTCGGGCCGGATGGTCGGCCAATCGCCACCGCTGTGCGGAATGACTTTTCCGGAAAAACGCGGCCCCGTCACCGTGCCCCCAAGAACGCCGACGTAGCCACGATCAAAGCCCCAGTACGTCGGCCCATAGCGCAGCCGCTCGCCCAGTTCGATCCGGATCTGAAAGGCAAATTCAAAACTTGGCGGCCGCGCATCGGGCGGGATCACGAAGCCGTTCGCGCTCGTCTGGGTTTTGACAACTTCGGTGGCGGCGTTAGCCAGGGTTGGCAGCATTCCCGCGACGCCCACTGTGCCTGCAATCATGCTCCGGCGCGATACTTCAGCGGTCATCAGATGTCTCTCCCGGCCTGGGCTGGCGATTTCCAGCTCCAATTGTGACGCATTCGTGCGCCTGCTGCAGCGGACTAACCATATAATGTCTGCTTTTTCAAGCCGATTCGATTTAGCTTTTCCCGGATATCAGCCAATCGAGCGATAAAATGACATCGATTGCAAGGAACATTGGTGCACGCCATCGCCTGATATCTGCCAAGGCTAAACGTGCAATTCCTTCTGATTCAGTGCATTATAAATCATCGAATTGCCCGCTCAACGGCTTGCCATCGGGGCACTTTTGGTGACTATGCATTGCACGGTTGAGGGCAGCATGAATTGTCAGGGTAATGACAGTCCGTGATGAGGTTCCGCTAACCCGCGCCTGCTGATATTGCGATGCTGTCGGGCTCCATGATCTGCCCTGCAAATTGGAAGAACAAGATATGACTGCTGCAGCCCATCCTGCGAGTCCTTCGGCGAAAGGTGGCGGCCGAAAGAAAAAATCAAGCCTTCACAAAAGCATAGCCCATGATTTGGGAGTCGCGATCGTCACCGGCCGGCACCAGCCCGGCGATATCCTCAGCACTGAAATCGAATCGAGCGAGCAGTTGAGCGTCTCGCGCAGCGCTTATCGCGAGGCGATCCGTATTCTCACCGCCAAGGGTTTGGTGGAATCCCGCCAACGCACGGGAACGATCGTCTTGCCGATCACGCGTTGGGCCATGCTCGATCCCGACGTGATGGCCTGGATGTTTGAAGGCGGCGCCTCCGAATCGGTGCTGGATGGGCTGTTCGAAATGCGCCTGATCATCGAGCCGGCGATGGCGCGCCTGGCCGCGATGCGCCGCACGCTCGACCATATCGCCGATATGCGCAAATCGCTCCAGACGATGGAACGCCATACGCTCGCCACCGACGAAGGCCAGGCGGCAAACCGCCGGTTCTACAGCATCATCGTGCAGGCGACGGGTAATCCGCCGCTGGTCAACCTCGGCAACAGCCTCGGTACTTTTGTGCTGTGG
The DNA here is from genome assembly GCF_040544855.1 of Novosphingobium sp. 1529. Classification (NCBI taxonomy): domain Bacteria; kingdom Pseudomonadati; phylum Pseudomonadota; class Alphaproteobacteria; order Sphingomonadales; family Sphingomonadaceae; genus Novosphingobium; species Novosphingobium sp. 1529. The sequence goes on from NZ_JBEPKW010000019.1 coordinate 43,714, forward strand.
TACACCGAATTCCAGGGCAACAGCGGCTCTAAGCCACGGGATACGATTGCCGAGCATTGGGAACTGTTCGATGCCGTTGCAGCGGGCATGGTCGACGAGGCCGGCATCGCGATGGAAAAGCTCATCCGCGCCAACCAGGCAGACTTTCCAGAGCGGCAGAATATCGCAATGTAATCCTCAAGGTAGCCAATCGGTAACAATCAAGGTTGTCCCTAGGCGTTCAAAGGTAGACCTGGCTCACATTCCTTTCGAATTTGGCATTTCTGTAGCGCGACAAACTGGATGATGATTGCGCGTCAATCAGGATGAGAATGTGATTGTCGCGGCGCGTCGATCAGTGCCTGTTTAGGTTGTCGCT
>NZ_JBEPKW010000020.1:0-29024 GCF_040544855.1 Novosphingobium sp. 1529
AAGACCATCATCGCCATCAACAAGGACGAAGACGCGCCGATCTTCCAGGTGGCCGACGTGGGCCTGGTGGCCGACCTGTTTACCGCCGTGCCGGAACTGGTGGGCAAGCTTTGAGCCGATAGATCGCTCACGGTTTCCACCACCCCCAAACCCCCTCCTCTGAAGAGGAGGGGGCTTTTTTGTGTCCCCCTCCCGCGTGCGGGAGGGGTTAGGGGAGGGCATGTTTCGGGCCCAAAGCCCGCAAACAATCAATCGCAGGGATCGCCCGCTTCCACGGTCACGCTCGCCTGCGTCTGGCGCACACGGCTGCCCGGCGGAACAGAGCGGGTGAGCCAGACATTGCCGCCGATCACCGAGCAGCGGCCGATGGTGACTCGGCCCAGGATCGTGGCGCCGGCGTAGATTGTCACGTCATCCTCGATGATCGGATGGCGCGCCTCGTCCTTGACCAGGCGGCCTTCCTCGTCGGTGCTGAAACTCCGCGCGCCGAGCGTTACGGCCTGGTAGATTCGCACCCGCTTGCCGATGATCGCGGTCTGCCCGATCACCACGCCGGTGCCGTGATCGATGAAGAAACGCTCACCAATCGTGGCGCCGGGATGAATATCGATGCCGGTGCGCGAATGGGCGATTTCAGCCAGGATGCGCGCCACCAGCGGGGCGCCCAGCTTGTAAAGCTCGTGCGCCACGCGGTGATGCAGCACGGCGGTGACGAACGGATAGCACAGCAGCACTTCATCGACGCAGCGCGCGGCGGGATCGCCGTCGAACGCGGCTTCGACGTCGCTGTCGAGCAGGCGGCGGATTTCCGGGAGGCGCGCGGCGAGCGCGGTGACGATGCGGTTGACCTCGGCATCGACAGTGGCGTTGCAATCCTGGGGATGGCTGTAGTGCAATTCCATCCGCACTTGCGCGGCTAGCAGGGGCAGGGCCGATTGCAGGCTGGCGGCAACGAAGATGTCTTCGTTGGCGGCGGTCACTTCGGCCGGGCCCAGGCGCAGCGGGAACAATGCGGCGGCCAGTACATCGATGATCCGGCCCAGCGCGTGGCGCGAGGGGAAGCCGACCGCGCCGTAATCGCCGCGCTTGCTGCGTGCATCGCGCCAGCCCTCGCGCACCCGGCGCAGGTGCGCGACAACATCGTCGATGGCAAACGGCGGCTCGGGAAATTCGACCTCGGCCTTGCCCATATCCCTCATGTCCTTCCTGCGCCTTGCCGCCGGCCGATCAGGGGCCGTCGTGGCTGTGGCGCATCATATAGGATGTGCCACAGCCACGGAAAGGGGGCCTTGCGGGAATGTTGCCAGTTGTTTGCGCGGCGTTATGCCGGCGCGGCGCCTAGAGGCCGGTCGCCGCCAGGCGCGCGGCCGTGGCATCGCCGTGGGCAAAGCGTGCGGCCTCGATCACCAGATCGGCCGACGGACGCACCCCGGTATAGAGCACGAACTGCTCCACTGCCTGAAGCACGATGACCTCGGCCCCCGAAACGACCGGCTTTCCGGCTGCCAGCGCGGCAAGGATGAACGGGGTTTGCGCCGGTTGGGCCACCACGTCGAACGCCACGTCTGCGGCGGCGATCATCTCGGCCGGGAAGGCGAGCGCCTGGGCATCGGGGCCTTCCATGCCCAGCGGCGTCACATTGACCAGCAGCGGCGCGCCGGCGACCGGCACGTCGCTGGCCCAGGCAAAGCCATAGCGTTCGGCAAGCGCCGGGCCGGCCACGGCGTTGCGCGCCACGACCGTGCCCTGGGTAAAACCCGCATCGCGCAGCGCCGCGACCACGGCCTTGGCCATGCCGCCGCTGCCCCGCAGGATGAAGGGCTGGGCCGGATCGGCGGGGCTGGCCTCGATCAACTGGCGGCAGGCGGTGTAATCGGTGTTGTAGCCGGTGAGGTGGCCGTCGTCGTTGACGATGGTGTTGACGCTGTCGATCGCGAGTGCGGAGGGTTCGAGCGTATCGAGCAGAGGGATCACCGCTTCCTTGAACGGCATCGAGATCGCGCTGCCGCGAATGTCGAGCGCGCGGATGCCGGCAACGGCCGCCGGCAGATCGCGCGTGGAGAAAGACTTGTAGATAAAGTCGAGGCCCAGTGCCTCGTACAGATAGTTGTGCAGCCGCGATCCGGCATTGCCGGGGCGGCCCGACAGCGACATGCACAGGCGGGTGTCGCGGCCGATGGGGGGCTTGTTGGGCATTGAGGCTCCTGGGGGAAGGGGCTGACGGTCGGCCCAGCCATGGCATGAATTGCCGGGGCAAGGCCAGCCTGTTGAGGCAGCTTGACAGGAGGCGGGGGTTGCCGCCAGCGCTGGCGAAACCGCAACCTCTCCCACCATGGTTTCCCGCATGATGCCACCGCTTGCGATCGTTCTGGCCGGGCGCAGCAACACCGCCAAGCGATCCGATATCCTGACCCGCGTTGCCCGCAAGTTTGGCGAGCGCGGGCAACCGGTTTTCGTGTTTGAATCCCCGCGCCATGCCGCATCGGAGGGGATCAACCGCCGCCTGGAACAGGCCCTGCCAGGCATTGCGCGCAGCACGGGCCAGGCGCTGTCGTGGCCGCGCCTGGCCGCCTGGTACGCGGTCAAGACTGCGCTGGCCTGCGCCAGCCCGCACCGGCTCGACTTTCTCATGGCGGCACTGCTGCCGCCGTGGCTGATCGCCAGCTGGGAATTGCAGCGGTTCATCGAAAGCCTGCCGCACGCACGAGTCGTGGTCGTGACCCATTCGGCCGGGGGCGTGGCTGCCACGCGGATTGCCGCGCACCCCCACGTGCAGGCGATCGCCAGCTTTGGCTATCCGTTTCGCCACCCGGAACGGCGGCGCGAAGCCTATCGCACGCGGCACCTGCGCGCGGTGGCCAAGCCGATGGTGGTGATCCAGGGTCGCGGCGATGCCTATGGCGGCGATCCCGCACAGTTCGGTCGCTTCCTTGGCCCGACATGCGCGATCGTTTCGCTCGAGTGCGACCACGAATACCATGGCCTGGACGATGGCGCGTTCGCGCGCGCCTGGGAGGCCATTGATCACGTGCATGATCTGGCCTGTCAGAAGGAATCACAAGCGCCACGGTTGGATTGCGCCACGAGCGTTTCAGGACAGACGTGTTGAAGATCGACACTGCGCGATAACGGTCTCGCGCAGCCAGCGATGCGCCGGATCGGCGTCCATGCGCGGATGCCACAGCGCGGCAACGGCGATGTCGGGTGTTTCAACTGGCAGCGCGAAGCGCACCAGCCCATCCGAGAACCATGGGTCGGACAGACAGGATTGCGGCACCAGCGCGACCAGATCGGACTCGCGTGCAATCCGCAAGGCATCCGGGAAGCCGGGCACGACGGCGACGATCTCCCGCTGCAGCCCGAGCGCTGCTAGCATGTCATCGACGGGTCCGGTCGATCGTCCGCGCCGCGACACGACGACATGCTTGGCGGCCGCATAGCGATCCGCGCTCACCGCTGCTGACAACAGGGGATGCCCCTCTCTTGCCGCGCCGATGAAACGGTCACGAAAAAGCAGCTGTGTTCGCACCTCGGGCGCAAAATCGCCGAGCACTCCGATTTCAAGGTCGATCGTTCCGTCCCGCAGCGGCCCAGCCTCCTTGATGGGCTTTGGGGCAAAGCGCAGGCGCGCATGCGGCGCGGCAGTGGCCACGGTCTTGACCAGGGAAGCGGAGAACAGCGCTATGAAGCCTTCGTTGGCGCGGATGGTGAAAGTCCGCTTGAGCGTAGTGAGATCGAGCGGCCCTTCGTGTGGTGTGAGAACATCGCGAACATCTTGCGCCAACGCATGAACACGCTCGCGCAGCATGATAGCGCGGGGAGTTGGCACCAGCCCACGGCCTGCCCGCACCAGCAGAGGATCGCCGGTCGCCGCCCGCAACCGTGCGAGCGTGCGGCTCATGGCCGATGGGCTGAGGCTCAAGCGACGCGCCGCAGCCGTCACGCTGCCTTCCGCCAGAAGCGCGTCCAGCGCCGACAACAGGTTAAGGTCAATGGTGTCCATCGCCACATGATAGGCGGCTTGGCAAACGTGGGACAGCGCGTGATGCAACAACAGTTTGCATCCTGTGCGTCTGGTGCAGCTATCGAAAGCGGAAGATGATGGTCATCAGCGGCAAAACCGAAAGGAATGACCATGTTTTCCCAAGCAATTGGCGACACCGCCGGCACGATTCTCATTGTCGGCGCATCGCGTGGCCTTGGCCATGCGATGGCGGCAGAATGTATCGCGCGGGGCTGGCATGTCGTCGGAACGGTGCGCGGCCTTGACCGCACTGCGTTGCACGATCTGGCTGATGCCCACCCAAGCCGCGTCGACATCGCGCAGCTCGACATGACGCAGCCAGCGCAGATTATGGCATTGCGCGAACGGCTGATGGGGAAGCAGTTCGACATCCTGTTCGTCAACGCGGGTACGGCCAACCACAACCAGGACGAAACCATCGCGGAGGTTTCGACCGAAGAGTTCATTCGCGTGATGGTCACCAACGCGCTCAGCCCGCTAAGGGTGGTGGAAGGCTTGCAGGATTGCGTCGCGCCAGCGGGCCTGGTCGGTGTCATGTCTTCGGGCCAGGGCAGTATCGCCAACAATGTGAATGGCGGGCACGAGGTCTATCGGGGCACGAAGGCTGCGCTGAACCAGTACATGCGCAGCTATGCGGCGCGTCATGCCGATGATGGCCGGGCCAAGGTGCTTATGGCGCCAGGCTGGATCCGCACCAGACTTGGCGGAGCCGAGGCGCCGTTCGGCATCGAGGAAACCGTGCCACAGATCGTCACCACGCTGCTCGCGCAGCGGGGAAAGCCCGGCCTGCATTATCTCGATCGGGAAGGGCGTACCGTTCCCTGGTGAGAATCGCTGGAATGGCGCGCCCTGCAGGATTCGAACCTGCGACCACCGGCTTAGAAGGCTGGTGCTCTATCCAGCTGAGCTAAGGGCGCGCACAGCCGTGCCCATAAGACGGCTTTGCCTTTGGTGCAAATGGCGATAGCAGTTCATCCCCATGAACGATCCCGCATCCGCATCGACGCCGCTTGAAAAGATCGGCGGCAAGCTCGGCGCACGCCGCCATTTCCGCTTTTTCGACTACATGATGGCCGCGTTCGTGGCGATCCTGCTGCTGTCGAACCTGATCGGCGCGTCAAAGCTGTCGAGCGTGGGCGGCTTCACCTTTGGCGCGGGCATCCTGTTCTTCCCGATTTCCTACATCCTGGGGGACGTGCTCACCGAGGTATATGGCTATGCCAACGCGCGGCGCTGCGTGTGGGTGGGCTTTTTCGCGCTGCTGTTCATGGCGGTGATGAGCTTTGTGGTGGTGGCCATGCCGCCGGCGGCCGATTGGGGCTGCGCATCCAGCGGCGATCCGCAGTTTGCCGGACTCGTGGCAAAGAGTTCGGCCGGGGCCTTGTGCCAGACCACCTATGTTTCTGTGTTCGGCAGCACCTGGCGCATCGTGCTGGCCTCGGTCACGGCATTCTGGGCCGGGGAATTCGTCAATTCCTTCGTGATGGCGCGGATGAAGGTGTGGACGGGCGGCAAATACCTGTTCACCCGCACCTGGGGCTCGACCATCGCTGGACAGGCGATCGACAGTCTGATTTTCTATCCCGTGGCGTTCCTGGGCACCTGGACCAATGCCGATGTGGTGCATGTGATGATCACCAACTGGGCCATGAAAGTGCTGTGGGAAGTGGTGCTCACGCCCGTTACCTATGCCGTGGTCAATTTCCTCAAGCGGCGCGAAGGTGTGGACGTCTATGACACCGACACCGACTTCTCGCCGTTTGCCCGCACCGCTTCGGTGTGAAGGGGTGCGGGGCGGTGCCTGAGGTGGTGTCGGCGGCCCGCATCAATCGGCGATCAACGCGATGGCCAGGTAGATCAGCAGCAGCGAGCCAAAGCCCAGCAGGGTGCCGGCGATCCAGGCCACGCGCACCAGCGTGACATCGAGATCGAGCGCGTCGGCCATGCCGGCGCATACGCCGAAGATCTTGCCGTTGACGCGGTCGCGGCGGAAAATGCTGCCACGGCGGCGGGCGGGGCGGACGGGGCTATCGTCAAAGCGCAGGTCGGTCATCATGCGATCTCCACGGCGGAAGTGGTGCCCTGGGCAGTGGCGGCCGGCGTCTGCACGGTCTGGCCGATGAGGGCGAGCGAGAGGGCGAGGGCGGCGACGGCGGCCGAGGTGCGGCCGGCGATGGAAAGCAAGGTCTGCATGGTGATTACTCCCTGAATGTGGCGCCGGATGATCGCATCCGGCCGATGTCCCTTGCTCTGCATGGGGCGTGCCAAATTCAGAAAATGGCGGTTTTCTGCGCTTTCTCTTCGCCTGTCTTGCCCGTGAACGCAGAATGAATGCCAAGGATTGGGATTATTCACCGATAATTTGGATGATGGATTTCCTGGCTGACGCGATTCGCATGCCGCGCAGCTTTGTCAGGGCGGGGACCGGCCTTCTTCCCCCTTTGGAAGGCTGGCGCCGATGCAGGCCGGGCGGGCCATGCATCAGGCGTTGCCGGAGCAATCCGGCGGTTCCCGCCTCCCTTGCGATCAAAGGCCGAGTGGCGTGGCTTTGTTCTTGCAATTTTCCGCCGCCTCCCTTATCTGCACATTCATCCCGACATTGTGAAGGCAAGAGCGGGCTGGCGCCAGACGGGGCCGGCGCGAAACTTCGTTGCTGAAACGGTGTGGCCTGAAGTGGTTTGACGCGCCGAGGGCGTGCTCGGGAGTATTGGAGACGGCATGACGGATATCGCGCGGATCATCGAGATTGTGGAGCCCGAGGTGAAAGCCATGGGATTCGATCTCGTGCGCGTGCGCCTTTACGGCAAGAGCGAAGTTGGCGACGAGGAGCACACGCTCCAGATCATGGCGGAGCGCCCCGAAACCGGGCAGCTGGTCATCGCCGATTGCGCCGGCCTCTCGCACCGCATTTCCGACAAGATCGACGCGCTGGAAGAAGCCGGCGAAATGCTGATCGAAGAGGCCTATCGCCTTGAAGTCAGCTCTCCGGGGATCGACCGCCCGCTGACCCGCCCCAAGGACTTTGCCGCCTGGATCGGTCACGAGGCGCGGATCGAGCTGTCCGAGCTGCTCGACGATCGCAAGCGCTTTCGCGGCGATCTCAAGGGTTTCGATGCCGATACCGGCACGATCTCGATCGAGGATGACGGCCAGGTGTTTGCCGTGCCGTTTGCCCTTGTCACCAATGCCAAGCTGATCCTGACCGATCGGCTGATTGCCGCCTCGCGCCCGGTGGATACCGCCGGCGTGGACGAGGAAGATTTCGAAGACGAAGACGCTTTGGCGCAAACCGACGCATTTCTTGAGGAACAGGAAGACTAAGCCATGGCCAGTGCGATTTCCGCCAACCGTGCCGAGCTGCTGGCGATTGCCAACGCGGTCGCTGCCGAAAAGATGATCGACAAGTCCATCGTGATCGAAGCGATGGAAGAAGCGATCCAGAAGTCGGCGCGCAACCGCTATGGCGCCGAGAACGACATTCGCGCCAAGCTCGATCCGCGCACCGGTGACTTGCGCCTGTGGCGCGTGGTCGAAGTGGTCGAGCACGTCGAAGACTACTTCAAGCAGGTTGACCTCAAGCAGGCCGAAAAGCTCCAGGCCGGCGCCAAGGTGGGTGACTTCATCGTCGATCCGCTGCCGCCGGTGGACCTCGGTCGCATCGATGCGCAGTCGGCCAAGCAGGTCATCTTCCAGAAGGTGCGCGATGCCGAGCGCGATCGCCAGTATGACGAATTCAAGGACCGCGCCGGCGAAATCATCACCGGCGTGATCAAGTCGGTCGAATTCGGCCACGTGATCGTCAACCTGGGCCGCGCCGAAGGCGTGATCCGCCGCGACCAGCAGATCCCGCGCGAAGTACCGCGCGTGGGTGAGCGCGTGCGCGCGCTGATCCTCAAGGTGGAGCGCCAGAACCGCGGTCCGCAGATCTTCCTGAGCCGTGCGCACCCCGACTTCATGAAGAAGCTGTTCGCCCAGGAAGTGCCCGAAATCTATGACGGCATCATCGAGATCAAGGCCGCAGCCCGCGATCCGGGCAGCCGCGCCAAGATCGGCGTGATCAGCCGTGACAGCTCGATCGACCCGGTCGGCGCCTGCGTCGGCATGAAGGGCAGCCGCGTTCAGGCGGTGGTCCAGGAAATGCAGGGCGAAAAGATCGACATCATCCCCTGGAGCGAAGACACCGCGACGTTCGTGGTCAACGCGCTGCAGCCCGCGACGGTCAGCCGCGTGGTGATCGACGAGGAAGAAAGCCGCATCGAAGTGGTCGTGCCCGACGACCAGCTGAGCCTGGCGATCGGTCGCCGTGGCCAGAACGTGCGCCTGGCATCCTCGCTCACCGGCTCGGCCATCGACATCATGACTGAGGCCGAGGCGAGCGAAAAGCGCCAGAAGGAATTCTCCGAACGCTCCAAGACGTTCGAGGAAGAACTCGACGTTGATGAAACCCTGTCGCAGCTGCTGGTGGCCGAAGGCTTCAGCGAGCTGGAAGAAGTGGCCTATATCGACATCAGCGAACTCGCCGGAATCGAAGGTTTCGACGAGGAACTGGCGGCCGAGCTGCAGAACCGCGCGCTCGAAGCGCTGGAACGCCGCGAAGAAGGCCAGCGCGAAGAACGCCGCGCCCTCGGCGTGGACGATGCCCTGGCCGAACTGCCGCACCTGACCGAAGCCATGCTGGTTACGCTGGGCAAGGCAGGGATCAAGACGCTGGACGACCTGGCGGATCTCGCCACCGACGAACTGATCGCCAAGAAGCGCAACAACGACCAGCGCCGCCGCAACGACCGCCGCGAGCGCGATCGTTCGGAACGCAGCGAAGACAAGGGCGGCGTGCTGGGCGAATATGGCCTGACCGACGAGCAGGGTAACGAAATCATCATGGCGGCACGCGCCCACTGGTTCGACGATGAACAGATGGCCGACGAAGCCCCCGCAACCGAGGAGGCCGCCGATGCGGAATCCTCACAATGACACGCTAAGCGCCCCAGGGCCGCAAGACCGCCCGGCAAGGCCTGACAAGGCTTTGCCGGAGCGGAAATGTATCCTCACCGCCCGCCACGATGGCCGGGGCGCCCTGGTGCGCCTGGCGATTTCGCCCGATGGTCTGGTTCTGCCCGATCCGTTGGCGCGTGCCCCTGGGCGCGGCGCCTGGATCGGTGTTTCTCGCGCAGACCTTGAAATCGCGCTTGCCAATGGCAAACTTAAGGGAGCGTTGGCACGCGCATTCAAAGGCGCCCCGCTGACCATTCCCGCCGACCTGCCCGATCTGATCGAACAAGGCCTGAAACGCGCCACGCTGGACCGACTCGGTATCGAGTTGCGTACCGGTAGCCTGGTGCTGGGAACCGAAAAAATCGCCCAGGCCGCGCGTTCCGGCGCGGTCGTGCTGCTGGCCCATGCCAGCGATGCAAAGGCCGATGGCGTGGGCAAGCTGGCCCAGGCCTGGCGCGTGGGCGAAGAGGCCGAAGGATCGGGAATGATGGGCCGCATCTTGCCGCTGGACCGGGCGGCGTTGTCTGTGGCATTGGGCCGCGACAACGTCGTTCACCTGGGCGTCACCGATGCGGGCGCGGCCGAACGGATTGACGGGCCATTGGCCCGCTTGATGCACTTTATCGGGGCTGCGGCACCGGAAGGTCCGCCTGGTGGCACGCCACCGGGCGAACCGGCCCCTGCTGCTGCACCGGCCGCGCATGCGGCGAATGACGATTTGGATACGAAGGGCGAATGAGTTCGATGAGCGATAGCGACAAGAAGCCGACACTGGGCCGCAGGCCACTGGGCCTGAAGACCGCAGTGGAGGCCGGAGAGGTCAAGCAGACCTTCAGCCATGGTCGCACCAACAAGGTGGTGGTCGAGGTAAAGCGCCGCAAGCTGGTGCCGGGCGGACAGCCCGCCGCGCCTGCCCCCGCTGCGCCTGCCGCAGCCCCGCGCCCGGCTGCCCCGGCCGCGCGTGCGCCGGTCGTGCCGCCGCCGCCGCCGCCGGTTTCCCCCACCGCCTCGCGCGAGACGCGCCAGGAACTGCAGGCCCGCCTGCTGCGCCAGGCCGAGGAAGCCCGCCTCGCTTCGCTGGAAGCGGCCAACCGCCGCGAGCAGGAAGAACGCCTGCGCGCCATCGAGGAAGAACGCCGCCGCGTTGGGGAAAAGGAAGCAGCAGCTGCTGCTGCCGCCCAGGCTGCTGCCGCGCCCGAAGCCGCCCCGGCTGAACCGGCTCCGGCTGCTGAACCCGCACCGGTGGCGCCCGCCGCTGCGGCGCAGCCCGCTGCTGAGCCGGCGCCTGCCGCCGCGCCAGTGGCGTCTGCTCCGGCTGCCGCGGCCGAAGAATCGGTCCAGGCACAAGCTCCCGCTCCTGCCGCAGCCGCTGCGCCGGCTGCGCGCCCGGCCCCGGCTGCTGCCGTGCCCGCGCCGCGCCGCTTTACCCCGGTGGTGGCGCCCAAGCGCCCCGAACCGGCCAAGAAGCCGGCGCATGCCCCGCGTGACAAGAACGCCAATGATCGCCGCCAGGCGGGCAAGCTGACCGTGACGCGCGCGCTCAACGAAGACGAGGGCGCTCGCGCCCGTTCGCTCGCTGCGCTCAAGCGCGCCCGTGAAAAGGAACGCCGTGCGCACTTCGCCGGGCAGACCCAGGCGCGTGAGAAGCAGGTGCGCGATGTGATCGTGCCTGAAGCGATCACCGTGCAGGATCTGGCCAACCGCATGGCTGAAAAGGCCGCGGACCTGGTCAAGGCGCTGTTCAAGATGGGCATGATGGTCACCATCAACCAGGCCATCGACCAGGATACCGCCGAACTGCTGGTGACCGAATTTGGCCACAACATTCAGCGCGTGAGCGATAGCGACGTCGATATCGATACCGCTTCGGACATCGATGCCGATACCACGCTCAAGTCGCGGCCCCCGGTCGTGGCGATCATGGGCCACGTTGACCACGGCAAGACCAGCCTGCTCGACGCGCTGCGCGGCACCGACGTGGTGCGCGGCGAAGCCGGCGGCATCACGCAGCATATCGGCGCCTATCAGATCAAGACCAAGGGCGGCGATTACATCACCTTCCTGGACACGCCAGGCCACGAAGCCTTTACCGAGATGCGCATGCGCGGTGCCAATGTCACCGACATCGTCATCCTGGTGGTGGCTGCCGATGATGGCATCATGCCGCAGACGATCGAAGCCATCAATCACACCAAGGCCGCTGGCGTGCCGATGATCGTGGCGATCACCAAGTCGGACAAGCCCGAAGCGAATCCCAAGAAGATCCGCGAGCGCCTGCTCGAACATGAAGTGATCGTGGAAGAAATGTCGGGCGACGTGCAGGACGTGGAGGTCTCCTCCAAGACCGGCGCCGGGCTCGACACGCTGATCGAAAAGATCCTGCTCCAGGCCGAACTGATGGAACTGCGTTCCAACCCCGATCGCGCCGCCGAAGCGACCGTGATCGAGGCGAAGCTCGACAAGGGCAAGGGCCCGCTGGCGACCGTGCTGATCAACCGCGGCACGCTGCATGTGGGCGATATCCTGGTGGTAGGCACCCAGTCTGGCCGCGTGCGCGCCATGCTGGATGACAAGGGCCGCCAGGTGAAGTCTGCGCCGCCGTCGCTGCCGGTCGAAGTGCTCGGCATCGGCGGCGTGCCGATGGCCGGTGACACGCTCACCGTGGTGGAAAACGAAGCACGTGCCCGTGAAGTGGCGGCCTACCGTCAGGAAAAGGCCACTGCCAAGCGCACCGCCGTTGCCCCGTCGAGCCTGGAGAACATGTTCTCTGCGCTGGCGGCCAAGCAGAGCGTCATCGAGTATCCGGTGGTGATTAAGGCCGACGTGCAGGGCTCGACCGAAGCGATCGTCAATGCGCTCAACCGCTTGTCGACCGACGAGATCAAGGTGCGCGTGCTGCATTCTGGCGTGGGTGCGATCACCGAAAGCGATGTGGGCCTGGCCCAGGCTTCCGGCGCACCGATCGTGGGCTTCAACGTCCGTCCCAACGCCAAGGCGCGCGAACTGATCGAGCGCAACAAGGTGCGGATGAAGTACTTTGACGTGATCTATCAGCTGACCGACGACATCGCCAAGGAAATGGCCGGCGAGCTGGGTCCGGAGCGCATCGAAACCGTTGTGGGCCGTGCGGAAGTCAAGGAAGTCTTCCCCGCGGGCAAGAAGGACAAGGCAGCCGGTCTGCTGGTGCTGGAAGGCTATATCCGCAAGGGCATCTATGCGCGTCTTACCCGCAACGATGTTATCGTCAGCAAGACCACGATTGCCTCGCTGCGTCGCTTCAAGGACGACGTTTCGGAAGTGCGCGCGGGCCTGGAATGCGGTGTGGTGTTGCAGGACACCAACGACATCAAGGCTGGCGACACGCTGGAAGTGTTCGAAGTGGAAGAGCGCGAACGCACGCTCTGATCTTCGGATCGGTAAACACGAAAAGGCGGCCTTTCCCACGGGAAGGGCCGTCTTTTTCGTTCATGGTGCAGGCGATTGTAGCCTGTGTCGGGCGCGGGCTGTGGAGCACGACCCTGGCACGCAAAGGGGCGGCCTTTTGCAAAGCCACCCCCGACGTGATCCGGTCGCGCGCGGATCAGAACGTATTGGCGATCACCGAGGCGATCACGCCGCTGCCGATTGCCACCAGCAGGGCATCGTTGCCCGACCGCACCCAGTGATAGCCACGCGGCGGCGCCGACAGGCGACGGTACTGGTGGTAATCGACCACGCGATAGTTGGGCGCGCGGCGGTGGTCGAAGCGCTGCCCCTTGCGGAACGGATTGGGCTTCATCTTGACCGGTCCACGGCGCATGTCCTGGCGCACGTCGTGGCGTTGATCGTGGCGCGCATCATAGTGCTGGGCGAGCGCAGGGGTGGCGGCGGGCAGGGCCACCGCAAGGGCGGCAACCGTGGCGAGAAACTTGTTCATGGCGGTCCTTTCCAAGGAAACTGACCCTGCCTCAACGGCTCAACGCCGTGCCGGCTCCCACGACAAATGTCTGACTTTGTATCGATTTTGTTACCTAATCGGCCGTCAGCGCAGGGTGAGCCGCAAGTGGATGCCATGGCGCGACCGCAGGGTCAGGCGGCTGATCGGTTCGGGCGCGGGGCCTGGGGCGGGCGCCAGGCGAAATTCGCGCAGCAGCGTGGCCAGCACGATCATCGCCTCTTGCATGGCAAAGCCCTGGCCGATGCACACGCGTGAGCCCTTGCCGAACGGCAGCCAAGCCTCGCGCGCGGCCCTGGCATTTTCGGCGCGGGCAAAGCGGCCCGGATCGAACGCGTGCGGGCAGGCCCAGTTGTCGGCGTTGCGCTGGATCAGCCAGGGTGACACCACCGCGAGATCGGCCGGCGCCATCGCCTTTCCGCGCATGATCTGCGGCGCGACGACTTCGCGCATCAGGAAGCTGACCGGGGGATAGAGGCGCAGCGCTTCCTGAAAGAGATGGCGCAGTTCGGGCAAAGCCTTGAGGTGATCGGCGGCGAGCGGGCTGCCGCCCGTGACAGCGGCGATTTGCGCGGCCAGGCGATCCTGCAGCCCCGCGTCGCCAGCCAGAAGATAACTGGCCCAGGCCAGCGCGGATGCCGAGGTTTCATGGCCGGCGAGGAAGATCGTACCAAGCTGATCGAGCAGGGCCTCGCGCGAAAACGGTGCGCCGCTATGCGGATGGCGCGCATCGAGCAGCGCATCGAGAATATCGGCCGGGGGCAAGGGCTGATCCACATGCGCGCGCGCTGCCATCCGCGCATCGACGAGCGGGGCAAACAGCATGCGGATAGCGGCGGCGGCCTGGGACAGCCGCTGGCGCCGGCGCATGAGCGGCAGGCGGTAGAGGCGCAGCATAGCATAGCGCTGGGCATGGCGCTGATAGCGATCAAAGGCGGCAAAGACCGTTTCAGCCGCATCGGCGGGCAGGCTTTGTGAAAACAGCGTGCGATAGATCACGTCTGCCGTCACCGCCGTCATCGCCTGTTCCATATCCACCGGCCCCCGCGCCGCCGCCTGGCGCAGGTTCCCGGCCATATCCTGCGCAGCGGCACGCATGGCCGGCCAGGCGCGGCCAAGGCCAGCCTGGGCGAAAGCGGGATTGATCATCGCGCGCTGCGCCTGCCACTGCGCGCCATTGGCAGAAAACACGCTTTCGCCCATCAACGGGCGCAGCAGTTCGGTCATCAAGCCGTGCTTGGGCCACGGGCAGTGGCGTTCTTCCAGCACATCTCGCGCCAGGGCCAGGTCGTTGATCACGAAAAAGCGCAGCAGCGGAAAGCGCACCGTGCCCATTTTCATGCGATAGGATTTTTCGAACAGCGTATGGATCCAGCTGCCCCAGCCGATCACGAAACGGCGCAGCAGGCCCGCCTTGCGCCGCAACGGCGTGGGGAAAGGCGGCACGGCCAGCGCGGGCGGCTCGGTCATGCGCGCGATACCTGGCGAAAGGCGGCGATACTGGCGGGGAGTGGCTGGTCGCTGCAGGTGAGGCCCAGGTAATCGAGCGGTGACGGGCGATCGAGCCGACGCAGATAATCGAAATGGGTGAGATACTTGTCCTTGCGCCGCGCAGCATAGGTCCGGGCATCGCAAAACGCGAACCAGCGCGGGGAAAGCTGTACCAGCCCAGCGTGGCGGGCTGGCGCGCAGCCCAGCCAGGGATCGACCAGCGGGGTGGCTGCGCCATCGGTAGGCGAGCCTATGTCGAGCCAGGCAAAGCGGCCCTGCGCCAGCGTGGCCATGGTGTCGGCAAAATCTTGCGCATCGCGGCGAGAGGCAAGCATCGGCAGGCTGGCCCCCAGCGTGACCAGCGCCACGCGCGAAGGCAGCACGCCGCCGTGGCGGGCGAGCAACCTGGCAATGACGCCCGCGGCCAGAACGGCGCCGTTGGAATGGCTGACCAGCAGCACCTCGTCCCACGGCGGATCGGCGGCCAGCGCGCCGTCGATGGTATCGGCAAAGCGATCGAGCCGGGTGGCGAGTGCCGGATCGCCACGCCCGGCGGCCAGGGCATCGTTGAAGATGATGAACTGCACCAGCCAGCCGATATGGCCGCGCCCCCCGAGCATCAGCGCCAGCACGGCGGCAAGCACCAGCCCGAACAGCGGTGCCAGCCAGGCCTGCCCGATCAGCATGGCAAGCAGCGCCGCACCCAGCCCGGCCAGCAGTGGCAGCACCAGCAGCGCCAGCGCCGGCAGGAACAGCGCCACGCGGCTGCCGTGCGGCACGCGGCGTAGGCAGGCAAGATCGGTCTGCCACAAGAGGCGGACATAGGCGCGGGCGCTGGCCAGCAGCACGCGCAGGCCGCCCCTGATCCAGGCGCGGCGCACGATATCGTCCCACGCCAGGACGTGGAAAGCGCTGGTGATCGTGGTGGCGGCATCGGCAACCGTCCAGGCAGTGTCCCCATCACCGGCGGCGTGCCGCGCCGACAGGATCAGGGAATTGCCTGCGCAATCACGCGCATTGTGCGTGGCGATCTGTTGTGCGAGCAATCCATGATAGAAACGCGCGCCCCTCGGGTCGAAACCACCAATATAGAACACTTTGCGCTTGAACATTGCCCCATCCATGCCAAATCCATGGTCAGGTGATATCATAAGTGCAGGGGGCTGACGTGTGTGATCCAGGGCAGAGGGACTATTGTCTGTTCCTCAATGGATTTAAATACAACCGCAATGGATCATGCCGGCGCCATGACAATGCTTACGGTATTGCTGGCGGCGGCCGAGAGGCTGATCGCCGCCGCGCCGATGCCGCGTTCTTTCGCGGCCTGCGGCAAGAGGGCGATCCGATGGCCGTACCGGTGTGGCTGGCAGTGCGCACATTTGGCTGGTTCTTCTTCAATTATCATGGGTTTCCGTGGCGCGGCCAACTCGTGCGCAAGATCTTCCCCCGCTATTGACCCAAGGTTCTGGCGAAATCGCGGGCAATGCCCCATATAGGGCGCGATGAACCGCCAGAATGCCTCTCCCGAACAACGCTCGGTCCGCCTGCTCAAGGTGGGCGAGCAGGTGCGCCACGTATTGTCCGAACTGCTCACGCGCCAGTACGTCCATGATGATGTGCTCAGCGCGCATACCGTGTCGGTTACCGAAGTGCGCATGTCGCCCGATCTGCGCCACGCCACCGTCTTCATCAAGCCTTTGCTGGGCGAGGACGAGGAGATCGTGCTCAAGGCCTTGCGCACGCACACCGCCTATTTCCAGAAGGAAGTGGCCGGCCGGCTCAAGCTGAAATATGCCGCGCGGATCAAGTTCCTGCCCGATGAAAGCTTTGACGAGGCATTTCGGATCGATGCGCTGCTGTCCGATCCGCGCGTGCGCCGCGATCTGGGTGAGGATGCGGCGGGAGAGGGCGAGGGCTGATCGGCCCCGCCACCGCCTCGCGCCACCATGGCCAAGCTCTATTTCTATTATGCCAGCATGAACGCTGGCAAATCCACCAACCTGCTCCAGGCCGCGTTCAACTATCACGAGCGGGGCATGGCGACGATGCTGTGGGCCGCCGCGCTCGATGATCGCGCCGAACAGCAGGGGCCGGGGCGGGCCATTGCCAGCCGCGTTGGCCTCTATGCCGACGCCCACCGTTTTTCCCCGCAAACCGATCTGTGGCAGGCGGTGAGCGCCGAACTGGCCACGGGGCCGCTCGCCTGCGTGCTGGTGGACGAGGCGCAGTTCCTGACCAGGGCACAGGTATGGCAACTGGCCGACTTGGCCGATCGCGCCGGCGTTCCCGTGCTGTGCTATGGCCTGCGCACCGATTTCCGCGGAGACCTGTTCGAAGGTTCTGCCGCGCTGCTTGGCCTGGCCGACAGCCTGGTCGAACTGAAAGCTGTGTGCCACTGCGGCCGCAAGGCGACGATGAACCTGCGGGTCGACGCGCAGGGGCACCCCGTGCGCGAAGGCGCGCAGACCGAAATCGGCGGCAACGAACGCTATCTTTCTCTTTGCCGCGCGCATTTCAGCGCGGCGCTGCGCCAGGACGAACACCCATGAGCGATGGCCTTTACGTTCCCCTGGCCGAGGGCAACCTGGTGCTGGAGCCGCTGGCAGAGCGGCACCGCGAACGCCTGCGCGCGGCCTGCGCGCAGGATCAGGAGATATGGGCGGTCTATCCGCACGATTATCTGGGCGACAGTTTCGACCCACAGTTCGATCGCCTGCTTGAAGGCGGGACCGCACGGCGGATCTATGCCGTGCTGGCCGATGGCGCAGTGGTGGGCATGACCGGCTGGATCGAGCATGGCGCGCCAGGCTGGTCGATCGAGATCGGCAACAGCTACATCGTGCCGGCGCTGCGCGGCACGGGGTTCAACGGCAGGCTCAAGCGGCTAATGCTCGGCCATGCCTTTGCCTGCGGGCTTGAGCGGGTGGTGTTCAAGGTTGATCGAATCAACGCCCGCAGCCAGGCCGCCGTACGCAAGCTGGGCGGTGTGGAAGAAGGCGTGATGCGCCACGAACGCCGCACCTGGACGGGCCGGGTGCGCGACACGGTGCTGTTTTCGATCCTACGCGACGAATGGATGGCACGGCCATGAACGACACTCTGTACAGCCTCGCCACGGTGGCCATTCCGATGATCGTGGCCATCGTGTTTCACGAAGTGGCGCATGGCCGCATGGCCCGCCTGCTGGGTGATCACACCGCGCAGGACATGGGGCGGTTGAGCTTCAACCCGCTGCGCCACGTCGATCCGGTAGGCACGGTGATCCTGCCTGGCATGCTCGCGCTCGCCCATGCGCCGGTGTTTGGCTGGGCCCGCCCGGTGCCGGTGGATGTGCGTGGCCTGCCGCATCCGCGCCGGGCGATGATGCTGGTGGGCGCTGCCGGGCCGGCGATGAACTTTGCCTTGGCCGTGGTGGCGGCGCTGGGCCTGGGGATCATGGCGAGGCTAGCGCCGGGGGCGGGCGCGGTGGCCCAGTTCGTGGCGGCGAACCTGGTGAATTTCCTGGCCATCAATCTGTTCCTTGCCTGTTTCAACCTGCTTCCGCTGCCGCCGTTCGATGGATCGCACATCGTCGAGGGCCTGCTGCCGCGCCCGGCGGCGCAGGCCTATGCCAGACTGCGTCCCTTGGGCTTTCCGATCATGTTGGTCCTTCTGGTGGTCCTGCCCTGGATGATGCCATCGCTCGATCCGGTGCGTGCAGTCGTGGTGCCGCCGGTGACGTGGTTGGCCGATCATTACCTGGCGCTGGCCGAACTGGTGGCGGGCCGCCCGCTGGGCTGATGCCGCAGGGGGATTAACGTACTTTCAGCTTGGTCGCCAATTGTCGCGCCGGGCTTGATCGCGCGGGCGCGCTGCCCATGTCGATACCATTGGTTCGACATGACAAGGAGTTGGCCCATGATCCGCATTGCTACACTGGCCGCGCTGGCGCTGGCCGCAACCCCCGCTCTCGCCCAGGCGCCGGTAAATCCGGGCAAGCCGGTGGAAGCGTCGATCCCCTTCGTCAACCACGGCGGCATTCGCGATTGGCGCGCCCAGGGTGACAGCACGCTCTATGTGCAGGACCAGAGCGGCCAGTGGTACCGCGCCAGCCTGATGGGCCCGGCGTTCGATCTGCCGTTTGCCCAGGCGATCGGGTTCGATGCACGCGGCACCGATACTTTTGACCGTTTCGCCAGCGTGGTGGTGCATGGGCAAAGCTATCCGGTGCAAAGCCTGGTCAAGGTGGCTGGCCCGCCGATGAAGGCGAAGGCGGCGCAGGCAAAGCCTGCGGCCTGACGCGCCCTGCGCCAAAGGGCTGACAGCGCGACACGCAGCCGCTAGGGCGCCCAACCATGGCAGATGGCTGGATCATTCTCGACAAGCCGCTGACCCTGGGATCGACCCAGGGCGTGGCGGCAGTAAAGCGCAACTTGCGCGCGCGCGGCCTTGGCAAGTGCAAGGTGGGCCATGGCGGCACGCTCGATCCTCTGGCCACTGGCGTGTTGCCGATCGCCGTGGGCGAGGCGACCAAGCTGTGCGGGCGCATGCTCGATGCGCATAAAACCTATGCCTTCACCGTGGCCTTTGGCGCAGAGACCGATACGCTCGATCTGGAAGGGGCGGTAATCGGCCACAGCACGGTGCGGCCCACCCGCGCCGCGCTCGATGCGGCGCTGGCGGCCTTTACCGGGCCGATCGCCCAGGTGCCGCCGGCCTATTCCGCGCTCAAGGTGGATGGTGAGCGCGCCTATGACCTGGCGCGCGCCGGGCACGACGTGGTCTTGGCTGCCCGCAACGTGACCATCCATGCGCTGCGCGTGCTGGAAACCCAGGGCAGCGACGCGGCGCTGGACAGTGCCACGCTGGAGGCCGATGTATCCAAGGGCACCTATATCCGCAGCCTGGCGCGCGACATCGCCCTGGCCCTTGGCACGCGCGGCCATGTTACCATGCTGCGCCGCCTCAAGGCCGGCCCGTTCACCCTGGAACAGGCGATTTCGCTGGACAAATTGAACGATTGGGGCCAAGGGGCACCCCTTGAGAACGTAATCTTGCCTGTGGAGGCAGGGCTGGTCGACATCCCGGCTCTTGACCTCAACCCCGAACAGGCCGGGGCGGTCCGCCAGGGCCGCGTTCTTTCGGGGTTGCCCTTTCCTGACGGGCTATGGTGGGCGCGGTGCGGCGGCAAGCCGGTCGCGCTGGTCATGCTGGCAGGCGGCGCCTTGCGCGTTGAACGGGGTTTCAACCTTTGAGCATGTCGCGGAGTGAATACTTATGTCGGTGACCCCGGAAAAGAAGCAGGAAATCATCCAGGACAACGCGCGCGCCGCCGGTGATACCGGTTCGCCCGAAGTTCAGGTGGCTATCCTCACCGAGCGGATCGTCAACCTCACCGAACACTTCAAGGGCCACCACAAGGACAACCATTCGCGTCGTGGCCTTCTGCAGATGGTGAACAAGCGTCGTTCGCTGCTCGACTACCTGAAGAAGAAGGACGTCGATCGCTACAACGCGCTGATCCAGAAGCTTGGTCTGCGTAAGTAAGTTCACAGACGGCCCGCCACCCGGCGGGCCGTTTTGTTTGTAGATCCGCCAGCGAGGCTGGCGGCGGCCGCCACCCGGCGGACCGTTTTGTTTGTAGATCTGCCTATCAAGGCAGACAGGCCTGGATTGGCCACGATCCGATGCAAAAGGCATTCGGCGCTGGCGCAATCCATGGTAAGGCAAAGGCGCCTCGCGCAATTCGGCGCAGGCACCACGGGGCCAAGCCCCACACCGGACCGGGACGGCACCCCGGCAGCAAATCCCGCCGGCAATAGGGCCCGTGGGGCGAAGGAATATTCATGTTCGACGTCAAGACCGTATCGCTGGAGTGGGGCGGAAAGACCCTCACTCTGGAAACTGGCCGCATTGCGCGCCAAGCCGATGGTGCCGTGCTGGCTACCTATGGCGAAACCGTTGTGCTTTGCGCGGTGACTGCCGCCAAGTCGGTGAAGGAAGGCCAGGACTTCTTCCCGCTGACCGTGCACTACCAGGAAAAGTTTTCCGCAGCTGGCCGCATCCCCGGTGGCTTCTTCAAGCGTGAACGCGGCGCCACCGAAAAGGAAACGCTGGTCTCGCGCCTGATCGACCGTCCGGTGCGCCCGCTGTTCCCCGAAGGTTTCTACAACGAAATCAACGTCATCTGCCAGGTGATGAGCTATGACGGCGAGACCGAACCCGATATCGTCGCGCTGGTTGCCGCCTCGGCCGCGCTGACCATCTCGGGCGTGCCGTTCATGGGCCCGATCGGCGCTGCGCGCGTCGGCTTCAAGGACGGCGAATACCAGCTCAACCCGTCGCTGTCCGAAGCTGCCTCTGGCCGCCTCGACCTGGTGGTTGCCGCAACCGACGCTGCCGTGATGATGGTGGAATCGGAAGCCAAGGAACTGACCGAAGAGGAAATGCTCGGCGCGGTGGTCTTTGCCCACAACGAAAGCCGCAAGGTAATCGGCGCGATCATCGAGCTGGCCGAAAAGGCCGCCAAGGATCCTTGGGAAATCGACCTGTCGGACAACACCGCCGACATCAAGGCCAAGCTCAAGAAGGGCGTTGGCGCCGATATCGCGGCGGCTTACAAGCTGACCGACAAGTCGGCCCGTTCGAACGCCCTGAACGACGTGCGCGCCAAGGCCAAGACGCTGTTTGCGGATGAAACCCCGCAGACGCAGATGGTGGCGATCAAGACGCTCAAGAAGCTGGAAGCCGAAATCGTGCGCGGCGCCATCATCAAGGATGGCCAGCGTATCGACGGCCGCACCGTCACCCAGGTTCGCCCGATCGAATCGATCGTTGGCTTCCTGCCGCGCACCCACGGTTCGTCGCTGTTCACCCGCGGCGAAACCCAGGCCATCTGCACCACCACCCTTGGCACCAAGGATGCAGAGCAGATGATCGACGGGCTCGACGGCCTGAGCTATCAGCGCTTCATGCTGCACTACAACTTCCCCCCCTATTCGGTGGGTGAAGTGGGCCGCTTTGGCGCCCCCGGTCGCCGCGAAGTGGGCCATGGCAAGCTGGCCTGGCGCGCGCTCAACCCGGTGCTGCCGACCAAGGACGAGTTCCCCTACACGATCCGCGTGCTGTCCGACATTACCGAATCCAACGGCTCTTCGTCGATGGCCACGGTGTGCGGCGGCTGCTTGTCGATGATGGACGCTGGCGTTCCCATCGCGCGCCCGGTTTCGGGCATCGCCATGGGCCTGATCCTGGAAGGCAAGGACTTTGCCGTCCTGTCCGACATCCTGGGTGATGAAGATCACCTGGGCGACATGGACTTCAAGGTGGCCGGCACCAGCGAAGGCATCACTTCGCTGCAGATGGACATCAAGATCGCCGGGATCACCGAGGAAATCATGCGCAAGGCCCTGGCCCAGGCCAAGGAAGGCCGCGCGCACATTCTGGGTGAAATGACCAAGGCGCTGGGTTCGGCTCGTAACGAGCTGTCGGCCCATGCTCCGCGCATCGAGACGCTCCAGATCGACAAGTCGAAGATCCGCGAAGTGATCGGCACCGGCGGCAAGGTCATCCGCGAAATCGTCGCGGAAACCGGCGCCAAGGTCGACATCGATGACGAAGGCCTGATCAAGATCTCGTCGTCCGATCTCTCGCAGATCGAAGCGGCCAAGAACTGGATTCTCGGCATCGTCGAAGAACCGGAAGTCGGCAAGGTCTACAACGGCAAGGTCGTCAACATCGTCGATTTCGGTGCTTTCGTGAACTTCATGGGCGGCAAGGACGGTCTCGTCCACGTGTCGGAAATGAAGAACGAGCGCGTGGAAAAGCCCGGCGACGTCGTCAAGGAAGGCCAGGAAGTCAAGGTCAAGGTCCTCGAGATCGACAACCGTGGCAAGGTGCGCCTGTCGATGCGCGTAGTGGACCAGGAAACTGGCGAAGCGCTGGAAGATACCCGCCCGGCGCGCGAACCGCGTGAACCGCGCGGTGATCGTGGCGACCGCGGTGATCGCGGTGGTGACCGTCGTGGCCCGCGCAGCGATCGTGGCCCGCGCCGCGATGGCGATCGTGGTCCGCGTCGCGAAGGTGGCGATCGCCCCCGTCGTGACCGCGACGAAGGCCCGGCTCCCGATCACATGCCGGCGTTCCTCAAGTCTGACGACTAAGGCATTCCGGCCTGATGGCAACAAGGAAGGCTCGCACCGCCCGGTGCGGGCCTTTCTTGCGTCAGGGCCTGGCGCGTTGCCCGGCCGGCTGCGCGCGGTCGGTCAGCATGACGCGGTTGCGCCCGGCGTTCTTGGCGGCATAGAGCGCGCCGTCTGCCGCGCTGAGTGCGCTTTCCAGGTCGCCACAGGCCACGGCATCGGCAATGCCGCCGGAAATGGTGACCAGGCCGAACGGAACATCGGTGCTGCGGTTGATCATGCGTCGTTCGGCAACCCGGGCCCGCGCGCCATCGAGCAGGGCCAACGCCTGGCCGGGGTTATGGCCGGGAAACAGCACGCCGAATTCCTCCCCGCCAATGCGGCCGACAAAGCATTCGCAATCGCGCAGCGTGGCGATGGTTTCAGCAATCACCTTGAGCACGCGATCACCGGCAGCATGGCCGTGGCGATCGTTGATGTGCTTGAAATGATCGATATCCACCACCGCCAGGCACAGCGGCGCGGCCGTGCGGCGCGCCAGATCCAGCGCTTGGGCAAACTGGCGCTCGAACGCGCGGCGGTTGGCCAGCCCGGTGAGGTGGTCTTCATCGGCAACGCGCTGAACCTGTTCCAGCGTGCTCTGCAATTCGGCGCTGCGCTTGCGGCTGGCGGCAAGTTCGGCATGAAGTTGGCTTGCCTGAACCAGCATGGCGCGGGCGGCATCGGCCAGCTTGCGCACCAGTGCCTCGTCGGCGCCGGCCTGTGCCATGTCGGCCAGGTGGCTTTGCAGACTGTCGGAAAAGTCGTCGCTGGCCTGCATGGCATCGTGCGTGCTGCGATCGAACGCGGTCAGGCTTTCGCGCACGTGGCACAGCAGGGTGACGAGCTGTTCGGCGGCCATGTCCTGCGCCGGATGGCGTAGCGCCTGTTCCAGCCAGGCAAGGTCCATCGGCAGGCCGGCGGCGATGCGTTGTACCAGCAATTCGGCCAGGCGAGGGTTTGCGCCAGTGACGCAATCATGCGCCATCACCAGCGTGAACGGGCTGATCGGCAGGTCGTGCTCTACCAGCAGCGCCGCCAGCCGTGCCAGCAAGGCCCGCCGACCGGCAAGCGCCTCGGCCGTTTCTGCAAGATCGCCGGCTGCGGCATTGTCTCCCGCCAGGCCAAGCCTGTGCCACAGGCGCTGAAATGGGCTCTCGGCCCGCCGGTGATCGTGTTTCCCCATGGCCGGCAAAACGACAAGGCCGCAACCCGGTTAAGGGTCGCGGCCTTGCGTAGAACCGTGGTAACCGGGCGTCAGGCCCTGCTGGATTACGGATGGTTCAGCGCACGCGCGGCCCGCCAAACGGCATCGGCGGGGGCGGGCGGCGGTGGCCACGCGGCAGTTGCGCCTGATAGGCGCGACCGCAGTGTTCCACGCAGTAGGGGAACCCAGGGTTCACCTTCTCACCGCAGAAATGGAAGTCAGGTTCACCCGGGTGGCCCATCGGCCAGCGGCAGATGCGATCGTTGAGATCGAGCAGGCTGGTCTTGTCGGCGATTTCCGGGCTGGGCCGTGCCGGCACCAGGCGACGCGGCGGCGCAGGCGGGATCGGTGCCTGCTGATCGCCGGGGCCCTGGCGCAGGAAGCCGCCTGGGCCAACCGAAACCACACGGGGCGTTGGCGCTGCGGGCGCAGGCGCCGCGTCGCCGGCCGGAGCAGTGCTGGCGGCCGGCGGAGGGGAGGCAACGGGCGCGGCTGGCGCAGGGCGCGGCGCTGGCGCAGGGCGTGCTTCAACCGGGGCGGGCGCAGGCGTCGGCTTGGGTGCGGCCGGGCGCGCTTCGGCAACCGGCGGCGCGGGCGGCGCTGCAGGCTTTGCCGGCTTGGGCGCGGCGGCCGCAGGCTCGCTCTTGTCGTTTGCCTTGACCGGGGAAGGGCGCGCCTTCAGACCCAGGCGATGGGCCTTGCCGATCACGGCGTTGCGGCTGACCCCGCCAAGCTCTTCGGCGATCTGGCTGGCGGTTGCGCCGCCTTCCCACATCTTGGTCAGTTTCTCGATCCGCTCGTCGGTCCAGCTCATCCGTTCGAAAACCCTTGCATGGGCCAAGGGGTGCGTCCCTTGCCCTTTCATCATCTTGCCATCGGCCTCCGCGCGCGATACCGCGCCGGTTATGGCCAACCAATTCCCGTCCCCCACCGGAGAAACGAAACCGCTTGAACCGGCAGATGCCTTTGCTGGCACCGCTGCCGGTCATGCCTACGGGCATCTAGCCGGTTTTCCACCGCCCGGACAGCCGATTTTCCGCAGCTTCAACAGTGTCGGGCTCTGGACCCTCTATATGAAGGAGGTGCGGCGTTTCTTCAAGGTGCAGACCCAGACGATCTGGGCACCTGCGGTAACCACGCTGCTTTATCTGATGATATTTACCCTGGCGCTGGGCGGCGGTGGCCGCGTGGTGCTGGGCGTGCCCTTTGCCAGCTTCGTGGCGCCGGGCCTCATCGCCATGGGCATGATCAACAATGCCTTTGCCAACGCCAGCTTCGGCCTGCTCGGGGGCAAGATCCAGGGCACGATCATCGATTACCTGATGCCGCCGGTTTCCGAAGGCGAACTGCTTGCCGCCCTGGTGGGCGCCGCCGTATCGCGCGCGATCCTGGTCGGCCTGGCCGTGGCGGCCGCGATGATGTTTTGGCCGGGCGTGTCGCTGGAAGTGCGCCATCCCTGGGCCGTCATCTGGTTTGGCCTGATGGGGGCGATCCTGTTGTCGCTGATCGGCGTGGCAACTTCGCTGTGGGCGGAAAAGTTCGATCACAACGCGGCTGTAACCAACTTCATCATCACGCCGATGTCGATGCTGTCGGGCACGTTCTATGTGATCGATCGCCTGGCGCCGGCGTTCCAGACGGTCAGCCGGATGAACCCGATCTTCTACGTGATCTCGGGCTTCCGCTATGGCTTTCTGGGGCAAAGCGATATCGGCAGCAGCAACATGGCCGTGCTGCATGGCGCGATCGGTTTGGGCGTGCTCAATCTGGTCCTCGGCCTTGGCCTCTATGCCCTGCTGCGCACGGGCTGGAAGCTGAAAGCCTGAAGGTTTCACATATGCTAAAAAGGCGCCGCTTCCCCGGGGAAACGGCGCCTTTTTCGTTTGTTTCGGCCGGTCAGTGGGACAGGCTGCGCCGCAGGCGATAGCGCCCGTCGGCAAACCCGTCGAACATCTCGCGCAGCGACGGATGGTCTACCGGCCCGGCTTCGGCATCGGCGGCCAGGTTCTGCTGGCTGACATAGGCGACGTAGCTGCTTTCATCGTTCTCGGCGAGGAGGTGATAAAACGGCTGCTCGCGCAGGGGCCGCATGTCTTCGGGAATGGATTCATACCATTCCTCGCTATTGGCGAAGACCGGATCGATATCGAACACCACGCCGCGAAACCCGAACAGGCGATGGCGCACCACGTCACCGATCGCAAAGAGCGCCTCGCTCACGGCCGGTACGGAAATCTGACGGCCGGCCTGGGGAGAAAAGTAGCTCGTATTTTCGACATGGATGGACATGGAGCGAATATAGGTTTGCGGCACTTGCGAAACAAGCAAGGCTTTTGGGGAATATCAGGCTGGGGATAACTCCTCTTTCCGCTTGGCAAGCCCCGAATCCTACGCTAGTGGCGCGGTCCTCGACCGGGGCGGCTCACGCCGCCTGACGCACGGCACTTCATGGAGAGGTGGCAGAGTGGTCGAATGCGCCGCACTCGAAATGCGGTGTACGGGCAACCGTACCGTGGGTTCGAATCCCACCCTCTCCGCCAGTGCTTCCGAAAGTGGCTGAAATGCGCTAATTTGCGCTATGGCCAACGAAAAACTTCCCAAGTTGCTACGCAAAGCTGCTACACAAGGCGGCGAGGAAATGGCTAAGCCAGCGGGCCTCATCTCGCGCGGCGGAAGCTGGGGCGTCAGGGTCCGTGTGCCCGATCGGCTACGTGCTCATCTCGGCAAAACAGAAATTTGGAAGTCGTTTGGAGCAGTTGGCTATGCCGATGCCTGTCGTCTCGCGCGGATTGAGCGCGTGGCTATCGATAGGCGCTTTCTTGAAGCGGAGGCCGAGCTTGGGCGTGCCTCAGCCGCACCGCTCAATGATGAGGAACTGCTGCACCTCGCTCGCGCATTTCTGCACAAGATGGAAGTGGACGCGGGACCGTTGCCGCTTTTGCCAGCCGACCGTGAGGCAGAAAGAGATGCGGTGGATGAGGAGGCGTCGCTGGTTGGACAGAGCGTCGAAGATGCTTCGGTGCAACGCGTTGCAAAATCCTTTGCTGCCTGGGCGGGGCGAAAGGTACATGATGGTAACCCGGAACTGCTGAGGCTGAGCGAAGCCGTCCAGCAGGCGTGGCTAGAGCATCTAGGGCGACGCTCGGGTCGGCTGGCGGGCAGGACGGTGGCGACGGTCGACCCCATATTTGCGGGGGTGGACGGTTCACAACCGCTATCGGTGCCGCTAACGGTTCGCGCGGCCATTGCAGCATACAAAAATGACCCCGAACGCTCAGGTGTCGCGGCGAAAACGCGCGCTGCGTGGGACTTTCGCTTCCGTGCAATCGAGGAAATACTCGGTCCTGATCGCTTGATTGGGTCCATTCGCCGGGAAGATGTTCGGGCCTGTCGTGATGCGCTCATGAAAATGCCAGCTAACGCACCTAAGCACTTTCCTGGCGTTCCGATCGTGGATGCAACGGCGCTTGGCGACAGGCAGGGGTTGCCCAAGCTCTCGGCAAAGAGCGTCATGTTGTACGTTGAGCTGTTGAGCAGCCTGTTCAAATGGCTGGAGCGTGAGGAAATGGTGGCGCGCAACCCCGCCCAGGGCATTAAAGGGCCGCCCCAACCGAGCGAGAAGCCTAAACGCCCACTGACCACGGAAGAGATCAACGCCCTGTTATTTGCAACGGAACCTGATGGCCAGGACTGCCCTTCGTGGACCTATTGGATGGTGAGAATAGCCCTGCTCAACGGGATGCGGCTGGGCGAAATAGCCGGTCTGGCGGTCAACGACATTGAGAAGATGTGCGACATCTGGGTTTTCCGCGTGCGTCCAAACACGTTCCGAGAACTGAAAACAGATGCCTCACGGCGCGATGTTCCAATCCATCCGTTACTAATTGAGCGTGGCTTGCTGAATTTAACCCACTGCCGCCAGCCGGACCAAATGCTGCTGCGCGACGCGCCCGCCGTCGCTGGCACCTCAAATGCCGCTCAAAAGCGGCTGGCGCGGGTTGTTAGAATTTCGATTTCGGACAAGCGGGCGAGTTTCCATTCGTTACGGCACAATTTCCGGGATGCAATGCGAGCAGCTGGCACGCCACATGACATTGCCGCGAGGCTTGGGGGCTGGTCCAGTCAAGGTAGCGAAGCAATGGAGGGTTACGGCGACGGCCACTCCATCTCGGTGCTCGCTCACTGGATGTTTCAGATCGCCTACCCTGGTGTTGACATGTAAGCGGCTTTGCAAGGCGTTGCATATTCAGCACAAGTTATTGTACTAAATTGACCTTCTGGTTGTCGATTTCGACACAGCATCCTTGGGATTAGATATGATCCGTTTGCGTAAGGTCTGAAGGTTGGCGCGCTCGGAGGCAGAGAGCTGGCGCAGAACGGCCTGCAATAAAGCGCGCCTTCGACAGTAGTCTTGGTAGAGCGGCATATCATCGATTTCTGGGTCATCATCGGGTGTAGCTTCTGGTCCAAATGAGGATGGAAACTGTTTCGCAAGCTCTCGTTCGAACCACGCCATGGCCCCCATCGCCACCCATGCGAAAAAAACCAGGCGGGTATCCTCTTTCAGAGCTTTGCCGCGTGTTCTTATCCAGTCTTGATATGGCGTTTCCCATTCCGAGATTTTAAGGCCATCTGGCCATTCGCTTTCGCCTTTTAATCCGGCACGTTGATGCCTATCGCGGTCAGAAATCCGGCGCTTTCCTTTTATGACGTCAATATCTGACCAACCCCGGCTATGCCGCTTTCTGAGGGTCGCTGGGTTCTGCC
Organism: Novosphingobium sp. 1529; assembly: GCF_040544855.1. Lineage (NCBI taxonomy): Bacteria > Pseudomonadati > Pseudomonadota > Alphaproteobacteria > Sphingomonadales > Sphingomonadaceae > Novosphingobium > Novosphingobium sp. 1529. Next base: position 28,575 of record NZ_JBEPKW010000020.1, read on the forward strand.
CTGTCTTTTTGGCCCATGTTGTCAGAGGCCATATTTCGCCATTTTCGCCGCGAAGGCGTATCGTCGTTTTTCGATTGTTGGCCTGCTCCTTCGGGGACGCCCATCGAATTTTCCCCGGCGCATATTCTGGATCGTAGGTGTCACTGCGGTCGATTGTGTATTCGGGTGAGGGTTGGCGCCCTACCGCTAGTAAAAAAGCCTTAAATGATCTGAGTTTATAACTCACCTTTGCACTGCCCGTTCTCGTACGCTGTAATATCGCTGCGTACGATCGCGCCTCATTCGGAAATAGGCGCTTCAGCACTACGACGGTGTTTTTCATCACCGTTTCCTTGAACTCAGTGTCATCCATCTAAGTGCCTGATTCGGAAGTTTCTCAAGCAAGGCAATAGGTTGCGGTTCGCCGGGTGATCATTCGGATGGAAGCGATGAGGGCCCATGCGGTCGAGG
>NZ_JBEPKW010000021.1:0-26280 GCF_040544855.1 Novosphingobium sp. 1529
TTCGGCGCCAATCGCTGCATGTTCGAAAGCAATTTTCCGGTCGACAAGGCGATGTACTCCTATCGCACACTGTGGAACGCGTTCGCGCGTCTCACAGCCTCTGCCTCCGGCGCCGAGCGCCAGGCGCTGTTCAGCGGCACTGCCGCCCGGTTTTATCGCATCCCCGAAGCAGTCGTCTCGCCAGGCCGGCTGGTCCATGGCTGAGCCGCGCAACTTCAACCGCGCCCTGCATCTGCTGCATCGGGCGCAACAGACGCCCGAGCGGATGGCGATCATCGCCGGGGCCGAGCGGATCGATTTTGCGACGCTGGCGCAACGCGCCCGCGTCACGGCCGGTGCCCTGCGCGATCTGGGCATCGGCGCGGGCACGCGGGTGGGCATCATACTTCCGGCAGAGCCCGAGTTCATCGTCGTGCAACAGGCCCTGCTGCTGCTGGGCGCCACGGTGTCGCCGCTCAACGTCGCCTATACGAAGTCCGATCTGGCGCATGCGATCGACAGTTGCGGGCTGCAGGCCATCGTGCTGCACGCCGACTGGTGCGACCGCATGCCCGCACAGGCCCCGCCGATCAAGATCGCGGCGGGCGCCGTGGGCCGGGACCTGCTGCCCGGCTATGCCTCGCTCGATCATGCAAGGGCGAAGGCCCGGCCGCTGACCGATCCCGCCACCGTCGCCCCGACCGACGTGGCGTTCCTGCTCAATACCAGCGCGACGACCGGGAAATCCAAGGGCGTCATGCTCACCGCCGGCAACCTCGCCGCCAACTACGACGCCACGCCCGGCTGGCTTGGCTTGGGCGCCGAGGATGTGATCCTCTGCGCGCTGCCGCTGTTCAACACGTTCGGGCTCAACCAGGGCATCAATGCCATCATGGTCACCGGTGCCTGCATGGTGCTGCTGCCCCGCTTCGACGCGGCCCGCTGCATCGAGGCGATCGGCGAGCATGGCTGCACATTCATGCCTGCCGTGCCCACGATGCTGCAGAAGATCTTCGATCATCCCGGTCTGCGGGCCGGCGCGCTGCGCAGCCTGCGGCGCATTATGACCGGGGGCGCCCCCGTGCCCGCCGCGTTGCTGCAGCGGATCGTTACCGCGGCCGGATCTGCCGTTGACGTGCGCACCGGCTATGGCCTGACCGAAGCGACCGCCTTGGTGACATTGCATCGGGTATCGTGCGATCCTGTCGGCGAGCTGGCCGGTGGCAAGGCCATCGGCCGTGCACTGCCCGGCGTGACGCTCGAGTCGATGGACGACGATGGCATGATCCTGCCGCGTGGTGTCACGGGCGAACTGGTCGTGCGCGGCGCCAATGTCATGGCGGGCTATTTCAACGCGCCGACCGATACTGCCCACGCCATGCACGATGGCTGGCTGCGCACTGGCGATATCGGCTTTCTCGATACCGATGGCCTTGCCTGGATCGTCGACCGCAAGAAGGATGTGATTATCAGGGGCGGCCAGAACATCTATCCGGTCGACATCGAGGAGGTCATCTACGCCATCGACGGGATCAGTGAGGTGGCGGTGGTTGCCCAGCCCGACGCGGTGCTGGGCGAAGTGCCGGTTGCCTTTGTCGCTACGCGGCCGGGCTGCACCCTGAGCGACGATCAGGTGCTAGCGCATTGTGTGGCCCACCTGGCCCGCTACAAATGGCCCAGCGCGGTGCGCTTTCTCGACGAACTGCCCAAGGGGTCGACCGGCAAGATCCTGCGGCGCACACTGCGTGATCGCGCGGCCAGCCTGGCGACAGCGTCATGACCGGGCATCCTGAAACGGTGGCTTTGGTCGTCGACGGGCGACACATCCAGGTAGCCGTCTGGGGCCATAGCGATGCGCCCGCCGTGATCCTGCTCCATGGATTGCGCGATCACGGCCGCAGTTGGGACCGTGTCGCCGCCGCGCTTGCCACCGGTTATCGCGTCATCGCACCGGATTTGCGCGGCCATGGTGACAGCGACTGGGCCGGACCGGATGGCTATGCCCTGGCAGCGTTTGTGGCCGACGTCCATGATATCGCGCGCGCGTTTGGGCTGGTGCGCTATGCGTTGGTCGGCCATTCCCTGGGCGGGGCCATTGCCTTGCGCCTCGCCGCGGCCGACGCCGATCGCGTATGGGCCCTGGCCGGAATCGAATGCATCGAATTGCCGATCCAGCGTGATGAGGCAGCGGGGCCCACGCCCTATGCGGTGCGCCTGCGCCAATGGCTGGACCGGCGCGCGCAGGCCCGTGCGCGTGGCCCGCGCCATTATCCCACCCGGGCAGAGGCCATGGCCCGGATGCATGGACAGCACCCTGACTTGGCGACGGAGCTGGTCGATGCACTGGCAGCCCACGCCTTGGTGCACGATGCAGACAAAGGCTGGCGGTGGAAGTTCGACCCGCGCGTGCGCCTGCGCGCGCCGGAAGACCAGCGCGCGCACGACTTGGACGACGTGCTCGATGCCATCGCGTGCCCCGTGCGGCTTTTCTACGGCACGGGCAGTTGGGTGCCCGTGCCCGGCCCGGCACGCCTGGCCCGCCTGAAACACCATCAGATCAGCCATTATACCGGTGCCGGTCACTGGCTGCACCACCAGTTCACATCCCGGTTCATCGCCGAAACGCGTGCGTTTCTCGATGCCCACAACAGGACCCATGACCATGCGTGAAGCCGTTATCGTTTCCACTGCCCGCACGGGCGTCGCCCGCGCCTTCAAAGGCGCCTTCAACGACACCGATGCCCCGCGCCTGACCGCGCACGTGATCGAAGCCGCCGTGGCACGCGCGGGCATCGATCCTGCGCGGATCGACGACGTGGCGATCGGGGTGGGCACACAATGGGGTACGCAAGGCTCCAATCTGGCGCGCACGGCCATCATTGCCTCGGGCCTGCCCGAAACCATTCCGGGCACCACGCTGGACCGCAAGTGTGGATCGGGACTGACCACATTGGCCTATATCGCCCGCGCGATCATCGCGGGCGATATCGATGTGGGGGTAGCGGGCGGCACCGAAAGTATCACCCACACCCGCAACGCCCACGCACCGACCTATCGTGCCCAGCCGGCCGAAGTGCTGGCCGGCGATCCCCACGCCTACATGGCCATGATCGAGACGGCCGAAATCGTCGCCGAACGCTATGGCATACCGCGCGATGCGCAGGACGCCTTTGCCGTTGAAAGCCACCTGCGCGCCGCCGCGGCGCTGCGTGAGGGCCGGCTCGCCGACGAAATCGTACCGATCACGGTGACGCGCAACGTGGTCGAGCGCGATGGCACAATCTCGGGCCGCGAGGAAATGACGCTCGACACCGACGAGGGCGTGCGGCCGGACACCACGCTCGAGGGCCTGGCCAAGCTGAAGCCGGTCTGGAAGGACGGACAGCTTGTGAAGGAAGGCCGTTTCGTCACGGCCGGCAACGCTAGTCAGCTCTCCGACGGCGCCTCGGCGCAAGTGCTGACGGACCGCGAGACGGCGGAGCGCGAAGGCCTTCCGGTGCTGGGCATCTTTCGCGGCTTCCAGGCAGCCGGGTGCAAGCCCGAAGAAATGGGCATCGGCCCGGTCTTTGCCATTCCCAAGCTGCTGGAACGCGCAGGCCTGTCGGTGGACGACATCGGCCTGTGGGAAATCAACGAGGCTTTCGCCAGTCAGGCTCTGTACTGCCGCGACAAGCTGGGCATCGATCCTGCAAAGCTGAATGTCGATGGCGGCGGCATTGCCATCGGGCACCCCTTCGGCATGACGGGCAGCCGTCTGGCCGGTCATGCGCTGATCGAGGCGCGGCGCCGTGGGGTGCGCTATGCGGTAGTCTCTATGTGCATCGCCGGCGGCATGGGCGCCGCCGGGCTGTTCGAGATTCCGGCATGACCGCGCTTGCCCAAGGGCCGATGCGGTTCGACGACGATGTCGTCATCGTCACCGGTGCGGGGCGTGGGCTGGGGCGTGCCTATGCCCTGGCCTTTGCCGAGCGCGGCGCGGCGGTTGTGGTCAACGACATCGGCCAGGAACCCGATGGTGCAGGCCAGCTGCGTCCGGTTGCCGACGAGGTCGTCGCCGAAATTCGCGGAAGAGGCGGCCGCGCCCTGGCCGACCACCGGTCGATCACCGAGCCGGGCAACGCCGATGCCGTGGTCGCCGCCGCCATTGCCGCGTTCGGCAAAGTGACGGTGCTGGTCAACAATGCGGGGATCATCGACTTTTCACCGATCGCGCAATTGGACGATGCAGCCTGGCGCACCATGCAGTCGGTAACCGTGGATGGCACGTTCTTCATGTGTCGCGCGGTCTTGCCGCACATGCTGGCACAAGGTCGCGGGCGCATCGTCAACACCACCTCGAATGCCGGGTTTGGCGGCGCCTCGACGCTGGGCCATTATGGCGCCGCCAAGATGGCGGTGGCGGGCCTGACCCGGTGCCTGGCGCACGAGGTGGCGGGCACGGGCGTTACCGTGAACGCGGTTGCGCCCATGGCGATCACGCGCATGAACCGCGACGCCTTCTTCGGCGGGAAAGACGCAGGTTCCAGCAAGTCAGGGGCGGGAAATGGCGAGGCCGGCGACTGGCGCGCCGACATGCGCGCGGGCCGGATCCCAATGGGCCCGCCCGAGGCTGTTGCCCCCACCGTACTGTGGCTTGCCCATTGCGATACCCCGATCAACGGCGAAATCTTCAGCAGTTCGTCGGGCAAGGTGGCGCGCGTCGGCTTTGCCGTGGGCCAAGGCTGGTTCGATCCGGACCACGGGCCGGAAGGCTTGCGGGACCATGCCGCAACGATCCGCGCCTTGGGCAATTTCCTCGACATTGCCGCCACGGCAGACGAATTGGCCCTGATCCCGCCGCTCTTTAGCTCCCAGGCGACGCGCTTGGGCTAGGGCCTGTGGGGATTTAGGATTCCCAAGACGGTGGAGATGTGATTCACACTTCGAATGGATCGCTTCGTACTGACTGATGCCCAATGGGCAAAGATCGAGCCGCATTGTCTGGGTAAGCCGGCTGACCCTGGTCGCAGCGGAAAGAACAACCGGCTTTTCGTAGAAGCGGTGCTGTGGATTGTCAGGACGGGCAGTCCCTGGCGGGATCTACCTTCGACGTTTGGCAACTGGAGCACCGCATTCCGGCGATTTCGTGACTGGCGTGAAGCTGATGTTTTCAAGCGAATTTTCGATGCGTTATCGGAAGAACCGGACATGGAATACGCCATGGTCGATGCCACTATCGTCAAGGTCCACCGGCACGGCCAAGGCGCAAAAGGGGGACTCAGAGCCAGGCCATTGGCCGTTCCAAGGGCGGTATGACGACCAAGATTTTGGCGCTAACAGACGCCTTGGGCAACCTTGTCCGCTTTGAGCTGTTGCCGGGCCATCGGTTCGACACCATCGGCGTTGCACCGTTAATTAGAGGCATCCAATTCGATGCCTTACTCGGCGATAAAGCTTTCGATTCCAACTGGATCGTTGAGGACTTGAATCAGCGCGGCGCGCAAGTGATCATCTCACAGCGCCCCGCGCGCGCCCAGAAGCTCAAGATCGATGCCAAGATGTATGAATGGCGCCACCTGATCGAAAACTATTTCTGCAAACTCAAAGAGTTCAAGCGCATCGCGATGCGCGCTTGCAAAACAGACCAGAGCTTCTCGGCCATGATCTATCTCGCCGCTGCCGTCATCAACTCACGCTGAATCCCCACAGACCCTAGGCGGCGTGCGCGGCAGCACTGAAATCGCCTGCGTCATCATGTCGAGCATATCATCGTAGAATTGCCGCGCGGTCATGCCCGAATGTTCAGGACTGGATGCATATTGCGTCACCCCCTGAAGGAACATCGCGCCCACGCATTCGAGGCGGAACGCGGCCAGTTGCGGCCCCAGCGCGGCCAACCTCGCTTCGAGCAGCGTCATCGCCTCACGCAGTGCGCGCGTCGCCGGGCTGCCTTGGTCCACCGGATGGGGCACGCCACGTGGCCGGTGCGTCGCCAGATAGGCCGCATGGCACCGCATATAGGAAATGACGCCCTTTTCTTCATACATGGCAAAATTGGGCTCGAACAAAATCCGCAAAAGATACCGCAAATTGTCCAGCTGTCCTGTCTTGCGCCCAGCCTTGAGCAACGCTTCGCGCTGCGGCTGAAGTTGCTCCTCACGATATTCGAACACGGCATAGAGCAGCCCGAGCTGGTCCCCGAAATGATACTGCACTGAACCGGCAAATTTCTGGTTTGCCGCTTCACAGATCATCCGCATCGTCACGCCATCGATGCCGCGCTCGCCGAACAATGCCTCTGCTTCCAGAATCAACCGTTCGCGCGTGCCGGTGGCTAGCGGACGGACCTTGCGGGCTGGGGCGGTCGTGGTGGGCATCACCAAGGGCCTAATCTGGCCGGATAAAATGTCAACGCTATAACGGCTGTGCTATTTTTTCATCGATATCGCCGAATTAGGATTGGACGAATCGGCATAAGCGGCATACCTATATTACAGTTGTAATAATTCAGTTGCTCAAAGCTGATTTACGCTAAGGAGAGAGATGCCATGGAAATTGGTATGTTCCAGACGCCGTTCCTGCCACCCGAGCGCACGCCCGCTGAAGTGTTCGACTGGGCCGTCGCGCAGGCTGTTACGGCCGATCAGGCGGGTTTCAGCGAATACTGGATCGGTGAGCACATCACGCTGAACTGGGAAGCCATTCCCAGCCCGGAACTGGTGATCGCCGCCGCCGCGCGCCAAACCGAACGGATCAAGCTGGGCCCGCTGGCCCACCTGCTTCCCTATTACCACCCCGCCACGCTGGCCGCCCAGGCCGCTTGGCTCAGCCACATCCTCAAGGGCCGCTACCAGATGGGCGTGGCACCCGGCGCCTATCCCAGCGATGCGCGGCTGCGCGGCCTCAAGGACATGTCGAAGAACCACCGCATGATGGGCGAGTCCGTCAAGATCATGGAAATGGTGTGGAAGGGCGAACCCTTCGAATATGAAGGCGAATTCTGGAATGCCGGCCTGCCCGAGGGTGACGCGGCGCACCCGGTGCGCGACCAGAAGCCATGGGGTGGCACCATGCCGATGGCGATGACCGGTCTTAGCCCCAATTCTCCCTCGATCCGCTATGCCGGTGCCCACGGGTATTCGCCCTGCTCGGTGTTCTCGAGCAATTCGGCGCTGCTCGACCATTTCGATATCTTCGCCAAGGCAGCAGCGGATGCCGGACGCCCGGGAGACCGCACCAAGCACCGCGTGGTACGCGACGTGTTCGTTGCAGATACCGATGCCGAGGCGCGCAAACTGGCCCTGGAAGGGGGTATGGGCCGGGCGTGGACCGAATATCTGCTGCCCACCTACCACTCATTCGGCATTGCCGAAGCGCTGGTCGAGGGCACCGACAAGTCTGTTTCCGACGTTACGCCCGAATTCCTGGCCGACAACTTCTGGATCGTCGGTTCGCCCGAGACCGTGGCCGAAAAGCTGGAAGCCTGGACTGACAAGCTCGGCGGGGGCTTCGGCACCATGCTGCTCTACAGCTACGACTACATCGACAATCCCACGCCCTGGAACGAATCGATGCGCCGCCTGGCGCAGGACATCGCACCCAAACTCCCCAGCGGCGCATTTGCCAAGGCGGAGGCTTGAATGACCGACACCGCCACGCTCGCCACACCGGCGGTCGATCTGCCCCCGGACCGGATCGTCGACTTCGATATCTACAACCCGTTCCATGGCCAGTTCGACTTGCACGTGGCCTGGGCCGAGTTGCAGCAATCGACACCACACGAGATCGTGTGGACCCCGCACAACGAAGGGCACTGGATCGCCCTTTCGCCAGAACTGATCGGCCAAGTCTATTCCGACGCCACGCGCTTTTCCAGCCGCGTGGTGCTGGTGCCCAAGTCGACCGCAGGCGAAGCCTATGCCGAATTCATTCCGCTTTCGCTCGATCCGCCCGAGCATCGTCCATTTCGCAAAGTCTTGAACGACAAGCTCTATGGTGCGGCAATCCACCCGCTGGAGCCCAAGGTGCGCAAGCTGACGGCCGACCTGATTGACGGCTTTGTCGCCAATGGACGCTGCAATTTCGTGCATGAGTTCGCAGAACAGCTGCCCTTGCGGGTATTCATGGAACTGGTCGATTTGCCGGTGGAGCATCTTCCCCGGCTCAAGCACTTGGCCGACCAGTTCACCCGCCCCGACGGCAGCATTACCCCGGCCCAGGCGACCGAGGCGTTCAAGGCCTATGTCGCGCCAATCCTGGAGGAGCGGCGCGCTTCAGGCGGGGACGACCTGCTGACTCACATCGCGACGAGCGAAGTCAACGGCCGCCCAATGACGCTGAGCGAGGCAGCCCGCCTGGCAATCCAGGTGCTGGTCGGCGGGCTCGACACGGTGGTGAACTTCATGAGCTTTACCATGCGAGCCCTTGCCCAGGCGCCGGACATCCAAGCCCGCCTCGCCACCGATCACGGCCTCCATCACGCCGCGATCAACGAGTCTCTGCGTCGCCTGCCGCTGGTTTCCTCCGCGCGCGAAGTGATCGCCGATACGGTTGTCGATGGGGTGCAATTGCGCGCGGGAGACATGGTGGTCGCCCCCACCGAACTGTACGCGCTGAGCCCCAAAATGAACGAGCGGCCGCTCGACTTCGACCTCGACCGCAAGGTGCGCAACCACATGGTCTTTGGCAGCGGCCACCATACCTGCCCGGGCCAATTCCTGGCTCGCATGGAAATGAAAGTGCTGCTCGAAGAGTGGTTTGCCCGCATCCCCCGGTTCGAATTGGCACCGGGCCAGACGCTGCGCCACCGCGGCGGCATCGTCGGCGGTTGCGAGCCGTTCATCCTGCGTTGGGGAACCAACTGAAACTGTGCCGGGCGCGTCTTGGCACGCGCCCGCACGATCACTGTCTAAGGGCCTTATATTCGTGATCACACTCAATATTGTGGATCGTCAGGGCAATACTACCGCGATTTCAGCCCATACCAACACATCTTTGATGGAAGCCATTCGCGACAATGGCTTCGACCAGTTGCTGGCCCTATGTGGTGGGTGCTGCTCGTGCGCCACATGTCATGTCTATGTCGAATGCCCGCTGGGCCAAAACGGCATTTCGGGCGACGAGGACGACTTGCTCGATTCCTCTGCCCACCGTAGCGCCAATTCGCGACTTTCCTGCCAGGTCCTGCTGTCGGCGGAATATGACGGTGCTTTTGTCCGAATCGCGCCGGAGGATTAGGGATCTCGGCAGAATTGGGTGAACATGTTTTCCAAGCGCGCACCTCATTGAGGCCAAAATCTGGCGTTCAACGTTACGGAACGCCAATGACCGCCCACCAATCAGGCGAATCTCGTCCGACAAATCCTAATGATTCAACAATTCCCGAAAAATTCATATCTGCTTAACTCGAAATTTACATCAAGCGTTACTGGAGCAATATCTATACTTTCGACCCTATCCACCGGTGCGTCAAACCTAAGCTGATTCGTATTCGGTATATTCGGATCATGTTGGCGCCATAACTTTGGCCTTGAGCAGGTTGATGTTGGCGCGCCTGTGCCTTTGACGCTTTATCGCCCTCAAGCGGTTGACTTCGCCTCCCACCTGACCGCTGTACCACGGCATCGCGATCGCAGCGGCAGCCGCATCCCTGTCGGCCTCGATGCCAGCAGCGAAGGCGGCGAGCTTGCTCTGGGTCGCCATTGTGACCCGCCGACCGCGCCGGACCTCCTTTTTCGAGCCTACCATGGCATGGAACCGGTCAAGAGCCTCGCATGCCGCGGTCAGAGCTGACACCGGCCTTTTCGATTACCGCGTTGATCTGAGCAGTCTGGGCCGAGCCAGTGCCGGATCGGTGGTCATTTTGCGCGGATGGTGCTTGCACTCAGCCCCGCATTGCCGGTGCGGCCGAAGCTCTCGGCACAATGCCCTTAAAAAATATTAGCGATAAATTTATCGCTAATATTGAAATACATCAGATTATGACGACAAAATCCCATATTATCCTGGAAATTTTGAACACAGCCTTTAAATTTTAATCGGCATTACAGTGGCATCAAGCTGACGCTGTGGCAGACGAAACGGGAAACCGGCTTCACCTGCTTCGGCTTCGACGTCGCCGCCGGCGATCACCACCCCACTCTCCGTGACCACCCGGAAAATACTGCGATCCTGCGTTTCCCAGCGCAGCAGCATAAGCATGACCTTGGCCAGAGCCTCTGGCCGAACGCTGCCGATACGCTGATACCCGCGCCCAAGAGCACGCCCCTCTTCTGGCGCCATCCATTCCAACCACGCCAATTCATCCCAATTTCTGTCCATCATTTCCTCGAAAGCTGGCGACAAGAAAGGTCCGCGCAGCGCGGCAAGCGCCGAGCATATGGAATTTATTGTTACTTTCTAGCCACTTCCCTAGAAAAAATTACGGAATTTAACAATCATCCATATAGGGTATGATGTGACAGGCTAAGCGGCCATGCGCTCACTACGGACGCTGTGATGCGCGCACTGCCAGCGCCCGATCTCAACGGCAATGACTTGACAGACTGCGGAAAATGACCGCACCCTTGCCGCCTCGGTGTGATCCAGCCTGCGCACAAAATCATCGTGGTCAGAGCGGCGCCGGATAACGCGGTGTGGGCGATTTATCGGGTTGTTGATGGATACGCCGATCTGGAACGTGACGGGGTTGGCCAAGAACCACGCGCTTACCGACCGACGCCATCGCCACCACGTTCCTCACGGCTTTGATGCAGTAGGCGCGGGTCTTGGCGGTGCCTCAGGCTGAACGATGGTCCGCCAACGGCAAGCCCAAGCGCTGCCTCGCCACCATGCCAACTTTCCGATCCCAGGATGCGGGTGGGGCACCCCTGCAATGGCGACGATGCCGTCCGACCAAATGCACGGCCAAGAGCTGGAAGGGTGATGGACATCGCCGAGCGCAATAGTATGGCGCAAAGCCCGGCAATGCCGCTACGGACTGCCACGCGAGAGCCACGCCGTCACACCAACCGCCCTGATTGTAACCGGGTTCGCCTGCCAAAACTGGCGGCGACTAAACATGTCCGCCCGCCCGGCGCCCCATCGGTGATGAGCCTGGCAACCGTGCCGGCGTGAGTGCAAAAGGGTTCGATGCGGCAAAGCCTGCCGTCATCGGGGGAGCGGCTGACATACTCAGCCAATCTCCGCGACCAGTTACGCAGCGGGCAGCGCCAGACAAACCCTAGTAGATTGACTTAATCCCCGCCTTGTGCGATGCGGCAAAGCAAGAGGCGTAGTTTTATGCGCCGAATCCGTCGAATCGTGTCGGCCGCGACAAAGGAGCTGAGCTCATGAAGACTTTTGCAGTTTCGATGGCCCTAGGTGCCTCCCTCCTCTCCACCACCGCTTTCGCGGCCAATCAGCGCCCCGCCCCGGCGCCGTTCATCTCTGCTCCCCAGACTGCTCCGGCTACCCCCGCAGTCGCCAAGCGCAAGGGCCTGACCGCCTCCTCCACGCTTCTGGCCGTCGGCGCTGTTGCGGCGGTGGGCGTTGGCGTCGGTGTCCTCGCGAGCAGCGGCAGCGACAACAACGCCAGCCCGCAGTAATCGGGTCGGGACGCTTTCGATCTTTGCGGGCTTGAGTAGCCCGTACGGTTGCCAGCTTTGATGCGCTGCGCCGCAGAGGTCAGAATTTTAAAGAACCCCGCCGGGACGTTCCGGCGGGGTTTTTTGTATCGCGCGATGGCGTCGGCCGGTTCACAGTCTCCGCGTCGACCATCGCCAAGTATACTGGCTGCCCAAGTTAGTCGGCCCACAAACGTTGTCTGGGCGCCAGGCTTGGCTGCCTAGAACGCTTCCTGCTTAGGCAGCAACCCTGCGTCCGGGCCGATCCAGCCAGACGCGAACCGCACGCTGCAGAGGCATTTCTACGTACAGATGCATGACGCACCCCGCAGCGACGCAGCCGGCCAGCAAAAGGACTGTGAACGACAGCAACGGCATGGGCTCATGGAAACGATAATAGAGATCGAACCCGCGGCGTAGTACGGGGCCATGAATGATGTAGAGCGCGAACGACGATTCTCCGAGAAAACGCAGCGTCCGCTGGCGAGCCAGCCAGAGGGATGCGCGCCCCCTGCCTTCGGCTAGAGCCAAGACCAGAAACGTCAGACCCGGAAGATAGAACGCCTGGTTCAAAAACACATCGGGCAAGACGCTGCGCAGAGAAGAAAACAGCACCATCGATCCGACAAAGGCAAGAAGCGCAACGCCATCCGCCCAAGCCGGCAAGCTATAACGCTCGCTGCTGCGCACAAACCGGCACAGCACCATACCGATGACGAACTCCGTGAGCCGCATCAGCGGGTTGATCCCCGTGAACCAGTATCCGAAGCCGACCGTGCCATCCGCATTCATGACATGCCCATAGCCACACAGCGCCAATACCGCAGGCGCCAGAACGCTCCACACCACCAGCATCGCCGCAAAGATACGCAAATGGCGTGGCGACATCAGGACGAGTAGCGGAAACACGGTGTAGAGGAACAACTCGGCAGAAAGGCTCCACGACGGCGCATTCAACGAGGCATAGTAGTCGTAGACAGGGATCCAGCTCTGCAGCAACGCGAAGTTGACCAGCACGATCGGCAAGCTGGCAGCCCCGGTCCGCCACAGCAGCCATGCTGCGAGTGGCACGGCTACCAGAATGTGCAAGGGCCAGATGCGCAGGAAGCGACGTGTCACAAAGGCCCGGTACGAAAGCTGGCCCCGCAGCAGCTTGCCTTCATACGCATGACACAACACAAAACCTGACAGCATGAAGAAAAAGCCAACGCGGCCATGACCATAATCGATCACATGGCGCCCAAACCACGACAACGCATTATCTGTGCGGGGCAGCATCGCAGCATGCGAGACCATGACCAGCATGGCGGCGAAAAACCGCAAGGCGGTCAACTGCTCATAGCGCGTTTGGCCCTGGACAGTCTGCGACGTCGCAATCACCACTGCGGGGCTCTCGCTTGGGGAAACCGATCGCTTGCCCATTGACGCTTCGTTCCTGCCGGCAAGCAGCCTCCTCGTTTCAACGACGGCTTCGCGCACACGAGGCAACCTGCAATAAACCTCCAAAAATGGCGCAACCTGGAAATTAGCCCAATCTGCCTAAAAGTCCGATGTAGCTCAACATGGGCTGGAGGCGACGCGTGCACCATCACCCGATCTCAGGCCGCCACCGGGAGTGGACCGCGCGCTGCACGGCCGGCAAATCTGGCCCGCAAACGTTGCGTCAATGGCCGTTCGATCCAGAGATGGATGGCGACACTGACCGCAACGGCCGCCACCACCGTCACCACGAGAGCTACAGGGGCATTGTTGAATACGCCCAGTTTCATGCGGATCGCGAGAAATCCGGCCAGGACATGCAGATGGAAAAGATAGATGGAATACGACGCATCACCGAGCAGGCGGCCTAGCGCGGTCAACCAGCCGTCGGGACAATCGGCGCGCGCGGCCAGTCCGACAACAAGCGTGCCGACCGAGCCAATGAAGAGAACGCTCGGCAATGTCTGGCTGGCCAAGCCCAGCGCCCATGACGCGCCCACGATCGCACAGGATGCCACGGCCAGCAGCCAGAACGGGTGAACAGGAACCCGCAGCGAGGGCACCGGTGCGTGGCGGACCCACAGGATTCCTAGGGCAAGGCCCATGCCGAACTCGAGGTTGACGGTACTGCACAGCACCGACCAGAACGTGTCAATATACGCCGTGGTGTGCCAGATCGAGCCCAGCGAGAGCAGGAAGGCAATTGGCGATACGAGCCACAGGACAAGGACCCAGCGCCCCCATCGCGGCCAGAAAAAGCACAGCGCAAACACGATATAGAAGATCAGCTCCTGCCGCAGAGTCCAGATGATGTCAGGCTTGACCACCGAGTACGGAACCAGAAAAATCGCACGCAAGTACGCACCAAGATCGATGCCTTCGCGCGCGAACACTCGCTGCAGCAGCGCATAGGACACTATCGCCAACCACATCATCGGGACGATCCGAATGAAGCGGCGGCGCAGGAACGCACCGATAGACATGCGCGGAGCAAGGTCGGGTCCGTTGAGCACAACGACAGCGATGATGAAACCACTGATGATAAAGAAGATATCGACACCGAGGGTACCAATCTCGAGCATCCCGCCCAGGATTTCCAGCCCGCCATATTTCGGCTTTGCCAGCATGCCCGCAGCATGGCCGATCACCACGCCCAGAGCGCAAAAACCGCGCAGGAATTGGATACCGATCAGTTCCCGCTTCTGGTTCATCTGCCCCCCTTCACCGTCATCGTCGTCGTGCCCCAAAGCCACCCCAGGAAGATGCTCCACGCGCATCCGTCAACCACACTGGCCATTGCCAGGCCATCGGGCGACGTTTGAACCACTAGCGCCGTCGCGGCGGGATTTTGCGCCCTGGCCTCGATCCGAAGCACATTTTCAAACCTGCCTGCGAGGAGGAAGCGCCGCCGCTGGAACCAAAACTATCCAATGGCAACTGCCTGCCAACGCATGGCCCGAATACGGACCTGCCCGACAGCCCGTTGCCTCACTAGCCTTGAGCGACAGCTGGCATCAACGATACGTGGAAATCGCATTTCTGCCTAGGTGCTTTCGCGCTCACCGCCCGATGCTGCACCTGCGGCATTGGTCAGCAACGAGCAGCGCCGCCCTCACGCGTGCGGGCAGGGATCATCCGCAGCGATTCGTCCGGCAAGGCGGCGCGCCGCAACCTCGTCTCAGACCCGCGCTCGTGGCTCGCTGGAGATGATCGGCCTGCAGCCTTGCTAAGCCCCATCCCGTCCCAGCCCCGCCTGCTGACAGCAATGCGGGCCGGGCTGGCCGGGCCAACGTCGCGTCAGGGGGTCGCGGGGGCGGTAGGTGCATCACAGGCATATTTCTGTCGCAACGCAACAACTACCACGGATGCCGCCTCGCCCGAAGCGGCAAGGGGGTTCTGCTGCATGTATTCCAAAAAGGCCTGCCGTAGTTCGGACTGAGACATGCGCAGCGGACGACAAAACTCACGCATGTTGAGCCAGGTTTCATAAGCTTTCACTGCATCGTGAACGCCTGTCACATAGGCATAACAGTACGAGACCGCAGCCAAAGCCTTGTCCTGGCATTTGCGGTGAAGTTCGCCTGCGGTCAGGAAGGCCGGCGTTGCGGCAATCCGCCCCGCAGGCGCTGGCGGCAGTGCCGCAGATGGCACCGAATCGGGAAGCGCTGCAGACGGTGCGACGGGCGGGCTGGCCGCTACAGCACCAGCCATTACCGGCTTGGGGCCCGGGATCGCTGTCGCAACGAGGGTCAGCAGGGCAAAGTGCAGCATCAAACGTTCCTTAAGATCCGCTAGGGCACGTCAGCACGCGACACGCTTGGCGTCCAGCCCTAGCAAACTTTCGGGTCGTCACAACCGCCAGATGCCGCTAAGCAGAGCGCCGTGACCATGCCCCTGCCCAATATGTTTGCTGCACGGCCCCACCTGCTCGACGAGTTCCCCTGGCTGAGCCCGTCGCGACGGCTGCGGCGCAAGGCACGCGCGCTACGCTATGGCCGGGCTGCCGTCATCATCACCCTCCTGGCAGCCCCGCAATTCCACAATATCCGCTTTGGCACCCCGCCTTCACGCGGGACTGCCACGCCGCCCCCCTCCTTCATCACCCCCAAGGCGCCGGTGATTGATGCGCCTTTCGCGCCCAAGTCCCTGCGCGCGCTGTCGACGCAAGACGCCGAATTGTGGAACGCGAAAGTCCCCGGCGATCCGTTTGCCTCGCATCCGGCATCGCCTTTGGCGCTTTCTCCGCAAAGCGCGACTTTTCCTCGCTCGCTCGAATGTCTCGCCGCTGCGGTCTATTATGAAGCCGGAAACGAGCCGCTCGACGGCCAGCGTGCCGTCGCTCAGGTCGTCCTCAATCGAGTCCGGCACCCGGAGTATCCCCACAGCGTGTGCGGCGTCGTGTTCCAGGGTTCTGAACGGAAGACCGGTTGCCAGTTCTCGTTCACCTGCGATGGCTCGCTGCAGCGCAAACCAAACGCCTCGGCATGGCGCGAGGCCGAAGGCGTTGCCGCCGCAGCGCTGCAGGGAGCAGTTTTCGCGCCAGTTGGCTGGTCAACGCACTACCACGCCAACTACGTTGTGCCCTATTGGGCGCAAAGCATGCAAAAGCTCGTCACTATCGGACGACACATCTTCTACCGCTGGAATGGCCCCGTTGGTGACGGTGCAAGTTTCGCCAGCAGAGTCCTGCCACAAGAGCCGGATATTTCACCATTGACGCCTCCCACCAGCGAGACCCTAGTCGCAGCGCCCAGCGTCGAGGGCGTCGCGCGGGTTACTGCCAGCGAGCGGCCGATCATTGCCGCCCAAGCCACCGACCGCCGCATCCAGGAACTGTCATCGGTGGCCGCACCGGAGGCGGCTTTGCCGCCGGCCGCTGCCGCCAGGGCGACTGTCGGCTCAGCCGCCACCTCTTCCACAGCGCTTGCCAATCGCTGGATTATTGGCGCTGCACCCAAACCATAAGCATCCACGCGACAAAGCAGCCCTACGGCCGGGGCGCTTTGCCGCCATCAACGTCCAGCAATAACGCTAGCCCTGCACGCGACCGATCCGTTCCGCTTGCATTGAGCGGATCGCTCAAGACTTTTGTTTTACGGCGTTTCCGTGGTCGTCAGTTGAAGCCATTCGGGCCCATAACGCTCAAGCGGAGCGCCGCCAGCGCTGCGCTCCGCTTCTGCTAGGAACGCTGCGCTCCGCTTCTGCTAGGAACCAAACCCGCTCAGCCATATTCCATCGTGTAGCCTTCGTACGTCTGATCGAAGCCCGATGTGCGCGGATCGTACTTGGTAATGACCCCACCGATCACATTCGCCTTGGCACGCAAGAGGCGGGTCACAGCATTGCGCGCCTGACCAAAGTGCGCGCTGCCAGCTTCGACCACGAAAACCGTGACCTGGGCGACCGAGGCGATCTGAACAGAATCAGCCAGCGCCATCACGGGCGGTGCGTCCAGGACAATGAGATCATAATCGTCTGCCAAGGCTTCGAGCAGTTTGACCAGACCATTGCCGCTGAACAGGCTAGCCGGATCAGGCGGCAGCGGGCCGGCCGGCATATAGGAGAGATTGGGCTGCGGGGCGGACATGATCGCGCCCTGGGCATCGGTGAGACGGGCAAGAACGCTTGAAAGTCCCGGCGCATCCTTGGGGCTGCCGAAGTACTTACCCAGCGAAGGCCGACGCATGTCGGCATCAATGACCAGCACGCGACGCCCAACCCGCGCAAAGTCGCAGGCCAGCGCATAGGAGGTGGTCGACTTCCCTTCGCCCATGGCACTGCTGGTGACAACCAGCGACCGCGGCAAGCCTTGCGAGGAGAGTTCGACCGCACTGCGGATCGAATGGTAGGCTTCGCTGAGTGTGGACTTCTGGCTGCCCAGGGCTTCGATGATCGTTCCTTCAGGAACGGCCGGAACGATACCGATCAGCGGAAGGTGCAGCTTGGCTTCGACGTCACGCGGGTCACGGATGGCGTCATCAAGCTTTTCACGCGCGTAGACATAAAGCAAGGCCAGCAGCAAGCCGGCACCGATGGCCAGGGCCAGGTTCACCTTCTTCTTTGGCGAGGAGGGCTTGAGCGGCGCATCGGCACGATCGATGATCGTAATATTGTTGGTCGTGACACCGGCCTCCGCGCTCAGCTCCTTGAAGCGCGACAGCAGCCCTTCGTACATCTCGCGGTTGGTATCAACTTCGCGCTTGAGGATGGTATAGTGCACGCCGCGGTCCTGCTCGGACAACGTTGCTGTCTTGAGTGACCCGAGCTGGCGCTCGATCGCCTCCTCTTGCTTGAGCGCAGTGAGATACTGATTGCGAATCGAAGCGCGAATGTTTTCGGCCAGCGCGTTGGCACGCCCATCCAATTCCTTGACCTGCGCTTGAGCCTGCAGGACGCTGGGATGGTCGGGTCGCATGTGCTGCTGCATGCGGCTGAGATCCGCGTTCAGTTCCGCCCGCTTTTGCAGCAGCTGCTGCATCGCCAGATTGCCGAGAACTTCCGGCAAGGTCGTGGCCGGGACGCTTTTCGCCTGGTTCCAGCGCTGCTCGGCTTCCAGCCGCGTGGCATTGGCTTGGGCATAGTCTTGGTTCAGCTGCACGAGATTGGCGGTGACGAGCGAACGCGGACCTTCTGGCGAGCCCGCTTGCGCAGCGCCGGCACTGGCATCGATCAGTCCCGCCGCGCGGGCGTAACTGATCAAATCGCGTTCAGAGTTCTCCAAACGCTCCTTGGCCTTGTCGAGCTGGTTCTTGAGAAAGGTTCGCGAATATTCACCGGTTGAAAATTTGCGCTGGATGTTCGCCTGAATGAATTGATCGGCATAAGCATTGGCGATTTTCGCGGACAATTCGGGATCGCGGCTGCGAAAGCTGATTTTCAGAATGCGCGAATTGAGCGGCAGCTCAGCAGTGAGATTCTTCTGCATTGTCGTGAGCAGAAGTTCATCCTTTTCCGCTGGCGACAGCTTTTCAACGCTGGTGATTCCCATTCCGGCCAAGAACGACGAGTCATTGTCCAGCCCTAGCCGCGCAATGACCTGTTTGGCCATGCCGCGACTTTCCAGGATATCCATCTGGGTCTGGAGGAAACGGTCAGCATCCGAGCCACTCACCGTGGGCTCGACATCCTCGGTGCCGAGCACCTTGGTGGTCTGCTGATCAATCTGAACGCTGGCCGTCGCTTCATAAACGCGCGGCATGAAGACGATCGAAGCAATGCCGGCAAGGATAGCAACGAGCAATATAATGCCAACTGCCAGGCGATGGCGATAGATCGCACTCCAAATGACGCGCGGATCGATCAGCCGGCGTCCGGAATCAACCGTAAACAGCCGCTCCTCTGCCGGGTCTGCAAGATCACCCGGTTCGAGTTCGTAAGGACGGCCGCTGGGCAGGGTCATAGGACGCATCATGGGTATCCGGTTCAGAACTGGGCAAAGACATTGAGCAGCGGGGCGGCCTTGAGGAGGTCATTCCAGGCCTGTTTGGTGTTCGAATGCCCTACAATGATGACGTCACGCCCCAAAACAGCAGGGTCCGGATCGATCCCGCTCCTAATGCGAGTGAGATCAAAAGCGGCGGCCATGCGCTTCCCGCCAATCTGGCGAATGATAATGACCTCGCGCAATTTGGCATTCTGGCTCTCGCCCTTGGCCAGCGCGATGGCATCCAGCAGGGTGTAGGTCCCACGGAAATCGTAGACACCCGGCTCCATCACATCGCCCTGAACGGTGACACGTTGCGAAACCGAACTGGTGACTAGCACAGTGATCTGGGGTTTGACGTAGAACCGATCGTACAGCTGCTGGAGTTGCGCAGATACCTGGGTTGTCGTCATGCCGCTCACATGGACGGTGCCGATCAATGGCAGCGCCACGTTGCCCACTGCGTCCACCGGGACACCTTGGCCGGAGATTTCCGGTTCGTTGAAAACCGAGATATTGAGCGTGTCGCGTGGTCCGATCACATACTCTTCACCAACCTGATTTGCGGTCGGCGCAGGGATTAGGTCGCTCGCGGCCTTGCCGGTGCGAACCTGGGGGCTGACGTAGCTGGGCGTGCAGCCGGTCAAAGCAAGCATACCTGCAGCCACACACCAGATTGGTCGAACCATGCTTCGCAATTCCCCTTGACCTTTGCCAACCGCCCGCACGGCGCACTTGCGCACGAGCAGCCAACGCTCGCCACCCTAACGCTAGCCACCTATGCCGCGTGCGTCCCTGGATGTCTCTCAAAAATTCCAACTACGCGGGATTCGCGATTATTTCATCGCAGCGAGAATGATATCGTCAACCCAAACCGAATACGGCCCTTCATCCCAGACCGGAACGGTCAGCGCGAGACGCTGGCCCGCGCAATGCGCATCAACTTGGGCAATGCCAGTGCCCACCAGGACGCCGCCGGACCGCTGCTGCCAGGCCAAACCCACAACGGTCGCTGGTGACGCCGCAGGGGCTGTGCCTGCCTGCAGATTGGCACGCTCGGGCACTGCGTCAGACAGGCATGCGAGGGTCAGCCCGATCCGGTTCGCCACGGCGGTGTTTCGCGCGAGCACCGTGAGGCCGATGCGGTAGCGCCCCGGCTGCAGTGCGACTGTCTGGGTTAATACCGCGCCAGCGGCGGCCCCGTCCGAAGCAACCGCAAGCGCGCGCCCCGATAGCGGGGATCCCGCGCGGTCGGAACGGACACTGGTGCCCGGCAGCTGCGTCGCCTGCCACACGTATGGCCCGGTGGAAGTCGTGAAATTCGTCTGCGTCTCAAACCCAGGATCTGCCAGGTTGCCGTGACCGCCGCTGGCCAGCCACACTTCGCGGGCCGCGCCGTAATGCCCCTGCTGCCCCAGGACAGCGCGGATCAGGGCAGTCTCGTCGGGGCGCACGGGCTTGGGTCCCTTGCGCATTTCGGCCAGTAAGGCGAACAAGTCGGAAAGCGCGTACCCTTGCGATCTGGCTGCCGTGTTGAAGAAAGAGATGCGCCAGCCAGGATCATAGCCCATCTGCTCTGCAAGGGCTTGCCGCCCGGATGGCTCAGCCATCAGCGGGGGGAGCAGAGCGATCATCTGCTCAAACAGGGTTTGGGTGCGCAGCAAGGCATCGATGCGCTGGACAGCAAAGCCGTAGGCGCCGGCCGCGAGCGACTGCTGCACCAGCCAGATTTGCGTAAAAGCGTCCCGCCAGCCAAGCTGCGCCCCCAACATCAGCACAGCTGCGCCGCCAGCCTGATCGCCCTGCTGGAGGCGCGCCATACCCACCGCACGCAGGGCCGAAGCATCGAGAAGGTCAAGCGCCAAAGCGTGTCTGGCGGCCCTCAGACTGCCATCGGCATCACCGGCATTTTCGCGCTCATTGGCAAGCGTTGACCAGGCCGCTGCGTTGAGCGGCTGAAGACGAGCCGCCAAGGAGGCGTTGCCGGTCAGCAACAAATGTTGCGACCAGCAGACCATAGTGGCCCAAATGGTTAGGCAGATCAGCGCTCCACCGCCTGCGATGCGAGCCCATCTCTCCCGTGGTGTGATGTCGCTGCGCCGCTTTCTGCTTGGGGAAGGAGCGAGCAAACCGATCAGCGCGCCGGCAGTAGTACTCATCGCCGCGCCGTAGAGCGGATAATCAACGCTGCTCGCACCGGCAATGATGCCAAGACTGACGGCCACGGCGACCGGCAGGCGCCGCTCAAAACGATCGCCGGCGCGGCGGCGCGCCAGGACCACTTGGAAACCGATCAAGCCCACCGCCATGGCCAGTAGGGCCAGGCCGGCGACTCCGCCCTCCAAGAGCAATTGGAGAAAATCGTTGTGCGCCTTGTTCACCGTCGCCGGCGACAGCTGATTAAGCGGTTCGAAGGTTTGATAGACCTTTTGGAACGATCCAAACCCGGTCCCCAGCGGAAACGAATCGCGCACCGCCAACCAGGTATTACGCCAGTAATCGAACCGGGCGTCATCTGCCGCCGACGCGTAACGCGCCGCCAGCTCCTGCACAGGCGCGGTCTGCACGATCAGCGCCATAGCGATCACGCAGCCCAGCCCGGCAATTATCATCCAATGCAGACGCAGTCGGCGCGGGCGGGCGAGCAGAGCAGCCGCTACGAGGGCGACGGGCAGCAGAAACACCCCTGACCGCGACAGCGTCGCCAGTACACTGAGTGCCAATACACTCACGATCACCGCGCGCACCGCTTGGACCGCGCCTCCCTCGTCACGTCCTGCCAGCCGCACGACACCGGGCAACACCGACAAAAGCATGCCAACCATCAGGAAGACGGCAGTATGGTTGCGGTTGACGAACAGCCCGACCGCTACGCCGCGATGGGTCGTCTGAAAGATAATCGGGGCAGCATCGGCACCTGCACCGAATTGGGCAATACCAAGCAATGCGTTGCACAGCGCGACCGCCACGAGCAGCCTCAACACCACGATCCGGTGGCGCGTACTGGCAGTCGCGAGCAGCAGAAGGGCTGCAAGCGGAGCCAGCACGTCGAGAAGGTTTTGCAGACTACGCCCTGGCGCCAGGCTCCACGAGCGCCATGGATCTACGCCAGCAGTGGTGGCCACCTCGGCGGCGAGGTGGTGGCCAGGTAGGCTAGCCCACAAATCGTGCGGAAGCGGCGCGACTTGCCCTGCCAGGAGCAGCCAATATGCGGCCACGAGCGCTAATCCCCCTTTCGCCACGCCTGGAAGTCGCGCGCTGGGGTGGCGCGCAAGATTGAGCCCGATAACGGCAATCGCCATGAGCAGAATGCCCCACCAGATCAGGGGATAGGCGGTTCCCGCTCCGCCTAACAGCAAGGCCGCGCAAAAGAACGTCAGCGACAATCGTTCGCCAATCGCTTTCGTGCCACCGGGGCGGACAGCGCTATACGCAGTGGCCTTGCCTTGCTCGATTTTTTGTATGAAGTCCGCCATGTCACCAATGGACTAGCCAAGTCCTTCTGAAGGGACAACTGCGTGAAGCATAAAGCCGATGATCATCGCTGATATTGCCGGGCGCCTGCTGAAGCCTGACACGCTGCTGGTCGCCGTAGGCTGTGTGCTGGCATGCGCCGCGAGCCAAGCGTTGGCGGCAGGCGCGGGACTGCTGGAGCCTGCCGCAATGCCAGAGCCTCCGCCTTGCATCACCGCAAAGCCAGCCGGCTCGCCAGCTTTGCGCGTTGCCACCATCGGCTATCAGCTGGCTGTTGCAAATAAGGCCGATTGTCCCTCACACGCGATGTTGTCCGGGCTGTTGCTGCATGATCGCGCTGCCTACAGCGAAAAAACGCGCCGGACGCTCACCGGTCTCGGAAACGGCTTTGGCATACTTGGCGTCGTCGCCGGCAGCCCGGCCGACGCGGCAGGACTAACCGCAGGGGACGAGATCATCGGACTGGACGGGGCGCCCCTTACGGAATGGCGGACCGATCTGGAAAGCGCCGGGGCAACCTATGCAAGGGTTGAAGCCTTCACTGCAACGCTATCCAAAACCCTGTCGCACGGGCCTGCTCACCTCAGGATCGTTCATGCCGGACAGGAGCGTGACGTGATCCTTGCCCAGCAACCCGGCTGCGATGTGTCGTTCGCATTGCTGCCTGGCCGAAAGCCAGACGCGTGGACTGACGGACGCTATCTCGCGGTAACAGCCGGGCTGACAGATCTCGTTGGAGATGATGCGCTCGCCTTCGCGATGGCACACGAACTCGCTCATGTTGCGCTTGGTCATGCCAAAGAGGCGGAACGCCCGCTCGCCGCTTTCGGCATCGGCGCCGGCCACGTTCGCCAGGAAGAGAGCCAGGCAGATCTCCTTGGCCTGCGTTTCTCTCAGGCAGCAGGCTATAGCCTTTCGGGGGGCGCCATGCTGTTTAATGCCCTCGCCAAGAGCGGATCCCTGCGCTGGGGCCTTACCCATCCCTCCAATAATGCTCGCATCACGGCGTTGACTCAGGAGGCGGCCCACCTCGCTCAGCAACCCTCAAGCTTGCCAAAGTCCACAATTTGCACGGACTAGTGTCGCGCGACATTCAGGGTGAAAAACGCATTGCCTCGCCTAAAATGCTCCCGGCAAAGCTGCCGTTGCCTCGTCTAAACTGCTCCCGGCCAATGCCGGGAGGGAAAGATGCGAAAGGTGAGCATGGCGACGCGGAGGGAATTGATTGAAGCAGTCGGTGAGCGGTATCGTACCCATCCGGCGTGACTTGCGATTACCCACATCTGCCGAGCTCAGCGCCGATCTGGATGTCGGCGAGGCGTCTGATGCCTCGCCATATGACTGTGTTACCTGGTGGCGGGTCGGCCTTTCTGGCGAGGTAACCACCGAGACGCGCCAGCTTGATGAGATAGAGCTCGAGGGTGGCTGGCTTTGCGTTCCGGTTGCCGGTTTCGGCAACGAGTTGGTCGAGGATGATGATCTCGCTTGCTGTAAACGCAACTGTCGGGCTAGCCTCGGGATCTGCCCGGGCTGCCATAGTCATCCAGAGTACGCGCCAGCTGACGATGCAAAAGAGTGCCACGAGATTGGCCAGACGATCAGCAGTGCGCAGCTTGGCGTCCTCGGCGCGACAGCCGGATTTCAGGATTTTGTGGAAGACCTCAATCTTCCAGCGCATCGCGTACCAGCGGATCTTCTCGAGCGCGTCTTCGAGATTATCGACCTTGAGGTCGGTGACGAGCTTCCACAAGATCGGCTTGCGGCCTGTCGGAGTTCCGATCTCGGCGGCATGGATGACGGTCAGGTCGAGCGCAGGATAGCGCTTCTGTTTGCCAATCGGTGGGCGCACGTGGATGCGCTTGAACCGGATGTCGAGGGTGACCTGCTCGACTGTATCACCATCGACCCGCACATCGATACTATGCGTCCCAACGCTGGGTGCATCGAGCATCTCGGTTTTCACAGTCCGATCGCCGCTGCCGGCAACGCGCATGCCGGTGGCCGCTATCAGCCCGAACATCGTGGCATAGGTAATCGGTCGGATCGAGCCCTCGGGCCCAAGGCGAAGCGCGGCATCGATCAGCCGCCGAATGTCCCCGGGATCGTAGATATAGGGTGTGCGGCGCCGATGACTGGCGCGGCCGAAGAGGTCGGCCGAGGGAACCTCATGGCGCGGATCTTCCGCGTGCAGCGCGATCGCGAATCGGCGCACCGTCAGCAGACGGTTACGTCGTTGCTCAGGCGATGGCGCCTGAAGCGCCCACTCATGCACAGTCGCCGTCGTTACGACATGCTCGCCGCGATGCTCGGCGAAGGCGACAAAGTTGCGCAGGAGGATGCCCGGGGTCCGGAACTTGAATCCCAGTGCGCGGCGTAACGCTGCGTGGTCGGCGAGGAGCTGACTCAGCATGCCAGCTCTCCCGGCCAAGGCTGGGCAATCTGCTCCAGCATCGCAATGTCGACCTTGGCGTAATGCGCGGTCATATCGAGCGAGCGGTGACGCAGTACCGTGCCGACAGCCTCAAGCGTGGCGCCCGATCGCAGCATCGAGGTTGCTGCAGAGTGGCGCAGCAGACTGGCTCCGGTCGACGGAGGATCGGAAATGCCCGCACGCTTCAGCGCCAGCGCTACGATCGTGGAGACATGGCTGGACTGCGCAAATGACCGGTAGGGTGCGACCATCATGAGAAATACCGCCTCTTGATGCACGCGCGGGCGTTCCTGCTCGATGTACGCGAGAAGCGCATCTCCAACGTCCTGCGGCAGCGGCAATCGAACCTGGCGACGCGCTTTGCCACTCAAGCGGAGCATGCCAGACGTCCAGTCGACATCGCTGAGTCTGAGCCCAGCTACATCCCCGGCCCGCAGTCCCAGGCGTGCCAGCAGTAGCAGGATCGCGCGATCCCGCAGGCGCCCTCTGGTGAGTTGATCGCAGGATGCAATAACCCGTTCGACATCGGCGGAGGTCAGATACCGTGGCAACGACGAAAGGCGCCATTGCAAGACGGGCGGGATGGCGTGGTCGAGGTTGGGCCGACACAGGCCGACGCCCGCGAGGAAGCGAAGATAGCTGCGCAAGGCACTCGTTATGGTCCTCAGGTCGGCCGATCCGGTACGCTCGCGCCACTCGCGGACAACATTACGGATCCGGGCGGCATCATAGTCATGGGTCGCCGTACCAAGCTCCGGCATCAGCTTATGCAGGTGGTAAAGATGCCGAGCGATAGTCCGTTCCGACAGTCCCCGGTGAGCGCGCAACCAGCTCCGATAATCTTCAAGCAGGGGATATGGTGACGCGGCCATCACGGTTGGTCGCGCGACACCCGCCTTTTGCAGGAAAACAACGAACCGCCCGACACGGCGCGAATATTTTTGTGAAACACGCGACCATTGTCGCCCACCGGGACATCGACACCGATGGTCGGCAAAGCGGCGAACGACGTCGTCATCAATGAAGTCGACCGAGATGCCTGCGATGCCAAGCCAGGCCGCAAAATGACGAGCCGCGTCCGTGTAGTTCCCGATGGTCAGATGTGTGTATCTCTGAGCGGCAAGATCGGCTGCGAAACGATCGATCCATGGCAGCAAAGGTCCCGGATCGAGGAACCAGTGATTACGTTTGTCGGCGTCCATATTGCTCTCCTCACGATGCTGAACCATCACGAGAAAGTATAGTTATGTGGAGTACTGACAGACTCACTGCTGTAGTAAATGCATGTAAAATATGCCTATTATATCAATAAGCGCCCTAACCCGTCTTATTCATGAGGTCGCTGTTCCGGTCTGATCGGTTTTGATTGTTCGCTGGCGGCATGATGCAGTGGCGCGTCATCGACGGTGTTT
>NZ_JBEPKW010000022.1:0-24184 GCF_040544855.1 Novosphingobium sp. 1529
GTGAGACGCGCGAACGCGTTCCACAGTGTGCGATAGGAGTACATCGCCTTGTCGACCGGAAAATTGCTTTCGAACATGCAGCGATTGGCGCCGAACAGTTCGATGCAGGTTTCCACATAAGGCCGCCACGCCTGCGCCAGGGTGGCGGAAGAGGGCGGGCATTCCGCTTCGTGCCAGCGCGCCCCGCACACGATCATGCCAAAGCCGCCGATCTTGACCGAAACGTTGTCGCGCTTGGCCAGGTCGGCCATGTCGAGGCGCCAGCGCGCAAATAGTTCGCCGGCTCGGCCAGCATAAGGGCCGACACCCAGGATGCAGCCGATGTGATCGAGCACGATCGGCAAGCTGGGGAGTGCATCGGCCATGGCTGCCAGTTCGCCGATCTGCCCGTGATATAGCATGGCATCGTAGCCAAGGCCGAGCCGCTGGACCGTGCGCAGCCCCGCACGATAGGTAGGATCGCCCAACAGTCCGGCGGGAGCAGGCCGGATCACCACGCCATCGGGAAAGGCCAGATCGCGTGAGACGCTGTGGCGGATACCGCGTAGCGCACCCTCGGCGGCCTGGGCATGGGCCTCGATCACGGTCTCAACCGCATCGCCCAGGGCAAGGTCGGCAAAGGCGACGATCGCCGACGCGACGTGGGGCAGCCTCTGCGCGCGGGCCGCGCGGGCGATAGCGGCCACCTTCTCGGTTTCGCCGATGGGGGCGAGGTGGGCGGGGCCGTTGTCGCGATAGCCATAGTGAGCCTGGACGAAGACGGTGGCCTTCACACCCGGTACCGTGGCGAGATCGTCGGCCAACTGGTCGAGCAGATAGGGATGCCCATCCTGGACCCACAGGTGATGGTGCGAATCGATGATCGGGAGGTCCGGATCGAGCAGGGGCTCTTCGTGCCGCGCGAGCCAGGCAGCGTTGGGTGGCGGGTACCGAAACCGCCCCGTTACATCTAGTCCCACATTCCGCTCCCTCGCCTTGTTCTATCCGATAATGTTTCGGGGAAAATGAAATTGCAAGGCCAAAAAACCGCAGATATCGTGGGTTGAAACGCGTATATGCTGAATTCCATCTCCAAAATTCCGACGAAACGTCGAATTTTGTTTTTGACATCGGCGACGTGCCGGGCATACAAGATGGGGGAGAGGCCGAAGGAGTCCGCAGCGGCGAATTTCGGCGAATGACAGGGTGAGGAAGCCAATGGGTCTCAGTAAGGTTGCGGTGCTCGCCTCCGCACAAACCGAGTTGCGTCCGGCGTGGCGTGACGCGCAGCACATCGATCTTATTTCGTCCGTCGTCGCCAACGTGTTCAAGGGCACCGGCCTGACGCTGGACGATGTCGATTTCGTCATCGACTCCGGCAGCGACGTTCTAGACGGTCGCTCGATCTCAAATTGCGGTTTCCTGGGCGCGCTTGGCGCTCACCACAAGGAAGAGGCGCGCGTCGAGGAGGACGGGCTGTGGGGCGCGCTTTATGGCGTCAACAAGATCCGCTCGGGCGCTTCGTCGATCGGACTGATCGTTGCTTATTCCAAGCCTTCGGAATCCGACATCGACCTTTACTGGTCGGCGATGGTCGAGCCGTTCTACCAGCGCCCGGTGGGCTTTGGTCAAAAGGCCGCCCTGGGTATCCAGGCGCAGCGCTATCTTGCCGCGCCCGGGATCACCGATGAAGCCCTTGCCGCGATCGTGGCCAAGCGCTGGGCCGACGCGGCCGCCAACGGCAAGGTGGCAATCGATACCTTGCCCGATGCCGCGGCCGTGTTGGCTGGCGACGAGGCGGCGTGGCCGCTGACGGATTTGATGATTTCCCGCCCGCTCGATGGCGCGGTCGCCGTGCTGATTTGCAACGAAGACGTGGCGCGCCGCACGGGGCGTCCGCCGGTGTTCATTACCGGCATGGGCACCAGCCTGGAAACGCACAACTTTGCCGACCGCAGCATCAACCGGCTGGATTCGGTCGCGGCCGCCACGCGCATGGCGCTGGGCAAGGCCGGTTGGGACAAGGCGGCAGCCGACGTGGTCGAAACCAGCGGGAGTTCCGTCGTGGGCGAATTGCTCGCGCTTGAAGGACTGGGCCTGGCGGCTGCGGGCCGGGGCGCCGAGATCGCGCTCGATCCGGCGATCAACGCTTCGGGTGGGGCGCTGCCGGCTGATCCGATCATGGCAACTGGCCTGGTTCGGCTGGCCGAGGCGGCCAAGCGGCTTTCGACGCCGGTTGCGGCAGGGGCAAAGTCTCCCGCGACCGCACTCGCTCATGGCACCGGCGGTGTCGCGATGCAGACCAACTGCGTCTTCACTCTCGAGGTTTGATCATGGGTCGCGAAGTAGGAATCGTTGGCGTCGGGCAGACGCATCACGCGCGTCGCCGTACCGACGTCAGCCAGGCAGGCCTTGTGCGCGAGGCCGTGGACCGGGCATTGGCCGACGCCAATCTGTCGATGGACGATATCGATACGGTGGTGATTGCCACCGGGCCGGTGCTGTTTGCCGCGGTCAACCAGCCGGAAAAGTGGGTGGTCGATGCGATCGGGGCGCAAGGCAAGTCGGTGGTGCGGCTTACCAGCGGTGGCGGCGCCGGGTTTGCCGGTGCGCTCGCCGGCTATTACCAGGTAGCCGGCGGCTATTCCGACCGGACGCTGGTGGTTGCCTACGACAAGCTGTCCGAAGGTCAGCTGCAGTACTCGATCTCGACGCTTTACGATCCCTTCTGGGGCCGGGAATTCGCGGTGGGGATCATGGGCTTTTCGGCCGCCTACTGGCGCGCCCGCATGGACGTGCTGGGCCACACCGAGGAAGCGGCGGCTATGGTTGCGGCCAAGAACCGCAACAACGCCCTCAAAAACCCCTATGCGCACCAGAAGAAGGCGGTGACGGTCGAGGATGTGCTGGCGTCCAAGCCGCTGTGCTGGCCGATCAAGCTGCTCGACGTGCCGCCGATTTCCGACGGTGCCGCAGCGATCGTCTTGGCGTCGGACAAGGTGGCGCACCATTCGACCACGCGCCCGGCCTGGATCCGTGGCATGGCCTATTGCTGCGAAGCGGATAACGCGCCCGAGCGCTCGCTGATGCTGTCCGAGCCGCTCGCCATCGCATCGCGCCAGGTCTATCGTGCCGCTGGCATCACCAACCCGCGTCGCCAGTTCGACGTGGTCGAGGTGCAGGAACCCTACTCCTGCTTCGAACTGAACTATTACGAAAGCCTGGGCCTATGCCCGCCGGGGCAGGCGGCGGACCTGGTGGCTTCGGGCGCGACGCAAGTCGACGGTGACATTCCGGTCAACCCCTCGGGCGGGTGCATGGGCGCAAATCCGATCGGTGCGGTTGGGGTCATTCGCCTGATCGAGGCGGCGACCCAGGTGATGGGCCGCAACGAGACGCACCAGATCAAGGACGCCAAGCTGGCGCTGGTCCAGTCCGGCGGCGGTTGGGCCAACTTGCGCGGCTGCGCCGTGCTTAGCGCCTGAGGAGGGATAGACGATGTTCTACGCACCTGAAACCGCACCGATCGATCTGCCCACGTTCAAGAGCACGATCTCGCTGCCCTACACGCTCACCCCCGGCAAGTCGGCGGGGACGTTCCTGGCCGAAATGCCCAATCGCCGCATCGTCGGCACGCGGTTTGCCGATGGCGCGGTGATCGCGCCGGGGCAGGATTTCTCGCCGGTCGATGGCGAGGAGCCGGTGGCCCTCGTCCAGGCACCGGAAACCGGCGAACTGACGGCCTTTACCCGCACCGGTGGCGTGGTTCTCGGCCTTGTCCGGCTGGACGGCTGCCGCAATGCCTTCGTGCACAAGATCCTTGCCGATATCGACACGCTGGCGGTGGGCCAACGCGTGGCAGCGCGCTGGTCAACCAGCGAGCAGGGCACGTCGATCACCGCGATCGAAGGCTTTGTGCCAGCGCCCGACGCCCCGGTTGGGAACGTGCTGCCACTCGATACCCCGGCCGAACCGCTTGGCGTAATCAACTATGCCATGGCGCTGCACTATGACCATGCCTACGGCCCCTATTACGGCCGCATGTTCGACGAAATCCGCCAGAATGGCGTGGTCATGGGAGTGCGTGGTTCCAACGCCGACGAGGCCCTGCTGCCCCCGCGCGAGATCGACGACATCACGCACAAGCGCACCGGCACGTGGAAGGCCTGCGCCGATACCGGCACGATCCGCGCCTGCTCGCTGATCAACATGGAAGTCTATGGCCAGACCCGGCCGGTTCCTTACGCTTACGCGGAGATCGTGCTCGACGGCGCTTCCACCAAGATGATCCACATCATCGAAATTGATGACCTGGAAACCGCCAAGCAGACGATCAAACCCGGCAGGCGCGTGCGCGCGGTGTGGACGCAAGGCGAACGCAAAGGTGCGGTTTCCGACATCGAGCGTTTCGAGGTGATCGGCGAATGACCCACTGGACGGTCACCACGCTGCGCATCGGCGAGCTATACCTGCAGCACGGCGGGGCCATCGTACGCGATCCTGTGCACGTGTGGCTGGTACGCGGCGGGGTGGCCGGCAAGGCGGTGAACCTACTGGTCGATAGCGGCATGGCCGACATTCCAACCGTGCATCAGCGCCTGAAGGTCAAAGGTTGGGGCGGCGGCCACGCCGCGCTGACTGCGGCCCTGGGGCAAGAGGGGCTGGGGCCGCAGGACATCGACTATGTCGTGTGTACTCATCTGCATTTCGACCATGCCGACAACCTCGACCTGTTTCCCGAGGCTTGCGTGGTGGTACAACGGGCCGAACTGATGGCGGCGGTCGACCCCGTGCCCTCGCAGCGGATCTTTTACTGGAAATCCACGCTGCGCAACCTGATCGAGCGCAAGCGACCAGCGCAGTTGCGCCTGGTCGAAGGGGACACCGACCTTCTCCCCGGCATCCGCTTGCTGAGCGTGCCGAGCCATACCGAGGGCATGCAGGTGGTGGTGGTGACGACGGAAAAGGGGCGCGTCGCGCTCGTTTCGGACCTGGGCGATCACTATCGCTATTGGTATCCAGCCGATCCGCGCGCGACCGACCACCCGCTGCGTTCGCTGTCCGACGCATTCCTTACCGGAAACATCCGCAGCGAGAGTGAGCGCGTGTGGCAAGCAGCCATGCGCCGCGTTCTGGACAATGCAGATATCGTCGTGCCCGCGCACGACTTCCGCATCCCGCTGCGCATGCCCGAACAGTGGTTTGCCATCCCGGACAGCACCGACGGCGATCTGGCGCACGTGCCGCCGGCCGACGACGAAAATTGACAGGGGCCGACATGGACTACGAGAACATCATCTACGATGTGAGCGAGCGCATCGCCACCATCACGCTCAATCGGCCCGACGCGATGAACGCGACGACGGACCAGCTCTACAGCGAACTGCAGCACCTGATCCCGCGCATCGCCGCCGA
This sequence comes from Novosphingobium sp. 1529, assembly GCF_040544855.1. NCBI lineage: Bacteria > Pseudomonadati > Pseudomonadota > Alphaproteobacteria > Sphingomonadales > Sphingomonadaceae > Novosphingobium > Novosphingobium sp. 1529. The sequence goes on from NZ_JBEPKW010000022.1 coordinate 5,395, forward strand.
TCCGGGCGTGTTGGTGGTGATCCTGACCGGTGCGGGCCGTGGCTTTTGCGCCGGTGCCGATCTCAAGGCGAGCAAGGACAGCCTGACCCCGCTGCAGCGCCGCGCGCGCCATCGCTGGATCCTCAAGGAAGTGCTCGAACCGCTCTACAAATTGGAAAAGCCGGTGATCGCTGCCGTCAACGGCGCGGCGGCCGGCGCTGGGGCTAACATCGCCCTGTCTTGCGACATCATCATTGCCAGCGAAAAGGCCAGTTTCATCCAGGCTTTCGCCAAGGTGGGCCTAATGCCCGATCTGGGCGGCATGTTCTTCCTGTCGCGCGCGGTCGGGATCAACAAGGCCAAGGAACTGTGCTTTACCGCGCGCAAGGTTCCCGCCGAAGAAGCGCTGGCGTTGGGCATTGCCAACAAGGTCGTTCCGCACGACGCGCTGATGGACGAGGCGCGTGCCATGGCGCGCCAGATCGCCGCTGGGTCGCCCACGGCCATGGCCATGAGCAAGCGGCTGCTCAACATGTCGCAGACCGCGACGTTCGAGCAAATGCTCGAATTTGAAGCCTATTCCCAGACCATCGCCTATCTCACTCCCGAATACCGCGAGGGTGTCATGGCGTTCCGCGAAAAGCGCGCGCCCGATTTTGCCGGGGCCGCCGAGCGAGCTTCGGCGGGCCAGGACTGACAGGGAGCACCGCGATGGATTTCAACTACACGCCTGAGGAGAGCGCGTTCCGGGCCGAACTGCGGGCGTGGCTGGCCGATGCGCTGCCCAAGGGTTGGGGCGACACCGTATTCGAGCCCGAGGACGAGCACGAACGGGCGATGTTCCGGCTCGATTGGGAACGCAAGCTCCACGCCGGCGGCTGGAGCGGGATCAACTGGCCCAAGGAATATGGCGGGCGCGGCGCGACGCTGATCGAGCGCGGCATCTTTGCCGAGGAAATGGCCCGTGCCTCCGCGCCCGAGGGTATCAACATCATCGGCCACAACTTGGCCGGGCCAACCATCCTGGCCCACGGCACCGAGGCGCAAAAGCAACGCTTCCTGCCGCCGATCATTTCGTCCGACGAAATCTGGTGCCAGGGATTTTCGGAACCCAATGCCGGTTCCGACCTCGCCTCGGTGCGCACCCGCGCGGAGCTTGTGGGCGACAAGTTCATCGTCAACGGCCAGAAGATCTGGACCAGCTATGCCCAATATGCCCAGTGGTGCTTTGCCCTGGTGCGGACGAATCCCGATGTGCCCAAGCATCGGGGCCTGTCGTTCCTGCTGATAGACATGCGTTCTCCGGGCATCACGATCCGCCCGCTGCGACAGATTTCCGGCGAATCCGAGTTCAACGAGACCTTCTTCGACAATGTCGAAGTGCCGGTGGAGAACGTGGTCGGAGCGGTCAACGAAGGCTGGAAGATCGCGATGACCACGCTGGCCTATGAGCGCGGCCCGGAAGACGCGCTGGGGCGCCAGGTCCGCTTCAAGCAGGAACTGGACAAGTTGGTCGCCACATTGTGCCAGACCGCGCAGGGCGGCCGCGCCGCGATCGACAATCCAGCGATACGTCAGCGCCTGGCGCGGGCCATCACCGAGATCGAGATCGTCCGTCTCAACGCCCTGCGCTCGTTCAGCCGCTATCTCGACGGTGCGGATCGCGGTGCCGATGCTTCGATGACCAAGCTCTACTGGAGCCACGCTGCCCAGCGCATGTACGAATTGGCGATGGACGCGCTCGGCCCTGTCGCGCCGATATCGGGTCACGATCCAGCCGCTCTCGCGCTGGGCCGTTTCCAGCTCAGTTGGCTGCAATCCAAGGCCTTCACCATCTACTCCGGCTCGTCGGAAATCCAGCGCAACATCATCGGCGAGCGCGTGCTCGGGCTTCCGCGCTGACGCGCGGCTGCTGCAAGGATACTGAACCATGTATTTTGCCTTTGACGAGGACCAGAAAAGCCTGGGCGATACCGTCGCCCGGCTGCTTGCCGACCAAGACGGGTTGCGCGCGCCAGACCTGGGTCGTGATGCCGTCGACGCGGCGCGTGCCGCGCTGGCCGAACTGGGTCTGTTTGCCATGATGGTGCCCGAGGAACAGGGCGGAGCAGGGCTCAAGGCTGTCGATCTTGCTCTTTCGCTGGAAGCCCTGGGTGGCGCGCTTGCCCCGGCAGCGGTGCTTGATACTCTGCTGCTCTCCGAAGTGTTGGGTTCGCATGGCACGGCGGCACAGCGGGACGCATTCCTGCCGCCGCTTGCCGCTGGCGAATTGCGCGTTTCCGTCGCCCTGTCTGAAAAGGGCTGCGACGACGCGCCCCATGCGGTGCTGGCGCGCGTGTCCGACGGGAGGTTGACCGGAACCAAGCTGCTGGTCCGCGAGGCCGCCGATGCAACCCACTTTGCGGTGGCGGCACAGGGACCCGCCGGGCCAGGTCTGTTCCTCGTGTCGGCGAACGCCGCTGGCGTCTCGATCCGGGCGCACCAGGACATCGATCCCACGTCGGGCCTGGGCGCTGTGACGTTCGACGATGTCGTCCTCGATCCCGACGCATTGGTCGGCGCTGGCCATTCCGCAGCGGCAGTCGAGCGCCTGTTCGATGGCGGGGCGGCAATGAGCGCCTGCCTGCAATTGGGCATCGCGGCACGGATGCTTGATGCAGCCGTGGAATATGCCCGAACCCGTGTCCAATTCGGCAAGCCGATCGGTTCGTTCCAGGCGCTCAAGCATCGCTGCGCCGATCTTGCCGTGGCATTGGAGGCCGCACGATCGGCAACCTATTATGGCATCTGGGCTTATTCCGAGGATGCCCCCGATCGCGCCCGCGCCGTGTCCATGGCCAAGGCCTATGCCGGCGAAGTGGTGCGTGAGATTTGCAACGAGGCCATCCAGATCCACGGGGGCATGGGGTTCACCTGGGAACTGGGCCTGCACCGCTATTTGCGCCGCGCCAAAGTGATCGAACATGCCTTTGGCGCCGCCATCTGGCACAACGAACGGATTCTGGTCGAAACCCTGCGCGACGAGTTTGGGCAAGGCGCCACCGTGGATCGGAAAGTGGCCTGAGCGATGGCCGCCGCCGGTTCGATCCCGATCGATAACGAGTGATGGTTCCGCCTGCGGCATGACGTGGGCTGATGGAAGGGAGAGCGTGGGGTATGGCCCACATTGATTTTCTCGACGAGACGATGCGCGATGGCCAGCAGAGCCTGTGGGGCTTGCGGATGCGTGCGGGAATGGCCTTGCCGGTCACTCCGCTGATCGACCGCACCGGCTTCAGCACGATCGACCTGACGGGCGGCGGCATGCTCGACGTGCTGACGCGCTATTGCCAGGAGAACTATTGGGAGGGCCTCGACCTGCTGGTCGCCTCGATGCCCAATACGCCGTTGCGGGCGGGCCTGCGTGCCAATGCCAACGTGACGTTCGGGATCACTCCGCCGGCCTTGATGGACTTGTGGGTGCAGCGGCTTTGCGCGCACGGCATCCGTTCATTCTGGATCTATGATGTGCTGTTCGGCATGGATAACATGCTGCGCCTCGCCAAGGTTGCCAAGGAGGCTAATGGTGCCTGGGTGGCCGGGGCGATCATGTTCGCGCTTTCTCCGGTGCACACGGATGAATTCTTCATCGCGAATGCGAAGAAGCTGGCGGACAGCCCGCACATCGATTCCATTCTGCTTTATGATACGGCGGGAGTTTTGGAGAAGGACCGGATCCAGCAACTCGTGCCCGGGCTGGTTCAGGCAGCCGGCGGCAAGCCGATCGAATTTCACTCGAACAACCTGCTCGGGCTTTCGGCCAAGGCCTATCTCGACGCGATCGACTGCGGGGTTTCGGTTATCCATACCGCCAGCAGGTCGATGGCCAACGGTCCTTCGGTGCCCTCCACCGAAATCATGGCGCGCAACATCCAGCTGCGCGGCCATACCCACGGCCTCGATGAATCGCTGTTCCAGCCCGTGGCCGATCATTTCCGGGCGGTGGGCAAGGCATCGGGTAACCTTGTCGACCAATATGCCGAATACGACGAGTTCTCGATCCAGCACCAGATTCCCGGCGGGATGATGGGGACGTTCAAGGCCCAGCTGGCCATGCACAAGATGATGGACAAGCTGCCCGAGGTGCTCGACGAAGTCGCCGCCGTGCGCCGCGACTTGGGCTATCCGGGCATGGCCACGCCGTTCAGCCAGTTGGTCGGCATCCAGGCGGTGCTCAATGTCGTCACTGGCAAGCGCTATGGCACCGTTCCCGACGAAGTGATCCAGTATGCGGCCGGTTTCTATGGCGAACCCGTGGCGCCGGTCGATGCCGACGTGCTGGACCGGATCATGGCGGCGCCCCGCGCCAAGGACGTGATGGCCCAGCCGCCGGAAATGCCCGATCTCGACACGCTGAAGAAGCGCTACGGCACGCAGGACGAGGACGAACTGCTCTACCGCGCGTTCGTGCCGCAGCCCGATATCGACAAGATGCGCGCGGCCGGGCCGGTGCGTCGCGATTATCCGCTGCTCTCGTCGCCCGAACTGGAAGACGTGCGCAAGCTCATGCAGGTCGCGACGCTGCCGGTGGTGGAAATCAAGTCCGAAGGCCTGAGCCTAAGCCTTCGCCGTTGAACGCGCCCCTACGGGGGCAGACCGCCACGCCACGGCGTGCTGAAAACCAAAACCAGAGGATGGTTCTGAGCCATGACGCACAAACCAGTCATCGACAATCCGGTCGATCAGGTTCGCCTGCTGATCGAGGAGTTCACCCGGTCCGGGATCGCGACGCTGCACATGCGGTCCGGTCCGTTCGAACTGCTGCTGTCCAACGATCCGGCGGCCGGCGCGCTGGTCACTGCCCAGCCTGCCGCGGCCGCGCCGACTACGCCCGCTGCTGCCGCAGCTGTGGCGCCGGCAGCAACGCCTGTGGCGTCAGCGGCGCCAGCCGCAGCACCCCCGGTGACCGCGCCCGGTGCCATTCCCGAAGGCGCAGTGATCATCGTTGCGCCCAATCTTGGCACGTTTTACCGCGCGCCCAAGCCCGGTGCGGCGGCCTATGTCGAAGTAGGCGGCAAAGTGGGCGGCGAAGATGAAATCTGCCTGATCGAGGTGATGAAGCTGTTCACGGCCGTCAAGGCGGGGCAGGCCGGCACGATCGTCGCCGTATTGGCAGACGATGGCGCGATGGTCGAGGCGGGGCAGCCGCTGTTCGCCCTGATGGCCGACTGATGGCGATCCGGCGTCTCTTTGTCGCCAATCGTGGCGAGATCGCTTTGCGCATAGTCCGCGCCGCGCAGGCGCTCGGGATCGAGACGGTCGTGGCCGTGTCCGATGCTGATCGTGACAGTGTGGCGGCGCGACTGGCCGATCGGGCAGTCGTACTCGGCCCGGCGCAGGCTGCGCGCAGCTATCTCGATCCGCGGCTGGTGGTCCATGCGGCCAAGGCCAGTGGATGCGATGGCCTCCATCCCGGTTATGGCTTCCTGTCGGAACGGGCCATCCTGCCCCGGCTCTGTGCTGAAAACGGGATCGCTTTTGTCGGCCCGGAACCCGATGTGATCGACTCGCTGGGCGACAAGATTCAGGCGCGGGCCATGGCGCGCGCGGCCGGGGTGCCGCTGGTGCCGGGTTGCGATGGCGTGGCGACCGCTGCAGACGCCCGCCGGGAAGGGGATCGGATCGGCTATCCCGTGCTGCTCAAGGCCGCAGCCGGCGGCGGTGGGCGCGGCATGGTCATTGCCCACAACGGCGACGAGGCCGAAGCCGGCTTCCACCGCGCCTCGGCCGAAGCGGTTGCCGCCTTTGGCGATGGCACGCTGTTCATGGAACGCTTCGTGCCCCAGGCCCGCCATGTCGAGGTCCAGCTGATGGGCGATGGCAAGGGCGGAGTGGTGCATTTCGGCGAGCGCGACTGTTCGGTGCAGCGCCGCTACCAGAAGCTGATCGAGGAAGCGCCCTGCGTGGCCATGCCGGATCACTTGCGCCAGCAGTTGCACGAAAGCGCCTGCGCGCTGGCAGCTTCGGTCAACTATCGCAACGCCGGCACGTGCGAGTTCCTCTATGACGTGGCGCGCGAAGAATTCTACTTCATCGAGGTCAACGCCCGCATCCAGGTGGAGCATCCGGTCAGCGAGATGATCGCAGGCTTTGACCTGGTGCAGGAGCAGTTGCGCATTGCCGGAGGGTCGCCCCTGTCCGTATCGCAGGACCAGGTCAGGCTCACGGGCCACGCCATCGAATGCCGCATCAACGCCGAAGACACCGCACGCGATTTCATGCCCTCGCCCGGGCGGATCACGCGCTGGGCGCCACCAACCGGCGAGGGAGTGCGTCTCGACAGCCATATGTCGGAAGGGGCGATGATCCCGCCCTATTACGACAGCATGATCGGCAAGCTGATCGTGCATGCGCCAACGCGCGATCTTGCGATCGACCGGCTCGACGCTGCGCTGGCCGATTTTCGCGTGGAAGGCATCGCCACGACCATCGGCTTGCATTGCGAAATCATCGCGCACCCGGATTTCCGGGCCAATCGCATCCACACCCGTTGGCTTGAACAAGTGCTGCTCGCCGAACGTAAAGGGGCCGCCGCATGATCGCACTGGACGACAACGCCCGCCGCACGATTACCAATGCGCGCGCCTTGCTCGACGCGATGCTGGCGGGCGGCTGGCAGCAGGTTTGCCTGCAAAGCGCGGAAGGGGATTTCTTCCTGGCCCGTTCGCCGGGGACGCCCAATCCGCTGCTGGCCCCCGCACCCGTGGTGGCGCCGGCCGTGCCGCCTCCGCCGCCGGCGATCGCCGCGCAGGCTTGCACGATCAGAGCACCGCATGTCGGCACGGTGGCATGGTTGCTGCCTGTCGGGAGCCAGACGGCCAAGGGTGACGCGGTGGCGCGGCTGGCTGTGCTCGATACGCTGGTCGATGTGCCCGCGCCGCTGGCCGGGGTGGTCGTATCCCATGGGATGGCTGCGAACGACCTTGCCGAATACGGCACCATCCTGCTCGGCATGGAGGGCTGATATGGCGTCGATAGCGCGCATTGATCCCTCCGTCCGCACCGACTGGAGCCGCGAGGAAATCGCCGCATTGTTCGACCTGCCGTTTACCGAGCTGGTGTTCCGTGCGGCGGCCGTGCACCGCGAACATCACCGCGCGGGTGAAGTGCAACTGTGCACGCTGCTGTCGATCAAGACCGGTGGTTGCCCGGAAGATTGCGGCTATTGCTCGCAAAGCGTCAAGGCCGACAGCGGCGTGGCGGCGAGCAAGCTGATGGATGTGCAGGCCGTGCTGCAATCAGCCGCCCAGGCGCGCGATGCCGGGTCCAAGCGGTTCTGCATGGGCGCAGCCTGGCGCAACCCCAAGGATCGCGACATGGACGCCATCGTGCAGATGGTGAAGGGCGTGCGCGAGATGGGGCTCGAAACCTGCATGACGCTGGGCATGCTGACCCCCGATCAGGCCGGCAAGCTGGCCGAGGCCGGCCTCGACTATTACAACCACAATATCGACACCTCGCCCGAACGCTATAACGAGGTGATCACCACCCGCACGTTCCAGGACCGCCTCGATACCTTGAGCGTGGTGCGCGAGGCCGGGATCAACGTCTGTTCGGGCGGCATTGTCGGCATGGGCGAAACCCGCGCCGATCGCGTCGGCTTTGTCCACGCCCTGGCCACGCTGGAACAGCACCCCGAAAGCGTGCCGGTCAACGCGCTGGTGCCGGTCAAGGGCACCGTGCTGGGCGATATGCTGGCCGATACGCCCATGGCCAAGATCGACGATATCGAGTTCGTCCGCACCGTGGCGGTGGCGCGCATCACCATGCCGCTGTCGATGGTGCGCCTGTCGGCCGGCCGCGAAAGCATGAGCGAGGCCACCCAGGCGCTGTGCTTCCTGGCGGGGGCCAACTCGATCTTCACCGGCGACAAGCTGCTGACCGCGCCCAATGCCGGCGACGACAGCGACGCGGCGATGTTTGCGCGCCTGGGCCTCAAGCCCATGGAAGGCGAAGAACCGCTGCGCGCGATGAAAGCCGTTGGCGGCTGCTCGGGCGGCTGCGCGGCCTGAGCTGCACCGATTCAAGAACACCGGAGAGTGAGACGTGAACGAGATATCCAGGATCGGTGTCTGCGGTGCCGGCACGATGGGCAGCGGCATTGCCCAGGTCGCGGCCCAGGCCGGCCATCCCGTCGTGATCTATGATGTCGATGCGCTCTCGCGCGATCGCAGCCGCGACCAGATCACCAAAGGTCTCGCCACTCTTGTGGCGCGTGGAAAGCTTGAGCCCGGGCAACCGGAGGCTATCCTGAGTACCTTGGTCTGGACCGACGAACCGGCCGGATTGCGCGATTGCGACCTGGTGATCGAGGCGATCGTCGAGAACCTGGCGATCAAGCAGGACCTGTTTGCGGCGCTGGAAGCCAACTTGCGCAGCGATGCGGTGATTGCCAGCAACACGTCCTCGCTGTCCATCGCACGATTGGCTCGTGGGCTTGCCCACCCTGGCCGGTTCATGGGGATGCACTTCTTCAACCCGGCAACGGTGATGAAGCTGGTCGAACTGGTTTCCGGGCCGGCGACCGATCCCGCCGTGGCGGCGCGCGTGGCCGATGTGGCCAAGCGCTGGGGCAAGGTCGGCGTTCCGGTTGCCGACGTACCCGGCTTCATTGTCAACCGCGTGGCGCGGCCATTTTATGGTGAGGCATTCACGTGCCTGCAGCAGCATGGCGCGCCAGCCAACGTGATCGATCACCTGTTCAAGCACGCCGCCGGCTTTCGCATGGGGCCGCTGGAACTGACCGATTTGATCGGCCAGGATGTGAACTTTGCCGTCGCGCGTTCGGTGTTTGATGCCTATTTCGGGCAGACTCGGTTCGTGCCCCAACTGGCGCAGTCGGCCCTGGTCGACGCCAACTGGCTGGGCCGCAAGACCGGGCGCGGGGTCTATGATTATGCCCAGGGTAAGGGCTTTGAGCGACCGATTGCGCCTGGTGCCGCGATACCGCCTGACGTTGCGCCCCAGCCGGCCGAATTGCACTGGTGCCTGCCGGCGTTCGACATAGGCAAAGTTCAGGTCCGGGTTTCGCGTGGGCGGACTGCGCGGGACGAAGCCCGCGAGATCGGCCGCCCGGTGGTGGTGCTCGACTGGTTCGACGAGAGTTGCGCCGGTTCGATCGGTTACGCTGCCAGCGACGATGATGCCGCGACTGCGGTGGAAGCCAAGCTGGCGGAATGGGGGCTTGAGGCCTATCGCCTTGCGGATCGGCCGGGGCTGGTCGTGCTGCGCACGTTGGCCCAGATCGCCAATGCTGCGGGCGATGCCGTGCTGGAACAGGTCAGCGACGAGGCCGGTATCGATGCGGCGCTGCGCTTTGGCGCCAACTATCCTTTCGGGCCCTGCGCCTGGGCGCGTCGTTTCGGCGTGGCCGCGCTGGTCGAGGCGCTGCGCGCGATTGCTGCAGCGACCGGACAAGCGATGTACCAACCTTCGCAATATTGGGTGAATTTGGCATGACCGACAATTCTCGCCTGCTGCTCGTCGATCGCGCGCCATCGGGCGTGCTGACCCTGACGCTGAACAATCCGGAAAAGCGCAATGCCTTGGCAACCCCACTGCTGGCGCTGGTGGCCGAGGCACTTGACACCGCAGCAGGTGACGCTGCGATCCTGGCGGTGGTGATCACCGGCTCTGCCAAAGTGTTCGCCGCCGGGGCTGACATCAACGAATTGATCGAAAAGGGCGTCGCCGGGGCGCTGGCCGATCCACGCCCGGCAAACTGGGCCCGCATCCGCGCTTTTCCCAAGCCCATCGTGGCGGCGGTCGAAGGGTGGTGCCTGGGTGCGGGCAATGAGTTGCTGATGTGCTGCGATCTGGCCATTGCCGGGGCCAGCGCCCGCTTTGGCCAGCCGGAGAGCAACCTGGGGATCATCCCCGGGGCAGGGGGGACCGCCACCCTGCCACGCGTGGTTGGCCGCATGGCGGCGATGCACATGGTGCTGTTGGGCCAGCCGATCGATGCCGTCACAGCGCAGCGACTGGGGCTTGTCCTGGAAGTCGTCGAAGACGGCGCTGCTCTTCCGCGCGCCACGGTTCTGGCCGAAGCCATCGCCGCGCGCGCACCAGTGGCAGTCCGCCAGGCCAAGAGCCTGGTCAACGCCGCGTTCGATTTGCCCCATGCCGCGCATCTAGGCGCCGAACGGCAGGCGTTTTCCGCTTTGTTCGGAACCGCCGATAAGCGCGAGGGCATTGCCGCGTTCCTGGAAAAGCGGCAGCCGGACTGGACCGGCGCATAAAGACCCGCCCGGCGCGAATCCCCAGTTCGCACCGGCCTACGCGCAGCCGGTGTCGGAAACACCCGCGCGCGGGGGTGTCAGGCTTTCGCGCCTTTGCGTTCCCTGCCTCGGCGCAGGGCGGCGAGCACGGCCGCTTCACTGGCGGGATCTTCGACGAGCGCCGAAGACAGCTCCTGCGCTTCGAGATAGGCGTCCATCCATTCCGACCCCTCCCATTCGAGCGAGGCCAGCTTGCGGGCGCGCAGCACCGGCATGTTCTTGCGGGCGATTTGTTCGGCAAGGTCCAGCGCAATGGGCAATACGGCCGGACGCGGTACCACGTAGTTGAAGAAGCCAGTCGGTTCCAACTCGCGCGCGGTGAAAGTGCGGCCGGTGTAGATCATCTCGCGCACTTTGGCTTCCGGCATGCGCAGCGTGGCAAACAGACCGGCACTGCCCCCGATCAGCCCATAGTCCACTTCCGGGCACGCAAAGCGGGCGTTTTCGCTAGCGACACGCAGATCGCACATGCCCGCCAGCATCATGCCAACGCCCATGGTCGCCGCTTCGATCGCCGCGATCATCGGCTTGTCGATCGCGTGAAAGCGCGGCAACTGCGCATTGATGAAGTGATAGCGTTCCTTGCGGCGCGCGGCCGTCATGCCCTTGAACTCGTGCAGGTCCGCCCCGCCGCACCAGGCTCGGGCACCAGGTGGGGCGGTGATCACCAGCACCCTGACACTGTCGTGCTGCGTGGCATAGTCGGCCAGGCGGCCGATGTCTTCATAGACGGTCAACGACACGGCATTGACCGGCGGACGCGAGAACGTGACGATCACCACGCCGTCGTCACGATGTTCGAGGACGAAGGCCCCGAGATCGATCGTCTGTGACATCATCATGCCTCTGCCAGTTCAAGCCCGGTAAGAGCGCGCAGCGTATCCAGCGTCATGCCCTCAACCATTTCGATCACGTGAGCGCCGTCGGGGCCGACATCGAATATCGCGACGTCGGTGTAGACACGCGACACGCACGCCAGCCCGGTCAACGGATATGTGCATTGGCGCACCAGCTTGCTCTCGCCCGACTTTGTGAGCAGGTCCATCATCACGAACACGTCGCGGGCACCGATCGCCAGGTCCATGGCGCCCCCTACGGCCGGAATCGCATCTGGCGCGCCGGTATGCCAATTCGCCAGGTCTCCATGGATCGAGACCTGGAATGCGCCCAGCACGCAGATGTCGATATGGCCGCCGCGCATCATCGCAAACGAATCGCCATGGTGGAAATAGGAGCCGCCGGGCAGGATGGTGACGGGCTGCTTGCCCGCGTTGATCAGTTCCCAGTCGATATCTTCGGGCTCCGGTGCCGGCCCCATCCCAAGCAAGCCGTTCTCACTTTGCAGGAAGATGTCCTTTTCCTTGGGCAGGAAGTTGGCGACCATGGTGGGGGCGCCGATGCCAAGGTTGACATAGGCCCCTTCGGGAATGTCGCGCGCGACGCGGGCGGCAAGGGCATTGCGGTCCATGCGCTGCATGTCAGGTCTCCTGGTGGTCAGACGGTCGGCGCGGGCTGCATAGCCACGACGCGATCGACGAAAATGCCGGGGGTCACGATGGTTTCGGGATCGAGCGCGCCCAATTCGACGATCTCGGCGACCTGAACGATCGTGGTCTTTGCGGCCATCGCCATGATCGGGCCGAAATTGCGGGCCACCTTGCGATAGACGAGGTTCCCCCAGCGATCGCCCGCGCGCGCTTTCACCAGCGCAAAATCGGCGTGGATGGGATATTCCAGCACATAATGGCGGCCATCGATCTCGCGGGCTTCCTTGCCGTGGGCCAACATCGTGCCATAGCCGGTCGGCGTGAAGATCGCGCCCAACCCGGCACCCGCAGCCTGGATCCGGGCGGCGAGGTTGCCTTGCGGGACCAGTTCCAGTTCCACTTCGCCCGCGCGATAACGTGCGTCGAAGTGGTGCGAGGCGGCTTGTCGCGGGAATGAACAGATGACCTTGCGCACGCGGTTGGCCCGCATGAGCGCGGCAATGCCGGTTTCGCCGGCGCCGGCGTTGTTGCTGATGATTGTGAGGTCCGTGGCGCCTTGGGCGATCACGGCCTCGATCAGTTCCGCCGGAGCCCCGGCATCGCCAAAGCCACTGATCATGATCGATGCGCCGTCCTGCATATCGGCAACGGCCTCGGCCATCGAGGCGACGATCTTGTTAATCATTCCGCTCGGTCCTCTCTGCCACGCATATTGTTATGGGCTAGGTTGTATGGGGCAATGTTCACGCGGGCACGGCTGATGCGAATTTGCCATCTAAATAGAGCAGCGCTGCCGCAGTAGCATTGCGGTGCATCGCGCCCACCTTGCCGATCAGGATCGTGTGCGTACCGTGCGAGTGGGTGGCTTCCAACGCGCACTCGAACGCCACTGTCGCGCTTTCCAGCAGGGGTTGGCCGGCGGGCCCGCGTCGCCACAATCCCGGGGCGAAGCGATCCTTCCCAGCCAGCGCGGCCTTGCCGGCGAATTGGCCCACCACGGCGCTGTCCTGGGCCGAAAGCAGGCTGAGCCCGAACGCTCCTGTGGACAGGATCAGATCGTGCGCGCTGGCCGAACGGTTGACGCACGCCAGGAGCATGGGGGGATCGGCGCAAAGCGAGGACCAGGCGGTTGCCACCAGCCCGCCGGCATCGTCGTCTTGCGCGCTGGCAATGATGGCAACCGCGCCGGGCACTTGGCGCATCTGTTCCAGAAAGGCGGTGCGCAAGACCGTGTCGTCGGGCGCAATCGAGCTCGCGTTGTCCATCTTTGCCTTACTCATAAATCCGAAAAAAAGTCGGATATAACTAGCGAGCGCGGCGTGCTGCGCAAGTGAAATCGTGTCGCACAGGCGCCGCCTGCGCCCGCGCGACACCCGGTTCACAAGGCTGTGAGGCCGCCGTCGATGATGTATTCCGATCCAGTGATGAAGCCGGATTCGTCGGATGCGAGGAAAACCACGAGGTTGGAGACATCCTCCACTTCGCCCACCCGCCCGATCGGGACGGAGGCCGATGCCACGCGGATGCCGTCTTCGTCGAGCGCGTCCGTCATCATTTTCGTCTTGATATAGCCGGGATGGACGGAGTTGACCCTGATGCCCTGCTTGCCGTATTCGATGGCGACTTGCTTGGTTATGCCGCGCACTGCGAACTTGCTGGCGGCGTAAGCGACGTTGGGGGTGCCATAGATCGCCACGATGCCCGAGATCGACGATATGTTGACAATCGAGCCGCCGCCGGCGCGGATCATTGCGGGGATCACGTGCTTGGTGCCGAGGAACACTGCAGTCTGGTTGATAGCGCAAACGCGCTGGAATTCAGCTTGCGTCAGGTCTGCACAGCGTGTGGGTGAACCGATGATGCCAGCGTTGTTGACCAGCGCGGTGACAGGGCCAAAGCGGGCCTCGGTAGCATCCACAACCGTTGCCCAGTTCTCTTCGTCGGCAACGTCGAGGCGATAGAACGCAGCCCTTTCGCCCAGTTCCCGGGCAAGCGCTTCGCCACGCTCCGCATCGATGTCGGTAATCGTGACGGCGGCGCCTTCGGCCAGAAAGCGCCGCGCGTGGGCAGCGCCCATGCCCTGTGCGGCACCGGTGATGATGGCAACTTTGCCCTGGAGTCGTCCCATGAAGCCTCTCCCAATTAATCTCGACGATAATTCGGATATTATGGCAACGAATGGACGGGTTGGGAAGCGTGTTCACACGCGTTGGCTGCGCAGCGCTGAAGGGGGGTGAAGGGTAGTCAAAAGCGGGCGTCGAAGGCGCTGGTGCGCCGGCAAGGGTGTCAGGGGCGTTCGTTGGCGATCATGGTGATGACGCGATCGGCCATCTCCGCGCTGGCTTTCGTCAGGTTGCGCGGGCGCCGGTACAGCAGCCAGGTGATGATCACCTGGTTGACCGCGCCGAGCAGCAGTGACGCTGTTTCATAGCTGTTCCGGCCGGCGGGAAATTCACCCTGGCGGACGCCTTCGTCGATGAGGTAGCGTGCGATCCGCGCAAAATCATCGACGCTGTGGCGCAATTCGGTTTCGCTGACGAGCACGCTCGGCCAAATTTCCAGATAAAACAGGCGGCCCCAATCGGCATGTTCCCGCGCGAAATCGGCGGACATGGATAGGTAGAGCAGGAGCTTTTCGCGCGCGGATGTTTTTCCGACAACCGCGGCGCGATACTCCTGAAAGAAGCTGACCAGATGCGAATTGGGCAGGTCGTACGCCAGGTCTTCCTTGCTCTTGTAATACTCGTAGAGCGTGGACGTGGATATCCCGGCTTCGGCGGCGATGTCGGCGATGCGCGAGCGCGAGATGCCGTCCCGCGCAAAGACGCGCAGGGCGGCATTGAGAATTTGCTGTTCCGTGCGCTTGCTGCGGTTCTGCTTGCGGTCAGGAGCGCGCTTGGGGCGGCTGGTGACGAGCTCGAGCAGCGTGTCCCAAGCGTGGTCGCCGGCTTCGGCCCGATCCTCGGGTGCAGTGTCGTTGCAGTCTTGCGCGTCAATCCCGCGGGTCGATAGGGGCATTCGAGCAGCCTTATAGTGGGGTTGTATGCTACTATCAGGATATTTGTTGCCGACCAAGAGTCGGTTTGTAATGATAATATCGCCTAAAAACAACTAGATAATATGACGTTTCCAAAATAACCCGACAAAACGTCGAAAAAAATTGACGACGTCCTTTCGGGAATCTAGGCTCCTTGCAACAAACAAGCAGGGCTCGAATCGAGCATTTCCGCAAGCGCGGTGGAGATGCGCGCTGCATGCGGCAATGCATGGGTTCGGAGAACCACCTGAATTCGCGGAGAGGACGATGGCCGACCTTGCCAACCGTGCCGAGCGCTTGATCCAGGCTTACAATGCCAAGGATTTCAATGCGATGGCAGATATGATGGCACCGGATGTGGATTTTGCCCATTACAACCGCGACTTCACGTTGACGTCGCGCGACGCGCTGCTCGAGGTCTTGCGCGGCTTTGCCGAAAATTATGTTCCCGATCGTCATTTCGAAGATGCAGACTTGGTCCTCGAGGTCGGTGACACGGTCATCCGCCAGGCCTGGTATGTCGGCACGCCAAGCGTGGACTTGCCCGGTTTTGGCAAGGCCGGGGCAGTGTTCCGGCTCAAATTCTGCAGTTTCATCCGCTTTGATGGCGATGGCTGCATCATCGAATGGAAAGATTTCGGCTGACGGCAGGCCCGGCTTGCGGGGCCGCGCTGTGACGTCCGACCAACGAGGTGATCCCATGAAAATTGGCATGTTCCAGACCCCGTTTCTCCGTCCCGAGCGGACGGCAAAGCAGGTTTTTCACTGGGCAGTACAGCAGGCGATCCATGCCGACCGCGTCGGCTTCAGCGAATATTGGGTTGGTGAACACGGCACGCTGGACTGGGAAAGCATTCCCAGTCCGGAACTGGTGATCGCCGCTGCCGCAGCCCAGACGAGCCAGATCAAGTTCGGCCCGCTGGCGCATCTGCTGCCCTACCATCACCCCGCAACTCTGGCCATTCAGACGGCCTGGCTCAGTCAGGTGCTGGAAGGTCGCTATATGCTGGGTGTCGCCACGGGGGCCTATCCCACTGATGCGGCGGTGCGCGGCATTACGGATATGAGCAAGAACCACGCCATGATGCTCGAGGCGATCGCCATTATGGAGCGGGTGTGGAACAACGAACCGTTCCAGATGGAAGGCCAGTTCTGGAATGCCGGCTATCCGAAGAGTGATCCGGCCCACCCGTTGCGCGATACCCGCCCGTGGGGCGGGCAGATGCAGATGGCGATGACCGGTCTGTCTGCACCGTCGCCCTCGATCACTTTCGCCGGCCGGCATGGCTTCATCCCAGCCTCGGTCTATGCGGGCAATGCATTCCTGCGCAGCCATTTCGAAACTTATCGCGAGGAAATGGAGCGGGCCGGGCGGCCGAGCGACCGCTCCGCCCACCGTGTGGTGCGCGACGTCGTCGTTGCCGAGACCGACGCCGAGGCGCGGAAGCTGGCGCTAGAGGGCGGGCTGGGCCTCGCTTGGGAAAGCTACATCAAGCCGACGTACAAGCGGTTTGGCGTGCTCAAGGGCCTGCTGCACGATCCCTCGGTTGATCCCGACACGGTCGATGCCGAATACCTCGCCGAGCATGTGTGGATTGTCGGTTCCGTCGAAACGGTACGCCAGAAGATCCAGGCCTGGTGCGACGACCTGGGCGGTCCGTTCGGCACGCTGCTGGTCTACAGCCACGACTATATCGACAATCCCGAGCCATGGGAGCATTCGATGAAGCTGCTGGCGCAGGACGTAGCGCCGCAGATCGGCGCCCCGGCCGTGGCAGGAGTGGCCTGACCATGTCGCGCCTTGCCGGAAAGGTTGCGATCATCACCGGCGCCGCGCAAGGCATGGGGGAGGCCCATGCCCGCGCTTTCGTGCGCGAAGGGGCGCAGGTGGTGCTCACCGATGTCAATGCTGTGCGCGGTGCAGCCATCGCGGCCGAACTGGGCGAAGCTGCCTGCTTCGTCGAGCATAACGTGGCCGATGCAGCAGGTTGGCGGCGCGTGGTGGGCGTGGCGGAAGCGCGATTTGGCCCGGTCACCGTGCTGGTCAACAATGCGGGCGTGATCGGTCCGGTCAAGGGCGTGCTCGATCTCACCGAGACCGAATTCCTGGAGGTCTGTGCCGTCAACCAGTTGGGGACGTACCTCGGGATGCAAGCCGTGCTGCCGGGCATGCAGAGCGCAGGCGGCGGCTCGATCGTCAACGTATCGTCGATTGCCGGGATGGTCGGCGCGGCCGCCTCGTCGAACGCCGCCTATTGTGCCAGCAAGTGGGCCGTGCGCGGAATGACCAAGCTGATGGCGGTATGGCACGGCAAGGATGGCATCCGCGTCAATTCCGTGCATCCCGGCTACATTCTTACGCCGATGATGGTGGCCGCCACCGACGAGCACGGCGGGGGTGCCGCAGCGGCCATTCCTCTGGGACGGCTGGCCGAGCCGCATGAAGTTTCCAATGTCGTCGTATTCCTGGCGTCGGACGAGGCGTCGTTCGTTTCCGGTGCCGAGCACGTGGTCGACGGGGCGATGATCGCCGGTTGAGCCGACGCCCCACGGCAACGCGGATAGATGCCTGCGTACCTGATCTAACAGAAAAAATGGGAGGTAGAGATGCGCCTGAATAAACAATATCTGTTCGGCGGAGCCGCCGTTGCGCTGGCGATCCTGTCGGCCGACACCGCGTTGGCCCAGGCAGCCGCCAAGCCCGACGCCAAGCCGGAAGAGGCACCCGCTGCACCAGAAATCATCGTGACCGCCAACAAGCGCGAACAATCGGCCAACAGTGTCGGGCTGACCATTGCGGCGGCATCTGGTTCGGAATTGCTCCAGCGTGGCGTTTCCGGCCCGGCTGACCTCGCCAAGCTGGTGCCCGGCTTCACCTTCACCCAGTCGCTCTATTCCACGCCGGTATTCACCCTGCGCGGCATCGGCCTTTATGACGCGACCTTTGGCGCGCCGCCGTCCGTTTCGGTCTATACCGACCAGATCCCGCGCAACGTGCCGGTCATGTCTGACGCGCTCGATCTCGATATTGAGCGGGTCGAAGTGCTCAAGGGCCCACAAGGCACGCTGTTTGGCCAAAGTTCGACCGGCGGCGCCGTCAACTACATCGTCGGCAAGCCCACGCCTGACTTCCATGCAGGCTTCAACGCCTCCTACGAACGCTTCGATCGCGCCGAAATCGGCGGTTTCGTCAGCGGTCCACTGGGCGACAAGATTTCCGCACGGCTTGCAGTCAAGGGAATCAGCGGTGGCGCCTGGCAGCGCAGCCTGTCCCGGCCCAACGACGACAACGGTGATGCGCGCAAGATCATGGGGCGCCTGACCGTCGACATTGCCCCGGCCGATGGCGTTAAGATCGAACTCATGGCCACCGGCTCGCGCGATCGGTCCGATCCGCTGGCCCCGCAATATGCTGGCACGATCTACAATATCTATGGCAGCCAGTCGCAACTCGCCGCGTCAGGCAACCCCTATGGCTACGTTGATGCCAAGCGCTACGCCGATCTGACCACGCCCGGTTCGGCCGGGTATAGCGGCAGCTTCCTGGGTGCCCAATCCACGCTGGTCAGCCGGCTCAATGGCCCAGATCCGGCCGTTGCGTCTGGCGCCCGCGCCGTGCTGGGCACGAAGATCAGCAACAACGCGCGCGATGCGGAATGGACGCAAGGGTTGCTGGGCAAGTCCGACAACAGCTATTACCAGTTTGCCGGGCGCATCGATGTGGATGTGACGGACACGATCACGGTCACGTCGGTCACGGCCCTCGCCAAGCAGAAATTGGCTTACAACCAGGATCTCGATGGAACCACCGCCCGCGCGGTCGATGTGCCGCTGTTTGGCGATGTGCGGTCGTTCAACCAGGAACTGCGCCTGGCAGGCAACTCGCCGACCTTGCACTGGATCGTCGGGGCTAGTTATGACAACGTGCGTACATCACAGAACAATTATTTCCAGCTGAACGATTATTCGGG
>NZ_JBEPKW010000023.1:0-19241 GCF_040544855.1 Novosphingobium sp. 1529
GCCACCAGCGCCAGGCATTCCCGCGTGTAGTCGTCGACCACGCACAGGATGCGGAACCGCCGGCTGCAGGTCAGGGTATCGGAGACGAAGTCGAGCGACCAGCGCTGGTTCGGTCCATCCGGCAGCACCATCGGTGCCCTAGTGCCCAAGGCGCGCTTGCGGCCACCGCGGCGGCGTACCCGCAGGTTCTCTTCGCGATATACCCGCAACAGCTTCTTGTGGTTGGGCGTAATGCCCTCGCGCGCCAGCAGATAGCCCAGACGCCGATAGCCGAACCGGCGACGCTCCGCCGCCAGTTCGCGAAGACGCTGCCGCAGCGGACCATCGTCCGGCCGCGACGATCGATACCGGATCACCCGCCGGCTCACACCGACCAGGTTGCACGCCCGACGCTCGCTCAGCCCGTGGTGTTCACGAGCATGAGCGACGGCTTCCCGCTTAGCGCCGGGCGTTACCATTTTTTTGTGGCTAGATCCTTCAGCACCACGTTGTCCAGCATCGCCTCGGCCAGCAGCTTCTTCAGCTTCGCGTTCTCGTCCTCGAGCGCGCGCAGTCGTCGTGCCTCGGACACCTCCAGGCCGCCATACTTCGACTTCCATTTGTAAAACGTCGCCGAGCTGATCCCATGGCGGCGGCACACGTCCGCCGTCGCCATCCCAGCCTCCTGCTCCTTCAAGATCGCAATGATCTGCTCTTCGCTGAACCTGCTCCGCTTCATATCCGTCCGACTCCTTCGCGTCGGACTCTACTCAAAATCGGTCACATTTCAGGGGAGCACGTCACCTGCTACACTGCTCCAACAGGCGGACTTGCGGCGCGACGGTAAAGGCCGGCCAATCGTGTTGGCCATCACCGCGGTCGACCCGGGTGCTGTTACGCCCCCGTAAGTCTCAGAGGTTATAGGCGTGGCGCAGCCGATCGATAACGACCTCTCTGGTCATCGCGACGCCAAACCGCTTCGGCGTGAAATCGTCCTGCCCGGCGAGGGCGTCAATGAACGCTTGCATATCGGCCTTGATCTTCTCGGGTAGGTCAAACGTCGCCTCCGCGCTCAGGAGCTGGAGCAGGCGCGCCACATCGTTGCGGTGCTTCTTTACGTCTCTGTCGTCGACTTTCTCGCCCTCCGCACGACGGCGGCTGAGATCAACCCAGGCACGCGCCTTGAAGGGAATAAGGCCGGCTTCGTCGAGAACCGGCACGCCGTCCAGCGACCGCCCCATCGTCTTGAGAAACGCGTAATAGTCGGCGTCGAGCAGGATGGCCGACAGGCTCGCAGCTTCCTCGGCGATCGGAATCGGCGTGAGCTGGCTACCGGGCGCCAGCTCAAATCCTTCCGGTGCATTGGAGAATAGCTCTAACATCGCCGGGTAGCCCTCGCCCGACGGTTTGGCGAACCGGTAGAGAATCCGTCCGCCTTCGCTCCGCTGCCGGAGCTCGTATCCGCCTGCCTCGACAAAGGCCATGAACGTCTCTGAGAATGCGGGGTCGAGCGCCTCGACGATGAGAACAATATCGAGATCCTTGGTCGCGCGGAAATCGAGACCGGCTTCCTCCATGATCAGCTCGCATGCCGCTCCGCCGATCAGAACATACTGGTGCTCATGGCCGGAAAAATGTGCGCGAAAGCGGTCGACGCCAGCTACCATCCAAAGGGCTCCAAAAGGTGATCGGCTGCCTGCGCGACTCGTTCGTCGGCGTCATGCCGTGCGCTCAGATAGAGCGAAAGTCGGTCGGCAACCTCGTTGTCGCTAAGGACTTGGGGATCATAGGCCCATGTCTGGACCTTGATCCGGCGCTCGTCATAGGCCCAGGCAGTTTCCAATCCGTAATGCCGCGCCATCCGCTTCCATGCGGCGGCCGGCGCCGCCCTGCATTCAATTCGCGGTTCGTTGAGCATCGTATATCGCGCAAGGGCGCTTTCGCCCGCCAACACCGCCTCGTTCAGGGGCAGATCACCCGTGACATAACGAGTCTTGCGCACCGGCGATTGTAAGCGCCCCTCGACCGCGCGCCAAAGGTCGCCGCCACCAAAGCGAAGGCTGAGGCGACGTTGGCGGCCGACGCGGTGCGGCCGCGCCAGTTCGAGCGCTTCCAGTTCATCGAACGCCCGGCTCATGCTCATGATCGCGACTTGGTAGCGCTCGGCGAGCTGGGTCAGGCTGGCATCGTTCACATCGTGCCCAAGCAGGGCGGCCAGAATTACGACCTGAGTGGTGGGAAACACCTGCTCGGACGACGGTCCCGGTTCGCTGGAATAGGTCTCGCGCAGGTCGACAAACGCTTCAGGCACATAGAATTGTGCGCCCGGCGAGATGAACGCGACGCGCTTCTCCACGAGGCGCCGACGCAATGCCGCCGGTACAGCTTCGAGCAACAGCACGAACAGGCGGGCATCGATATGGCGTCGCATCTGGTCCCGATGCTTCAGGAACTCGTCAACACCGCCTATTCCGCCGCTTTGCGGAACGATGAACACGGTCGGGCTATCGAGCAGTTCCCCGTGCCACAAGGCATAGCGATCATACAAGAAGTGCGGGAGCCCGAGGGGCTTTATGGGATCGAGATGGAGGTGCGCATCGAAAGCCTCGCGCGCATAAGTTTCCGATGCGTTCGCCAGCGCGCGTAATCGCAGGTCAGGAAATTCATCTAACATCGCACCGGATATCTAACAGCAGTGGTGTTAAATATCCACTTCAATGTTAGATAGCATGGTTCCCGCTTGTTCGGCAGCGATCCGCTGCTCTATTTCATGGGCTTCGGACACACCCAGGCTGACCAGTCGGCCGAGCACGGCGTCGATGCGCGCGCGCTCGGGATGGTCGCGCCGCAACAGGGTGACATCCTCTTCGGCAGCCTTTTCGAACCATTGGGCGACCTTTCGCCCGATACCGAGTGAATGCCACATCGACGGATCGGCTTGGACGACGTCTAGCCAAGTCTCAACCGCGAACAGCAGGAAATCGAGGTGACGAACCGTTGGTGCGACCGACAGGCTGTTCATCGTGCACATCGCCACGAACGGGGTCGGACCACTAGAAAGCAATGGCCGCAACGTGTCCAGCAGCGGATCGAGCCGGTCGATCACCGCGGGAACCAGATAGCTCTCGGTGCTGGCGAACGGGTTGTAGGTGTTCATCAGCAACTTCGCGATCGCCGGCCCGGTCTCGAAATCGATCCGAAGATCGCCGGGACGACCATCCCGAGCCCATCGCGCAAGCCCGATTGTCCGCGCGACCAACCGCCCGCGCAGGTCGCAAGCCCGATCGGCCGTCCGGTCCCGATCGTTGAAATAGCGAACGTCGGCTGCGTGAACGAGCGTATCGAGGACATCGCAGAACGACCGATCGGGAAGCTCGATGATCGGCCGGAGGTGGCGTTCGAACCGTGCTTCGTCCGCGTCCATCAGCATTGCCGCGAATAGGACATAGAAATGATGGTTCCAGTCGTCCGGCGTCCGATCCAACTCGGCGCGAGCTGGATACCCATGGCCGTTGAGCCGCGCCGACCAAGGGGCATAGCCGTCGATCAATTCCTCGTACCAACCAGGCGTGCCCTTGGTTTCGACATTCAGGAGGCTGAGCCATTTTGCGATGCCCTGTGCATCGACATGGACCGACGCCCTTTTGGACCGAGGCGTCCAAGTCTCGTCATCTCCGTCGACGTCGATCCCGTCGCCATCGGTGGGGAGCCGCAGCCGAGACCCATTCCGAATAGACGGCGCATCATCCGGGAGGACGGGCCAAGCCGGCTCCGGCCCGCCATCGAGCCAGGCGATCTCTGTCGCGACCGCCTCTCCATCGCGGCGCGCCTTCTCCGTTTCATACGCTGTGCCGTCGGCCGGATCTTTGTCATAGGGACTCCACCGCCAACGCTGACACGAGAACGCAATCCGGATGACCGATTTCAAAACGCGGGGATCAGTCTCGTTGACGCGCGCTAACGCCGCGGCGAAGGCCGGTACGCCAGCGCGATCGGAGCGGGCTGCGGCTTCGACCAAAAGGTTGCGATCTGCGGGCAGCCGGCGCCGGTGCCAGAGATGGATGAGCGCGCAGATGCCCAGCCCCGGCCGATTGAACTGCAACATCTCCGAGGAACCGTAAGAATCGGTCTGCTCTTGCAGCGCCTTGGCGATGACCACCCGGACCCAGGCTTCGTGCTGTTCCAACAGCGTGTCGTCACCGTCCCGGGCGACCAGCATGGCCGTCGCAATCAGGCGGGTCGTTCGCGCTTTCAGGGCGTCCGTGTCGGCATAATCGGGCAACGCGCCGGCAGCGTAGTCCACCGCCTCCCGGGCGATCTCCGCCGACCCATTCGCCGGGTCGTTCGTCGCGAGGTGAATCTTTGCGTCGAGATTGCTCGATTGAACGAGCTTCAGCCGACTTTCCTCCAGCTTCGCAAGATGCTCCGCTTCGGCTGGCGGTGACCGATAGCCAAGGCCGCCATCGACCTCGACCCAATTGCTCCGGTCCAGCATATTGAGCGCATAGGCCCCCATGAATGCGGGATCACCGAAGCTGGCGTGGTCGGCATAAAGACCGATCTTCGCCACAGCCTCGCCCAGCAGCGCGCAGAGATGGCGCCCGCAGTCGTCATCGGCAATGTAGTATGGGAGAAGCTGCTCGAGGATCACGCCGCGCGAGGGGCGTTTCGCCAGATCGGCGAGCTTGACCCGACCGGCGGGCTCCCTCTGCCCATGGAGCATGCGGCCGAGCGCCTCGTGCGTCGAGCGTGTGCGATCATTGGCGAGTAGGTCGGGGCAGGCCATGAACGGAACGAGCGCGTCACGGGTGTCGGGCCAATGTGACAGGAGGACATCGATCGCAATCAAGAGATAGGCAGCGCAGCTTCCCTCCGACCCCAGAATATCGCTGAGGACCGTCTGTACATCTTCGCCTCTGTCGAGCCGCTCCTGCGACCAGGCCTCCAGCGCCATGAGCCCTGACGCTGCGGAATAATCCCGCGCCTGATCGCGCGACCAGAAATAGGTTTGAGGCCAAGGGAAGAAGCGCGGCTTCCCATTAAGGACGATCGTATAGCCGTTCGTCTCCGTCGTTTGTCCGTTGGCATGAAACGTCACCGCCGTGGCCACGAGCTTGCGAATGAGCGAGAGGCCGACATCCGGTGCGGCGTCGAGCAGATCAAGGAACGGCGGCTGCGCCGGGGATGGCGGCATATAGTCGGTATCGCTGAAACTCAGCGCGCGACCCATGGTATCGCGTCGCGAGCGCTTCGGATTCGGTGTCTCGATCAGGGTTGCCACGACCAATGCGGCGAGTTCGGCGGGGGCGACTGTCGCCAGCACCCGGCTGAATGGCCGGATGTCTTTCGCCTTATAGCGATTCCTCTCAGCAGCTGCCCCTGTAAGATAGGCCTTGGCTTCGTCCGGCGCGTTTGCGGCCAGTAACAGTGTCATGGAGCGAAGCTCGTCGACCATCCGCTGGCGGCCTTGGCCCTCAAGCCTGGATGCATCGGGCGGAGATGGGATCGTGATCGGGGTTGTCCGAAGATCGAGCTGGAGCAGCCATCCGAACAGCATCTTCGCTGCCGCCCGTCCGTAGTTCGTCGGCGGCATCAGGAGGAATAACTGAATCTCTACGAGCTTGACGACGGCTGCGATCGCCTGGACCGGGATCTCTGCAGCGTGATCGAGGCACCACATCAGCAGGCAGGGCGCAGAGGCCGTAGATGACGTCCGCAGCGTTCCCGGGGCCATAGATATCTCCGCGCCCTGCGCCGCGGCCTTCGCGATAAGCTCCGCCATCGAGACCGTTTCCACCACACTGATGGCGGTGGAGAGTTCGACCAGCAGTGCGCCACCCCGGGCGAGCAAGGTCGCGCTGCACCGGTTCAGAAGCTCCTCGGCCCGCTCGGACCGGACGATCGCCATCAGGGCCTGACGCCGCCACGCATCGTGGGCACCCGGGCGGGACAGAGCGTCCAGAAGGCTCTGCCAGCCCGCGCAATCCTGTCCTTTCTCCAGCGCAAACCGGGCCGCAAATTCGATCCCGCGCGCCAGTCGCGATGAGGGCGGCACGCTCAGGTCGACCTCATTAAGGAGCGTGATGTCTTCGTGCAGCCGCGCCCCGATCGCCCAGTCGCGCAGCACGTCATGATAGTAGCCGAGCTGATCGCGCTTCGGTTCGCTCAGGGTCAGGCTACGCAGCAGATGATCGCGCGCCGATGAATCTGTGGTCGCCTCAATCGTGTCGCGCCCGGCCAACGCTGCCTCGGCCAGCGCGGCGAGGAGGCGCTGGGCCGGACGGACATCCTCGGGCTTCGCGCCATCGGCGGTCCGCCACCAATGGTCGGCCAGCGCCGTTTCGGTGCGGACCTCGACCGTGCTCGGCACTTTCAGCAACTGGGTCAGGCGGTAGAGATTGCGCGCAATGTCGGCGGCGGGGTGCCTGGGTGCAAGCAGGACGCGCAACTCTGGCGCTGCCGCGCTCAAGACGGCGACTTCGTCGTCGTCGAGTTCGCCGACGATGACCTGATAAGGCTTGCCGAGCACGGTAAGCGCGTCTTCGGCGAGCCAGTCGCTGCCCTCGACGCCAATGTCAGGTCTGGTCGAGACGACGACCGAGAAACCCTCGATCCCGACTATCTCGCGCAAGACGTCGTTGACGGTACGCCGACGCTCCGCTGACGCAAACATTTCAAGCCCGTCGATAAACAGGATTCCGCCGCCGCTTGCGGCAAGATCGCCGAGGAAATCCTTGGCGGTCCCAGGCACATCGAGGTGCTGAGCGAGCGCAGCCCAGCCGCCATCGGGCGTCCCGACCGGATCGAGGACGATAACGTGCGCCTCTCGCCCTTGTCGCTCAGCAAAGTGGCGCAGCACATAGGATTTGCCGGCACCGGGTTTGCCCGTGATCTCGATGAAGCGGTGCGTGTCGCGCGCCGCGTCGAGCGCGGCGAGCGCACCTAAGCGTGGCAGGTTGATGCCGCCGACTGTCGTGCCGATGTCCATCAGCGCGAAGCGCGACATTTCCGCCAACCGCGCGCGCGCCAAAGCATAGTGTCGAGTACCGGCTAGGCGGAAGCTGCGCGCCGTCAGCGCCGCGACCAGCTCGTCGCGCGTGAGCGACCCTCCGGTCTTGCCGGTCAGAATCACCAGTTCGATGAGATTGCTCCAAAGGGCCTCGGCGCGGGCCGCGTCCTCGGGGGCCAGCACCTGTCCGGCGAGCGTGAGCGCATGAGCCCGGGCCTGCGGGGCGCCGGACTCGAAGTCGAACTCAAGGATCAGGAACCGTCGGACGATGGCCCAGATAGCCTCGTCATCATCCGCTACGCCAAAGGCGACGAGATGGGTGCGGAACGTCTGGGCGAAATTGCGCATAGCGACACTGGCGACGCCCTTGCGCGCCAGTGTCGCAAAGAACTGGGCACCTGACTCCGCCCTGCGCGCCCGTTCGAGCACGTCCTGATAGGGGCCAGAAATCGCGAAGCTGGTGCGCTGGGTGGCGACGGCGAGAAGATGGCGATCGGTCGGCTTGCTGGCCGGGTCACTCCTCACGATCTGGTCGCAGACACCCTCGAAGAGGCTGTCCTTCGGCGCGAAGGTGATGGTGCGTTTCGACTGGATCTCAAGCAGCGAGCTACCTTTGTCCGACACGCCATGAATAATCAGATCGTCCAGCGCATAGCCTTCATCGACGCCCTGAAATTGCACCCGTTCGATCCGCGCGTCCGGTAGTCCACGCGCTTCACTGCCCGCCAGCATCTGGAGAAGATAAAAGGCGCCAAGTTCGCCCTCGATATAGGTTCCGGCACCTCCACGCCCGACGGGACTGAAGCCGTTTTCCATTGCCTTTGCTTGGTCTTCGGGCGCGTGATCCATGGTGCTCGCTGTCTCGTCGCGGCTATCAGGTCGTATGTTGCTTCGATAGCGTGTGCACCACCTTCAATCGAATCTTTTTGGGCATCGGGTCGCCGTCGCAGCGCAACTGCAGAGCAGATCAAGCGGGCCTTTCGAACCCGTTCACTGGAATAATCTTTCGACTCGCGGCATCGAAGGTCACCAGCACAGTTCCGCTTACCGGCTTGTAGGTTAGCAAGGCACTGATATCCGGTTCGGCCAAGCGATCATTCAATAGATCGCGAATGAGATCGACAAACGCGCCGATGCCGGCTTCCGCTGTCTCCGCATCAATTTCTGTCTGGATCACAAACTTGAAATTTAAGCCGGGCACCATCTCGCCGGTGATCGAATAGGCAAGTGAGTAGCGCTCTGTCGGCGAAACTTTCTCTGACGTTCCAACTGCGGTAACGGTCAGGCCTGAGGCATTCCGCCACAGCTCAATTGCTGCGCCCTTGAAGGCGGCATAGGCATCCTTGCCGGCCTCTTGCAGAACTCCATTGAAAAACCCGGCGGCGACGAAAAGAGCCAGAGCGGTTGGAAGGTAGAGCTCAACTCCGGCATAAGGGCCGCCAGGATGCCGGATAACCCCGAGGTTCAATCCGGGTTCGTTGAGATGGGCTCGAATATCAGACTCAATGCTGTCGGGCAGGCCGTCCTGAATCATCAACAGGATGTCCGGTCGCCCCGACAGACTCTTTCTCGGCTCCGCCATGCTCACCCCAATCGCCATAATCATTTCTTACACTCCTTTGCGATTTATCAAAGGCGGGTCATCGGGTGGCAAGGTCGGCTGAATGAGAGCCTCCTTCTCCCGGCTGTCGTCAGAAAGTGGATTAGCAGCAATTGCCCTGTTCCTCGATCCATGGCTTGGTTGGCCATGGGCTGAAGGTCTACTTCTGACACGCACTGCCGTTTGGAATGTCGCGGTGAATGCGATGGCTTCGTCCCAGCCCTCGTTGTTCAGCAGTGCAGCTGCCGCTGTAAACGGCCGGTTCCGATGCCCTGATCAACGGCCCGAACGTCCGGAATAGTGGCGCTAGTAGCGCGAGCTTAGCAGCGCATCTCGGCAGCATGCATTGATGCTTTGATCTTATTGTTTCGTCAATTAACGATGCCGAATCAGGGCGGCGAATCGCGGCTGAAATCAGTTCGATTCCGGCATTCGGAATAGAACCGAGATTGAAATTTTAGAAATTGGCTTTGATGGGCGGGCTGATGGACAGGTATGTACACGCATTAAATTTACTATTATTTATCATGATGTTATAAACGCAATTCGATTCCGGCTCGGGCTGGGTTTCATCCCATACAGTGCCGATTTCGGTCTCACCTGCCGCAGGCGACCTCGGCAATAGACCTCGCGATTGGGCGTGGTCAGGTGCGCGCGCGGCTGGGTGATGCGGCTGCGGCGCCAGCGCTGCTCATTGATAGCGCAAGGTGTTCTCGAACCCGACGTTGGTCTTGGCCATCTTGGCCAGTTTCCTGAGGTTGGCGCGGACATATCTTTCAAAGCGCCGGTCGTCATAGATGCCCGTGGTCTGATAGTCGTCCTGCCCCAGCAAGTGCTTGAGGCGGGCGGCGAAGGCGGTTTGGTCGCCCTGGCGCGCGGCTGCCTTTACGGCGCGGCAGACCCATTCCTCGGCGGCTGCCTTGTCATAGTC
This sequence comes from Novosphingobium sp. 1529, assembly GCF_040544855.1. Classification (NCBI taxonomy): domain Bacteria; kingdom Pseudomonadati; phylum Pseudomonadota; class Alphaproteobacteria; order Sphingomonadales; family Sphingomonadaceae; genus Novosphingobium; species Novosphingobium sp. 1529. The sequence goes on from NZ_JBEPKW010000023.1 coordinate 9,520, forward strand.
GTCCTGGCCTTCATATCCCCGCCGGTCTGCCGCGATCTGATCCAGTCGTGCGGCGTCGATGCGGCATTCCAACCATGTGCAGACCACGTCGCTTTGCCAGGGTTTTGCCGAACTGCTCATCATGCTCTCCAAGCTGGTAACGGCCTAGTTCCCGTCTGCATCGACGACGAACACCATGGTCTTGCCGCGCGACATCGGCTCCCACCCGGCGAGCAGGGCGGCGCGAATGCCGCGTGACACCAGGGCGTCGCTGATTTGCAGCCGGCTGGGCGGCAAGCCTTTCAGCAGGCGCTTGGGAGTGGGAAATTCGAGGATCGCGCCACGCGGGGCATCTTGCTGGAGCAAGGCAACGGCCATGCCCCGCCAGCCATCAAACTCGCTCCATTGCGGCTCGCGTCGCAGTTCCCAATCGTAGCGAAGCCCGTCAACCTCGACGGTACCGGCAAGCCTGTGCATGTTTGACATGGCGATGCGGTTAGCAGGATTCCGTCGCCAAGCCACGGCAATGTCGACCGTATGATCGATGGGAAAGAGACGTGCGCCGTCTGATCATGGGCGCCGGGGCACTTCTTGCCGGAAGCGTCACGGAGCCGCTGCGGGTTTGGTGAGAGCCTGGCCTGCCTCTGCCGCAAACCTGCGGTTCCAGATGATGGCACTGCCCGAGATGACGGATACCAGGAGGAAGGCCAGGGAAAAATCACCGAGCGTCAGCACCCCGCGACCGGCCATCCGCGGGGCCAGTTCCAGCGTCGCTGCGGCGAGGCAGATGCCGAGCGACATGCTCAATTGCTGGAACGTGGCATAGAAGCTGGTCGCCGAACTCATGCGTGCTTCGTCGATATCGGCATAGGCGATGGCGTTGTAAGCGGTGAACTGGAACGAGGTGAAGAACCCGGCGACGAGCAGGATCAGGGCGATCAGCGGCAAGGGCCATTCCGGTCGAAATGCGCCGCACAACGCATAGCCCGCCGTCCCCGCCAATCCGGACACGATCAGGCTGCGACGAAAGCCCCAGCGCCGCAGGATGCGCGGGGCCAGCGTCTTCATCGCCAGCCCGCCGATGGCGACCGAGACGGTCAGCGTCCCGGTCAGCGCCGCGGAAAAGCCGAAGCCAAGCTGGAACAGCAGCGGCAGGAGGAACGGCTGCGCGCCCTGGGTGATGCGCGCCAGCGATCCTGCAATGACCGACAGACGGAAGTTGGTGGTGCGCAGCAGCGCAGGGTCGAGGATCGGGTTCTGGGTGTGGCGCGCATGGAGCAGGTAGGCTGCGGCAAGCAGGCTGCCGAGAAGCAGCAGGGCGAGGGCCACGGTCCCCGTGCCGCTGCGGCTGGCGAGCTCCAGCCCGAACAGGATGCAAGCGAGTGCCGCCCCGGACAGGAAGAAGCCGGCCCAATCGAACCGCGCCTGCAATCCGTGGATGTTGGGCACCAGCATGATGGCAAAGACGATACCGGCAATGCCGATCGGGATATTGATGTAGAAGATCCAGCGCCAATCGAACCAGGTTACGATCATGCCGCCGAGCGGAGGCCCGAGGATCGGGCCAACGAGGGCCGGCATGACCAGCCACGACAGCGCCTGGACGATCTCGCTCTTGTCGACGCTGCGCAAGACCACCAGCCTGCCGACCGGCACCATCATCGCCCCGCCGATGCCCTGCAGGAACCGTGCCGCGACAAGCGATGGCAGGTTGAAGGCCAGCGCGCAGGCCACCGATCCAACGAGGAAGATGGCAATGGACAGGCAGAACACGATGCGCGATCCGAATCGATCGGCAAGTGTGCCGCTGGCCGGAATGAACAGGGCCAGCGCGATCAGATAGCTGGTCAGCGCAAGGCTCAGCGTTGGCGCCGCCACGCCCAGATCCCGGGCCATGGTGGGCAGCGCCACGGTCAGCACGGTACTGTCCAGTTGCTGCATGAACATGGCCGAAGCGACGACCAGCGCCGTGCTCCTGAACGTGCGAGGACGCGCCGCGATGCGCTGCCACAGCCCCGCGGACCGTTCGATCGCCCTATCCGTGTTTGCGTTCAATCCCTTATCCTGACGAGAGAACCGTGCGGGTCATGTTCCAGAAGACGGCCCGCATTGTGTTGAAGAGAAGGGCAGGGGTCAGTCCTTGGCGCGGGCCGCGTGCTTGCCGCCGATCACAAGCGCGAGCAGCGAGAGCAGGGCGGCCGCGGCGCACCATGCCCCCGGGATTGCCTTGTCACCGGTGGCGCCGATCAATGCGGTGCTGATAGCCGGGGTGAAGCCACCGAAGATCGCCGTCGCCAGGCTATAGGCCAGGCTGAAGCCCACGGTGCGGACGTGCGCCGGTATGATCTCGGTCAGGAAGACGATGAACGCGCCGTTGTAGGTGGCGTAGATGGCCGCCAGCAGCAGTTCCACCGCCAGCAGTCTGCCAAAGCTTGGCGCTGCGACCAGCCAGCTCATCAGCGGGTAGGCCAGCAATCCGCCCAGCACGGTGGCCGTGATCAGCAGCGGCTTGCGCCCAACCTTGTCGGACAGCGCCCCCATGACCGGCAGCAGCGTGAAGTTGGCAAGCCCGACACACGCGGTGACGAACAGGCTTTCACCCGAGGACAGCGCGAGTTCCTTGCTGCCGAAGGTCGGCGTGTAGGCCGTGATCATGTAGAAGAACACGGTGGTCATCACCGCCATCAACGTGCCCTTGAGCACCAGGCCCCAGTTCGCAGCGACGATGCCCACGATCTGGTTGAGCTGTGGGTGCTCCTTGCGGTTGAGGAACGCCTCGGTCTCTTCCATGTGACGACGGATGACGAACAGGAACGGGACCATGATGCAGCCGATGACGAACGGCACACGCCAGCCCCACGCCTGCATCGTTGCGGCATCGAGCGAGTTTGAGACGAGCAGGCCGATCAGTGCCGCGAAGACCACGGCGGCTTGCTGGCTTGCCGACTGCCACGCGCAGAAGAAGCCCCGGCGGTGCGGTGGTGCGATCTCGTTGAGATAGACCGATACGCCGCCCACCTCGACACCGGCAGAGAGGCCCTGCACCAGGCGACCGAGCAGGATGATGATCGGTGCGGCCAGGCCGATCTGCGCATAGGTGGGCGTGATGGCGATGGCCAGCGTGCCCGATGCCATGAGGCCCAGTGTCAGCAAGAGACCTTTGCGGCGGCCGTGATTGTCGATGTAGGCGCCCAGGACCAGCGCGCCGACGGGACGCATGAGGAAGCCCGCGCCAAACGTCATCAGCGTCAGCATGAGCGAGGCAAATGCGCTGCCGGTTGGGAAAAACGCCTTGGCGATGTAGGTGGCGTAATAGCCGAATACCATGAAGTCGAACATTTCCAGGAAGTTGCCGCTGGAAACGATGAAGATCGACGTGAAGGCCGAACGCGTGCTGGCCCGTGGCGCTGCCGGTGTCGCTGGCGGCGGATTTGCGGCGGAAGCTTGGGTCATGGCTGAACCTTCTGCGGTGCAGGCTCGAGTCCGCTCTTGCGGATGATGGCACTGGCCTTGGGAGAGGCGAGGTAGGCAATGAGCGCCTTCGCGTCGGCAGGATGGGGCGAATAGGCGACGACGCCGGCGGAAAAGGCCGTGACCTTTTGCAGGTCGGCCGGCAGCAGGCCGACGATGCGGATACCCTTGACCGGCTTCAACTCGCTCAGTTGCTGGAAGCCCAGCTCTGCCTCGCCACTGGCGACAATCTGGCCGACGGGCGTTGCGGGGATCATCCGGCCCTTGCGGCGGACCTGATCGGCGATGCCCAGCTTGTCGAGCATCGTCGTCTGGATATAGACGCCCGAAGCGCTGTCGGACCATGCCACGGACCTGGCGGCGAGCAGCGCCGAGCGGACTGCTGTGGTCGTACTGATGTCGGGGGCGGGCGCGCCAGCCTTCACCGCGACGGCGATCTTGGACAGCACGAGATCCGTTTGCGTACCAGGCATGATGGAACCGTCGGCAGTCAGCGTGTCGAGCGCAGACCTGGCCAGGATGACGACGTCAGCAGGTTCGTGGCGTTCCAGGCGGTGTGGGATCGCTTGCGGGGTCTCGCCCATCGAGGGACCGTGTGCGGTGACGATGTGGACGCCGGTTTCCCGCTCGTACTGCCGCGACAGGCGCGCGAAGGCGGAGGTGAAGCCGCCCGAGGTCAACACCCGCAGTTCCGTGTGCGGCCCGTGTGGTGCGGGTGTGCTGGCAGGCGTGTTGGCACTGCATCCGGCCAGCGCCGCCATGGGCAGCAGCAACCTTCCCAGCATGCGGCGCAGCTTGTTCGGGGTCTGGCGCGCACGCGCATGGGCGATAGTTGGCGCGTTCATATATCCTCTCACTGCTTGCTCGACCCGCTAAAGCCGCCACCGTTGACAAAGGGGCGGCAGCTTCACGGCAGCAACAGGAAGTCAGAATATGGCCGTTTCATCAAATGCAACGATCGGCACTCTTTATGCGTTAAGCGCATAAATCATGCGCCTTCGGCCGGCCCCCCAGCCGCTATGCTGCCTTCAATCTGGAATGGTGTCGTTCCTTCCGCGCTCCCGCCAGGCGTCACAGAGCAGGCCGAGCAGCCGATGCGCGGCAGGAGACAATGCGACGGCAGGACGACGCAAAACGCCGATGGTGCGGAAGATTGTCGCGCCCTGCAGCGGCTTCCAGACGAGATCGCGCGCCTCTGGCCCTTCGCACGCCAGCCGTGGCAGGATGGACGCACCCAACCCGGCATCGACCAGCGCCAGGGCCGAGGTGAGCCGGGTAACTTCGTAGAACCACCGCAGATCGAGATTGAGCGGTGCCAGGCCCGCGTCCAACGTCGTGCGGTTTCCGCTTCCCGTATGGACCGTCACCAACCGCAGTCCCACCAGGTCTTCCCAGCGCGGCTTGTCGATTGCCGCCAGCGGGTCATCCTTGCGGCAGACCAGTCCATAGTGATCGTTGTAAAGCGGTTCGAACACCAGATCGGCGTCGCTCGAGACCGGCAGCGCAAGGCCAAATTCCGCCGCGCCGGTGCGAACCGCCTCGGCGCACTCTGTCGCGGAAAGGTCCAGCACCCTTACCCGCACATTGCGATAATCCCGCCCGAATTGCTCGAGCACGCTTGGCAGAAAGCGAACCGTTGCGCTGGGTATGCTGGCCAGCACGATCCGCCCGTCCTGCCGCTCGCCCAGCGCCATCTTGCCAAGGAGCGAGGTGTCGATTTCGTCGAGCAGGCGGCGGACCAGTGGCATGATCTGCTGGCCGGCCGGGGTCAGGCGAACGCTACGGGTGCTGCGTTCGAACAGCGCCTCTCCCACCAGCGCTTCCAGCTTCTGTACCCGGCGGCTGAGCGCGGGCTGCGACAGATTGAGCTGGTGCGCTGCGCGAACGAAGTTGCGGCACTCGGCAACAGCGACCAGCGATCGCAGGTCGAGTATTTCGCAGTTCAACAGGCTCACCCTGGTCGTTTAGCACGCGCGTGCCGGTTGTTGCACCGGCAAATCACGGCCTGTTCCCAAGCATGCGTCGCGGCGCTGCCCAGCTCGAACAGGCGCCCATCGCCGATTATGCCCGCGTCCATGCAGACCAGCGGGGTGCGCTGGTCGAGATCGTTGCCTACCGGGAGTGTTCGCGGTGGTGAATGAAGCCAAGTATCGGTTGCGGGTGGCTATGATCACCGCAGGCGCTTGTAACCGGGCGACACCCGGCAACGATCTGATGGCCAAGGCGGTGCTGCCACGGCTGGTAGAAGCCGATCAGCGGTTGCATTCGCCATCGACCAAATCCCGAAAATAGCGCGGATGGCAAAGTTGGCGCAGCGACGCGTTAGTATTTCGCAATGAATCCGTCTCGGCATTGGACATGGCGATCAAAGTCATTGCTAACGGCATGTTAGGGATGGCAAGGCAAACAGGCGCGTGTTTCCTGCTGCCAGGGATGCCCTGCGATGCCCTCGATTCCACTTATTGCCCCCAATCCCCCGCGCTTCAGCGCTCTGGCCGACGAGCTTGCGGCGATTGAGCAGCGTGGCATTTTCAGCAACGGCGGGCCGGCGGTGCGGGCGTTCGAAGCAGCGGCGGTGGCACAGCTGTTTGGCGGGAAGGGGGATTGCCTGGCCGTCGGCAATGCCACGCTGGGCCTGATCCTGGCCCTTCGGCATGCTGCCGGGCCGCGTCTTCGCCCTGGCGCTCTGGCACTGGTGCCGGCCTTTACCTTTGCCGCCACGGCCCAGGCGGTGGAATGGGCCGGCCTGACGCCGCTGATCCACGATGTCGATCCGCAGACCTGGGCCTCTGATCCCCAGGCGGAAGAGCGCCTGCTCGCGCGCCATGGCGCCCGCGTGGCGGCGATCGTGCCTTACGCGGCATTCGGGCGCAGCCTCGATCTTGATCGCTATGCCTGGCTGGCCCGGCGCCATGGCGTGGCCGTGGTCATCGATGCGGCTGCCTCACTCGGCAGTTGCGATGCCGAGGGCGTCAATTTCGGCGCAGGCGCGCCGTTCGCCGTGGTCTATTCGATGCATGCCACCAAGACGTTCGCCACGGGTGAGGGCGGGCTGATCCACAGCGGCAATACCGACCTGATCGCGGCCTTGCGGCGGATGAGCAATTTTGGCTTTGGCGCGGATCGCGCGGCGGAACTGCCCGGCCTTAATGCCAAGCTGTCGGAAGTGGGCGGGGTTCTCGCCATGGCCAAGCTGGCGGAACTCGATGCCGTCTGCAGCCATCGTGCCGCGCTGGCCGATGCCTATCACGCGGCCCTGGATCGGCTGGGGCCGGGCTTTGCCGCCCAGGCACCGATGGCGGCGGGGCGGCAGGCGTTCCAGTTCTGGTCATTGCTGCTGCCGGCGCACCTGGCGGCACACCGTCCAGCCCTGATTGCTGCCCTGGCCCAGCGTGGCGTGGGCGCCGGCCACTATTTCAGCCCGCATCTGGGCATGCAGCCGTGGTTTCGCGACCATGCCCTGATCGAACCTGTGCCGGTGAGCGATGACCTTGCCGCGCGCGTGCTGTCCCTGCCGATCACCGATGGGATGAGCCTTGCCGATGTCGATACGGTGATCGAACAGCTCGTGGCCGCCATCGCGGCGGTCACGCCGGGCGCTGACGGGCGGCCAAAGGGGGATAAGCAGACGATGCCGCCATGCGCGACGTTCGAAACCGTGCTGATCGGTGGCGGCCCGGCCGGCACAGCGATGCTGACTGCCGCCAGCAAGCAGAACCGGCTCGGTGTCCTGGCCGAAGGATTGGCCGTGGTGGAGCAGGGGCCGGCATTGGGGCGGGGCGAACTGGGCCAGTATGCCATCCGCTCCGACAGCACGGCCGAAACCTTTCTCAGCGCGGTCAAGGACAATGCCCATCCCGAGCTTGCCGCGCTGATCGATCATCCGGCGGGCATGACCATGGCCGGGCACATCGGCGCCTTGGGCGCACCGCTGGTCGAGGCGGGAGACCTGCTCGCAGTGACGGGAGACCGGTTGCGCGATGTGGCTCTCGCCCATGGCGCCAGCGTGCTGACCGGGCATGCCGCGCTGCGTGCCCAGCGGGAAAGTGACGGCCGCTGGCGAGTGACGGTACGGGATGGCGCGGGGCAGACGCGTGAGCTGCTCTCGCGCCATATCGTGCTGGCCACCGGCGGCTATCAATGCCCGAAGGCGGTGCACGCGGCGCCACTGGCTGGGGGCACGCTGGGCGATATCGCCGGCGATCGGCTCGTGCTGTCGGATGCGTTCCTGCGGCTGGGCGGAATGGATGCGCTGCGCCAGCGGCTTGCGGCGCGGAGCAATCCGCACAGCGCCCCGCGCATTGCCATCGTTGGTGGATCGACCAGCGCGCTGGCGGCGGCGGTCCTGCTGCTCAAGGCCGATCCTGCGCTGTCGCTCGGCGCCGGGGGCATCACTCTTTTGCATCGTCGCCCGTTGCGGCCGTTCTACCCCTCGCGCGAGGCGGCATTCGCCGAAGGCTTCACCGATTTTACCGAGGCGGACATCTGCCCGGTCAGCGGCTTTGTCTATCGCCTCGCCGGGTTCCGGCTGGAAGCGCGCGAACTTGTGCTGCGCATGCTGGCCGTGGGCGGACGCGCGCCGGAACCGCGCCTGGCGCTGTTGCAGCTGGACCAGCACGATCCGGCCGAGGCGCGCGCGGCGCTTGACGCAGCCGACGTGGTGATCGGGGCAACCGGCTATCGGCCGCGTGCCTTGCCCTTGTTCGATGCGGCAGGCGCGCCGATCATGCTCGCCTGCGATGGCCCGCAGCCTGGCCCGATGGTCGATCGCCACTGCCGCCTGCGCGATGCCGCCGGGCAGATCGTGCCCGGCGCCTACGGCATCGGCCTTGCCGCCGGCTTCGTGCCATGGGGCACCCTGGGTGGAGAGCCGAGTTTCCGGGGCAACGCCAATGGGCTGTGGCTGTGGCAGAATGATGTGGGGCAGATGATCGTCGATGCGGTCCTGCCGGCCACCAGCGCCGCACCCCGCCAGGCCGTGGCATGACAGATACGCCCCTGATCAGCGTGGTGATGGCCGCCTACAACGGTGGCGCCCTGATCGGGGACACGATTGCCAGTGTCCTGGCCCAGACCCTGCCCGATTTCGAACTGGTGGTGGTCGACGATTGTTCCACCGATGATACCCTGGCCCGCCTGCGCGAGGTTGAAGATCCGCGCGTGCGGGTGATTGCGGCCCCGCGCAATGGCGGCCCGGTAGTGGCGCGCAACCTGGCGTTTGCGGCGGCGCGTGGCCGGTTCATCGTCGGGCTGGATCAGGATGACCTGTGCCATCCGGCCCGGTTTGCCGTGCAGCACGCGTTTCTCGCGGCAAACCCGCATGTCGTGCTCGTGGCCTCTGCGGTCGATATCCTCAAGGCTGGCGCGATCTCGGGGCCGCGTGCACCATTTCATACCTCGCCGGCGTTGATCGATTGGCGGTTGCAACTGGGCAATCCGCTGGTCTGGTCGTCGGTGATGTTCCGGGCCGAAGCCGCCCGCCGGCTTGACGTGTTCGAGCGGGTCGATCGGCTCTATGCCGAAGACTTCGATCTCTATCACCGGCTCGCCCGGTTCGGGGCGATTGCCCGGATCGACACGCCATTGGCAACCTATCGCATCCATTCCGGTGGTGCCTCGCAGCGCTATACCGCGCGGATGGAACAGAGCGCGGCGGCCGTTCTGGCCCAGCCTTATACAGACTTGTTCGGGGCCGATTCGCCACGGGCGGCGCATCTGGTCCTGCACCATTTCACCGGCGGCGTGCCGGTGCCCTGTCGCGATACCCTGGCCGAGGTGGGCCGGCTGGTCGCGGTGGTCCATGGGCATTTCATGGCGACGCGGCGGCCCGATGCCGCCGATCTGGCTTTGATTCTGGCAGAATACGCCCGTCTGTGGTGGCGGCTGGGCGATGCCTGCGTGCGTTCGGGCACGCTGTCGCGGGCAGACGTGGTGGCGCTGTGCCCGGCCGGGTTGGCGCAACACCCACCTTCGCGCATGCGTTCGGCCACGTCGCTGCTGATCGGAACGGGCCGCGCGCTGGCATCGCGACTCAAAAAGGCCTGATTCTGTCACGCAAACCGCTGCAGTGAGTCGCGCGAACACCGCCGAAAAGGTGCTGATCACAAAAATGTAACGCCAATAAGTCCCGGAAATACTGGGTTTTTGGTGGCTGTGGATGGAATGTGGAAAAATGCTCGTTGACGCCTGTGCCACCCGTCCATATATGCCGCTTCACCGACGCGGTTCAGCCGGTTTTTCCGGTTCTTCGGGTGTTTCCTGAAGGGTTGTGT
>NZ_JBEPKW010000024.1:0-9811 GCF_040544855.1 Novosphingobium sp. 1529
CAGATCGTTCTTCTCGGCCTCGGTCAGGACATGAAGCGGGGGCGGTGCCATGGGTAGTTTGAATCATCGCCTGCCCCCACGCGCAAGCCCTTTTTTGTTGATTGCCACTGAGAGTTGACCCGGGATTTCCATCGAGAAGTGACCCGGGTTGAGGTTATGTCCCGCGGTGCGGATTGTGGGTCAAGTGGGTGGTTTTTCCTTTCGTGGTTTTGGGGCTGCGGCGCTGCTGGCCCTGAAGCGGAAGCTGTCGTTTCCTGTCTCGAGGATATGGCAGTGGTGGGTAAGCCGATCGAGCAGCGCCGTGGTCATCTTGGCATCACCGAACACGCCGGCCCACTCGGAGAAGCTCAGGTTGGTGGTGATGATGACGCTGGTGCGTTCGTAGAGTTTGGAGAGCAGGTGGAACAGCAAGGCGCCGCCTGAGGCGCTGAAGGGCAAGTAGCCCAGCTCATCGAGGATGACGAGGTCGAGGCGGAGCAGACGCTCGGCCAGCTGGCCTGCCTTGTTCATGACCTTTTCCTGCTCGAGCGCATTGACCAGGTCGACGGTGGCGAAGAAGCGCACCTTCTTGCGGTGATGCTCGACCGCCTGGATGCCCAGCGCGGTGGCGATGTGGGTCTTGCCGGTGCCAGGACCACCGATCAGCACGGCATTGTGCGCGCCGTCGATAAACTCGCCACGGTGGAGCTGGCGAACCATGGCCTCGTTGACCTCGCTGGAAGCGAAGTCGAAGCCGGCAAGGTCCTTGTAGGCCGGGAAGCGGGCGGCCTTGATCTGGTAAGCGATCGAGCGGACCTCGCGTTCGGCGACCTCGGCCTTGAGCAACTGCGACAAGATCGGCACCGCGGTATCGAAGGCGGGAGCGCCCTGTTCGATGAGATCGCCGGCGGCCTGGGCCATGCCAAACATCTTCAGACCGCGCAGCATGACAACGACGGCGGCGCTGGCGGGATCATGACGCACGGGCGGTCTCCTGGCTGCGCAGTGCATCGTAGCGTTCGACATTGGCCTTTGGCTCACGCTGCAGGCTCAGAGCTTGTGGCGCATCGATCCTTGGCGGGGTGCCGGCTTTGCCGTCAGTCAGCCGGTGCAGGATGTTGAGGACGTGGGTCTTGGTGGGAACGCCAGCTTCGAGCGCCAGTTCGACAGCGCACAGCACGGCCTGTTCGTCATGCTGGAGAACCAGGGCCAGGATCTCGACCATCTCGCGATCACCGCCAGGGCGCTTGAGGAGATGGCCTTGCAGTTGTCGGAACGCTTCGGGCATCTCGAGGAACGGTGCCCCATTGCGCAAGGCACCCGGCTTGCGCTGGACCACCGCCAGGTAATGGCGCCAGTCGTAAACCGTCCGGCCCGGCAGATGATGCGACCTCTCGATGATACGGTGATGCTCGCACACGATCCTGCCTTCGGCGGCCACGACAATCCGGTCGGGATAGACCCGCAGGCTGACCGGCCGGTTGGCGAAGGATGCCGGCACGCTGTAGCGGTTGCGCTCGAAGTGGATGAGGCAGGTCGGCGAGACCCGCTTGGCATGCTCGACAAAACCGTCGAAGGTCCGCCCCAACGGCATCAGGCTGGCGACCTCATCGGCCCAGGCATCGGCGATCGTACCGGGCAGCACGCCGTGCTGGATCTGGCTCCATTGCTCGATGCAGCGTTCCTCGAGCCAGGCATTGAGCGCCGCCAGATCGGGGAAACTGGGCAGTGGCTGCCATAACCGGCGCCGGGCATCCTGAACGTTCTTCTCGACCTGGCCTTTCTCCCAACCGGCAGCCGGGTTGCAGAACTCGGGCTCGAACAGGTAGTGGCTGGCCAGCGAGGCGAAGCGGGCATTGACCTGTCGGACCTTGCCGATGCCGATCCGATCGACCGCGGTCTTCATATTGTCGAATATCCCGCGCCGCGGAACGCCGCCCAGAACCCGGAATGCCTGGGTCAGGGCATCGAACAGCATCTCGTGGGTCTGAAGCAGATAGGCCCTGACGATGAAGGCGCGGCTGTGCGACAGCTTGGTATGCGCCACCTGCAGCTTGGTGCGCTCGCCGGCGATGATCGCCCAGTCCTCGCTCCAATCGAACTGGAACGCTTCGCCCGGCATGAACGCCAACGGCACGAAGGTGCCACGGCCGCTGGCCTGGGCGTCGCGCTGACGATCAGCCTTCCAGTCGCGCACAAAGGCCGCGACGCGGTTGTAGGAGCCGTCATAGCCCAGCACCACCAGATCGGCGTGCATCTGCCTGGCCGTGCGCCGCTGCTTGCGCGACCGGCTCGCCTCAATCCGCAGCCATGCCGATAGCTTCTCGGCAAACGGGTCCAGTTTGCTCGGTCGCTCGGGAACCTTGAACCTCGGTTCCACCGTCCCGGCCCGCAGGTATTTGCGGATCGTGTTGCGCGACAGCCCTGTGCGCCGCTCGATCTCCCGGATCGGCATTCCCTCACGAAAATGCCAGCGCCGAATTACGCTCAATAACGCCATGTCGATCACTCCATGGTCTCCCGGCTTGCAAGCCTGGGAAACGATCAGAACATGGGTCAAATCTCAGTGGAAATTACCGCCCTCCCCGGGTCAACTCTCAGTGGCAATCAACACAAAACCCGCACGCCGTCCCTCTTGACCGAACCGGACAAAGCCGAAATCATCGCAGCGTGAAAATCAACAAGGCACCCATGAGCGAACCACACCGACTGTCCGGGACTTAGCGAAACGCTCGTCCGCGATTTTGCGAAACGCCTGTCCAGAACTTCTGAAATGCGCAGCCCCTACGGCTCCAACGGTTCCAGCGATTGTAGACCGTCGTCGAAGGGCCGTATTCGGAAGGACAATCCGCCCAGCGGCCACCGCACTTCAGCATGTGGATAATGCCCGAGATCACTCGCCGATCATCGACCCGCCGCGCTCCGGGCTGGTTCTTCGGCAAGTGCGGCTCGATCGCAGCCCAGGCTTCATCCGACAACCAGAACAACGAACGCGACATCTCCAAAGGTCTCCTCCTTCAACGGAGACCCTCTGAATCAATGCACGCGCTGATTTTCAAGAGGATGATTGGGTTTGAACCCTAGATATCGCGAGTGGCGCAGCACCTCGCGCAGATCAGTTGATGGTTTGCGCCCACGCTTTGGTCGTACCGGTAGGAATGGCCGGGAGATTTCCTGCTCAGCATCTGGCAGTTCGGTCGTCTAACGCTTGGCGCGTTTGCCATCTCCAACCATCCCCTGACGGTTCGCTCTGGACCACATCCCAAGCTGGAATCCCACCAACCGCTGGCACTTAGCGCATTATCAGGCCAACTTTCAGGCCTCATCCTGTTGCAGTGAATGAGATGGGGTGGCGCGGTTCTTCTGGATAAGACTCTTTCAGAAGCCAAGTCCCGCATCGACGGCCAGCGTCATAAGGGCCTTCCCGCAAACGCCCACCGTCAGCGTGGGAGCCAATTGTGTCACTTAGCTTGGGCCGCGTGAAAATTGTGCTTTGAATTTATTTAAAATATTGAAGTGCAACAATATTTTAAAATTTTCCAAAGACTCGACCAAATTGGTGATAAAAGTTAAGACATGGTAAATAGCGCGGTGGGAGTTGTGGCCCTCCATTTCCGGCGAAGCTCATAATTGTAACCAAATCGTCACTAATCTGATTGGCTGCATCAGCGATCATCGCATCATACGGATAAGTGAGGGCTAAGCTGAGTGGATTAACGCGATCAAAGGTTGGTCGCTGTGGCCATTTGCCTGACTTGCGAAGCAATGGGGATCGAAGGTGAAATCCGACGAAAATCTGATCAAGGTCTGCGGCGAAATCGACGACACACTGCGAGGCCTTGTGGCCCTTGCCGATCGCTTCCATCTGACTTTGGTGGCCGCGAATTTGGAACTTGCGCGTGACGCTGTCACTCAACAGGTGGCAGAAATTGCTTCGTTAACCTTCCCCGAGCGGGCGAACGCGAATGCCCTCACGAGTACCAAAAAAAATTAAAAGCTTAATCAGCTATTTGGAACTTATCTTCAGGTTTGAGCCAAAAGGGCAATAGACTCTTGCTTGCAGAAAATTAACGTAACATTCACTTGACATTCAAGCCTGGGGATTGGGCTTGAATGGTCGAGGCGAGCATGGTGGGCGTGACCCATCAAGTTAGATAGCGGGGGGGGTATGGGACTGCTGTCGGAAAACGCAGGATTGTCCGCGACGAGAAATCCACCTTGTGCGGCGAACGCAAATGACAACGCCGTCAAGCAATGGATGGAGTTCAAAGACTGCAAAGAGATTGCCAAGGCTTTTTATCGCTTTAGGCGTCGGAGAGATGATATATTCCCTGAAGGAATATTTGCGGATCCAGCTTGGGATATCCTTTTGGATCTGTATATATCCGAAGTTGAGGGAAAAAAGATTAGTATTACTAGCGCATGTGCAGCTGCTTGTGTTCCAGCAACAACTGCTCTGCGATGGCTGAGCGTTCTTGAGGAGCGTGGTTTAATCGTCCGGATCGATGATCCTAACGATAATCGGCGATCATTTGTAAGAATAACCGGCGATGCAGTATACAAGATAACAAATTTAATTTCTAAATTTTGATTTCACCGATTTTGCCACCCCAATACATTTGGGGTGGCAAAATTATTTGTATCTATTATGAATGCGGGTTGGCGAGTTTGACTGGAATTCGGTGGTGATGTGAATCGGCGCAAACGGTGTCTGCGTCACATCCTCTGCGAATTTGACCTTTCCGCGCTTTGGGTCGTAAAAGCTAATGGAAAGCTAACGGGGCCCAGTACGGAACTCAGGTCGATGGCCTCGTAAGCATGGGCAGTAGCCTGCAGCTACCCGGTTTGCTGGTTGAAAGCCGGACTGCGGCCGACAGGGTTGTCGAACCTGGGCCGTTTGGCGGCTGCGGGCGCGAGGCGGCGTTGACCATGCTGGAGCGTCTGGACGGTTGCCACCGCATCACGCTGGGCGCCGAAGCGAAGTTCAGCGAAGCTACAAAGCCTACGACACCGCCGATTTCGTCGCCAATCTGCGCGCGTTGAACGTGACGCCCCATGTCGCACAAAACACCGCCAACCGGCGCTCGGCCATCGACGGCCGCACCACCCGGCACACCGCTGTGCCGCCAGCATCCGTATCCACAAGCGGATCGAGGGAGTCTTCGGTTGGCCAAGACTTGCGGCAATCTACGCAAGACCCGCCACCGAGGGCTCCCACGTGTGGGCTGGGCCTTCCTCTGACCGCTGCGGCCTACATCTGGTGCGCCTGCCAAAGCTGCTGGCGACAGGATAAATGCGCCCGGTGCGCGCCAAATGGCAGGTGAAAGGCCCGCATGGGCGCGCATCAGACGAAACAACGGGGCTCAGCCCCGCCGTGCATCGCATCAACGGGGTATGAGGGCCGCCAGACAGAGCCTATTTCCACAGCCTGTTAAAACACTAGGGATCATTCACTGCGCGCGACCATTGGCGTCGTTCGGCCATCGCCATAGCTCGGCGGCTTGTGTTTGGCATCTCCTGTAAATGCTGTTTTAAATTTCCCCATAAGTGCTGGCGTATACGCCGCCCCTCGCGCAGGTTCAGTTCCTCGGCCAGCAGATCGTCGATGGCCTCGATGGCGCTGATCTCGCCCTTTTCCAGCCTGCTCAACGTGTGATCGAGCGTTTCAAGGGCGCGAGCCATGTGCAGGGCCAGTAGGCTCTGCCGGATGCGTTCGGTAACCGACATCATGCGGCACCTTTGGCATTGAGGCTGGCCAGGCGTTCACCCACCGCGCCGTAAAAGGCCAGAGAGCGCTGGAGCATCGGCAGCGCCGGTGTCGCAGGCAACATCTCGGCGCGCTTCACCGGCGGGGCCTTGCGATGCCCTGGCTCGATCCGCTTGCGGTTTTTGCCTTCCAACACGGGATGCCGGGCGATGAGTTGCCCCTCCTCGAAGATCCGGACCTCATGGGTATGGTGCTGGACCTCAACCACGCGAAGGCGGGCGGTGTCGGGCACGCTGTAATAATTGCCGGCCACTGCGACCATCCCCTCGCAGCTGATCCGCCGCTCGACGGTCAGGACCGCATCGTAGCGCAGGGCCGGCAATGGGCGCAGATGAGGCTGCTCCTCCGCAAAATGCTCGCGCACGATCCGTCCCGTGGTGGCATGCTGCCTGGCGTTGGCGGTGTCCGTGCGCCAGACATCGAACTGGGCGTTGAGATCATCGAGGGCTGGCAGGCCTTGGGTGCGCTGCCATAATGGGCCAGCAGCGCCACCAGCGAGGCATTGTAGGTCACCACGCCGGCAGCATCCTCGCCGATGACGGCGGTCTTCATGCGGTCATAGAGGATTTCCGTGCAGCAGCCCGCCATCGCCTCAAAGGCAGCGATGTGGCAGCGCATCACCGTTTCCAGCCCCTGATTGGGGCAGAACCGCCCCCATAGCCAACGGCTGTGCCCCAGCACCATGCTGAACAGCCAGACTGTCAATCGGCGTCCAAACGGGACCCACTATCGGCGTGCAAAAGGGTACCACCTGTCGCGATGGCGTGGCGTTGATATGGGGCGCGGATTTCGCGCTGGCGCTGGCGTAGGGAGGGCGTAGCCCGACCGGAGGCAGCGCCAGCGCGAAGCAAATTTTTGTCGGGGTTTGGGGCCGGGTCAGTTGCGGTGTTTGAAGCGCCAGCTGTCGTTGCCGGTCTCGATGATATCGCAATGATGTGTGGTGCGGTCGAGCAGCGCGGTGGTCATTTTGGGGTCACCGAACACCGTGGGCCACTCGCCGAATGCCAGGTTGGTGGTGATGATCACCGAGGTCGTTTCGTAAAGCTTGCTCATCAGGTGGAACAAGAGCTGGCCGCCGGAACGGGCGAACGGCAGGTAACCCAGTTCATCGAGTACGACGAGTTCGATGCGGCTCAACTGGGCAGCGAGAGCGCCGGCCTTGCCGATGCGCGCTTCATCCTCGAGCCGGGTGACCAGATCGACGGTGTTGAAGTAGCGGCCACGCGCGCCGGCGCGAACCACGTTGGCGGCAATGGCGATGGCGAGGTGCGTCTTGCCGGTTCCGGTGCCGCCGACCAGCACGATGTTGCGCCTGCCGGGCAGGAATGATCCGGCGTGCAACGCGCGGACCAGGTCCTCGTTGATCGGTGTGCCGTCGAACACGAAGGCATCGAGGTCCTTGATCACCGGCAGCTTGGCGGCGCTCAACTGTCTCCACAACCAACATCCCGATCTCGCCACCTGGAAAACCAGATCGCTGCCTAAACCATCGGAATGGTGGTTCCCTTTTGGACGCCGATCACCCCGCTATCCGGGCCCTTTTTGCACGCCGATCCACACCCTCAGTCCTATCACCTGCCCGCCCTTCCTTCGGCATCAGCAGGGGTAAATGTGCCGCGTGATCGTCATGGGGGCATGCCCCCATGACGATCACGTGCAGTCCTCAAACTGGGGAATTTTCAACCAGCACATTTGGGGAGATTACGACCAGCACTCACATCTCCAACGCAGCAGCCGGTGTCTCCTTGCCTGTTTAGCCGCTCACCGAATGCCGCGCCGTCACGTAAACACGCCTTATCCCTAACGTGTCGATGCCGGCGTGACTTTTAAATGTTCTAATTAGACCAATGCTTTGTGCGGTAACTATTTGGGCGGATCGGGGCGGGGAATAGTTAACACCGGAGGCGCTGGGCTATGAAAACGGCCGTATGCTCTTTAGTGCAAGCTATAGAGCGCCACCTGCCAAGAAGGGCGCGAAATCTCGCTCGTCGATAGTTGGCGCAAGATCACAGCGATGCCGTCCTTTGGGGGTGCCATATGCTCGATTGGTTCGAAAAAGAAGCACCGATTCGTAAGAAATTCCAATTTTTGTCAATTGTTTATGCGTCTCTTTCCGGCCTTGGATTCTTGGCCACAGTTTTAGCGGTTACGGGTTTGTCCGGTACGGCGGCGATCGGGTTGGGGCTGGTCTCCTTTGCTGCAACAATCACGACGACGCTCGTCGCTACCGATCGCATCTGTCGACCTTATGTTGACACCGTGCTTCGAATGGAAGCACTTGCCATTGGTGACACGCAAAGCGAAATTGCTTACACCGAGTATCGCGATTGCGTCGGACGGATGACCAAAGCGATGGCATCCTTCCGGGACAATGCCAATGCGATTCGCCGTGCTCGTGAAGAGCAGGAACAGGTAGTGAACCTGCTCAAGAACGCGCTTCGTGCACTGGCCGACAGCCGGCTTGATTGCCAAATCGACGTTCTGTTTCCCGAATCGTATGAAGAATTGCGCGGCGACTTCAACCGCGCAGTGACTTCGCTCGCCCAAGCCATCGTCAGCGTGAACCAGACGGCGCTGACGGTCATGACCGGGGCTTCGGAAATTAATTCAGCGTCTGACGACCTGGCGCGCCGAAACGAGCAACAAGCTGCGAGCATTGAAGAAACCGCAGCAGCCTTGAGTCAAGTCACGCTGGGCGTCAACGCCATGGCCCAGTCAGCCACGGGGGCGCAGCAGACCATTGCGCGGACCCATGAAGAAGCTAGCACTGGTGGGGCGGTCGTCGAGCAGGCGGTCGAAGCCATGGCTGCCATTGCTACTTCGGCAGACGAGATCAGCAGCATCGTGGGCTTGATCGACGGGATCGCGTTTCAGACGAACCTGCTTGCGCTCAATGCGGGCGTTGAGGCAGCGCGCGCCGGCGATGCCGGCAAAGGTTTTGCCGTCGTTGCGAACGAGGTCCGCGCTCTCGCCCAGCGTTCGGCAGACGCTGCCCGGGATATCCGTACCCTGATTTCCACGTCGAGCGAGCAGGTGGCTGCGGGGGTAAACCTCGTGGGCCAAGCCGGTACGGTGCTTTCAAGCATTGTGGACCGGGTCGGCGAGATAAACGAGATGGTCGCAGACATTGCGCGCAGCGCTCATAGCCAGGCGGTCAGTTTGCAACAGGTCAATACCGCTGTGACCGAGGTGGATCGCGTCACCCAGCAGAATGCGGCCATGGTGGAAGAGTCGACTGCGGCCGCTCGCTCACTCTCGCAGGAGGCACGCGAGCTTGCCGGTGTCGTTCAGCATTTCGTCACCGGCAGCAATAAGCCTGATCAAGAACTCGGAGTTGTTACGAACCGTGTTGCGCCCGCTCCAGTGGGCATGCCAACGTATCAATCTGTCGGCATGGCCGCTTTGAAGGTTGTTGGCGCCCAGGATTGGGCTGAATTTTAGCTATTGGCCGATCTGACGGGGACGACTGTCGCGCGACGATCTGGATGAGAAAGCGCGACAATCAAGATGAGAATCCGGTGTGTCGGGACCGGCGCAGGGCGTAGCCCGTAGCCGGTCCCGACACACCGGAGGCACTCTTTGCTGAGTGCCTGTGATGGTCGTAGCGGCCGCTATGCATCGGGTTTTCCGGGGAGGAGGACTTGGCGTGTGGCCGGCCGACACATCAACGATCATCAAGTGAGACTTTTCATGACTAACAGGCGTAATGACCCTGTCGTCCTGGCGGCGGCGAAGGCCGGGTTCAGTCCGGCGACGGGCTATCGGGTTTTGCAGGACACCCGGCTGCCATCACAGCAGCAAGCACCGCGCAGCCGGCGCCGACCCAATCCCCTTGCTGGTATTTTCGATGAAGTTGTGGTGCCGATGTTGGAGGCAGTCCCGGGCCTTCGGCCCATAGCGATCTTCGAAGAACTGCGGCGCCGATATTCTGAGACGGAGTTCGGCTCCCGGCGAACCCTGGAGAGGCGCATTACTGCGCACGCGGGCAGGTCGAGAACCTGATCAAGCGCCACAAGGCCCAACTCGCCAGCGACCGTACCTCGTGCCGCTCGGCAAACGCCAACC
>NZ_JBEPKW010000025.1:0-9754 GCF_040544855.1 Novosphingobium sp. 1529
ATATCAGTCCATGCCATTGGTCACACCATCTTCTCGCAAGGACGGCGTGAATCACAACATACTGGTATCGCTCAACAACTTTCGGATCGGGCTCTAACTCCAAGCGATCCAGTTTTCCGGGATCAGATCATTACGACTGGCTCAGCGGCTGGTTCGCCGTCATAAAACACCAAATTGCAGACATAGCGCCTCATGCAATCGCAAATTTATGCTGCGGTGCGGCAATCTTTTTCCCTTTAATATCCGTAATTTAGCAATAAGTCCTTGCGTGACAAAGCGCATATGCTAACGTTCCGGACATTCACTCGAGAGTATCGTAAACGAACTAGCGCTCACGCTTACTTTCACTTATGCGAGCATGTGATTTTATGATAGGCGTAGTATCACTTCTAAGCGCATCTCCTTCCGATCGCTATCTGACTAAGACTGCAGCCGGAATTCCGGCGACACGCGTCCTAGATGTGCCTGTCAGCATTTTAAACATACAAACTGCAGTGTCGATAATTCTGAATTGGAATTGCCAACGGAGTGCGCAATACATTTGTGTGCGCGATGTCCATGGCATCATGCGCGCACAAGATGATCCGGACCTGCTAAAAATCCATGATAACGCTGGCCTGATTACCCCTGACGGCATGCCCCTTGTGTGGCTCTCACGAGCACGCGGACACAAGGGTGTAGACCGAGTCTGCGGCGCCGATTTGGTAGCAGCCCTATGCGACGCTTCGCAAAAAACCGGAGCACGCCATTACTTCTACGGCGGCAAGCCTGGTGTTGCCGAACGCATGGCAGCCGAGCTCCAATCTCGTTATCCGGAAATGCAAATCGTGGGCATGAGTACTCCGCCATTCGGTGCCATGACACAAGAGGAAGACCGCGCCGCTACTGAGGAGATTTCAGTCACAAGGCCAGATATTGTTTGGGTTGGCCTATCCACACCAAAGCAGGAATATTGGATGCGGGACCATGTCGGGCGCATTCCCGGCGCAACGCTCATTGGTATCGGCGCCGCATTTGACTTTTACGCGGGCGATGTGAAGCGCGCGCCAAACTGGATGCACAGATCGGGCTTGGAATGGCTGCACCGCCTATTGAGCGAACCACGCCGGCTTTGGAGGCGCTACCTTATTCTGGCACCCAAATTTGTCCTTTTACTGCTTCACCGTTGGCTTAAGAGCAAAAGCGTGAACTGATAGCGAAGCTTCCAATCGATCGACTATTGAGGCGAATTGGCTATTCCAATCCGCCTCTTTCATTTTAATTCTACATAAAATTTCACAAAAGCGCCCGTCGACATTCAGTCCGATAGCGAATCGAGGTTTGCATGCAGTCGTCACAACACACAGCCACCGTGTGTCATATTTCACCCTTGGGCAGTACCAAAGGCGGGATTACAACCGTCGTGACGAATTACATGCACTCTACTAATTGGCCCGTGCAATTTTTATTCGTGGAATCACATCGAGATGGGAATGCCCTTCAGAAGGGAATACATGCCCTTCGCGCATTGGCCAAGACTCTTACGTTACGACTCACACGTCAAATTGACATCATACAGATTCATATCGGCGATTTTCCGAGCATTTATCGAAAGATGTTGGTAGCTTTACCGCTAATGATAATGCCCCGCAGCAAAACTATTCTACATGTTCACGGCGCCGCCTTTTTAAACGAATATGCCCAGCAGCCGAAGTGGGCTCAAGCACTTGTCCGGCGCTTTATCCAGCGCTTTGATTTGGTAATCGCCCTCTCAGAAAAATGGCGCAGCGATCTACAAACACTTTTCCAAATCAAGTCAATTCTTGTCCTGCCCAATGCGGTCAATGTTCCGGAACAACCACCCGAACGCGACCTGTCTACAGAACGAAAATTTCTGTTCCTAGGCCACATCGGCTCGCGCAAGGGAGTTTTCGATCTGCTTAACGCAACGCAAAAGATGGAAAGCGATAACACACCATTCTCGCTAAAAATTGGCGGTAACGGCGAGATTCTGAAGCTAAATGCGGCGATCGACCAGGCCGCCCTCGGCAACAAAGTCAGCTACTGCGGCTGGGTTACGGGGAGGGTCCGAGACGAAGTCATGAACCAATCACATGTGCTAGTCCTGCCATCTTATGCCGAAGGCGCGCCAATGTCGATCCTCGAAGGCATGGCCATGGGCATGCCTGTCATTTCCACCCGGGTGGGGGCCATCCCTGAAATGGTACAGCATGGAAAAAATGGCTTCTTGATCGAGCCGGGCGACATTGATGGCCTGATCAAGGCAATGACCATATTGTCGCAAGACGAAAAACTTTGCAGAGCGATGGCTATAAATTCACACACAATTGCCAAAGAATATTTCTCACTTACGGCACATGAAGCAATGCTTCACAATGCATACAATAATTTGCTGTGCCATAGCGTAGACAAATTTCAATAAATATTGACCGCTTGATTTGAAATTGAATAGATGGAGAATTTTTATTTCCACCCTTTCAACCCAGAAGATGGCGTCTAGTTTTGCATGGTCATCTTTAGAAAACGGCGGCGCTCAATTAGCGCAAGTCGCGGTATTTTTTGTTGCCGCGAGGATACTACAGCCTGAAGATGTTGGCCACGCCAGCCTTGCATTGATCTTAAATCAAGCTTTTCAATCCATTATTTCCACGAGCATTAACGGCTACATCGTTAGCCTAAGCGATAAAAGCAGCAAAGATGCGGAAACTTGTGCTTTTTGGCTTTCTGTGGCTTTTGGCATTCTACAGCTATTGGTTACCGCCGCAGTCTCTGCCGTTTATTGGAGACTAACGGGTAAAATTCACTTGCCGCTACTCTATTTGGTTGCGGCCACCACCAATCTAGTAGTCTCTTTGGGCATCGTGCAACAGGCGTGGATGACACGCGCATTAGCGATGCGATCACTGGCTATACGGACCCTGTCCTCCGTTGCGATCGCTGGCTGTTGCGGGATTGGAATGGCGGTTGCAGGTTTTGGCGCCTATGCCATCGTATTGCAAACACTGCTACAAGCCATGATTGGTACCACGCTGCTGTGGATTTTTTCCAACTGGCGTCCTGGCCTGGCGGTGAGCGCAAGCGGAGTACGGGATGTATACCGCTTCACTCGCCACATGGTCGCCACTGGCATACTTAATTTCAGCGTCAGCAACGCTGACATGGCCATCGTCGGCACCATACTGGGCGCACATTCTGCGGGCGTCTATGCTGTGGCGCGCCGCGCACTATTCGCCTTCAATGGCATTATCTCCACCGCTCTCTCCCAAGTATCATTGTCCGTTTTCGCTCGTATGCGTGACGGAAACAGTGAGGATTTTGAAAGTCGCTTCCTCAAGGTCATAAGCCTCACCTCAATCGTAACAGTCCCACTGTTTTTTGCATTGTCCGGGCTTTCGAAGGCTTTCATACTGATCCTATTTGGGCCTAAGTGGCTAGAAGCCGCCACAATTATGGCTGTTCTAATGCCGTTTGGAGCGCTGCAATCTCTGGGAGTCTACAATCAATCCTTCGTGATCGTGTCAGGGCGTCCAGACCTACAGACCAAGCTGGCCGCGATCTATGCGGCTGTCACTATTCCATTACTGGCATTGACCGCCCAGTTCGGCCTGCTGGCTTTGGCTCTAAGCTATACGCTGCGTGCCTATGCGATGTTCCCAATGTCTATGGCACTAGTCACACGCCGCAGCGGCATCTCTCACCGACAGTACTTCCGAGCCATGTCGCCCGCTTTTCTCTGCGGCATGCTGGTCGGCTGCACGGTTTGGGTAGCACAAATCTGGGCAAGTCCCTCACCCTTCCTGCAAATACTAGCTGCAGTATCTGCTGGAACGTGCATTTATTTCCTTTTTCTCATGCTATTTATGCGCAAGACTCTTGCCGGGTTGCAACGACTTGTTGTTAAGCGCATGTAAAATAAGATTTATCTCGAACTTCTTCAGCAATTGAGCAATACACACTACTCACAAGGAATTCTCAAGATGCAATCTGCGACGCCTCACTGTGCAAAGAGAAAAGTCGCATTTTCCATTGTCGTACCACTTTATAATAAGCGGGACTTAATTTCTGAGACAATCGCCGGCGCCTTGCTGCAAACGCATCGTGACTTTGAGTTGATTGTTATCGATGATGGATCGACTGACGGCAGCGGCGAAATCGTTGCTACGTTTGACGACCCTCGCATCCGTTTGATACGTCAAAAAAATCAAGGGGCAGCTGCAGCCCGCAACAGCGGCTGGCTCACTGCACATAACCCATTTGTAGCCTTTCTCGACGGCGACGACCAATGGGACACCGATTATCTAGCAACACTAGCCGAACTCATTTCCGATTTTCCAAACTGTGGCGCATACGCTACCGGGTACCGTCGCCAAGCCCCAGCCGGGCAGACGATACAGAACCGTCTCGAACCGAGTTTGGCACAAAGCGGACGCTGCGTAATTCCTGATTACTTCCTGTCGGCAGCCCGAGGAGATCAACCATTCTACACCTCTAGCGTATGCCTGAGGCATGATGCTATAGGGAAGCTGGGGGGCTTCAGGTCTGGCGTTACCCATGGCGAAGATCTCGACCTATGGGCCCGTTTAGCACTCGAATACCCTATAGCTTTCGACCCCACACCGAAGGTGACCTATCGCATGGATGCATCTAATCGCGCAATGCATAAATGTCCGCCATTTGGCTGGATTTTTCGCGATTACGCACGACAGTTTCGCACAGAACATCCACACGCCCAGCTTTCTCCAGCACTTGACCTCAATATCCAACATATCGAATTATTTCATGCATCTCTGAACCTGTTTTCTTCACCCGGACGCGACGTGAGGAACGCCCTGCGCCGTATAAATTGGTCAAGCTATCCGCTTCGCAAAGGAAAGATCTGGGCAATGAGCTTTTTGCCGCAAACTGTCGGGCGATGGCTACTAACTCGGCTCAGGGGATAAAATCGTCATGGCACAATTCGACACCCTGCTGCAAATCATGCTGTTTTGCTTTTGCTTCAGCATGATGACCTTAATATTACGCCCCATATGGGCCACTATGTACTTGATTTGGTTCCGCGCCACTTTTGCGGTAGCCGCGTATCTGCACATTTCCAGCTTAGCGGGCATGCCATTTTTTGTCCCAGCTTACCTCGCATTGTGGATAGTCATTGGCATACATTATATCGTGATGCAACGAGCGTGGCCCCCCGCTCTTCCGATATTCAGCTACTACATCGTAACGATCTTCATGCTGATTAGCACGTTGGGATTCTTTATTTTTTCGCCCAGTCCACCTAGCAATCTGATCGATACTATGACGAAGCACCTCCTGCCGATTGCCGTATATTTTGGTATATCGGCCGGAATTCGCAACGCTACTGATCTGCAGCGCCTAGCCACCCCGTTGATCTGGACGCTTATTGCTGCACTTTTGGTCGGTCTAATACAGTCCCTTACTGGGTATTCTTATGACTATGCGCACGACTTAATCGTGACGGGCATTCGACCGGTAGGAACAATCATCGATGCAAATGCTTATGGCATATTTCTGTGCCTATGCGCATTCACAATAACTCCTTATGCAATGATGCCCGGCCAGAAACAAATGAAGTTGTTGCTAGCCTTGTTTATCTTGGCAATCTTGCTTTCAAAGAATCGAGGATCTTGGATTGCAGCCATTATTGCTGTGATTATTGGCGTAATGGTATATTCTCGCCATATTAATCTAAAGCGCTTTTTTGGAATGCTACTAGTAGTGACACTCGTTGGATCACCCATTGTAGTACAACGATTTACAGCTTTGAAAGAAGTTGATAAATTTGGTCAATCACAAGACACATTCTCTGAACGAATTAATCAAAGCTCCAAGCTACTTGGCCAAGCATCATTATCACCTATTGTCGGATACGGAGCAGGTTCGGCAGAACAGCCATGGGGCAATGATAAATTATCCCGCCCTCCACATGACGACTATGTACGGATGGTCTATGAGTTTGGCTATCCAATCGCTGTATTGTATATTATATTTTTGTTTGATCAAGCGATACGCGCAACCAGGTTAAAGCGCAGCCAAAACTGGCAATATGGCTTTGGCGCGCTGATGGCAATGGTTTATGTTATAGTTATTTCTTTTACACAAAACTTGCTATTCGACACAATAACTTATGCCATTATCATGCTAATATTAGCCATTACGCATCGCGCAATTCGCATTTCCCATGTGCAACAAAAAAATGATCGCGACTCGGAGTACAGCACGGATGATAGACCAGGCAATCCATCTCATGGAAATTTTCGGACCGCCAATCGGGTCATACGGTGATCTATGAAATACGCTAGCTTTGCGATCATGCTTTTGCTTTTTGCCACGGACGCTGCCAGCCCGCAGCGCTCAGGCGACACGGCTGGTACTACAGCTGACGCGCGTATTCCTGAGTTGTGGTTTTCGGCTAATTCACCATGGAATATCCCGATAACTAGCACTATAAAGACCAGCTACTCCGATGCAGCTATCGCCGCATACGCCGCACGCGGTCACGCAATCAACATGAATTGGGGCAGCGCCGGCGTTTACGTTATCTATGACTATGGCACGGAAAGATCGCATGCTGACCTCGCCTTCAGAGATGGCAACGGGCAGCATTGGGCAATTCCGCATGTTCCAATTTCAAGCACCCTGATCAAAGCGGTAACTTATCGATTGGAGCAGGGGAACACTGATGGCATGACCTGTGTCGTCGATGTGCCCAGCAAGCGCTTTCTCAGTTTTTGGCAGCCGCGAAAGACTGCGAATGGCATTACAATCCGGACCGGCGGCTTTGCTTCTTTCACAGGCCTAGGTTGGTCCCTTGTTGGACGCAATTTGCCCAGTTTGGGTCGTGCAGCCGGGTCGAACTACTGCGGCGGCTTGATCCGTGAGAGTGAGATGCAGCGCGGCACGATTAATCATGCCCTTGCGCTTGCATGGCCGAAAGATCTGATCCGCGCGCCCACGTCTCCTTTTGGCGCGCTACAATACCCCGCCAGCAACACCGACGGCGTCAATATGACGTCGCCAGCTGCAGTTCCGATGGGCGCCAGAATACAGTTGAACCCAGCGCTGGATGACGCAGCCTTGATGCGGCTGGGCTTGACCCGTCCGGCAGATCTGATCATCGGACATGCCCTGCAACGCTATGGCGGCTACATCGTTGATTCGAACACAGCGACGATGGGTGGGTCAGTATATTTCGAAAGCCGTTTCAATTCAGGCGGACGCATCTATGGCGCAACAAATCCTTGGCCACTGGCGATACTCAGTCAGCTTCGTTTCGTGCCCCCTCCCCCACCACAGGGAATGGATTTGACCAGCCCCGCCCTTCTCGCGACAACCGGTAATCCAAGGCAGGACCAAAAATGAAACTTTTCTACTTTCAAGCTCATCACGGAAATTTCGGCGATGCACTGAATGATTGGATTTGGGACGCCCTGCTATCAAATCGTGAGGAAGCTGCCGAAGATGTTTGGCTAAGCGGAATTGGCACCATCCTCAACCACCGCATGCCCCGTGATCGCCGCTGGGTGGTGATGGGTAGCGGTGTCGGCTATGGCTCGCGGCCGGCCGATTTTGGTGGGGACAATTGGGACGTCTTAGCCGTGCGCGGCCCATTATCAGCACGCGTATTGGGGTTGGAACCAAAGAAAGGGATTACCGATGGCGCCATGTTCCTGTCGATCTTGCCAGAGTTGACACCTGAGGCACCGGCCGCCCCACGGAAGGGCGTCGCGTTTATGCCACATTACATGTCGGTCGCTTCCGGTAGATGGGAAGAAGTCTGTCAATTGGCTGGGCTTGACTTCATTCATCCATGCTGGGATACGAAAGATATTCTTGTTAAGCTGCGCTCTGCAGAATTGGTTATCGCTGATGCAATGCATGCCGCCATTGTAGCGGACACACTGCGAACGCCTTGGATTGCTGCGTCACTGAACCCGACGACGGATAGTTTCAAGTGGAATGATTGGTGCTGGTCTATGCAGATGACGCATGAGCCAAACCGCAT
This sequence comes from Novosphingobium sp. 1529, assembly GCF_040544855.1. Lineage (NCBI taxonomy): Bacteria > Pseudomonadati > Pseudomonadota > Alphaproteobacteria > Sphingomonadales > Sphingomonadaceae > Novosphingobium > Novosphingobium sp. 1529. The sequence continues at coordinate 8,024 of NZ_JBEPKW010000025.1, forward strand.
TCCAGGTAGCACTTTGGCGGATGTGATTAAAGGCAACGCGCTTAGCCTTTACGGGGAGGATATGCTGATACAGCAGGTGACAGCAGATAAGCTGTGCGCCCGGCACGCTGAGCGCTCTCAAGCGGCAGAATCATTATCTACTCAGCTCCGCTACAAGGTCGCAAAACGACTGATACGCGAAGTGGCGGTTGGTGCCGCTAAGATTGAAGCTCGATGCGTATCTAAGCTCGCTGATCGGCGGGTCGAAAGAGCAGCTGAGGTTCTGGGGCGCGTTGCACGTATGGCTCCCACCCTTAGCCAAGACAGCGTATTCTTTGAGAACCGCCAGCGCATGCGCGATGCCCTTCATGTAATGGCCAAGCGCTATGATCTGGCAATTAACAATAAGCTAGCCCTATGACGTTCGCTGAATTTAAAAAAAGTATCCGGGCAGATATAATTGCCAATACCAATAATAGCAAAGGACTCATAATTTGTACCGCATATCGAACCGCGGCCTATTTGCATCGACTATATAATCGCAATCGTTTGGCGGGATTTTTTTGCTTGCCAATATTATTTATATATAAGATAGTAATTGATTATATAATGGGCGTTTACATTCCACCAGAAGCTGAGATTGGCAAAGGGTTAACTGTTTATCATGGCGTCGGACTTGTGGTGCATCCGGCTAGTATCATCGGGGAATACTGTGTTCTTAGGCAAGGTGTAACAATAGGTTCACGCGATGGATCGCAAAATAGCGTTCCCGTTATCGGTTCGAAAGTCTCAATAGGTGCTATGGCGGTGCTTATTGGCAACATTCACATCGGTGATGGCGCCGTCATTGGTGCTGCTTCCGTCGTGTTGGACGATGTCCCGCCTCTGGGAAAGGCAGTCGGCAACCCCGCGTCGATCCGATAACTTAAGATTGATGCGCCCCGGGATTACCGGAGACCTATTTGATCAAATTAAGCAGCCAATGGCTGCTCGTCCAGCCTAGCGTAATAGCAGGCTTCGGCCTCTGCCGGCGGGATGTTACCGATCGGTCCAAGCAAGCGCTTGTTGTTGAACCAGAAAACCCATTTCAGTGTAGCGAATTCCACCGCTTCGAAGGATTTCCACGGGCCACATCGGTGGATCACCTCAGCTTTATAGAGACCGTTGATCGTCTCGGCCAAGGCGTTATCGTAGGAATCGCCTACGCTTCCCACGGATGGCTCGATCCCGGCTTCGGCCAAGCGCTCAGTGTATCTAATTGAAAGATATTGGGATCCACGGTCGCTATGATGGATGAGGCCCCCACGATGAACAGGTCGCCGATCATGGATTGCCTGCTCAAGGGCATCGAGAACAAAGCTGGCGTGGGCAGTCCTGCTGACCCGCCAGCCCACGATATAACGGGCGAAAACATCGACTACGAAAGCCACGTAGACAAAGCCGTTCCAGGTAGAAACGTAAGTAAAATCAGATACCCACAGCCGGTTAGGCGCGGATGCATGGAACTGTCGGTTGACCTGGTCGAGCGGACACGGCGCAGCCTTGTCGCTCACGGTTGTCTTGACCGGCTTGCCGCGGATTACACCCTGCAAGCCCAGATCGGCCATCAGTCGCTCGACCGTGCAACGTGCGACCTTGAAGCCTTCGCGCTGCATTTGCGTAACTGCTCAGGTGGTTGGCAAAAAGGGCTTGCGCGTGGGGGCAGGCGATGATTCAAACTACCCATGGCACCGCCCCCGCTTCATGTCCTGA
>NZ_JBEPKW010000026.1:0-7331 GCF_040544855.1 Novosphingobium sp. 1529
GCGGTCAGAAACCCAGACATCGGGCTGATGGCCGCCCAGCACGCCCTCGGCAACCTGGCGCGCCCGGCGTTTGGAAATCTTGTGCAGGACGGCCTGGTCCGAGAGGAAGACCCATTGCCTGCGTGTTTCGGAAAGTCCCGGACAGCGATTTCGGTAAGTTGCGGACAGTGATTTCAGAAAGTCGCGGACAGGCATTTCGCTAAGTCCCGGACAGTTTGTGCGGTTGGTCATTGGGTGCGCCGGTTTGGCATGAACGTCCCCGCAAGCGGAGCTTGGAGGGACCATGCCGAGACGGAAGCAACCGAGACGAGCGGACGTGAAGGATATCAGATCGATATTGCGGCTGACCCACGAGAGTGGGCTCTCGGTGCGCGAAGTGTCGGAGCGGCTTGGGCTGAGCAAGTCGACCGTGTCGACTTACCTGCTGCGGGCGCGTGAGGCGGGGCTGGACAGTTGGCCGATGCCAGATGGCGGCGGCGATGACGCTGCGCTGGAGCGCAAACTCTTCCGGCAAATGGGGCGGCCGCCGCGGGATACGAGCGAGCCGGACTGGCAACTGGTCTCCCGTGAGATGAAGCGCAAAAGCGTGACGCTGCTGTTGTTGTGGCAGGAATACCGCGAGGCTCATCCCGACGGCTTTGGCTACACCTGGTTCTGTGACAAGTTCGGCGCGCACGAGAAGCGCGCCCACCCGACCTATCGGCATCGGCATGCCGCCGGCGCGGTGATGCAGACTGATTACGCCGGTCAAACGATCCCGTTGATCGACCCCGGCACCGGCGAGATCCACCAAGCACAGCTGTTCGTCGCGGTGCTTGGGGCCTCGAGCTACACCTTTGCGGTGGCGAGCCTACACCAGCGGCTGCCTGACTGGATTGAGGGCCAGATCCGAGCGCTGGAGTACTTCGGCGGAGTGCCCGCTTCCATTGTCTGCGACAATCTCAAGGCGGGGGTGGCCAAGGCGCTATGGTTCGAACCGACCCTGACTACGACCTTTGCCGCGATGGCAGAGCATTACGACACGACGGTCCTGCCGACCCGGCCGGCGAAGCCGAGGGACAAGGGGAAGATCGAGGGCGCGGTGCTGATCGCGGAAAGGTGGATCATCGCGCGCCTGCGCAATCGGCAGTTCTTCGACCTGGCGGTGCTCAATGCTGAGATCGGCCACTTGCTCGAAGTTCTCAATGGCAAGACGATGCGTCACGTCGGTCGTTCGCGCCGCGAGCTGTTCGACGAGATCGAGCGCGCGGCGCTCAAGGCGCTGCCGGTTACCCCGTTCGAATACGCTGAATGGAAGACCGCCAAGGTTCATCCCGATTACCACGTTGCCGTCGACCGCAACTTTTACTCGGTTCCGCATGGTCTGATCGGTCGCAAGGTCGATGTGCGGCTGACCCAGCGGGTGGTCGAGATCTTCCAGGATCACAAACGGGTCGCCAGCCATGTTCGCAGCTCGCAGCGCGGGTTCCACATCACCGTCAACGCTCACATGCCCAAGGCTCACCAGCGTTATGCCGACCGGACGCCGGCATCGCTGATCGAGCGCGCGGCCAGGATGGGCACCAACGTGGCGGTCATGGTCGAGCGCATGATGCGTGATCGGCGCCATCCCGAGCAGGGTTATCGCTCGGCGATGGGCATCCTGTCGCTAGGGCGCGGTTATGGCCATGTCCGTCTCGATGCGGCCTGTGACCGCGCGCTGGCAATCGAGGCCACCACATATGCCTCGGTCCTCTCGATCCTCAAATCCGGGCTGGATCAGGCCAGTCCTGCCCAAGAACCGATCCGGCCAGCTCCATCGCACGGCAACATCCGCGGTGGGGTCTACTATCAATGAAAGGAAGCGACGATCATGCGTTAGCGGTGCGACCACCCCACATTGCAAGGACGGCATAATGCCGCGGTTGCGCGGCGTAGCGTTGGGTCATTGGATCTCGATGTTTCTGGCACCGGCGATGGTCCGGTGCAGCATTTCGACGAGTTCGGGAATGATGCGCCACGATTGCGCCAGCAGGTCGGCGGCTTGCGGGCTTATGGCGGCCTGACGCTCGTGCTCGGGGATCATGTTGGTGCAGTGGCCGAGAATGGCGGTCATGGCAGGGCCGATGGCGGGATCGCTCATGACCGGCTTCCAGTCGTCGATGCTGAGTTGCATGCCGTGGTAGAAGCCGTTGGCGAAGTCCTCGAGCAACACCTCTCCGTCGTTGGTTCTCATGTAGATGGGCGCGTAGCGCTTGGGGCCACCGGAGAGAGTGGCACCGATCTGGCTGTAGCGCTGGAAGATGGTCGTTCGGATCGCGGCTTCGGTGCTGCCGCCGGGGGCCCAGATGACCTCGCCGCCGACGATGGGGCCGAGCCAGTCCTCGGGCGGCAGGAACCGGGGCGAGACCACGAGTGCGGTCAGATAGCCATCGATCATCGAGACGCCGGGCGCGGGCGGCGTCCGACGGGCCTGCCAGTCCTCCAGTTGCGCGAGCGTGAACGCAGCAGGTACCTTGCCCGGCCGCGCGGCGCGTCTGGCGCGACGGTTGTTCATGCCGCCTGCCGCGGTGCAGTGCGAACGGCAGGTTGCCAGTTCCACGCAAGTAACTGGTCGAGATCGTTGTTGCGGACCGCGCCCGAGACCATTCGCGTCAGCACGTCATCGAGCCAGACGAGGGGATCGAGCCCGTTCAGCTTGGCGGTCTGGAGCAATGAGGCGAGCACGGCCCAACTGTGGGCGCCGGCCTCGTTGCCGGCAAACAGGCTGTTCCGGCGGCCAATGCCGATCGGGCGCATCTGCCGCTCGATCATGTTGTTGTCGATCTCGATGCGGCCATCCTCAAGGAACAGGGTCAGCCCGCGCCAGTGGCCATGGGCATAGCGGATATGCTCGGCCAACTGCGATGCTTGCGCGACCCGCGGCAAGGTGTCATCGAACAGCGCCTTGAGTTCGTCGATGATCGGGCGTGACCGGGCCTGGCGAACCGCCTTCCGGTGGTCGGCGTCGGTACCGCGGATCTCTGCCTCGATGCGGTAGATCCGGCTCAGCAGCGCGATAATCTGCGCCGTGATCGGCGAGCGCGTGCTCTTGTGCAGATCGACGAAGCGTCGGCGCAGATGTGCCATGCAGAAGGCAAGTCGGATCTGTCCGGCAGGCCGGTTCGGATCCTCCAGCGCCTTGTAGGCGCGATAGCCATCGACCTGCAGAACGCCTTGATAGCGGGCCAGTTGCGCGGCGATCTCGGCGTGGCTGCGTGCCTGTGCGTGCACGTAGCACACCGCCGGTGGCGCCGGGCCGTTCCATGGGCGGTCATCGGTGCCGTGCGCCCAGAACTGATCGATGCGCAGCTTGCCGGCACCGCGGCCGATCACCGGCATCCGCGTCTCATCGACGTGAATGCGCGGATGGCTGTGAATGGCAAGCAACTGGCGATCATAGAGGCCCTGCAGCCACCACGCGGCGGACCGGATCCAGCGTGACAGGGTCGAGCGGTCGATCCGCAGGCCTTGTCCCGCCAGCATCTGCGCCTGCCGATAGGCCGGCAGATACCAGGCAAAGCGCTGGGTCACGACCCAGGCGATCAGCGATGTCGTGGCCATGCCGCCCTCGATCATCCGGCGCGGCGCCGGGGCCTGCACAATCGCTCCTTCACAGGCCCGGCAGGCATAGCGTGGCCGGACGGTGGCGATGACGCGCAGGATGGCCGGCACGATGTCGAGCGCCTCGCTGACGTCTTCGCCGATCTTGTGCATGGCGCCGGCGCAGCAGGCGCAAGCGGTGCTGTCGGGTTCGATGATCTGAACGATCCGCGGCAGATGGCGAGGCAACGCGCCGATGTTCCGTCGGGCCCGCGGCTTGGCCTGGGCCGGCGCCGGGTCATCGTTTGCCGGTGCCGACATGGGGCCAGCAGGGCGCAGATCGTCCAGATCGAGCTGGCCTTGCCCATCGAGAACGATGCGCGCCTTCTCGGAACGGGCGCCGAACAGCATGGCCTTGTAGGTGCCCAACAGCCTGGTCGTGGCGGCCAGTTCCGCCTCCAGTTCCGCGACCCGACGGGTCAAGGCATCAAGGGCTTCAGCCTGAGGTTCGGGCGGACGGGTCACAGCCGATGGTTAGCACAGCACTGCCCAAAAACCCAACAAAACCACCGGTTCAGCCTGCAATCTCGGGCTTTTTGACCGGGCTTTCCTCAAGTCGGCGCCAGTCCATGCCGCCGAGCAGCAACGTCATCTGCGCCGGGGTGAGTTTGATCACCCCATCGGTCACCGGCGGCCAGGCGAACCGGCCCGCCTCGAGCCATTTGGTCATCAGGCACAGGCCCGAGCCATCGAAATGGAGCAATTTCAGCCGATCGCGCCGCCTTGAGCGGAACACGAAGACGTCCCTGCCATAGGGATCGCGCCCGAGTTCATTGGCCACCAACGACGTCAGCCTGTTCATCCCTGCGCGAAAGTCGATCGGGCCTGCGACCAGCATGACCCTGACGTTGCCGGGCGGCAGGATCATCGCAGGCGCAGCGCATCGAACACCGTCCGCAGCATGTCCGCGTCGACCGGGCCACGCAGCATAATTCGCGCACCGCCCATGGCGATTTCCAGATCACCCGCAGGCGCGCGCGCCGTCGCGCTGTCATCCACTTCCACCGGTACGAACGAAATCGGTTCCAGCGCAGCCTGGTCCCGCACCATCCGTCGCCAATAATGCAACAGCCCCACGCTGACCCCGTGACGCCGCGCCACCGCCGAGACGTTCGCACCCGGCTCGAAACTCTCCGCCGTGATCCGGGCCTTCTCGTGCCGATCCCACCGCCGGTTTCGTCGTTGCGGACCCAGGATCATCGTGCCCTCGGCATCTCCATTCGCACCGTGCGGCATACCGTCCCAATCCGAATTCGCACATGGTGCCGCACCATCCACCAGCACATTCAAATCGCCCGCCTGACCGCCAAACATCCGCAACATCCCGATGCCGTTTCAATGACAGCCTCTTCGGGGCACCTTGGCGCAACGTCCATGTGGGCCGCTCGCAACGCTAACGATCATGCTGACACACCCCATGTTGGACCAGATGCAGACGCTGGGGCTCGCTGGGATGGCGAGTGCTTACCGTGAACTTGCCGAACAGGCGGGAAGCGAAGGGCTCGCCCGGGACGAATGGCTCGGGCTGATGCTCGATCGGGAGATGGCGATGCGTTGTGACAAGCGGCTCGCCAACCGGCTTACGGCCGCGCGACTACGATTCAGCGACGCGTGTATCGAGAACATCGACTTCGCCGCGCACCGCAAGCTGGATCGCCGCAGCGTCCGGGACTGTCAGGAATTCCGTGTGTGAGCGGGCGGTTGCACATTACGCTGCCATGGCTTTGATGAAGCGTTCGCCGAACAGGACGGCGAACTGGGCCTTTGCCATGGACCACTCACGTGGCGGCATCGTCCACTCTTTTTCTGATCGGTTCAAGATCAGATAGAGCAGCTTGGTTGCTGCATCGTCGCTGGGGAAGTGTCCCCTGGCCCTGACCGCCCGCCGGAGCTGGGCATTCAGGGCCTCGATAGCATTCGTCGTGTAGACAATCCTGCGGACCTCGTCGGGAAACGCGAAGAAGGGGATTACCTCACTCCATGCCCGGCGCCATATTTGACCGATCGCTGGGTAGCGCCGGCCCCATTCGCCGTCCTCGAAGGCCGAAAGCGCTTCCTCAGCGGCCTTGGCATCGACTGCGCGGTAGATGCTCTTCAATGCGGCGGCCAGCGGTTTGCGGTCCTTCCAGGAGACGAAGTCCATCGAATTGCGCAGCAGATGAACAATGCAGGTCTGGACGATCGCTTCCGGGAATACGGCGGTGATCGCATCGGGGAAGCCCTTGAGGCCATCGACGACGGCCAGCATGATGTCCTCGACGCCCCGGTTCTTGAGCTCATTCATGACGCGCAGCCAGAATTTGGCGCCTTCATTCTGCTCGATCCACAAGCCCAGGACGACCTTGGTGCCATCGGCTAGCACGCCCAGCGCGATATGGATCGCCTTATTGCGGACCATGCCCTCGTCGCGGATCTTGACCCGGATGGCATCGAAGAACACCAGCGGATAGGCCTGATCCAGCGGCCGGGCCTGCCAGGCGGCAACCTCCTCCAGTACGGCGTCGGTGACGGTCGATATGAGGTCGGGCGAAACGTCGATGCCGTACAGTTCGCGCACATGTCCGGCGATCTCGCGGGTGCTCATGCCACGCGCATACATCGACACAATCTTGTCGTCGAAGCCGGGGAAACGGCGCTGGTACTTGGCGATCAATTGCGGATCGAAGCTGCCCTGCCGATCACGGGGCACCTCAATCTCGATCTTGCCGGTCTCCGTCACCACAGTCTTGCGGCCATAGCCGTTGCGATTGTTGCCGGCCTGCTCTTCGTGCCCGAGATGATGATCCATCTCCGCGTTGAGCGCGCGTTCGGCTAGCGCCTTCTTCAACGAATCCAGCAGACCGCCCTGCTGCAGGGCCGCAGCAGCATCGCCGCCCGCCAGAAGTTGGTCCAATAGATCAGCCGGAATCACCGGCTCCTTGCGTCGGGACATAGTGGGACTCCTTTTTACCCATTATGCCCGCCCACACACGGAATTCCTGACAGTCCCCAGCGTCCTGGCGCTTGCGCAGGGCGACTGGCTCAAGGCGCATGAACATCTAATCATTACAGGGCCAACCGGTACGGGGAAAACCTGGTTAGGGTGTGCGTTCGCCCGTCAGGCAGCCCGGCTTGACTACTCGGTACTCTACGTTCGCATGCCCAGACTGTTCGAAGATCTGGCAATGGCCCGGCTCGACGGCCGCTTCCCGCGCCTGATTGACAAGCTCACCCGCATCCAACTGCTCGTGCTCGACGACTGGGGCAGCCATGGGCTGACCGAGCAGCAGCGCGGCGATCTGCTTGAAATCTTCGAGGAGCGCTACAAGCGTAAATCCACCTTGATTACGGCTCAGTTACCGGTCGCTCAGTGGCACGAAATGATCGGTGCCCCCACGATCGCTGACGCCATCCTCGACCGCCTCGTACACAATGCCCACCGCATAACACTCGAAGGCGACAGCATGCGCAAAACCCGACCCGCCCCCCTCTTGACCGACATAGAGAAAGCCGAAATCATCACCGCCTGAACCACAACAAGGCACCTATGACCAAACTGCGCCGGCTGTCCGGGACTTAGCGAAACGCCTGTCCGCGATTTTGTGAAACGGCTGTCCAGAACTTCTGAAATACGCACATTGCCAATGCGTGATGCCGTTGGTGCGCGTGGTCGTCTCGTCGGATGCGATCACCTGCGCCGTCAGCAGTTTATCGGTGATCGCCTTGGTCGC
>NZ_JBEPKW010000027.1:0-6880 GCF_040544855.1 Novosphingobium sp. 1529
TCGGGACCGGCTACGGGCTACGCCCTGCGCCGGTCCCGACACACCGGATTCTCATCTTGATTGTCGCGCTTTCTCATCCAGATCGTCGCGCGACATCTCGCCCCGGACGATCAGCTTGTCGCCCTTTTTCTTATGGTTGGCGACCGTGTTGCCAAGGGTGCGGAACGCCTTGACCGTGTGAAACTGGTCGTAGGTTTCAGGATAGCCGTCCTCGCCTTTGCGTACTTGGCCATCTTTGACCACCGGCCGCGAGGTTACGAGGGAAAAGCTGACGCCGCCTTTGCTGTCGGCATTGAAGCGGGCGATGTCCGAGGTAATGCGGCCAGAGAGAAAAACCGAGTTCATGGGGATTTACTCCAGTTCCTGCCGGCGGGCCGATCCCGCCGGGATGCGCCAAGACAAAGCCTGCGAACAAAAAGCCCATGCACCGCGCAGCGCAGCGCAAGGGAAACACCCCTTCCGTCCCGGAGGTGCGGGCACCGGCCGCATGCCGGTAACACGGCGGGCTGAAGGGGTATTGCAGGGGCTTTGCGCAGGCTCGGGACGGCATCCCGACGAGCGGGGCGCCCGCCAGCGAACCCGGTAAATCCGAACGATGCGTCGGCGCGCCACAGCCTTACCGCAGTGCCCTCGCCCGACATCGGGCATAACAAGCTTTCGCGGACTATGGTTCGCCCGCCCAGGGAATGCACGCGGGCAGCCCCCCTGCGCGACCGCCGATCGGGATGCGAGACTGCGCTGCTAACCGCCAGCCCAGCGATCTGCAGTGCGCTCGATCGACAGCACACCGGGCCAGGTACGGCACAACGCAAAGGCCGTTTCGGGGGCAGCATCCAGCCACGTGTTCCACTGCTCGGAGCGCAGCACCACCGGCATCCGATCGTGCACCTCGGCCATTGAGGCGCTGCTTTCGACCATGACCATGGCGTAGGTCTGGCCCCATTCCGGCGTTTGCCGCCAGAGCCCACCGATCGCGAAGACCTCGCCGCCCGGCATGCCGTACCAGGTGCGCGTCATGCGACCCGGCTCGCCTTCGGGTTCGGCCCACTGGCTCACCGGGATCAGGCAGCGCCGCCGGGCGAAGCTGTCGCGCCAGAAGGGGGTGTGCAGCTTGTCATCGCGGGCATTGGTGACAGGCTTGGGCTTGAGCGGCTGGCCCTGCTTCCCCTTGAGCACCACGGGAAAGCCCCAATTCATCGCGCCTGCGCGTCCGTGCGCGACGACGAGGCCGGGATAGCCCGGATAGACTTCCTCGGCATGGTTCACGCCCGGCACCGCCTCGGCTGCGAAGATCTGGGCAACTTCAGCCTGATTGGCGCGCAGGCGGTAAAGATTGCACATCACCCAGATGTCTCCCGCCCGCCACGCAGAGTCAAATCTCGGTTCGGGTTGCACATATGTTCCTATTATGTTCCAATGCCGCCATGGAACGAATCGATCTCGACATCATGGCGGACGCGATCCTTGAGGCCCCAGGCTGGGTACGCATCGGCATTACCGCCCCTTCCCCCTCCTTGCGCGAGGACGCCGCGCGCGTGCTCGCTGGCGCCATCGCTGAACGCCTGCAGGCCGCCTCACCCAAAGCCGAGCAACTCGGCCTGAAACTGTGACACGCCATGCCGCGCTGGAACGCGGCGGGCCTGATGGAGCCCACCTCGCTCACCGATGCGGCCGCCCTGCGCCTGGTGGTGCGCCCGGTCTGTCGCTGCGGGCATTCCATGACCTTCGATCCTCATGGCCTGTGGTGGCATTTCCACAAGCGCGGCTGGGACGATCGCTTGTCTAAAGTGCGCAACCGTTTCTGGTGCATCTGCTGCTGGTCGCAATGGCATCGCAAAGTGCGGCCGGTCCGCATAGAAACGATCAACACCCGTGGTGCCGCAATCCTTTTGCCGATGCCGCCCGAGCACGAATGGAAACGCCAGTCCCGCGCGTTGCGCTAAGCTGCATGGGCACAGTCGAACCAGCGGCTGCGCGCGAAATCGGGCGGGGCAGCTGATCTCGGATAATCTCCGTTTGCGCATTCTCGTCGGTTTATAATGCCGTCTTGCTGCTGCGGTCGACGCAAAGCCACTGCGACAGCAGACTGTTATGTTAGCGTGGCTGGCGACGACCCAGACCCGTGCCTCGTACCATCAGGCCTGCCAGCGCAGCCTGGGAACTGCGCACTCTCCCCGCAATAAAGGCGCCAAGTATCGCATCCGGCCTGGTTATTTGCGTCTGATTGGCAAGGGCCTGGCCAAATTATGGTTTCAAGATCTCGGACGCGGCGGCGCTCGCCAAGTGGCCAAGAGGGTTGAAGGGAACCCAACGCGATAGGTGTCAGGCGAAAGCGCGAGGACAACCTGATGAGGATCGGCGTGCATGGGGCTGTCGGAAAGCGACGTCACAGTCGTGGTCAGGCCTAGGATGGTCACCAGGCTGGGCCAGAGCTGTACGCGCCAAGATGAGCGGCAAACTCCCGTATCTGCAAGACCTCTGTCTCCGTTAGGAACCCACGACATGTGTCACAATCGGCTGCCACATCTATTGCCAGACGCCACTGTCAGGTGCCTTCCCGGGACAAGGGTCTGGGCTACTAGCCAGCCTGCCGCGCCGTCACCTCCAACTGGGCAATACGCTCGGAACAGATGGCGTGGACGACACGGCCCAACTCCTCGACCTGCTCGCCCAACCAGGCCAGTTCCTCTTCGGTGATCCGGTAGTGCTTGGAATAGCGCGCCTTGACGTAAGCTTCCTTGAGCTTTTCGAACATGGCTCGGTGCTTGCGGCTGTCGCTGGGCCAGACATAGATGAGACGGACATCGAGCCGCTCGGCCTGGGTACGCAAGAACGCCAGATTGTGAACATGTGGAGTATAAAAAGTGACTGAAAGGAGAACCGCGTGGTACAGCCTCTCTGTTGCCTGATGCAACATGAAGGCCGCGTCCTTGTACCAGCCTCGCTTTAAATCGTCATTGAAATTGATGTGCGCACGCATCGCACTTGGGTACCACTCCTCAAAATACTCCTTCGCCATGGCCAACGCCGCATGCGGCGTCTTGGGCTTGGGCTGGTGCAGTTCGGTATCATCGCTCTGGTAGAGCGCGATGCCATCGCGGGCCACGTCCATGAAGAAGTAGCGGCCATGCGCCAGCCCGTCGTTTACCTCCTGCAGGGTGTGGACGATGAAATTGACCGGGGTCTTGATCGTGCCGGCGATGCCGTACTCGCGCATCAGCCGGTCATCGACCTTGGCCCAGTACTTGACCCGGTCGGTCAGGCGCTTGTCGTTGACGATGATCAGCAGGTCATAGTCCGACTGGTAGCCCTTGGCGGTATGCGGCTCGTCGACCCAGCCGCCGCGCGCATAGCTGCCGTAGAGAATGACTTTGAGAATGCGGCCCTTCTTCTTCCACTCATGCGAAGCCAGGGCCAGGGCATCCTCGAATTCCTCGAAGACGATCTGCACCACGCGCTCCAGCTCGCGCTGCTTGTTGGCGGGAAGATGGTCGAGATCGCTGCGCATGACATGGCTACCCTGTCGCGATGGCCGCCCGATGGCAAGTCATCGGGCGGCCTGAATTTTTCACCACGGCCACCAGCGCTGCCACCAGTGCCCATAGACCGCGCGGGTCAGCGTGGAGATGGCCTTGGCCAGCTCGGCCTGCACCGCCTCGACGCTGATGCCATGACGCTGGGCCATCTCGGCATAGCTGGCGCCCTCGAAGCGCACCGCCCTGAAGATCGCCCGCTGCCGCTTGGTCATGCGGCGCAGGCCACGCTGCCCCCGGCGCCAGAACGTGCACGGTGATATGGTCGGCAGCACCGGCTTGCCCCATTCGGGCGGGAGAGGCGGGCTCATGACCGGTCCTCCCCACAGGCCAGCAGGAAGTCGGCCGCCTTGCTCGCCGCACTGGCGGCGCGGAAAATCGCCTTCTCGTCGGCGCACAGCACTTCCAGCCATGCGCCGATGTAGTCGGCGTGCCGCACCGTCGGAACAATGCCCAGCGCCGCACAGGCAAAGGCACTGGCCATTTCCGCGACAAGTTCCTCTTTCGCGTAGGACGCAGAGCCAAACTCGCCGGTCTGATCACGATCCAGCCGGCTCTTGTGGCCCGTGGCATGGCCCAGTTCGTGTAGGGCCGTGCGGAACCAGTTGATCGGCTCGAGGAAAGCAGCCTGGGGCGGCACCTGCACCACGTCATGGGTGGGGGAATAGAACGCTTCCCCGCCGCCGATACGGAAGGTCACCCCGCTGGCCTGGATCACGCGATCGGCCCCGGCAATCGCCAGCTCGGGCGCAATTGGCATCACCGGGGCAATCATGTCTTCGGGCAGGTCCTCGCACTGGTCGAGGTTGAACACGGTAAAGCGCCTGAGAAAGGCCACCGTGCGCGCTTCGCGGTCTTCGTCCCTGGCCTTGGCGGCTTCTTCGCGCGGGGTGAAGCGATCGGCATAGCAGACCACCGTGCCCTTCTCGCCGCGCCGGACATGGCCACCGGCTGCTTCGACCTGGCGATAGGTCAACCAGCGCTGCGAGGAAAAGCCCTGCTCGATGGCAGAGGTCCAGAGAATGAGAATGTTTATGCCCGAATAGGGCCTACCCGAACCAGCACTGTGCGGCAGCGTGCAGGGACAGCGGCTGGCGTCCCACGGCTGCACCCAGGGCAGGCGCCCGGCTTCGAGTTCGGCAATGATGCGGGAGGTCACCTCGGCATAGAGGGACTGGCGTTCGCTCGTGTTCACGGTGCTCATGGTCTTCAAGCTCCTTAAACCGCCATGGCCCGGCGCCGGGGTGGCGGGGGGCGGCAGGAGCGGACCAAGAGCCCCGCATCAGGCGGCGGGGTGCACCGCAGGGCGCAACGCAGTGGAGCACCCGGAGCCGCGCAGCGGGCCGGGTTGCACCCCGTCGCGGCGGGGCTACAGGGCCGTGACGCCCCCCGTCACCCTGGAGCCGAGGCAAACGCCGCCGCGCACCCAAAGCGCGGCGACAACCGGAGGGCAGCCACAGGCGGACCGACAGGCGCGGCCAGCAAAGGCCGGGCCAAGTGTCAGCGATCGTGCCGGCACTGCCGACGAGACGGCACAGCCGGCTCGGCTGAAGCACAGCGGAAGGAGAGCGCGGTCAGGCCAAGCCGGCCTGAGACGCCCGAGCTTGATCACTCCAACATCGTGACCTCACCCAGAGAGGCCCAGGACAACCCTGGCACCCTGACGGCACCCAGCAACCATTGGCCCCGCACCGAGCGTGCTCAAAGCAGGTCAGGAGACTGCAAGCCCCGCTCCGAAGGAACAGACCACCGACAAACCGATAGAACACGGCACGGTTACGAAACAACGCGGCAGCCGTCCCACAGCTGGCTGGACCGTAGCGAAGACACTGACCAGGCCTGATCAGACAAGCGGCACCGAGACACCGCCCACGCCGCCTGAGCTAGACGGCGCCGACCGGTACGCGGCCACAAATGACAAAGCGCTGCGGCGCGAAGGCACCACCAGGAGCGTGAGATTCCCGCGCGATGCCAGCCAGACAAAGCCCTGGAACTATACATCGGGAAGAAGAAGCCCACCCCTGCTCACCAGAAGCGAAGGACCAAACGCTAACCCACTCGACGCCCAGCAAGCCTATAGAGGTGAGCTCATCCCACCCCACACTGGACCAGACGGCGAAGGGTTACTCCTCGCCGCAGTACGCGTCTGCCAGGCACTGGCAAATCGTCGAAGAGGACGCGCCGCGACGCCGCCACCCCTGCCCCGACAAGTATCCCGGCACTATCCGCTGGCCAATCTTTCGCATCTGCAGCATAAGGGGGTATGAGCTTTGTCGCCCGGTATCATCACGTTATCGACCAAATCGTCGCGACCTGCCCAGCGCCGGACAAGTTCGCGCACACTTATGCCGGGATGGCGATCTGGACGATCACGCTGGCGCTGACCAGGAAGCGGATGGGACATCTCCTGCCCCTGCTCATGGTCATCCTATTGGAAAGTGGCAACGAAGTGCTCGATGCGCTTTACGCGGGCCGGGTCGACATTCCCGACACGCTTGGCGATTTCGTGGCCACCTGCTTCTGGCCTGCCATCCTGTTTGCGCTAGGGCGCGCGCAAAAACGATGATCTGAAAGCCTTATTTAGCCAGCGCAGGATCGGTGATCCAAGGGAATGTTGAGTAGCACCGAGAATTGTATGCCTGTCTCGCTGGAGAGGTTGCCTCGTCTTCGCTGGTGATCCGAGGATTGCACGGGTGGGCCGAGCCGATCCTCACACCGGAGGACGAACCGTAGAACATGTCACAGAACTTTTTATCGGCATCGATGTTGCAAAAGCGCGCAATGCTGCGCATTTCGACCATACCGGCCAGCCATTCCAATCTGATCCAGGCCACCATGTTGTCAATCGGCGTCCAACGGGGGCTGACTCACCTTCTATGCAATCCGAGTCATGCGGACGCATAAGTCTGGCCTTGAGCAGGGCGATTTTTGCGCGCCCGTACATCTGGCGCTTGATGACCTTCAGGCGGTTGATGCCTTCGATCTGACCGCTGGACCACGGCGTCGAGATCGCGGCGGCCACCGCCTCCTTGTCGGCCTCGACGCCTGCGGCGAACGTGACGTGACCCCCAGCTTTCCACCAGCTGGGATTAGAGCCGGGCCGTTTTTGATCCGACACCGTTCTCTGGACCACCCGGGGCTAGAGTTTCCCAGCCATGGTCACGGTGACGGGCTGGGTACGTCACCGGGATTCATCAGCGTGATCGGGGGCTTGTTGCCGATGGCGCCATGCGGCCGATCCTCGTTGTAGTGTCTGCGCCACTCCTCCAACTTTTCGCGGGCGTCTGCAAGCGTCAGGAACCAGTGGGTGTTCAAACACTCCGCCCGGAAGCGTCCATTGAAAGCCT
>NZ_JBEPKW010000028.1:0-6618 GCF_040544855.1 Novosphingobium sp. 1529
CTGCTCTTCGCTGAACCTGCTCCGCTTCATATCCGTCCGACTCCTTCGCGTCGGACTCTACTCAAAATCGGTCACATTTCAGGGGAGCACGTCACAAAGGCGGCTTCATGTGTAGCAACCAAGTGTGCCAATTCCAAGCGAGATGCTGCTCAAGCATCAGTTGCCGCGAGAGCATGCCGAACTTCTGGTAGTGGATCATCGCGCACGGCAGTCAGCCATGCTTCAGTTTCTTCGCTCGCGTGACCCGCGTCCTTTAAAGACAACGCTAAACGCGCGGCATTTTTGCGTATTAACGAAACTGTTCCCGCTCGCTCGCTTTGCAGGTCAATCACGCTATAATTAGTCTCCTCCAGCAAATCTCCGAGCGCAATTTGGATGCGCTTGAACTGCTCGGCGCTAAGTCCGCCGCTACGTGAAAGCCTTTCACATTCGCCCAAAAGATATGGAAGTCCTGATGAGAGCCGCAGTTCAACCAACGAGACGATCTGGTCAATCAACTGGCTGGGGGGAGCATGAGGCCCTGCCGCGTGTACGTCAGCCCATATGCGTAGGGCATCGACTGCATACGCGACTTGGTGACTATCTTGGGACGTCAAGCCGCGACGGATAAGCCGTTCGAGTGCATTCCTAGCTGTCACATGTTGCTCGACGAATGGTACCATAGCGCCGATGCTAGCCAGAGTTTTCGCACTTTCTTGAAAGAACTCCAGTGAGCTTAACCGTTTAGGCGTCAAATCATTCAGAGCTAAGCTCGATGAGAGCGCCCATGTTAGTGCAGCTCCTGCAAAGTTCGCCTCTAGTTGGCGATCATATCCCTGCAAGCCTGCCGTAAAGCTTGCGATCGGATCGTTCGGGTCAATTTCTTTGAAGCGCATCGCCACTATGACATCAAAGCATTCACGGGCCTGATCCGCGCTGGGCCGAATGTCGCCGGACCGAACGGCTCGGATCATACTGTCAAATCGATCACGATCGAGTGATCCTTGTGTCGAAAACAGCCGCGCCTGGACAAGAGCAGCGGCATCTCTGCCTTGGGTCACTAAAGTCGCCCAAAAATGCTCGTAGATCGACGTATTTGTGGGGAGTGGCGGATTGCCTGCGTCTAATTGCCTCCACGCTGCAGCATCGAAGCGGCTGATTTCGTCAGGGGTGAGTGCGCCCAAGACATGCAACTGCGCCAGGCGCCTGATCGCAGCGCTTCGCTGACCGCCAGTCATTGCTGCGGCGTCGAGGTACCTAGCAACAACGGGCCGCAACTGCTGATTTTGCTGAGGTTCGTGCAGCGGCACTAGACCAATCCAGTTTGTCGGCTCGGGCGCTTCGTTTTCCGCCGCCAAAGGAAGATCGAGATCAGCAAAAAACATGGGGGCTCTAGCTGCTGGCGACACGGCCTCAAAACTATTCTTAAGGAGATTTCCGACCTGTTTGCAAAAACGAAGATTTATGCCCAGCAGCTTGCTCAATTGCACCGTTTCGAGATGGAGAGCTATTCCTTGCATATCGTCAAGACGAACCGATAATCTACCTATTAATTCAATCAGCGTAATGAGCCTATCACGCGCAAAAACACGCACATCTTGATGCTTATCCTGCAAACATCCAACCCAGTAGTCTCTTCCCGCCTTGAGATGAAAAACTAGATTTAGGACAACCTCCAAATCCAGCCTAGCAATGTTAACACGACCAAAAAAACGGTCGATCTGAGGGGAGTCGCTATTCAAACCAGCGCCAATCAGCGACAGATACCAAGTCAGCGTCGGCTCATACCCCAGCTCAAGGGCGTCAAGCCGCTCGGGGACAAACATTGTCATATATTCTAGGCGGGCAGGAACGCCCCCACGTTCAAAAAGCAGGGCAAAATTATCGCTGGGCTCAACTCTCGTATCCCCAAAGTGGATTGTGCGTGAAGGCAAACGGAATGATCCCGGCACAAAATTAGGCACGGCTCGATCTGGCTTATTTTGGTGCTTTCGCCGTTCCTCGAACCCGGCATCCACCGCTCGCTCGACCTCTTGCCAAGGGTCGCAAAGAGTTTCCCTGAAACGCTCGGGCCAACGGCCGCCCCCACCGCTTAGCCGTTTATGGCTATAGTTGAAAAAGAGTGCCCAAGCCAGCCGGGAGCGAACCCAAAGAGATGTGCGATCGGCTCGTTCGCGGTCGCGCATGTCGGCAAGCGCCTCGGAAATTAAGGCTTCTGCTGCGGATAGCTGCCCCAGAGTGCAAAGCAAACCTGCGCGACGGAGTTTCCAGGCGGGATCAGGACCGCTGATTTCTGGCACAATCTGCTCCACCCGAGCTAGGTCGAGCTCGTGAAGCGCTTTTAGAGCCTCTTGGTAGCGCAATTCTGCGCGACCATCGCTACCATCAACGGTGATTGCATTTAGACACCTTGCCATTTCCGAAAAAAGTGCTGCATCGCCTTCGCGGCGCGCGTGTTCAAGGAGTAAGCTCCCGACTATCAGCCTATCGGCCGCCGAGAGCATCTCCGACGAAGTCGGCTCAGCGAAGCGCCGCACGACTTTAATGAAGCCGGCGTGGATCGGCCAAAGCGCAGTTTGGTGACGCCAGCACCACTCAACCACCGCGTTCGCAGCTTCGGCAGGCTCTAATGCTTCAAGCAGCACCTCATTGGGCGCCTCGGTGTATATGCGCAGTACGGCGCGACGGTCATTGGGGCAGATGAGCCATCCGGGATAGCTAGCGCGCTCCCCTTGCCAACGCTTGACCATCTCTCGGAAAGCATTCACCTTAGCCGTCAAATCAGCCGTCCGATCGTCATGGAGCCGATCGGGAGACGACGCCACCCATTCGTGCGAGGGAATGGGACGAAGAGCGTTCAAAGCCTCCAGAATAAGCCGGTTTGCCGAAGCATGGCGCGCACTCGCATCCAAATCTTTCACAAGTGGGAAAACATCAATGGGAGCTATGTTTCGCGCTTCCAGATATTTGCGTTTAGCTGGGCTAAGATTGAGCGCCCCAGCCAAAAATATCCGCCGGGCTGCGCTACCAAGGTGATCACGGACCCAACCAGCCCACGCAAGAAAGTTGGGATCATCACCCGAGAAACCCAAAAGACACAATTCGTTCTCAACGAAACATTGACGCGCCAGATTTACGAATGCGGCATGCCGCGTCGGATATGTTCGGTAATCCTCTTCCGCGATTACGAAATGGTCAGTTGCGCCGACGGAGCCATGAAGCTTTACGATGCGAGGCGCCTTGGAGAAAGCGATTTCGGCTTCAGTCCGAACAGGATCATAAGCGCGATCAGAATTGCGCGCCGCCCGCTCCAGCAGGGTGTCATAATTAGTCGTAAGAATGTCTGACCAAGGTAGCGCGACAAGTGCATCATGGCGCGCTCCGGGCTGCCAAGCGACATCTCGCACATTCTCGCGAACGAATGCGTCGAGCGCCGACTGTCCAAAATAGCTGCGATATTCTTCAGCCAAGCGAAGCGGGTCCCAAGGCGCTAGCGCCGGGTTGGCCGGATATAGCTGCGCGCTCATCGCTTGCGCCAAGTCGAACCACAATGGTGGTGGTGGCGTATCCGCACTTGCCAACGTAGCTTCACGGCTCAGTCCGGCGCCGACAAGGACGGCAGCACCTCGAAGACCTTCGCTTCGCCATAGCGCTCGCCCAAGTTGTTCAAGTGCAGGCAGATCGGTGCAACCGGCAAGAGGATTAACGATTGGGGTCTCGGAAGCAGGCATACATTTCCTAAGGACGGCGGTTTGTTAGCATTAATCTGACGTGATCATTCATTGAGTGTTACACGATTCCCATCCAAGGGGTAGTTTGCAACCCGTTGCAAATCTGACGATACCATCGCCACGTACCCGGCGTTGAGCGCAGCTACCATGGACGAAGGCGTAAGCAGGACACACTTCGACGGCATTACTCCTTGCGCAATTGGCTCACTATAGCTGCCGTGCTGCCAAGGCCAAAAGCTACCGGCAAACTTGAGTAGAGGGCGGCGATCAATTTCCCGTGCAGCGACAAAAACGCCCTCTGGCAGCTCGACCGGTCGCAAGCTCCGCCTGCACTCTCTCTCGATTACGCGCGATTGATGGCACGCGCGGTCGATTTCCTGCAACGAAACCCATTCACGCACCGCAAACCCATGCCCCGCCTTCCATGCCGCAATGAACGCGGCCAACGCATCCGGCCGACACTCGCCGCATGGCCTGTGACCTGCCGCCAGCGCTACAGCTTCGTCATGAAAGAACAGCGGGTAGTAATGGCCCGGCGTGTCCATCGGCGCTTTCCAACCATTGCCGTCTAAGACGCAACTCAACCACCTGCGGCTGCGCCACTGTCGGCCTAAGGTGCCATCAGGCGCGTGAAGATCGCCCCGATTTCCCATCAGCGTGCCCTTGTGATGGGTCGCCTCGATCGTTCCGAAGGGCGTGACACGATTTTGTCTCGGCCGCTTCACGGCTAAGCCGAACGGCGCATCAAGCGGGAGACCTTCTGTCCGGTCCATAATCCTCCTCTGGCGGATGGAATGCCACGATCATCAAGTTCGTTGGCAATGGCTTCAAAACTGTGCCCGGTATCGCGCAATGACATGATCAGCGGAGCTAGGTCGCGCGCACGCTCGACAGCCTGCCGCGAACGCACCGCAGCGCTTGCCTGAGCGCCTCTGGCGGCGACAGCGGGAAGGTTTCCCCTATCACCGCCTAAGGCAACGCCGCGCGCCTTGGCGGCTCTCAGGGCCGCCTTGGTACGCTCCGAGATCATCCGCGCCTCATGCTCAGCAACGGCAGACAGAATATGGATGGTGAGCCGGTTGGCTTCGGGGAAATCAGCGGCGACGAAATCGACACCGCTTTCCAGAATGTTTGACACGAACGCCACGCTCCGGGCGAGGCGATCCAGCTTGGCAATGATGAGTGTCGCTCGATGCAGCCGACAGAGGGCGAAGGCTGCTGCCAGTTCCGGTCTATCGGCGTTACGCCCGCTCTCGATCTCGACCTTTTCAGCAATCAGTGTGTGCGGGCGCTGAGATAGGAAACTATGGACCGCTTCCCGCTGGGCCTCCAAACCAAGACCACTTCGCCCCTGCCGGTCTGTAGATACCCGGTAATATGCTATGAACCGCGAATTATCCCAACACTTTGCCATCGGCACTCAGCAACAACCAACGATGTTGCATCCTACCCCAGCCAAAGTGTTAGTCAAGAAATTGTATTAATATGATATTTCCTCCTCCGGCACCCAAACCTGATTATGATTGACCTGTACGCGAACATAAACACGCTGCCCCTTATCCTTCAGCCAATCATACGCGCGGCGGACTGCTGGCGCAGACACGACTGATCCAGCAGGAATTGTATCACAGTTGGCCTCATTATGCGCGGCATCGCTCGCCGGAAAATCACCATTTTCCAGTTCACGCAGAGATTTCGCGACAAGGTCAAAATTCATGCAACCCTCGGTGTCCTGCGTCACCCGGCCTGCCCCTACTGCCACCGACTTGGGATTTAACGCCGCATCTAGACGCTGCTCGATTTCATCAGAACGCTTCGTCCGCATGCCTTTGCTTTTCAAATACTCCCCGCCGAGTGTCAAAAGCTCGCCAGGAGGAAACCCGATCTCGGCAATCATCGCCTTTCCAGCGCTATGGTCGAGCGCCCTGACCCTGCCTCGCCATTCGCCGTATTGGAATGGATTATCGAAGCCGAGTGCATGGAACTTCGGGTCATGCCTGAACCCCTCTAGCTCCAGCCAGAGTGCTCGCAGCTGTTTTCCGTTAACCGACAAGGCTGTTGCTGTGGCGCGTCCGCCCTTGGCCGTCTTGAGGGGCAATTCGTGGACGTAGTCCAGTTGATTGGCCGTAGGTCTGGTCTCGACCGCGCCCGGTATGGCTACAGGCCTTTGCTGCTCAGGTATCTTCGGATTAGGTCGAGCAAGAGCAAAGAGTAGGATACCGATGGCCATCCAACCAAATGCAAGCCACCTTGCCAAGGTTGAATAGCCGTGCCGTAGCAAGAGCCATGCGAACACGAACGGCACGAAAATCACGCCGATCTTCAACCGGGTGGATACGCGCCGCGAAGTTGCGGCTTCCGTGATGGTCCCTGTCAAATCTAGCCCCCTTTGCGCGGGGTGTTGCCCCTTCGGTTAAGAGGCGACCCGAGCCGAGCCGGGTGTTCGTAACCTAGGGCGTAGCTCCAGGCGCTAACGCCTTTAGGCATGCCCTGGACATACGCGTCAGCCACCCGGCCGAGAAATCTCGACCGGACTACGCACCTGGAGGTTACGACGCCTCACCCCCGAGTGTTGCGGGGGCAGAACGACCATTACGCTTCAAGCCGATGAATGCAACATCCGCCTTCATTTGGCATGCCATGCAAGGTGACTCGGTTCACGGGCTGTGCCAGCTTGAACCAGTGATTCGCGACAATTGTCGCTGATCAAGCCGACTGGGACAAGATTTTTAGAAAAATTGTTTTTTAAAACAGGAGGTTGACCGATTTATGGTCCTTGATCCGTTTATTCCGTGTCTCACATTGTTTGTCTCTTAGAGCCCGATCCGAAAGTTGTTGAGCGATACCAGTATGTTGTGATTCACGCCGTCCTTGCGAGAAGATGGTGTGACCAATGGCATGGACTGAT
>NZ_JBEPKW010000029.1:0-6598 GCF_040544855.1 Novosphingobium sp. 1529
GATCATCTCATGCTGCGCAAGCAGCAGATCGTTCTTCTCGGCCTCGGTCAGGACATGAAGCGGGGGCGGTGCCATGGGTAGTTTGAATCATCGCCGGCCCCCACGCGCAAGCCCTTTTTGCCAACCACCTGAGCAGTTACCCGCCTGGGGTGATGGGCAGGTAGCCGATTTCGTCGACGATCAGCAGCGACGCGCGGGTGTAGAAGCGGATTTTTTCGACCAGACAACCTTCGCGCTCCGCTTTGGTAAGCGCTTCGATCAGTTCGGCCAGCGAACAACGATAAACGCTGCGCCCAGCTTTGACTGCTGCCACTTCGATGGCGGTGGTCAGATGGGATTTGCCTATACCGGGCGGCCCGAGAAAATGGAGAACTTCCGCGCGGTTGATGCTTCGCATCGGACCGGCAATCCGGACATACATATACATACATACATACACCTCATGCGCCAAGGCATAGCAACGTCCTGTGGGTTAGAACGAATGCCAGCCGCACTCATTGAGGCTGGATGGCAGGGAAACTGGCGTTTTTCCGCGATTTTGCTAGCTTGCGGTTCCCACCCTCATTTTTACCTGCGTTTGCTATCGAAGTTCTCCGCCACCTCGCAAAGGCGGAGTAGCGGCTCAACCTCCGCACCGTCCCCGCATTCCCGGTCTGGGCGCGGTCGACGGGATAGATGGCCACAGGATCGGGCGTGACCATGGCAGCGGCTGAACGCGTCGACACGTTTCAGCTCCATCCGGCTGGGCAGTTAATGACGAATCTAAAAGCGGCGCGATCAGAAACGCGATCACAAGGATCGCGCTGATCCCGACCCACGGACAATCATCCGCATCCTCATATTGATTGCGAAGCCTCGTCAGCGCACACCATGCTGATCGACGCGACGATCGTAAAGATGACACGCACTTTACCGAAATTGAGGCCCACACGATCGTGCGCGCGATCGACAATGCGAACGCCAATCCGCGGGTCACCGGGCTACGCCAACAAGCTCGCTGGCGGGGTCTCAAAGCCGCAGCGAATGCCGCCACGGTCGCCTTCTCGATGGCCTGATCCTGCGACGAAGTGGACGAGGCGCTATATTCAAAGGCAAAATCCGAGTTATCCAGACCAACTCCTAAAAAATACTTAATTAAATATAAAATATAGTTTTATAATTTCTAAAAAATATAAAATTTAGATTACGTGATTTTATTATTTAATATACATTATTTCTATCATATTCGTCGTCAAAATTGTATATTCGCCACTTATCCATAATTTATTATAAATAATTCAATCTGATCCAAAAAGATCTCTGGTGAATACTTTTTCGTAAACATCGGCCAGTTCATCTGATGCGCGGTTGGCAATGATTACGTCGCATTCACGCTTGAAGGAATCAAGATCGCGCACCACGCGCGATCCGAAGAATCGTTCTTCATCCAAAGCCGGCTCATAAATAACCACTTCGATGCCCTTCGCTTTGATCCGCTTCATGATTCCTTGAATCGAGGATTGGCGGAAGTTGTCTGACCCGGCTTTCATCACCAGGCGAAACACGCCAACCTTGCTGGGACAACGCTGGATGATCTGGTCTGCTAGAAAATCTTTGCGAGTCCGATTGGCATCGACGATGGCACGGATCAAGTTCTGCGGCACGTCGAAATAATTGGCCAGCAACTGCTTGGTGTCCTTCGGTAAGCAGTAGCCGCCGTAGCCGAAACTTGGATTGTTGTAGTGTGCGCCGATGCGAGGATCCAAGCCAACGCCGCGAATGATCTGGCGCGTGTCCATGCCCCCAGCGATGGCGTAGCTGTCAAGTTCGTTGAAGAACGCCACACGCATGGCCAGATAGGTATTGGCAAACAGCTTGATCGCCTCTGCCTCGGCGAGCCCAGTGAACAGGACTTCGACATTCTTGTTCACGGCGCCTTCGCGCAGCAATTCGGCAAAGACACGCGCGCGCTCAGATTCCTCACCCACGATGATGCGCGAAGGGTGGAGATTGTCATAGAGCGCCCGGCCTTCCCGTAGGAACTCTGGACTGAAGATCACCTGGTCGGTAGCAAGGCGCTGGCGCACGTCGGCTACGAAGCCCACCGGGATGGTGGACTTGATCACCACAGTGGCAGTCGGGTTATGCTCCTTCACCAGCCGGATGACCGCTTCCACCGATGAGGTGTCGAACTTGTTGGTTTCAACGTCGTAGTTGGTCGGCGTGGCAACGACCACATATTCAGCGCCTTCCAGCGCAGCGACGGAATCGAGCGTTGCGCTAAGCGTGAGCGGTCGGGTGGCGAAGAAATCCTCGAGTTCAGCATCCACGATCGGCGATTGCCGCGCATTCACCTTGGCCACTCGATCGGCCGAAAGATCTACAGCAATCACTTCGTTATGCTGCGCCAGCAGCACGGCATTAGCCAGCCCGACATAGCCAAGCCCGAAAACGGCGATCTTCATGCGAGAATACTCTCCAAAAGGAATTCAGCTTCAAGGATTTGCATCACCGGATGATACATTCTGGCGACTTGGTCCACCTGCCGCACCCTCCTGATACGCGGAGTTGATGCCGCTCCTCGAAAATAGCCGGCTATTTCTCGAAGCCTCCCCGGACATTCCGCAATGGAGCAGCACCGTCAAGGCAGCACCCTGCACTTGCCCAATACCGTGCGCGGGCATCATGCACTCGCAGGCAAATTCCGCACCAATTCCAGCGTCTGAGCATTAAGGCTGGCCGCTCGGCTGGCAGTCGCACTCTCGGTATAGACGCGCAATTCTGGCGCATTACCGCTAGGGCGCAGGTGGATGATATCGCCGTCGGCAAACGTCACCCGCAGGCCGTCTGTCTTATCGAAAGTTACAGCCTTGCCAGCGAGTTTCCCAAGAAGCTCGGTTAACCGCGTCAGTACTGCTTCGTCTTTACCAGCTTCGAGGCGCGCGATCAGCGCATGACTCTGCTCGGTCGGATAGCCCTGCAGGCGGTCACTATGGGTATAGCGTTGGGGCAGTTGGGCCTGGAGCGCTGAAAGCGACAATCCCTTGGCATGTGCAGCAGCTAGAACCGCGACCATTGGTAGGACGGCATCGCGCGTCGGCAGCGCCGCGAGCGTTCGACCACAGGCCGTTGCCGCGGTGCCGAGCAGGAAACCACCGTTGGCTTCATAGCCGCAGGCAGCAAGGCCGTCCGCTAGCAACTCATCCATTGCCTCGATCACGAAGGGGGAACCGATGCGCGTGCGCCGCACTTCGCGGAACTGCTGCGACGCCTCTAGCGCGGTGTTCGAGCTGACGGGCGTAGCCACTGCTTCCAGCTTCAGCGCCTGTGCACATAGAATTCCGAGCACATCTCCGCGCATCCACGTGCCGTTTTCATCGGCCAGAAGTGGCCGATCCGAGTCGCCATCGGTAGAAAGTATTGCATCTAGTCCGTACTGAGCAACCCACAGCTTGGCCAATTCGACATCTTCGGGGCGGACTGCCTCCGTATCAACCGGAATGAATTTTTCCGAACGTCCGAGCAACACCACCTCGGCCCCCAGGCCTGAGACAATCTGGGCAAGAATATCGCGCCCCACTGCGGAGTGCTGATAAACACCGAGCTTCATACCCTCGAGTGCCTCGCTCCCAAAAAAGTCCAGGTAACGCGCTACGTAAGGAACGGCCGCATCGGCAATTTCGGGCGCAGTGGGCGCGGCGCGCAACATGCCTACAGCATCGAACAAGTCGGGCAAGACCACGTTCTGAGCGCGAATTGCGGCCTCGTCCGGCTTGAGCACCTCGCCGTTGGCGCGGTTGAACTTGATCCCGTTGCGATCGTCCGGAATATGGCTGCCTGTAACCATGAGCGAAGGGATGCCTCGCGCGAAGCCGAACGCGGCCACGGCCGGCGACGGCACCAAGCCACAATCAACCAGTTGCCCTCCCATGTGAGCGATTGCAGCACGACAGGCAGCCATGATCCGTGCTGTCGAAGGCCGCAGGTCCCCGGCAATAGCGACTCCACTTCCTGGCGCAAAGTGACCAATTTCAGCCATGTGCTGCAGAAATGCGCAAGTATAAGTGAAGCATACTTCATCTGTCATGGCCGTAACCAAGCCACGCGCACCGCTAGTGCCAAAAGCCACGCCAGAGCGCGCCATCACATCGGTCACCGCCACTGTCTGCGTCATAGAACCTCGCTTTTCCTAAACCACAAGCCGATTTATCCGGCGGTGAGAAACGCCCCAGCTCGGGCGCCGTGTTAAGCCAAAGGACGCGGTTCGCATATGCAAAATTTGCGCCGCTTCCGAGGGCTCTCGCCATCGTTCACCCAAACGGCGAAGGTGCCGAATTGTGCCGTTGCAAAGTGCCTTGCATCGCAACCCAGCCCGTACCCAGGTTCAAAGTGCCTTAACCCAGAGTGTATGATCGTGCCCCATGGCGTGGTGTAGCTTATCTGGGCCACCGCCGATTTCAGCATCAGCTTGAGCCGGTCATGCGCCGGACACAGCCGAGAGCATGACGATGGGATTGTCGCTCACCGGCGCCATGGTTTAGCTGCGCTGGCCTATGGCTCAAGAGACATGTAGCGTCCGCGCTGGACGGCCCATTCGTCGGACTGTTCCATGAGTATGGCGCCGATCAGGCGTGTGATTGCCGCTTCGTTGGGGAAGATGCCGACGACCTCGGTGCGGCGCTTGATCTCGCCGTTCAGGCGCTCAATGGGATTCGTACTGTGCAGCTTGGCGCGGTGCTCCTTGGGGAACGTCATGTAGGCGAGCACGTCGGGTTCGGCGTCGTCCATCAACGCGGCGAGTTTTGGCAGTTTTGGGCGCATTTGATCGGCAACGGAACGCCATTGCTGACTGGCGGCCTCGGGTGTCTCCTGAGCAAAGGCGGTGCCGATGAATGCCGAGACGACTCGACGTTCGCTCTTGCCAGCGTGGGCCAACGCGTTGCGCATGAAGTGGACGCGGCAGCGCTGCCAGCTCGCGCGCAGCAGCTTGGAGACCGCCGCCTTGATGCCTTCATGAGCATAGGAGATCACCAGCTTCACCCCGCGCAGGCCCCGGCGCGTCAGCTTGCGCAGAAACGCGGTCCAGAAGGGTTCCGCTTCCGACGGGCCAATATCCATACCCAGCACTTCGCGGCGACCGTCGCTGTTGACGCCCACCGCGATGATCACCGCGACCGAGACGATGCGCCCATTCTGGCGGACTTTGACATAGGTGGCGTCGATCCACAGGTAAGGCCAGTCGCCCTCGATCGGACGATCGAGGAAGGCATGCACCTTTTGGTCGAGCTCTTCGCACAGGCGGCTGACCTGGCTTTTGGAAATGCCATCCATGCCGAGGGCTTTGACCAGGTCATCGACCGAGCGCGTCGAGATGCCATGCACATAGGCTTCCTAGATGACCGCCGTCAGCGCCCGCTCGGCCATCCGGCGCGGCTCCAGAAAGCCGGGAAAATAGCTGCCTCCTTCGGCAAGCTCAGGACAGGCTTGCGCAACTTGGGGATGCGCAGTTCCACCGCTCCCGCGCGGGTTTGCCAGTCGCGGTCGCGATAGCCGTTGCGCTGGACAAGCCGATCGGCGGACTTCTCGCCGTGGCCCGCACCCATCAGGCCGCCGACCTCCATCTCCATCAACCGCCCGGCGGCAAACGAGATCATCTCGCGCAAAATATCCGCGTCAGGGGCCTTCTCGACCAGCGCGCGCAGGTGCACCATGGAATCGGTCATCGTGGTTCTCCAGGTTCGAGCTTCGCAACCCAAACCTAGCCGAAAATCACGGTGACCACCCGCGCTGCTGGCCTCAGATCCTACACCACGTCCCGGGACGCGACCGAGTGTATTAAACACCACCAGACATGTCGGTTGCGTGCAAGTAACTGCTCACCGTGTTGGCTTATGGCGGCGTGGTCAGGCGACGGCGAATTTGCCGTCGACGAGATCGCGGATGGCGCTGAGGGCTGATTGACCCGACAGCCGCGCAGTGCCGGTGACGGAACGATAGCCGGCATGGATCGACACGGGTTACAATCGGCCGGATCGGTGGCAGGTCGATATGGTCATAGCGGTGGCGGCAACGCTGGGCCTGGCTGGAAACATCGGTTCCGCAATGACAGCAGGTCGCCGCCATCATGCGTTCAGTCTTGTCCGGCGCCTCGGCCAGCGGGCGGTGCTTGCCTTCGCGCGAGGGACGCTTGCCTGCCTTGGATTTGCCACCCCTGCCGCCGCCCCCACGACCGCCCTTGCCGAAATCGTCCTTCGAGGGCGGGATATGCGAATTCTTCGAGGTCCTGCGCGGCTTGCCCACCAGCGCCTCCAGTTCCGAAATCCGCGCGGCCATCCGCTCGATCATCTCATGCTGCGCAAGCAGCAGATCGTTCTTCTCGGCCTCGGTCAGGACATGAAGCGGCGGCGGTGCCATGGGTAGTTTGAATCATCGCCTGCCCCCACGCGCAAGCCCTTTTTGCCAACCACCTGAGCAGTTACGCGTGCAAAGCCAAGGCGATGCTCGTCGAGATTAACAGCGGCCGCGTAACTGCTCACCGTGTTGGCTTATGGCGGCGTGGTCAGGCGACGGCGAATTTGCCGTCGACGAGATCGCGGATGGCGCTGAGGGCTGATTGACC
>NZ_JBEPKW010000030.1:0-5826 GCF_040544855.1 Novosphingobium sp. 1529
AACACCGTCGATGACGCGCCACTGCATCATGCCGCCAGCGAACAATCAAAACCGATCAGACCGGAACAGCGACCTCATGAATAAGACGGGTTAGGACTGTTTGAGGGCCTATGGGACCTGACGGGTCAGGGCCGTTATTGCTTTCCATCATTCCGCACCTCCACGCGGCCCATGTCGGAAAACACGGTCAATGCCGCTTTGAGGGCCCTTGGCTTGGGACAAGAGGAAATGACCGCGCATGGCTTTCGGGCAATGGCGGCCACCCTTCTCAACGAGACCGGGCGTTTCAATCCGGATGCGATTGATCGCAATGTAGCCATCCGGTGAAGGCCGCTGTCGTTGCGCTACTTTAATCTTCGGAATGTCGGATTTCGCGGGGGAGCGGACGACAGATTGGATACCCGGTTGAGGTTATCGCAGCAGACGCACCTTCGGCGCATTCTTAGGATCACCGAACGTGGGCAACTCTCCGTCGCTGGCGATTGTGCTGCATTGGATTAATTCTCGAAGGCGCCAGTAAAGGAATGCGGCATCAGGACTATGACCAGAGTTCCAAATAGTGCCCATCACATCACCGATTAGGCGATGAGCTTTCGTCCAATCCGTTGGGCATTGCGCGACGAGGAAATGGTCGAAATAATCTGCATCTACGCTGCGAAGGCCGCCGCCTTCAGCGATACGAAGGCATGAATTCTCGGCCATCAAGGTGGACCATCGGTCTTCGGGATACTCTGACGAATCCCAAGCCCTCCGTTGACAGCCATCGAGTAATTCGGCGATTTGATCCTCTTGTAACTCGCTGAGGCGTAGCGGCGGCTCATTACGCCATGTTCCATGCAGCGGATAATCGGCCACTATCATTTGAGCCCCTTCGCCGCCGAATTCTGCCAAAAACCAAAACAACCCAGCAAGATCTTGCTGGCAGCGAGGAGATATCCAGATCAAACGGTCTGGATTTGCAAGAACCGTCCGCCTGAAACTCGATGCGCCTTCATCAAGCCAATCACACTTGCCAAATTCGACCGGCGCAAATTTGTCGAACCATTCTTCGCGCTCCAAGAAACTGCCGCTTTGGATAGGCCCCCAATCGAGCGTGTCGGAAAAGTAAGCGACACGATCTGCTTGGCCTCGGTCCATCAAAATCTGACCCAATGTGCCTGCAGCGGATGAGAACAGAACATGGATCATGGCGAAATTATGCCGGATCACGGACTCGGCGGCAACACCCGAGATAGAGTCGTGTCTTGAACGGCAGTTCCACAGGCATGGAAGTGCAACGACTGACAGCAAGCCGGTCCAAGTTGCCAATTCCAAGGCAGCAGATCCGCAAGCTTGCTGGTCGGATGCTCGGCAATTCGAGCCAGCACATCGGCGAGCCACGCTTGCGGATCGACATCGTTGAGGCGACAGGTCTGGATCAGCGAATAGACGATGGCGGCCCGCTGCCCGCCGCGATCCGAGCCGCAAAACAGCCACGCCTTCCTGCCCAGGGGCACACAGCGCAGCGCGCGCTCGGCGGCATTGTTGGTGAGGCAAACCCTGCCATCGGTGAGAAACAGGCTGAAGCCATGCCAGCGCTGCAGCATGTAGTTGATCGCCTTGGCCAGATCATGGTGACGCGACAGCTTCGCCAGTTGCGCGGTCAGCCATGCGTGCAGTTCGGCCATCAGCGGCGCGCTCAATGCCTGGCGAACGGCAAGCCGCTCCTCGGCGCTCTTGCCATTGATGGTCCGCTCGATCTCAAACAGCGCGTCGAGCTTCTGCACCGCTTCCAGCGCGATCGGATATATCTGGCCGGTCTTCTCGCCACGGGTCTTCTTGCGCGCCGCGCCTTCCACATCGGCCAACTCGAAGAATTTGCGCCGGGCATGCGCGAAGCAGCCAGCCTCAAGGATCAGGCCCGCCTTGCGGTCTGCCGCATAGAGCTCGTTATAGCCGGCAAAGGCATCGGCCTGCAGAATGCCGGACCAGTTTGCCAGATGTGCCTGTGGATGCTCGCCACGCCGATCGCGTGAATAGCGGAACACGACGGCCGGTGGATCGGCGCCGCCGAACGGGCGGTCATCACGCACGTAGTTCCATAGTCGGCTGGTATCGGTCTTGCTCTTGGCCATGACCGGCACGGTGGTGTCATCGCCATGGAGCCGTTGGGCGGCAAAGACATGCGCCTCGATCAGCTTGAAGATCGGCATCAGCGCAAAACATGCAGCGCCTACCTGGTCAGCCAGCGTTGACACGCTGATCGGCACGCCTTCGCGCCCGAAGCGTTCGGCCTGCCGGTTCAGAGGCTGGTGCTGGCCGTACTTCTCGAACAGCACCATGGCGAGGAAGCTGGGACCGGCCCAACCACGCGGCACGACATGGAACGGCGCGGGCGGCTGCGTGATGGTCTCGCAATCGCGGCACGAGAATTTCTCACGCACCGTCTGGATGACCTTCCATGCCCGCGGGATCACCTCGAGCGTCTCGGTCACATCTTCGCCCCGCTTCGACAAGCGGCTGCCGCCGCAGGCAGGGCATGCGCATGGTGCCGGGACGACGACGCGCTCGCGCGGCAGATGTTCGGGGAATGGCTTGCGTGAGGGGCGCTTACGCTCGAACGCGGCGATGGTGGTTACTGTGTTTGCGGCGGTCACCGCGATCAGGCCATCTTCGGTTGCATCGGTCTCGAGGTCTTCGAGCTCGAGTTCCATCTGGTCGAGGAGGCGCCGCGTGCGTTCGGCACTTGGGCCATATTGTTCGCGCCGCAGCTTGGCGATCTGCAGCTTGAGATGTGCGATCATCGCCTCGGTGGCGCTGGCTTGTGCCTGTGCATTGGCCAACCTTGCCTCGGCATCGGCGGCGCGCTGGGTGGCAAGATCCGCCTTGCGCGTTGCCGCCAGCACCAGCGCCTTGAGCGCTTCAATATCGTCCGGCAAGGGCGAAATGGCCGTGTCCATGGGGCTGATGGAATCACACAATCGACCAAAGCCAAAGCAGAAAATACGCTGAAAACCGCCGGAATTACTGGTCTATCCGGCACTCTGCGGGCGGCCGGTATGTTGCGGGTTCCGCCAGTCGATCCCCTCGAGTAGACAGGCCAATTGTGCGGGCGTCAACGACACCATGCCGTCCTTGGCCGATGGCCAGATGAAGCGACCTTTCTCGAGCCGCTTGGCGTAAAGCGACATGCCGACACCGTCGTGCCAAATGATTTTGACCAGCGCGCCGGCCCGCCCGCGGAACACGAAAAGATCACCGCCATGGGGATTGCGCCCCAGCCCTTGCTGAACCTGCAGGGCCAAACCCTGCATGCCTTTGCGCATATCCGTGTGCCCCATCGCAATCCATACCCGCGCCGTCGAAGGGATCACCGCAGGGCCTTCAACGTTGTCGTCACCAGCGCGGCAGGTGCGGACGGGAAGATCGTCATGCGCACCTTGTTGCCCACTTCCACCACGATGGCGGGCGATGGTTCCGAAACCGGAAGCCCAGCATCGCCAACATCGACGACCGCCTCGGCGAACTGCGGCCCTGCAATCTGGGGGCGCAGCTTGTTCCGCCAAGTGTAGATCCGGGCCGTCGAAATATCATGCCGCCGCGCTACGTCGGCAACGCACGCGCCAGGTTCCCCGGCCTCAGCCAAAATCCGCAGCCGTTCCTCGTCAGTCCAGCGCCGACGACGCTCGGGCCCATGCATAACCGTAATCTGCCGCATCCACCGCTCCTGAGTGCGCTCTCGAGAGCGTCCTTAAGAGCGTTCGCCTAGAACCAGGCAAGGCGGGGCACGCCGGATGGATACATCGCAATTGGCGCATATGGAAAACAACGGGGTCCGCCGCGTGTACACGCGGGTGAGTACTGGAACGAACGGGTTGTGTTGATGCAGTTCTGGTCAGACGAGCTGGACCGCTTGCGCGATGGCGCGAGAGTGCTCAAGCCTAACTTTGACGGCCAAAAGTCGTTTGTCTCCGGATAGGCTTTTTGCCGTTAGCTTGGTGCCGAGACTTGCCTAAGGTTAGCTGTGGCGCGATGGACATGCCCTGAGACATGAACGATCACGGGATGCCTGATAGTCCCCTGTTTACGACCCTGATTTGGCTTGCTGCCGCGGAGCGACAGTAACTCGGTTATCAGCGGCGATGACGCTAATTTGCGCCCGCCTTACCGGCCTCAAGTGCTGCCGCACGCACCATGTGCGCCCAACTCCCGATATACGCAGCGCGAGCCTTATACTCGTCACCTGCCTCCTGAGTCATCCAGGCAACGCCGCCCAGCGTCTCGGCCAACTCGTGCGTAGTGCAGATGCCCTTGCGTTCGAGCAACCCACCCAGCGCCGCCAATACCGTGCCAACCGCGAACAATGCATCTTCGTCTATTCGTCGCTCCTATCCTGCCATAAGTACAAACATGACGTATCTCAAGATAAATGCTAGGCGGAGTGCTCAAGTTTCAGCGGTGACGCCAACCGCCGCGAGACCCGACGTTCAGCGGTCCGAACTGGAGCGTCGAAACCGGTCGGCCCTTGACCATTGTGCATCAAACAAGAATGCCAGGGTGCGGTGATCATCCCCTCGGCATCATCAACGATTGGCGGTGATGGCAACCCCAGCATTTAACGATCTAGCTGAATTCTATCACCATTGATGGCTGAATCCGTATCACCGGGGAGCAGCTAAGAGCCTGATTCAAAATTATAGAATTTAAAGTCATAGCCTTGCGATGCGACGTATGAAGAGCTGGATCGAGGCGATGAACAGCCATGCGGTTGCTGAGGCGATAGCCTGCTCGAAGTCCTTGGCAAGTCGGCGGTTCCTGTTGAGCCACGTCAGCGTCCGCTCGACGACCCAACGGCGTGGGAGGACCACGAAGCCCTTGGCCGTATCGGACCGTTTGACGATCTCGATGGTCCATCTGCCGATCCGGCGCAACGCCTGGCGGAGTTTGTCGCCTGCATAGCCGCCATCGGCGAAGACATGGCGCAGCCACGGGAAGCGCTTGATGATCTCGGCCAGCACCAGCGGTGCACCGTCTCGATCCTGGATGTCGGCGGTGTGGATCATGGCGTGGACCAGATTGCCCTCGGTGTCGGTCAAGATGTGGCGCATGCGGCCCTTGATCTTCTTGCCTGCATCATAGCCGCGCGGCCCACCGCTTTCCGTGGTTTTGACGCTCTGGCTGTCGATGCTGATCTGATCCCGGAAAACTGGATCGCTTGGAGTTAGAGTTTTTCGCCGTAATCTCCCCAGGCTGGGAGGAGCGAAGGACCATGAAGGCATCCAGATTCTCAGACGCGCAGAAGGCGTTCATTCTGAAGCAGGGAGCGGACGGCGTTCCCGTGGTAGACATCTGCCGCAAGGCCGGGATCAGCCAAGCAACCTACTTCAACTGGAAGAAGAAGTACGACGGCATGCTGCCGCCGGACATGAGTCGATTGAAGCAGCTTGAGGACGAGAACGCCAAGCTGCGCAAGCTCGTGGCGGACCTGTCGCTTGACAAGGAGATGCTGCAGGACGTCATCCACCGAAAACTGTGAGGCCTGCTCGTAAACGCGAGCTGGTGAACGGGGTTCGCAGTGATTGGGGCGTGTCGATCCGCAGGGCCTGCCGGGTTCTGGAGATGGACACCTCGACCTACCACTACAAATCCCGCCGCCGCGAGCAGGCCGGCATCGAAGCCCGCATCCGTGAGATCTGCGAGACGCGCGTCCGCTATGGCTATCGCCGCGTCCACGTTCTTCTTCGCCGTGAAGGCTGGGAGATCAACATGAAGCGTACGCACAGGATTTACAACGAGTTGGGCCTTCAGCTCCGCAACAAGATGCCCAAGCGAAGGGTGAAGGCGAAG
>NZ_JBEPKW010000031.1:0-5564 GCF_040544855.1 Novosphingobium sp. 1529
TTCCCGACATCAGGCGATCTGCTGTTGGGTACGGCCAAATCGACGCTCAGCCCGGTCACCAGCCACCTGCAGGAAGACAACGTGTCGTTCCGCGCGGGTGTGAATTACAAGTTCGACCAGGGCACACTGCTCTATGCCACGGTCAGCCAAGGTTATAAGGCCGGCACGTTCTCGGCGATCGGCGCCTCGCGTATCCTGCAATATACCCCCGCTACCGAGGAAAAGGTGCTGGCATTCGAAGCCGGCTTCAAGGCGCCGCTGGCCGATCGTAAGGTCCAGCTCAACGCGGCGGCGTTCTACTACGACTATTCCAACAAGCAGGTTCGCGGGCGGATTGCCGATCCCGTGTTTGGCTTGCTGGAAAAGATGCTCAACGTGCCCAAGTCCTATATTTTCGGGATCGAGGGTGAACTGGTGGTCAAGCCGCTGGCCGGCCTGCACTTGAGCGCGAGCGCGACCTACCTCAAGGCCAAGGTGACCTCAGACTATTCCAAAACCCCTGACGGACAGGCAGTTTATAACGCTGCAGGCTATACCGGCAATTTCCGCAATTCCGAGCTGCCCTATACGCCCAAATTCAGCGCGAACGTTGACGCACAGTACGAACGCCCCATCGGTGACAACCTCGTCGGCTTTCTGGGCGGCACACTGACGTACCAGGGCCGGCAGAACACTACGTTCCACAATGCGGCGCTGCCCGCCGACGATTTCGAGATCGCCGGCTATGCCACGCTCGATGCGCGGATTGGCGTGGGTTCCGCCGACGGGCGTTGGCGCGGGACGATCTATGGCCGCAACGTGACCAACAAGACCTACACCACGGCGATCTCGACCTATCTCGACACGCTGATCCGCTATCGTGGCAAACCGGCGGTCTATGGGGCGTCCATCGCTTATCGCTTCTGATCGTGACCTGGCCCGGTGAAGGCCAGGCAAAAAATCCGGGGGCCGCTCCATTGTGGGCGGCCCTTCGTTTCTGTCCACGCCTTTCGTGAGAGTGCACTGCAATGAAAGCCCTGGTCTGCGTGAAGCGGGTGATCGACTACAACGTGAAGCCGCGGGTGAAGGCGGATGGCACGGGTGTCGAGCTGGCGAACGTGAAGATGAGCATGAACCCGTTCGACGAGATCGCGGTCGAGGAAGCCATTCGCCTGAAGGAAAAGGGCGTGGTGAGCGAGATCGTGGCGGTGTCGGTGGGGCCGGCAAAGGCGAGCGATACGCTGCGCACGGCGCTGGCGATGGGCGCGGACCGCGCGATCCTGGTGCAGAGCGACGACGAGGTCGAGCCCTTGGCGGTGGCCAAGATCGTGACGGCGATTGCCGGCGAGGAACAGCCAGGCCTGATCATCACCGGCAAGCAGGCGATCGACGACGATTCGAACCAGGTTGGCCAGATGGTCGCCGCGCTGCTCGGCCGGCCGCAGGGCACCTTTGCCAATGAAGTCAGCGTCGAAGGCGATCATCTGATCGTCAAGCGCGAGATCGATGGTGGCCTGGAAACGGTCAAGCTGGCGCTGCCGGCGGTGGTGACCACCGACCTGCGCCTCAACGAGCCGCGCTATGCCTCGCTGCCCAATATCATGAAGGCCAAGTCCAAGCCGCTCGCCACCAAGACCCCGGCGGACCTCGGCGTCGATGTGGCGCCGCGCCTCAAGACGCTGAAAGTGGCCGAGCCGCCGGTCCGCGCGGCCGGCGTCAAGGTGGCCGATGTCGATGCGCTGGTGGCCAAGCTCAAGGAACTGGGAGTCGCGTGATGGGTAAGGTTCTTCTCTGGGTCGAGCATGACGGCGCGGCCATCAAGGACGCGACGCTGAGCGCGGTAACGGCAGCGGGCCAGCTTGGCGACGTGGTCGCCCTGGTCGCGGGCGAAGGCATCGATGGCGTGGCGCAGGCCGCCGCGCAGATCGCCGGCGTGGCCGCCGTGCTCAAGGCCGATGACGCCGCCTATGCCCATGCGCTGGCCGAAAACGTCGCTCCGCTCGTCGCCGGGCTGATGGCCGACCATGACGCGTTCGTGGCGCCGGCCACGACCACCGGCAAGAACGTCGCGCCGCGCGTCGCCGCGCTGCTCGACGTGGCGCAGGTATCCGACATTCTCTCGGTCGAAGGGCCCAAGACCTTCACCCGGCCGATCTATGCCGGCAATGCCATCGCCACGGTCGAATCGGGCGATGCCAAGCTGGTGGTGACGGTGCGCGCCACCGCCTTTGCCAAGGCCGAGGCGAGCGGCGGCAGCGCCAGCGTGGACGCGGTGAGCGGCGTGGGTGACGCGGGCCTCTCCAGCTTCGTCGGCGCGGAAATCGCCAAGAGCGAGCGTCCCGAACTGACCAGCGCCAAGATCATCGTCTCGGGCGGCCGCGCCTTGAAGGACGCGGAAACCTTTGCCGCGACGATCACCCCGCTGGCCGACAAGCTGGGCGCCGCGATTGGCGCGAGCCGCGCGGCGGTGGACGCCGGCTATGTGCCCAACGATTACCAGGTCGGCCAGACCGGCAAGATCGTGGCGCCGCAGGTCTATGTCGCGGTGGGCATTTCCGGGGCGATCCAGCACCTTGCCGGGATGAAGGACTCAAAGACCATCATCGCCATCAACAAGGATGAAGACGCGCCGATCTTCCAGGTGGCCGACGTGGGCCTGGTGGCCGACCTGTTTACCGCCGTGCCGGAGCTGGTGGGCAAGCTTTGAGCATTTGCGTCGGCCTGCTCGTACGGATTAGCTTCCGGGATAGGCGCCAAAGCTTGCCTTCTTTTCGACGCGCTTGGGATTGCCCGGTTCGTCGCGGAACTCGGGCCGCCAGAGTTTGCCGCCCGATGGTTGGACCAGCAGGAACAGGCCCTTTTCGTCCGCCAGCTTATAGGGCTTCGCTTGAGGCTTCGCATTGCGGATTGCGGTGTCTCTCGGCGCCGTTGGGGGCCACGCCTTTCGCCGTTTTCAGGATGGCCCCCAAGGTGGCCCCCTGAATTACCGCGATTGCGGGCGAACAAAGGTGGTCGTCAGCGGTTAGGCCGATAGTGAAAATGACAGAAAACTGCACTTTTTTCAACTTTTGGCGAATAAGGCAATGGTGCCGGGGACGGACTATAACCAATCATAATAAGTAAATGATAAATACCATTTAAATTGGAAATATGCTTATTGCTATACGCCTATTCCCACAAATTTCCCACATCGAGCGGGTCACTTGGCAGGGGTGTTTGAGGGCGGATTTGGTTCCTGCTGCGCCGGATTTGCTGGATACTTAGCTCACTGAGCCGCGCGGTGCCACTGTGGCACGTTTTGCGATCAGTATTGGCTACTCCAAAGGCGTGAGATGCCTTTCATTTGTTGCTGACTGCAAGCGCTGGCAGTTGAGGCCCAGACTTGGTTTGAGCGAGAAGGCCACTTCGACTGTGAAGCTTGCTGTCGACGGGATGTTTTCGGCGAGCTTCTGGTGGGGTTAGCGGTTCGCCAGGAATCCACGACTTTGGAGGACATGGCCTCAGCCCGCTAGCGATCCTTGTATTGACGTTCAGCCAATGGGGTAACGCGTTTGTGATCGCGGCCCCTTAGGATGCTTGGGTCGTGCTCCGTTCCGCGGTACGTGTTCAACGTGGGCCAGGAGAGGACTCGAAAGTGGGTCGCAAAGCTGCGGAAACATGCGGTTTCTTGATGGCCTTTGAGGAGCGATACCCTCCCTAATACCCTAAGACTTTTCTCTGAGGAGGTTTGAGTCCGGCGGTGACCGGTACTGCCTACACGCAGCCCGATTTTAAGGGTGATTCGCCTGGCATGATCACGTTGCCGTAGCTGCGGAAATGGGCTTCTGATGAGCAGTTCAGCGGCGGAAGGCAGGGATGAGGAAGTTAACGGCGACCCAAAGTTGCCGTGGCGGTCGTAATGGAATCGTCTGGGTCGCGTCTCGGGACGTGGTGTAGGACCTGAGGGCAGCGCTGCTGGCCGGGTGCGCGCTTTCCGTATAGCGCCGTAGCGTCCGGCCAGCAGCGCGGGTGGTCACCGTGATTTTCGGCTAGGTTTGGGTTGCGAAGCCCGAACCTGGAGAACCACGATGACCGAGCGCGATCGCGCCACCGTTGCGGTTGGCGCGCGGACGGTCGGCACGGATGCCAAGGGGGCTAAGCGTGGCGGCTGGCTGGCGAAGGCTTCGTTCAACTCGGTCACGTCGTCGTGTTCGAGCGCGAAGACCACCATCAAACGTTACTGCTACGGTAGCCATGGCAAGCTGTCTGCCCACCTCACGACTTCATCAACGCCCTTAGATATGGTCGCAGACTCAAAACGCTATGCGCGCTCACCTCTTACCAGTTGATCTGAAAACGCTGCACAACCGCGAAGCGCGCCAGAAGGGGTAAGGCCAGATGCGCGCCCTGGCCGAGGGACTGCAGAAGGACAATGCGCTGGGGGCCGAACTCAGCAAGCGCGGTAATCAGCTGATCGGCGGGCAGTGTACTCAGGAATGGTCGCCGGGCACTGGTGGGCACAGTGCGCCCTTACAGTTGGCGCGCTGAATTGCCTTCGCTTCAGCTCCGTCTTTTTGACACGGCGAAGCAAAGCGGAACACGCGCAGGCAAGACGTCCTGTTCGCCCATGGTGCAATATCGCTCTCGATAAATTCCAGGGCCGACCGCCTCCGTGTTGCCGGAGATAGCCCGTGTCACCGAGGATGGGGCGGCGGTTCGCCTCAAGACATTGGATCGAGAGGCGGTTCCTATGGATGTACGTGCCGAGACCAAGACCGCTTACATCAACGGGCGCATCTACACCGGGGTGCAACGCGAGCGTTGGGTCGATGCCATGCTGGTCTGCGATGGCCTGATTGCAGCAACCGGGAAGACGCCGGACATTCTGCAACAAGCTGGCGCAGTCCCAGTCGTTGATCTCCAAGGCCGCATGGTGATGGCTGGTTTGCACGACGCGCACATCCATCTTCTCGCCAGCGGGTTGAAATTTCAACACGAGTGCCGGATCACCCCGAATGCCGGTCCTGAGCAGATCGTTCAGGAGTTGTGCAACTGCCCAAAATGCCGGACGCCTGCCCTGTCGGACTGGATCATCGCAGGGGAGATCAATCCCAATATCTTCCCGGCGGGTACACTCGACCGTGCGTTTCTGGACGAAGCGTTTCCCGACAAAGCGGTCTTCCTCTTTGACTACACTATCCATCATGCGCTGGTGAACAGCAAGGCTTTGGCGCTGGCAGGCATCGATGCACAAAGCCAGGATCCCCGGGGCGGTAGGATCATTCGGCGTCCAGGTTCATCCGAACCAACAGGAGAGCTCGTGGAACGTGCCACTTGGCCGGTCCACCGGGTGATCCCTGCCTATGACGACAGCATCTACAGCGATGCTTTGATCTGGGCGATGGAAACGTCGAGCCGGTTCGGGATCACATCGGTTCAGGAAGCCTCGGCAACCCTGGCTCAGCTTCGCATTTTGAACCAACTCGATGCGGCCGGCAAAATGCCGATGCGTGTAGCGCGACAAACTGGATGATGATTGCGCGTCAATCAGGATGAGAATGTGATTGTCGCGGCGCGTCGATCAGTGCCTGTTTAGGTTGTCGCTG
>NZ_JBEPKW010000032.1:0-3296 GCF_040544855.1 Novosphingobium sp. 1529
ATGGTTGCGGGGGCAGGATTTGAACCTGCGACCTTCAGGTTATGAGCCTGACGAGCTACCGGGCTGCTCCACCCCGCGATGCGCTGCGGCCCCGTCGTTTATGACGACGGGGCCGCAGGAGAGACTTTGTGAATGGGTTTTATTCGTGTGCGCCTGCTTCAATGCCTGGCGACGACCTACTCTTCCA
This sequence comes from Novosphingobium sp. 1529, assembly GCF_040544855.1. NCBI lineage: Bacteria > Pseudomonadati > Pseudomonadota > Alphaproteobacteria > Sphingomonadales > Sphingomonadaceae > Novosphingobium > Novosphingobium sp. 1529. The sequence goes on from NZ_JBEPKW010000032.1 coordinate 188, forward strand.
ACGCTTGAGCGTTAGTACCATTGGCGCGGACTGGTTTCACGGCCGAGTTCGAGAAGGGATCGGGTGGGACACAGACGCTATGGTCACCAGGCAATGGAGCGGGCGCACATGAGGGGTTTAGATCGATGATGTTGGGATCTGGCTTGAGGATCGTCCGATTGTCACCGTTGGCCGCTGCATGTTGTGCAGGGTTGGTGGTGAGGGTGTGGATTCTACAAGCATGATAAGAGTGATTAGGACCGGTTAGCTTCATGCGTTACCGCACTTCCACACCCGGCCTATCAACGTGGTGGTCTACCACGACTCGATGATACCTTATCTTGAGGGAGGCTTCCCGCTTAGATGCTTTCAGCGGTTATCCCGTCCATGCATAGCTACCCTGCTGCGCTCCTGGCGGAACGACAGGTACACCAGAGGCATGTTCACCCCGGTCCTCTCGTACTAGGGGCAACTCCTCTCAAGTATCGACGCCCACGGCAGATAGGGACCAAACTGTCTCGCGACGTTCTGAACCCAGCTCACGTACCACTTTAATTGGCGAACAGCCAAACCCTTGGGACCTGCTCCAGCCCCAGGATGTGATGAGCCGACATCGAGGTGCCAAACGATTCCGTCGATATGAGCTCTTGGGAATCATCAGCCTGTTATCCCCGGCGTACCTTTTATCCGTTGAGCGATGGCCCTTCCACGAGGGACCACCGGATCACTATGACCGACTTTCGTCTCTGCTCGACTCGTCAGTCTCGCAGTCAGGCAGGCTTATGCCATTGCACTCTGAACAGACGGTTTCCAACCGTCCTGAGCCTACCATCGCGCGCCTCCGTTACTCTTTAGGAGGCGACCGCCCCAGTCAAACTACCCGCCACAGAGGGTCCCCGCACCGGATGACGGTGCTGGGTTAGACATCAGAAAACAACAGGGTGGTATTTCACCTATGGCTCCACACCGGCTGGCGCCAGTGCTTCAAAGCCTCCCACCTATGCTACACAATTCTTTCCTAATGCCACTCTGAAGCTGCAGTAAAGGTGCACGGGGTCTTTCCGTCTAACCGCGGGTACTCCGCATCTTCACGGAGAATTCAATTTCGCTGAGCATATCCTGGAGACAGTGGGGAAGTCGTTACGCCATTCGTGCAGGTCGGAACTTACCCGACAAGGAATTTCGCTACCTTAGGACCGTTATAGTTACGGCCGCCGTTTACCGGGGCTTCAATTCGGAGCTTGCACTCCTCCTCTTAACCTTCCGGCACCGGGCAGGCGTCAGACCCTATACGTCGTCTTGAAGCCGACTTAGCAGAGTCCTGTGTTTTTGCTAAACAGTCGCTACCCCCTGGCCTGTGCCCCCCACAAGTGCTTGCGCATATGTGGGGCCTCCTTCTTCCGAAGGTACGGAGGCAATTTGCCGAGTTCCTTCAGGATACTTCTCTCAAGCGCCTTGGTATACTCTACCTGACCACCTGTGTCGGTTTCGGGTACGGTCTATATGGAGAGGCTATTTCCTGGAACCTCGTCGCAGCCAGTTCAATCCAATAAGAACTGACAACTTAAGAGATCCGTCACTCATCTCCAGGCCCACGAATATTAACGTGGTTCCCATCGACTACCCCCTTCGGGCTCGTCTTAGGGGCCGGCTCACCCTGCTCAGATTAGCTTTAAGCAGGAACCCTTGGTCTTTCGGCGAGAGGGCATCTCACCCTCTTTATCGCTACTCATGTCAGCATTCGCACTTCCGATACCTCCACGGTCGGTTACCCTTCCGCTTCGCAGGCCTACGGAACGCTCCGCTACCGCTCAGATCAAAGATCTGAACCCTAAGCTTCGGTGCACGTCTTGAGCCCCGTTACATCTTCGCCGCAGGAACCCTTGGTTAGACCAGTGAGCTGTTACGCTTTCTTTAAATGATGGCTGCTTCTAAGCCAACATCCTGGTTGTTTTGGGATTCCCACATGCTTTCCCACTTAGACGTGACTTGGGGACCTTAGCTGTAGGTTAGGGCTGTTTCCCTTTTGACGACGGACCTTAGCACCCGCCGTCTGTCTGCCGGATAAATCTCGTTGGTATTCGGAGTTTGGTTAGAGTTGGTAGATCTCGCGACCCCCGCATCCATCCAGTGCTCTACCCCCAACGGTATACGTCCGACGCTCTACCTCAATAGATTTCGCGGAGAACCAGCTATTTCCCGGTTTGATTGGCCTTTCACCCCTAAACACAACTCATCCGACAATTTTTCAACATTGAACGGTTCGGCCCTCCAGTGCGTGTTACCGCACCTTCAGCCTGGTCATGCCTAGATCACCGGGTTTCGGGTCTAATTCATCGAACTCTAGCGCCCTATTCAGACTCGCTTTCGCTACGCCTACACCTAACGGCTTAAGCTTGCTCGATAAACTAAGTCACTGACCCATTATGCAAGAGGTACGCAGTCACCCCCTATGGGGCTCCTACTGCTTGTAAGCATCCGGTTTCAGGTACTGTTTCACTCCCCTCATCGGGGTGCTTTTCACCTTTCCCTCACGGTACTAGTTCGCTATCGGTCATGTACGAGTATTTAGGCTTGGAGGGTGGTCCCCCCATGTTCAGACAGGATTTCACGTGTCCCGCCCTACTCGAGGCCTCATCCATCACTTTCGCATACGGGGCTATCACCCGCTATGGCCTGCCTTTCCAGACAGTTCTGCTAGTTGAAGATGAGGCACTGGCCTGGTCCGCGTTCGCTCGCCACTACTAACGGAATCTCGGTTGATGTCTTTTCCTCCAGGTACTGAGATGTTTCAGTTCCCCGGGTTCGCTTCACCAAAGCTATATATTCACTAAGGTGATACCTTATCCACCTCTCCAACCACCCTGTTGCCAGGGTGACAGAAGAAATGGTGAAGGTGGGTTTCCCCATTCGGAAATCGCCGGATCAAAGCTCGCTCACAGCTCCCCGACGCTTATCGCAGCGTGCCACGTCCTTCTTCGCCTGTACATGCCAAGGCATCCACCAGATGCTCTTACCTCACGCTTGAGAATCCACACCATCACCAACAAGCCTGCATAACGCTTGCGGTGTGCCAGGTGCGGACGATATCTCAGCCAGATCGAACAACGCATCACATGGCTCTCGCCAC
>NZ_JBEPKW010000033.1:0-3256 GCF_040544855.1 Novosphingobium sp. 1529
GTAACCATCCGGTCAGGGCCGCGGAAGGATGATGTTTGGTGGGCGGCGGCTGTCAGCCGCCCGCGCCAGCTGGTTTGCTCAACCCTTGGTGAATTGCGATATTGTCGGTCAGTTCCAGTCGCAGGAAATTGCGAAAGTTATCCGCAACGAATGCGTCTGGTTGGCCGCCAATCAAGGCAATCTTTCCTCTATTTGGCCCGCTGGAACAGCAGATCGCCCAAGCGTAACACCAGATCAGGAAGTCGGAGAATACAAGGTAAGCGTCCTTCTCCTGCTCGATCTCCGGATTAGTCTGGCCCGGCGGTCCATCCGGGCATTCATCAGAGATAGATTTGATCTCGTTCGCCGCCCACCATTGAGTGCCGATGTCGTCCATGAATGAAGTACTTGGCGCTGCATGGACAAGGTAGGCACGAAAATCCTCTGGCAGATGGAGCGAATATCGTTCCTCCAGCGCTTCAACGTCCGGGCTGGTGACACCATGGCTGTAGGTATCTGGATTACTCGCGGCCCAGTGAGCGCTGAGAGCCTTGTATAGGCCTGCCCCGTCCTGTTCGAACAACGCTTGATCAATCGGCAACGCAGTCGCAGGCAAAGCCGACTTTTGCTTGGATCGTCTCAGCCAACCGAACATGCGACCCTCCTCGTTGCAGTCAATAGTAGTTACGATTGGAGTCACCGCAACTAGGCTCTTGCCGCAACGCTTCGGATGGCAGCGTTGTTATCGTCTCCCCGGGTGCCTAAGATCTGGAACCAGACGTCAGGCCTGCTAAGGCCGCCAGTTCCAGGGAAGCAGATCGGCGAGCCTGCTGACCGGACATTCGGCGATGCGGGCCAGCACATCGGCCAGCCATGCCTGCGGATCGACATCGTTGAGCCGGCAGGTCTGGATCAGCGAATAAATGATGGCGGCACGCTGTCCGCCGCGATCCGAGCCGCAAAACAGCCACGCCTTTCTGCCCAAGGGCACACAGCGCAGGGCCCGTTCTGCGGCGTTGTTGGTCAGACAGACCCTGCCGTCGGTGAGGAATCGGGTGAATCCATCCCAGCGCCGCAGCATGTAGTTGATCGCCTTGGCCAGATCATGGTGACGCGACAGCTTCGCCAGTTGCTCGGTCAGCCACGTGTGCAGTTCGTCCATCAGCGGTGCGCTCAATGCCTGGCGAACGGCAAGCCGGTCCTCGGCGCTCCTGCCATTGATGGTCCGCTCAATCTCGAACAGCGCATCGAGCTTCTGCACCGCCTCCAGCGCGATCGGATAGATCTGACCGGTCTTCTCGCCACGGCTCTTCTTGCGTGCCGCGCCTTCCACATCGGCCAGCTCGAAGAATTTGCGCCGGGCATGCGCGAAGCAGCCAGCCTCGAGGATCAGGCCCGCCTTGCGGTCAGTGGCATAGAGCTCGTTATAGCCGGCAAAGGCATCGGCCTGCAGAATGCCGGACCAGGTCGCCAGATGCGCCTGGGGATGTTCCCCGCGCCGATCGCGTGAATAGCGGAACACGACGGCCGGCGGATCGGCACCGCCGAACGGGCGGTCATCGCGCACATAGTTCCATAGTCGGCCGGTATCGGTCTTGCCCTTGGCCATGACCGGTACGGTGGTGTCATCACCATGGAGCCGCTGGGCGGCAAAGACATGCGCCTCGATCAACCGGAAGATCGGCATCAGTGCAAAACATGCCGCGCCAACCTGGTCGGCCAGCGTCGATACGCTGATCGGCACGCCTTCGCGCCCGAAGCGTTCGGCCTGCCGGTTGAGAGGCTGGTGCTGGCCGTACTTCTCGAACAGCACCATGGCGAGGAAACTGGGACCAGCCCATCCCCGAGGCACGACGTGGAACGGCGCCGGTGGTTGCGCGATGGTCTCGCAATCCCGGCACGAGAATTTCTCGCGCACCGTCTGGATGACCTTCCATGCACGCGGGATCACCTCGAGTGTCTCGGTCACATCCTCGCCCAGCTTGGACAAGCGGCTGCCACCGCAGGCAGGGCATGTGCATGGTGCCGGGACAACGACGCGCTCGCGCGGCAGGTGTTCGGGGAATGGCTTGCGTGAGGGGCGCTTGCGCTCGAAGGCTGCGACGGTGGTTGCCGTGCTGGCGGCGGCCACCGCGGCCAGGCCATCTTCGGTCGCATCGGCCTCGAGGTCTTCGAGCTCCAGTTCCATCTGGTCGAGCAGGCGCCGGGTTCGTTCCGCACTCGGGCCATATTGCTCGCGCCGCAGCTTGGCGATCTGCAGCTTGAGATGGGCGATCAGCGCATCGGTGGCACTGGCCTGGGCCTGCGCATTGGCAAGTTCGGCTTCGGCCCTAGAAGCCCGCCGCGCGGCTTCATCCGCCTTCCGGTTGGCTTCGTGGACAAGCGCCTTGAGCGCTTCAATGTCGTTCGGCAGAGGCGAAACGGCCGTGTCCATACCCAAGATGGAATCACACAAGCGGCCAAAGCCAAAGCGGAAAATGCCCTGAAAACCGCCAAAGTTGAGAGAGCTATCCGGCGCTCTGTGGACGTGCGGTATGTTGCGGGTTCCGCCAGTCGATCCCTTCCAGCAAACACGCCAGTTGCGCATTGGTCAGGGTCACCATGCCCTCCTTTGCCGATGGCCAGATGAAGCGACCTTTCTCCAATCGCTTGGCATAAAGCGACATGCCGACGCCATCATGCCAGATGATTTTGACCAGCGCGCCGGCACGCCCGCGGAACACAAAAAGATCGCCGCCATGGGGATTGCGCTGCAGGCCTTGCTGCACCAGCAGCGCGAGGCCCTGCATGCCTTTGCGCATGTCCGTGTGCCCCATCGCAATCCATATCCGCGCGCTCGACGGTATCACCGCAGCGCCTTCAGCGTAGCGGCAACCAGTGCGACCGGCGCTGACGGGAAGATCGACAAGCGCACCTTGCTGCCCAACTCGATCACCACCGCAGGCTGGGGCGTGACATCGGGAACCTTATCGTCGCCACCATCGACCACGGCTTCGGCGAACTGGGGCACCGCGATGTGTTGGCGCAGCTTGTGCCGCCAGGTGTAGATCCGTGCTGTCGAAATATCGTGTCGCCGCGCAACATCGGCAACGCATGCGCCGGGCTCGGCAGCCTCGGCCAATATCCGCAGCCGCTCCGCGTCAGTCCACCGCCGCCGACGCTCGGGCCCTGCCATCACCGTAATCTGCCGCATCAACCGCTCCTGAGTGCGCTCTCAAGAGCGTCCTTAAGAGCGCTCGCTCAGCGCCACGCAAGGCGGGTCACGCCGGATGGGTAC
>NZ_JBEPKW010000034.1:0-3068 GCF_040544855.1 Novosphingobium sp. 1529
TCAATCAGCCCTCAGCGCCATCCGCGATCTCGTCGACGGCAAATTCGCCGTCGCCTGACCACGCCGCCATAAGCCAACACGGTGAGCAGTTACTTCCTAAGGAGCATCGGGCCAAGTTGCCTAGCACAAATCCCATCGAGCGGCTGAACGGCGAGATTAGACACCAAGGTCGTCGGCATCTTCCCGAACGAGGCCAGGATCACCCGCCTGGTCGGTGCCATCCTCATGGAGCAGTCTGACGAATGGGCGGTACATGTCGCTTGAGCCATAGGCCAGCGCAGCTAAACCATGGCGCCGGTCAGCGACAATCCCATTCTCGTGCTCTCGGCTGTACCTGGAGCATGACCGGCTCAAACTGATGCCGAAATCAGCGATGGGTCCAATAACCTACACCACGCCGTGGGACATGATCCTGTGGCACCGGAAGGTTGTCTAAGCAAACCTCAAACAAGACTCTCCAAACACGGCCGCGCAACTCGGCAAAAACCAGCGCAGCGGCCAGCTCGCCGATTGCCCACGATCACATGGCCGCACAAACCATCGGGCAGCGGCTACCAGCTTTTGCTTGTTGTTCGGGCGGACCATAAAGGTTTATCACTCTACAAGGCCCCTTGATCGCTCAAACTCCCGACCACATCCATGCGACCAACGCCGAACGTTGAAAATTCAATAAATAAAATGAAATTATATAATTATATTATACTCACTAATATCAGTGAAACTAGGCCAAAAAGACTTTTCTTTGAGCCAACATCGGACGATTTATTACGCGATTTTTCAGGTGTTACCAATTCTTTATATATATCTTTTTCTGAATTTTTCACAGGCTTTTCGATTTTCTTCGTGGCGGAATCATACGAGGAAATCTGCTGCGCATCTGCCGTGACAGGGGAGCAGATAACTAACATCACTGCGGCCAGGGCCAACTTTGCTGAAATCTTCATTAGCGCCTCCTATGTCTCCCTTTAAACATTCATTTTGGATATCACCGATAAGGAATTGTACGTAATCCACGAAATGTCTGATTTTGATACAGTTTCTGAAAATTTATTACCGAAAATCTGATAGCGATTAATCTCCCCGAATGGGAAACATGCTTATTTTTCGCCAGAATAGATGCATTGGAATGGAATATTCCAAGGAGGTCTGGCCTAGCGACTTTGCGCGAGATGACGGTTAACACGGGTTTGGTAAGGCACACCTCGCCCCTGACTGCCTTCGCGCGATGGGCGCTGCCCCCCTTGGCCTTGCCACTTCTGCCTCTACCCTTGCCGAAATCATCCTTCGAGGGCGGGATGTGCGAATTCTTCGAGGTCTTGCGCGGCTTGCCCACCAGCGCCTCGAGTTCCGAAATCCGCCCGGCCATCCGCTCAATCGTCTCGTACTGCGCAAGCAGCAGATCGTTCTTCTCAGCTTCGGTCAGGACATGAAGCGAGGGCGGTGCCATGGGCAGTTTGAATCATCGCCGGCCAGGCCGCGCAAGCCCTTTTTGCCAACCACCTGAGCAGTTACTCGAGCCTTCCCGAAAGACCAATGAAACGAGACTTTCCTGTCGCCAGCTGTTTCGGACGTTGCGCCGCGGCAGGGACACAACTCCAGCAGCTGCCACTCGTGACCTTCAGTCGGGGCAAATTTTCAACAATGCCCAAAATCGTTCATGATTCATCCAATCATGATCAACATAAAATCCGAATGAATCTTATAAAATTGATTTCAAACGACAAAAATTTTTAGGCAAATGTCCCATCCAAATTCGAACATATTATCGTCCAATATAGATTCAACAAAAATTTCCATTCCCATGCCCACGTGTAACGTAACGAATTCCTGATTCTATTTTATTTCTATAAATCCTGGAAATCGTCATGGGTATGAAAAATAACGTTCGAATTTCATGCATATTCATCATTTTGAATATCGGAATTTTCAATGCACCCAGCGGATTTTGCCAACAATTTACATATTCTCATAATATAGATAATATCTCTAACATAAAATTCGATCTTGTTGAAGGCAAAAAAGATGCATCAGATGCATCTCTCGTGCCGCGATCCATTGATCTTCCTGAAGATAGCAAAGTGGATGAACCATATATTGATCAAAAAAAAGAACAGAATTACAAAACTATGCGTAAAAATTTAAGATCTTTAGAAATAATATATCAAACACTTAATTTTCTTGACGCAATACAAACTATTGGATGCATGCAAAAGTCTGGATGCCAAGAAAAAAACCCTCTTTTCGGAAATCATCCTTCAGTAGGTAAAATCATTGCAATGAAATCTCTCGCAGGATTGATACACTACTCAGCATATAAACACGGAATTAAACGTGACGATCGCCTAAAATATACGCTTTCTATGGAGATTATTTCCATTGCCGTACAAGGGACAGTCGTCGGCTTGAATTTCAGAGCCATAATTTAATATATAACTACATTAAGTTTTCAATATAATTACAAAAAATCTAATTATCATCATAAAATTGACAATACTTTAATATTTGCACACACAGTTCGCTGACGGTCGCCATTGCCATCTAAAAACATCTACGCACAACCCACCTTCGCCCAGAAATTACAGATCCCTGAGCCTAGAGTAAATGCTGATCGAATATTCCTCAGAAGTGCTGGTGCAAAAATCCCCAGCGCGGATTTGGTAATCCGCCATTGAGATGATCGACAGCTCCATTTTTAGGCGGCCTGCCTCGGCGCCTCGGGGCGGGCGGTGGGGTGAGATTGGCTTGGACGCGTGTATGCTCGGGGATCAGATCAGCATGTTGCCGCAATCGTTAACTTGCGCCTTCGATCTGAACGACGACGGCATGGTGAAGCAATCGTTCCAGTAGCGCGGTGGCCAAGACGGTCACCGAAGACTTCGCCCCTCTCGGCGAAGCCGCGGTTGGAGGTTCAGATCATTGCGCCCTTTTCATAGCGGGTGTTTACGAGCCGGAAGAAGAGGTTAGCCCCGCCTGGGTAACTGCTCACCGTGTTGGCTTATGGCGGCGTGGTCAGGCGACGGCGAATTTGCCGTCGACGAGATCGCGGATGGCGCTGAGGGCTGATTGAC
>NZ_JBEPKW010000035.1:0-2219 GCF_040544855.1 Novosphingobium sp. 1529
GAAAGCGCGACAATCAAGATGAGAATCCGGTGTGTCGGGACCGGCGCAGGGCGTAGCCCGTAGCCGGTCCCGACACACCGGAGGCACTCTTTGCTAAGTGCCTGTGATGGTCGTGGCGGCCGCTATGCATCGGGTTTTCCGGGGAGGAGGACCTGGCGTGTGGCCGGCCGACACATCAACGATCATCAAGTGAGACTTTTCATGACCAACAGGCGTAATGACCCCGTCGCCCTGGCGGCGGCGAAGGCCGGGTTCAGTCCGGCGACGGGCTATCGGGTTCTGCAGGACACCAGGCTGCCATCACAGCAGCAAGCACCGCGCAGCCGGCGCCGACCCGATCCCCTTGCTGGTATTTTCGATGAAGTTGTGGTGCCGATGTTGGAGGCCGCCCCGGGCCTTCGGCCCATAGCGATCTTCGAGGAACTGCGGCGCCGATATTCCGAGACGGAGTTCGGCTCCCGGCGAACCCTGGAGAGGCGCATTCGCGACTGGCGAGCCATCAACGGGCAAGATCGCGAGGTCATTTTCCGGCAAGTGCACGAGGCCGGTCGGCTCGGCCTGTCCGATTTCACGTGCATGGACGATCTGGCAGTTTCGATCGCCGGACAGCCCTTGGACCACCTGCTCTATCACTTCCGGCTTCCTTGTGGCGGCTTCGAACACGGGCACATCATCCTGGGCGGCGAGAGCTTCGTCGCTTTGGCCGAAGGGCTGCAAAACGCGCTCTGGTCCGCAGGCGGTGCGCCGAAGCTCCATCGTACCGACAGCCTCTCGGCCGCTTTCCGCAATCTGGACGCGGATGCCAGGATCGACCTGACCAGGCGTTATGACGCGCTCTGTGCCCATTATGGAATGGAGCCCACAAGAAACAACCGGGGCGTTGCCCATGAGAACGGCGCGATCGAGAGTGCCCATGGCCATATCAAGGCTGCCATAAAGGATGCGCTGCTGCTGCGCGGGGGCGCCGACTTCTCCGACCTTGCCAACTATCGCCGCTTCATCGACGAGGTCGTAAATGCGCGCAACCGACGGCACGGCCCCGGGATCGATGCAGAACGCAAGTTCCTGCAGCCGCTGCCGGACGTGCGCACCACCGATTACGAGGAGGTCCTCGTGACGGTCACATCCTCGGGCGGCTTCACATTGCGCAAGGTGTTCTACACGGTCCCATCCCGCCTGATCGGGCACCGTTTGCGGGCTCACCTGTATGATGACCGCCTCGACCTCTTCATTGGCGGCACGAGACTCATGACCCTGCCGCGCGGCCGCGCGGGCATGAACGGGAAGCACGGTCACGTTGTCGATTATCGTCACGTGATCCATTCTCTGCGCCGTAAGCCCATGGCACTGCTAGGGCTGGTCTATCGCGATAGCCTGTTCCCGCGAGAGGCCTATCGCCTGATGTTCGACCACCTGCTGGAAGTTCAGGGTGAGCGGGAAGCCTGCCGCATCACCGTCGAACTTCTGGCCATGGCCCACGAACGTGCATGTGAGGCCGAACTCGCAAGGCTGCTGACCGAGGACTTGGCGGCGCGCCGAACGCCCTGCCTGACAAACTTGCGGGCCCGGTTCTGTCCAGACCCTGCCGATCTGCCCGAAGTCGTGGTCGAACTGGCACCGCTCTCGATTTACGACGAACTTATCGAACAGGGAGAAGCCGCATGAACGCAACTCCCATTATCGATGCACAGCGTCTCAGCCTCATGCTCAACGAACTGCGCTTGCCCACCATCAAGCACATCTGGGGCGACTTCGCCGCCCAGGCAGACAAGGAAGGATGGCCCGCCAGCAGATTCCTCGCCGCGCTGGCCGAGCACGAACTCGCCGAACGAGATCGCCGCCGGATCGAACGCCACCTGGCAGAGGCACATCTACCCGCTGGCAAGACCCTCGACTGCTTCGCCTTCGATGCCGTGCCGATGATCTCAAAGGCTCAGGTTATGGCCCTATGCGCCGGTGATGGCTGGCTCGAGCAAGGTGCCAACCTCATCCTGTTCGGTCCGCCGGGCGGCGGCAAAAGCCATCTCGCCGCAGCCATCGGCCTGGCGCTGGTAGAGCGGGGCTGGAGGGTTTTGTTCACTCGGACCTCCGACCTCGTGCAACGCCTGCAGGTCGCGCGGCGCGAACTCGCGCTCGAATCTGCGATGGCCAAGCTCGACAAATACCACCTGCTGGTTCTTGACGACTTCGCCTACATCTCGCGCGACCAAGCCGAGACG
>NZ_JBEPKW010000036.1:0-1837 GCF_040544855.1 Novosphingobium sp. 1529
GTCGAAGGGTTTCGGGCGCCGGCAGGCGTACGAAAGTCTTACAAGTACGACCCGCGGTGAGGCTCGCCTTGGTCTATGGGTAAAAGGGCTTTGGTGTGGCTTGGTTGGGCTGAAGCAAGCTTACCGCCCAGCTTTTGTTGGGCGCAATAGCATGGAAGTCAGATGGCCATTTCTCTCGAAGCGCCGCTGATCCTGCTGGCCATGAGCCCAATTTTGACTGTGCTGGCGGCGTCGACACGCCTATCCCCATGGGCCGGGGCGCAGAGATCACGACCATCGTGCAGAGTGAGCCATGCCGGATCATGGCGTGTGTCTCCGGGCGGGCGGCGCTGGCTGCGGCGGAGCGCGGGGTTGGCACCAACGGGCGAAGGTCTCGATGATGGTCATGTGCCCGCCGCAGCATGGGCATGGCAGACGATGATCGGGCGGTTCATCGGGTTCGGGCTCCTCGATCGGCGCGGCAACGCCTAGCAGCCTGCGGGCGAGCGCCATGGCCTCCTTGTGCGTTGAACTGGCGAGCAGGCCGTAATGCCGGATGCGGTGGAAGCCGCGTGGCAGGACGTGGATCAGAAAGCGGCGGATGAACTCGTCGGTCGCCAGCGTCATGACATGCTGGCGTTCGGCGCCATCGCGGCGATAATCTTTGCACCGGAACGTCACGCCGGTCTCGTCGAAGCCGATGAGGCGCCGGTTCGAGATCGCGACGCGGTGGGTGTAGCGCGAGAGATAGGCCAGCACCGCCTGTGGCCCGGCAAAGGGTGGCTTGGCATAGACCACCCAGCGCTTTTTCCGGATGGGCGACAGATGCCGCAGGAAGGCCTTGCGCGCGGCCAGACCCACCAAGGTGCCGAAGAAGCCGAGCCTTCCCGCATCGAACAACGCCAAGAGGCGCGTGAGGAACAGCCGGCGGAACAAGGCCCCCAGAACGCGCACCGGCAGCAGGAATGCGGGGCGCGACGAGATCCACCGCGTACCGTCCAGCGCAATGCCGCCGCCTGGTACGATCATGTGCACATGCGGGTGGTGGGTCAGTGCCGAGCCCCATGTGTGCAGCACGGCGGTGATGCCGACGCGTGCGCCCAGGTGCTTGGGATCGGCCGCGATGGTCAGCATCGTGTCCGCGGCGGCGCGGAACAGCAAGTCATAGACCACCGCCTTGTTCTGCCAGGCGATGTCGGCGATCTCGGCAGGCACGGTGAACACGACGTGGAAGTAGCCCACCGGCAACAGATCGGCCTCACGCGCGGCCAGCCAGGTGCGCGCGGCGGCGCCCTGGCACTTGGGACAGTGCCGGTTGCGGCAGGAGTTGTAGGCGATCCGCCAGTGCCCGCAGTCGTCGCAGGCCTCGACGTGACCGCCCAGCGCGGCGGTGCGGCAATTCTCGATGGCCGTCATGACCTTGAGCTGGCCTAAGCTCAGATGCCCGGCATGGGCCGCCCGATAGGCGGGCCCGGCGCTACGGAAGATATCGGCGACCTCGAGCGAGGTGCGCACCGGCTCAGCCGGGAGGAGCCACCTGCGGCTCGAGCAGCGTCGTCAACTTGTCCAGCGGACTGATGACCGCGCGCACCGTTCGGGTTGCGACCGTGGTGTAGAAAGCGGTGGTCTCGAGGTTCGCATGCCCGAGCAGCGCCTGAATGATCCGAATATCGACGCCGTCTTCTAGCAGATGGGTCGCGAAGCTGTGGCGCAGGGTATGTGGGCCGACCCGTTTTTTGATGCCCGCAGCCTCGGCAGCATCGACAACGATCCGATGGAGCTGCCTGGTACTAAGCGGCTTGAGATAGTGCATGCCCGGGAACAGCCAGCCATCGGCGTGCATGACGCCTTGCTTGCG
>NZ_JBEPKW010000038.1:0-1469 GCF_040544855.1 Novosphingobium sp. 1529
GGCTTACGCCACTCCCGCCAACCCTTTGCCCCACCCTGATGAATAAGACGGGCTTCTGTAACGGGCCTATTGTCAATCCCGATTCGGCATAATCACGTCGCCGGCTTCATGCTTCTGTCCGCAGTCACCGCAAGGGCGCTGCATGATGGATGTCCTCAACGAACCGGCCGACCAATCTAGAAACGCGCAGTCACCCGAAGGGCTGCTCCCGTCTTACCGGCCTGACCTGGCTCGTGCGTCCCGGCGACGGGACCTTGCCATTGGGCGCGATGGTCCTCTCGCCCGAAACCCTTGTGTCCTACCTTCGTCCCTGTTCGATAACGATCACGCTGCAACCAGCCTGTGCTCGAAGCATGTCCCGTCGCTGAGCATACGGTGCATGACGACTGCCAGCTTGCGCGCCAAAGCGACCTTGGCCTTCTTCATGCCCGCCCGGCTAGCAATCTTCGCCGCCCAGCTCTTGAGCTGCGATCCCTTGACCGGCCGGGTCAGGATGATGTTGGCCGCCTCGTATAATGCGGTGCGCACCTCCTGGTCACCGCATTTGGAAATGCGCCCGGTAACATCAGTCTCCCCCGACTGGTACTTGCGCTGGGTCAGGCCCAAATGTGCTCCCACAGTCCGCGATGACCGAAACCGGGCCGGATCATCAATCGCCGAAACGAACGTCAGCGAGATCAGCGCTCCGACACCGGGCACAGTCATCAGCAACTGCGCCCTCTCGTCCTGGCGAGCCCGGCTATTGACCAGACCATCGAGCCTGCGAAACTGTTCAAGCAGCGTAGCCCGCGCCTTCAACAGGGCGTCCACCGCATTGTCGAGCCCGGGAACCGATGCCGCCAGTTCCCGAGCACGGCCTTCAAAAGTCTTGCGGTTGGTCGGCCCTACCTTCAGCCCGTAGCCACGCAGCAGTCCGCGCAGGCACAGCTCAAGATCGATGTACTTCGACTGTAGCATCTTGCGGCCAGCCAACAGCGTCCTGTTCTCCTGCGCTTCCTGCGACTTGCAATGAACCGGTCGATACCAGCCCAGGCGCATCAACTGGGCAATGCCGCGGGCATCCTTGCGGTCGGTCTTCACCGGCATCGACCGGAATGCATCGCGCACCTGTCTCGTCTCGAGCAGGGTCACTGGCAACTTCGCCTCGATCATCGCGGCATAGAGCCATTGCGACAGCGGGCCAGCCTCCAGGCCGATCGCCGCCATCTGAAAGTCCAGACCCTCGAACCAGGCGACGATCGCCCCAGGTTCGCTGGCAACACGCGCCTCCTTCACAATGCTGCCCGCAGCATCCACAACGCAGAAATGCGAGACTTCCAGCGAAACGTCGATCCCGGTATAGTAGCCCACGGTGGTCTCCCTCGATGCTTGGCGCAGCCCAACCGCTGACGCCGTTCAACCATCGTACCGGGAGGCCACCAACCCTGCATCAGGGATGCGCAACCGACGCCGGACCGTTACCCCATCTA